>NZ_LMJC01000029.1:0-518398 GCF_001429215.1 Acidovorax sp. Root267
CCTGCCGTACTACCGGCAAGAGGCGATCAACGCCCGCAGCTGTTAGTGCCAGTGCAAACGTGATCAGCAGTGCCAGTCGAACATTGACCAGGGGCTAGAGCTGGTTCCATTTGAAGCCAACTGTGGATAACTATAGGGTGGATGCTTCGGTAGGTCCTCCTTTTTTTGAACTCGTGGTTGGTATGGCCGAGCCATCAGGCGAGGCCCCTTCCTCCGCGGTCTCGCTCACCTGGGCGGCCACTGCCCTCCTGGTCTGCTCGCGCGTCTTTATGCGGCCCCGGGCTTCGTGCGTGCTGTGACGGAAGCGGTAGGACTCGTTGCCGGTCTCGATGATGTGGCAGTGATGGGTCAAGCGATCCAGCAACGCAGTGGTCATCTTGGCATCGCCGAACACCGTGGACCACTCCGCGAACGTCAGGTTGGTGGTGATCATCACGCTTGTGTGCTCGTACAGCTTGGACAGCAAGTGGAACAACAAGGCGCCACCGGCCTGGCTGAAGGGCAGGTAGCCCAACTCGTCGAGCACGACCAGATCCATGCGCACCAGACTCATGGCGATGCGTCCGGCACGGCCCTGGCTCTTCTCATGCTCCAGGGCATTGACCAGATCGACCGTGGAGTAGAACCGCACTCGCTTGGCGTGCCGGGTGAGCCCAGCAATTCCCAGCGCCGTGGCCAGGTGGGTTTTGCCGGTGCCTGGGCCGCCGACCAGCACCACGTTCTGCGCATCCTGCGTGAACGAGAGGTCCGCCAGTTTCTGGATCAACGCGCGGTCGACCGGCGCGACGGTGAAGTCGAACCCAGCCAGGTCGCGGTGCATCGGGAAGCGTGCCGCCTTCATCTGGTGGGCGATGGAACGCATCGCCCGATCAGCATCTTCAGCCTGCAGCAGGTGCTCCACCAGCCAGCGTGATGCGGCCAGGGTCGTATCGCCGCCTTGCTCCGTCAGATCGGCCCAGGCCGTGGCCATGCCGTTGAGCCGCAGCGCCTTCAGTTGGGCCTGTACATCGATGGAGGTCTCACGCATGGCCCACCTCCTGCCCGTCTAGATGATCCTGGTGGGTGGGGCGCAGCCGGTCATAACGCGCGGTGTCGGCCTTGGGCGCCTGGGTGAGTTGCAAGGACGTCTGCGCCTGCGCCGGCGTGGCCGGGTTGTTCAAGCGGGCCAGCACGTTGCGCACGTGCTCCACGCTGATGCTGCCACTGGGGGCCCTGCCTTCGAGTACCAGCTCGATGGCCACCAGCACCGCTTCCAGCCCAGCCTGCGGCACCACGGCCAGCACCTGTGCCATGACCCGGTCTCCTCCAGGGTGCCTGAGCAGCGACTGGCGCAAACGCAGCAACGGCGCCGGAAGGTCCAGGAACGGCGTGCCATTGCGCAATGCGCCCGGTTTGCGCTGCACCAGGTCGATGTAGTGCTGCCAGTCGTAGCTGGTCTGGCCACTGCCCGGCAGCCGGGCATGGCTGGTTACGACGGCATCTGCGGCCGCCACATCGATTCGTTCGGGATAGACGCGGGTGCTGACGATGTGGCCGGCCCACTCGCACGGCACGGAGTAACGGTTGCGCGCGGCGGCCACCAGGCAGGTGCTGCTGACCCGGGCCAGCCGCTCGACATAGCCGTTGAAGGGGGCCGGCATGGACATGAGGTGAGGCTTCTCCAACTCCCACATCTCGGCCACGGTGAACTGTCGGTGGATCGGATGCGTGGTGTCGCTCCACACCGAACGACACCGCTCGCTCAGCCAGGCATTGAGTTCGATGAACGAGCCGAAGCGACGGGTCGCGGCTTCGATCCAGATGCGCCTGCGGCTGTCCTGCACGTTCTTCTCCACCACCCCCTTCTCCCAGCCCGAGGCGACGTTGCAGAAGTCGGCGTCGAACAGGTAGTGGCTGCACATGGCCGCGAATCGAGCGTTGACGGTGCGCTGCTTGCCGCGCTGCACCTTGTCCACGGCGGTGCGCATGTTGTCGTAGATGCCGCGCCGGGTGACGCCGCCAAGTGCCTGGAACGAGCGAGTGTGGGCATCGAACAGCATCTCGTGGCCCTGGCTGGGGTAGGCCACCAGCCAGAAAGCACGGCTGGCGCACAGCTTCAGGTGCGCAACTTGCATGTTGTAGAACACGCCGCCAACGACCATGGCTTCGACGCTCCAGTCGAACTGGAAGGCCTCGCCCAGCTCGAAGTTCATCGGAACGAACGCCTTGGCCGGACTGGCTGCTGACTCCACCCGCCAGCGCCGGATGTAGTCGGTGACGGCGCTGTAACCGCCGCGGTAGCCCTGGGCCTGTATCTGAGCAAACAAGGCACGGCCGCTGCGCCGTCCCTGCTTGGGGCGATGGCTGTCGGTTGTGAGCGCCTGGTGCAGGGCCGGCTCGAACGCCGTGAGCTTGCCATCGAACTTCACCCGCGCGTACTTCGGCACAACATCGCCGGGCGCCTTGAGCCACTTCTTGACCGTGTTGCGCGACAGGCCCGTGCGCTTTGCGATCTCGCTGAGGGAGAGTTGGTCGCGCAGCCTCATGCGCCTGACCTTGCCAATCATGTCCATGGTGATCACCTTGAATCCCTGCTGAAATTCTCAGCAGGTCAGTGGAACACCCTGGTCAATATTGGATTGGCACTTTGCGGTTTAGCTGGTCAAGATTGCATCGGCACCAACAGATCCCTGCTGAAATTCTCAGCAGGTCAGTGGAACACCCTGGTCAATATTGGATTGGCACTTTGCGGTTTAGCTGGTCAAGATTGCATCGGCACCAACACAGTGTCGGTTGTTGGCCGAGCTTTGCCTGTCAACGACGGGCAGTATCAGGCTCGCTCCGAACGCTATCGTGAGGGAGGGCGAGAAGGTGTTGAATTGCATCGGTGATGGTCCACTGCTCGAACCCGGGGGTGAGAAGGGAGCCGTCGGATGCGACCTCTGAAACGTTAAACCCTTCTTCAACGTCTTCGTAGTAGATGGCTACTTGCCCAAGCTGTGCCACGATAAATACTGATTCGCTCACACCGCCACGCATGACCGATGCGGTGCGAAATGGGACGCGAAAGCGGGCAAACTGTTCGGCGTGTTCTTGTAAGCACTTGGCGAGCTGATCGGACAATAGCCCCTCCAGCTCGTCACGAGAAATTGGAGTCCAGCGGTTCATAGCTTCTTGAATGAGGGCTCACGGAGGATTCTGACGGACTGGCGAACGGCCGGTTCTGGCCGGCTTCAGCCCTTGAACTCCAGCCAGGCATCTGCATGGCGCCGCGACGATGGGCCAAGTGCGGCAAGAAACTGCGGGAGCACGCCCAGTTCACTGGCTGAGGCGACTAGCCCTTCGATGAACCCTGTGGCCACTATCGTCACCAAAGCAATATCCCCGCTCTCCATCGCGGTCTCAACCAGCAAGATCGCTCGCCGTGTCTCAGCGGCAGCTGGATTCTTTGAGACGTCCAACAACCGATCGACGAAGCTCGACAACAGCGTCGTCTCCGGCGGCTCTTGCGGCGTCCAACTCTCATCAGCCTCGTACAAAACTGGCTTCAGAACTGGTGAGTTGGCCAGCACCTCGATGAATGCGCGAGTGGATTTCTTCATACATTTAACGGGTCGTGCGAACGGCCGGTTGTGGCCGATAGTACTCATTCGTTTGCAGTCAGCGTATGACTGCAACCAGCCTTAGGCTGACGTAGTAGCAACCAAGTCACTGTCGAATGCAGTCGATAGTTTGCACTTACTTCTAATTTTTCAATTGTGATTCTTTGCGGCTCAGAGGGTGGTAAACAGATCACGTGCCCAGTCCCTGCGCGCCAGCGGGTCGTCAAATCTAAAGTTAAGTGGCGGAAAAACGAAAGTAGAGTGGCGTTCCGCAACTGCGCCCGCAACGCATCCGAAGAAATCGGGAAATGCCTTGGACGTCTTGAAACCGCCACAAATGCCCGTATCATTAGCACTCACCACAGACGAGTGCTAACACCACCTTGCCTGTCGGAAGTTTGGTAGCGCCTGGGTCTCCAGACGCTGAGTAAGTCAGCTTTTTTTACTGAAAACAGGAGCATTGCAATGAACCTTCGCCCTCTGCACGATCGCGTGATCGTCAAGCGTATCGAAAGCGAAACCACGACCGCCTCCGGCATCGTGATCCCTGACAACGCCGCTGAAAAGCCCGATCAAGGTGAAGTGCTGGCCGTCGGTCCCGGCAAGAAGAACGACAAGGGTGACGTGCTCGCCCTGAACGTGAAGGTCGGTGACCGCGTTCTGTTCGGCAAGTACTCGGGCCAGACCGTCAAGGTCAACGGCGACGAGCTGCTGGTCATGAAGGAAGACGATCTGTTCGCAGTGGTCGAGAAGTAATTTCTCACCCTCTCCCTTACTCATCTTTTCATAGCTTCTAACGCTTACTGGATAAGCGATAGCAGTCAATTTGAACAAAATTTAGGAGCTCCATCATGGCAGCAAAAGACGTAGTTTTCGGCGGCGAAGCCCGCGCGCGCATGGTTGAAGGCGTGAACATCCTGGCCAACGCGGTCAAGGTGACCCTGGGTCCTAAGGGCCGCAATGTGGTGCTGGAGCGCTCGTTCGGCGCCCCTACCGTGACCAAGGACGGTGTGTCCGTGGCCAAGGAAATCGAACTCAAGGACAAGCTGCAGAACATGGGTGCCCAGCTCGTGAAGGAAGTGGCCTCCAAGACCAGCGACAACGCTGGTGACGGCACCACCACCGCCACCGTGCTGGCCCAGGCCATCGTGCGCGAAGGCTTCAAGTACGTGGCCGCCGGTATCAACCCGATGGACCTGAAGCGCGGTATCGACAAGGCTGTGACGGCCCTGGTTGCCGAGCTGAAGAAGGCTTCCAAGCCCACCACCACCTCCAAGGAAATCGCCCAAGTGGGTTCGATCTCCGCCAACTCCGACGAAACCATCGGCAAGCTGATCGCTGACGCCATGGACAAGGTTGGCAAGGAAGGCGTGATCACCGTGGAAGACGGCAAGTCCCTCGACTCCGAACTGGACGTCGTGGAAGGCATGCAGTTCGACCGCGGCTACCTGTCGCCCTACTTCATCAACAACCCAGAAAAGCAATCCGCCATTCTGGACAACCCCTTCGTGCTGCTGTTCGACAAGAAGATCAGCAACATCCGCGACCTGCTGCCCACGCTGGAGCAAGTTGCCAAGGCTGGCCGTCCACTGCTGATCATTGCCGAAGAAGTCGAAGGCGAAGCCCTGGCTACCTTGGTCGTGAACACGATCCGCGGCATCCTGAAGGTTGTGGCCGTGAAGGCTCCTGGCTTCGGCGACCGCCGCAAGGCCATGCTGGAAGACATCGCCATCCTGACGGGCGGCAAGGTCATCGCTGAAGAAGTGGGCCTGACCCTCGAGAAGGTGACCCTGGCCGACCTGGGCCAGGCCAAGCGCATCGAAGTGGGCAAGGAAAACACCATCATCATCGACGGCGCTGGCGCTGCGGGTGACATCGAAGCCCGCGTCAAGCAAGTGCGCGTGCAGATCGAAGAAGCCACGTCCGACTACGACCGCGAAAAGCTGCAAGAGCGCGTGGCCAAGCTGGCTGGCGGTGTGGCCGTGATCAAGGTCGGCGCTGCCACCGAAGTCGAAATGAAGGAAAAGAAGGCCCGCGTGGAAGACGCACTGCACGCAACGCGCGCAGCTGTGGAAGAAGGCGTTGTGGCCGGTGGTGGCGTGGCCCTGCTGCGTGCCAAGCAAGCTGTCGGTGACTCGATCAAGGGTGACAACGCTGACCAGGAAGCCGGTATCAAGCTGGTGCTCAAGGCCATCGAAGCGCCCCTGCGCGAAATCGTGAACAACGCTGGCGGCGAAGCCTCGGTGGTGGTGAACGCTGTGTTGGCCGGCAAGGGCAACTACGGCTTCAACGCATCGAACGACACGTACGGCGACATGCTCGAACTGGGCATTCTGGACCCCACGAAGGTCACCCGCACGGCCCTGCAGAACGCTGCCTCCGTGGCATCGCTGCTGCTGACGACCGAAGCCATGGTTGCAGAAGCACCCAAGGACGAGGCCGGTGCTGGCGGTGGCATGCCCGACATGGGCGGCATGGGTGGCATGGGCGGCATGGGCATGTAATGGCCAGCCGCTCCGGGTGGAACCCAGGTTCTGCTTGGTAGTGCACAAAAAAACCCCGCGGGTTGCAAAACCTGCGGGGTTTTTTACTTGGAACACGTGAAGCACGTCGTGGCGCGGGCTGCGCTTTCGACATTTGTACCGCGGTTCACTGCACCGCGCCAACCCAGAGCAAAGGGCCCGGCCTTCGCATTGGCACTGTGCCGTGCCAGTGCCGCCGTGCAAGGGCCGCCCCGCCGCATGGGCGGCGTCCCCTCGGGGGAGGACGCGAAGCGGCTCGGGGGGTTAAAACCTATACGTCGCGCTCAGCACCACATTGCGGCGCGCGGCCCACCAGCAGTCGCCACGCGCCAGGCAGGTGCTCATGTACTTCTTGTCGGCCAGGTTGCTGATGTTCAGGGCGTAGCGCCAGTCCTGGCTGTCGTAGGCCAGCAGCGCATCCACGACACCCGCCGCCGGCACCTTCGGCCCCGTGCCATCACGGAACGACGACAGCCAGCGATAACCCGCACCCGCCGAGAAGCCGCGCACGCCGCCAATGGAGAACCGGTACACGCCCCACACGGCCGCCTGATGGCGCGGCAGGTTTTCCAGCAGCGGATCGACATCGGTGTAGTTGTAGTGGGCGGTCAGGTCGAACGCTGTGGCCACGCGGGCCTTGTACTCCAGCTCCAGTCCCTTGTTGCGGGTCTGGCCCACCTGCAGCGAGTTGTTCGGGTTGACCGGATCAACCACCTTCTGGTTCTTTTCCTTGAGGTCGTACACCGCCGCCGTGAACTGGGTGGCGCTGCCTGCGGGGGCGTACTTCACGCCCACCTCGATCTGCTCGCCTTCCAGCGGCTTGAAGCGCTGGCCGTAGGTATTGGTGCCGCTCACCGGGCTAAAGGACTCTGCGTAGCTGACGTAGGGTGTCCAGCCTCCGGCCAGCTGGTACATCACGCCCAGGCGCTTCGTGGTGTCGCTCGTGCGGTCATCTGACTGGCCCGCCAGGCTGTTCACGGCGCGGTCGTGGCGCAGGCCGGCGATGAAGATCCAGCGGCCCCATTTCATCTGGTCCTGCACATACAGGCCATTCTGGCGCTGCATGTTCTCGGGTTTCGCGATAAGCGTCGGGTTCAGGACGTTGCCGTACACCGGGGCGTAGGCATCGATGGGCGCGTTGTATGCGTCGTCGGCCTCGTTTTTGTTTTCGGTCTGCCGGTTCCAGTCCACGCCCAGCAGCAGCTGGTGGCTCAGGGCCCCGGTGGTGAGGTTGCCCTGCAGATGGGTGTCCACCGCGGCCATGCGCGTGCGCGTGATGTTCTTGCCGTACAGGCGGCCGATCAGCCGCTGGTTGACGGGGTCTTCGCCCCAGCCGCCTGGGAGTTTGTAGAAGTCGGCGTAGTGGTAGCCGCCGCGATTTTCGTTGCGGGCCAAGCGCAGGTTCTGGCGCACGGCCCACGCGTCGTTGAAACGGTGCTCGAACAGGTAGCCGATGGATTCCCGGTCACTGTCGTAATAGTCGCCGGGCTCTCCGATGAAGCGGCTGATGGGCAACATGCCGTTGGGATTGGGCAGCAGCGTGCCTGACCAGGGCAGGAACTGCGAGGTGGTGCCACTGCGGTCCTGCTGCCAATGGGCCTGCAGGATCAGCGATGTGGCCGCACTGGGCCGCCAGGCCAGGGACGGAGCGATCAGGCGGCGGTCATCCGGCACGTGGTCCACCTGGGTGTTCGCATCGCGCGCCACCGCCACCAGGCGGTACGACCATTCACCATCCGCGGTGAGGGGGCCCGTCAGGTCGGCCTGCAGCTGCTTGCGGCCCCAACTGCCAAGCTGCACGCCCACTTCGCGCTGCGCTTCTTGCTGTGGGCGCTTGCTCACCATGTTGACCACGCCTGCCACCGTGCCTGCGCCGAACAACATGCCCGAAGGGCCGCGAAGCACTTCGATGCGCTCCAGCGCATAGGGCTCTGCAGGGGTGGTGCTGGTGTAGTAGTTGTAGTTCTGGCGCAGCCCGTCGAGATAGGTGTCCGGGGTGCTGCCGCGCACCCGGACGCTGTCGGCCCGGCTGTCCAGGCCGTACGCATCGCTGCGCACCCCTGCCGCGTACAGCAGCGCCCCCTGGAACGTGGTGGCGCCCTGGTCCACCAGCTGATCGCGCGTGACCACCGTCACGGACTGGGGGGTTTCGGCCAGCGGTGTGTCGGTCTTGGTGGCGGTGGCAGCATTGCGGGCACGGTAGCCGACCACCGGTGCGGTGGCGGACTCCTTCTCGGCGCTGGCGTCCACTCGCACCTCCGACAGGGTGGCACTCACACCTTGCGCCGAAGCCCTTGCGGGAAGAAGACCGAATGCCAACGCGATGCCCAGGCATACCGCTGTCTTTTGATGAAGGATGGCCATGGTTTTTAATAATGAGAGTAAGAATGATTCCCATTTTAAAAACCAATCATTGCCTGCCGGGCGCGTTGTCGTACGACGACAACATCTCCGTTCAAAACAGTTCAATTCATTTGCTTCTGTTTTTATAGCAATTAACGCTTTACCTTCAAGCGCTGGAGCCATTTTTTACCAAGAATCGACCCGCAACACCGGCACCCCCTCACCGCCCCCATCAAAAAAGCCCGCTGGCCGTGGGGCCAGCGGGCTTGGTGCGGGCGGACCCAGGAGGTCCGCTGCGCCGTAAGGATCAGCCCTCGCTGGGCTGCACCCACCAGTAGATCAGTACCAACACACCGATGCCGGTCAGCGTCAGCAGTTGCCACCAGCCCGAGCGGCCAATGTCGTGCAGCCGGCGTGCGCCCACGGCAAATGCGGGCAGCACCAGTGCGATGGAAACGATGCCGGAGATGACGTCTCCGAGGAAACTGGCCGCCACCATCACCACCACCTGGAACAGAAAGAACCACCAGAATTCGGAGCGCACAGCGCGGCCCGAGAAACCAGCGTACTGCGTCAGACAGCTTTTGATAGCCGAAACAAAATCCATACAGAACTCCCTCTCTTTGAAACGTGAAGCCGTTGTGGCAGGGACAAGCCCCGCGCCATGATAGAGGTGCGCAGGGCAGCAAGTCCACAAGCCAGTGATCCCAGCGCCTGCGGCCACCCTCCGCCGCCGTACCTTGCAGCCGAACCACCACGCAGCGCTTGCTTCTTTTTTTATAGCTATCAACGCATACTGAACAAGCGCCAGCTTCCTATTTCATCCCAAATCCTGGCGAACTCACGCAGCCTTGCGCAACGCGTGTGTCTCGCGCGCCAGCTGGGTGATGCGCGCCCAGTCGCCCGCACGCACGGCGTCGGCGGGCGTCAGCCACGAGCCGCCCACGCAGCGCACATTGGGCAGTGCCAGGTAGTTGGGCGCAGTGGCCAGGCTGATGCCCCCCGTGGGGCAAAAGCTGACCTGTCCAAACGGGCTGGCCCAGGACTTGAGCAGCGGAATGCCACCCGCAGCCTCGGCCGGGAACAGTTTGAGGAACGAAAAACCATCGGCCAGCGCCGCCATGATCTCGCCGGACGTGGCCACGCCGGGCAGCAGCGGCAGGTTCAACCCCTTGCAGGCGCCGCCCACTTCGGAGGTGTAGCCCGGGCTCACCGCAAAACGCGCACCCGCGTCGCTGGCACGGCGGGCGTCGTCGGCGTTGAGCACCGTGCCCACGCCCACCACCGCCTCCGGCAGGTGGCGCGCAATGGCCTGAATGGCAGGCAGGCCCGCTGCGGTGCGCAGCGTCACCTCCAGCACCTTCACGCCACCGGCCAGCAGCGCCCCGGCCAGGGGCAGCGCGTCTTCCACGCGGTCGATCACGATGACGGGAATGACGGGGCCATGGCTGGCGATGTCGAGAGGGTTCATGGGTTTGCTCCTTAATTTTGAGTACCGCAAGCGGCGTATGAAACTGGCGCGATGGAATGCGAGGGCCACCGTGGAACTGGCTTCGCCAGGCCACCGGTGGCGTCCCCCTGGGAGGATGACGCGAAGCGGCTCAGGGGGGCATCTTGCCTACAACCATGTGCAGGCTCCTTGTTCGGCACCGCCAGCGTGGCGGCGAAAGTTGGCAAACAGTTCACGGCCAAAGCCGGTGGCGGGGCGCGCGGTGTACGGCGCCACGGGGCGGGCTGCCCAGGTGGCTTCATCGACCAGCACATCCAGCGTGCCGGCCACAGCGTCCACCCGCACGATGTCGCCGTCCAGCACCTTGGCCAGCGGGCCACCGGCCAGTGCCTCGGGCGTGACGTGGATGGCGGCGGGCACCTTGCCCGATGCGCCGCTCATGCGCCCATCCGTCACCAGCGCCACCTTGAAGCCCTGGTTCTGCAGCACGGCCAGCGGCGGGGTGAGCTTGTGCAGCTCGGGCATGCCATTGGCCTGCGGGCCCTGAAAGCGCACCACGGCCACCATGTCCTGCTGCACCTCGCCCGCGCTGAAGGCGGCAAGCAGTGCCTCTTGCGAATCGAACACGCGCGCAGGCGCTTCGATGATGTGGCGGTCTTCGGGCACCGCCGAGACCTTGATCACCGCGCGGCCCAGGCGCCCTTGCAGCAGGCGCAGCCCGCCGGTGGGCGAGAAGGGCTTGGACACCGGGCGCAACACGGTCTCGTCGCCCGACACCGCCGGAGCGCCCTGCCCGCCTGCGGCGATGCCTCCCGCGTTCACGCTCATCACATCGGGGTGCATGAAGCCGCCAGACAGCAGCTCCCGCAGGATCCACGCAGGGCCGCCTGCGGCCTGAAACTGGTTCACGTCGGCATCGCCATTGGGGTACACGCGGGCCAGCAGCGGCACGGCGGACGACAGCTCGTCAAAGTCCGACCAGTCGATCAGGATGCCCGCGCTGCGCGCAATGGCCACCCAGTGGATCAAATGGTTGGTGGAGCCGCCCGTGGCCAGCAGGGCCACCATGGCGTTGACGATGCAGCGCTCGTCCACCACACGCCCGATGGGCGTGAAGCGCGATCCGCGCTTGCCAATGTCGAGCACCGTGCGGACGGCCTGGCGCGTGAAGGCTTCGCGCTCTTCGGTGCCGGGTGGCGCAAACGCCGCACCAGGCACGTGCAAGCCCATGGCTTCCAGCAGCATCTGGTTGCTGTTGGCCGTGCCGTAGAAGGTGCAGGTGCCGGGGCTGTGGTACGCAGCGGACTCGGCCTTGAGCAGCTCATCACGCCCCACCAGGCCCTGCGCGTACTGCTCGCGCACCTTGGATTTGTCCTTGTTCGACAGGCCCGTGCCCATGGGCCCTGCGGGCACAAACACGCAGGGCAGATGCCCGTAGTGCAGTGCACCGATCAAAAGGCCCGGCACGATCTTGTCGCACACGCCCAGCAGCAGCGCACCATCGAACACATCATGGGACAGCGCTACCGCAGTGGCCATGGCAATGGCATCGCGGGAGAACAGCGACAGCTCCATGCCGGGTGTGCCTTGTGTGACGCCGTCGCACATGGCTGGCACACCGCCTGCAACCTGCACGGTGGCCTGGTGCAGGGCGGCTTCGTCGCGCAGGATGGCGGGGTAACTTTGGTACGGCTGGTGGGCCGACAACATGTCGTTGTAGGCCGTGACCACGCCAATATTGGGCGCCTTTTCGACCGTGATCTTGAACTTGTCGGCGCCGGGTAGCGCGGCATAGGCGTGCGCGAGGTTGGCGCAGCCCATGCGCTCCTGGGTGGGTTTGCGGGCCAGCATGTCGTCGATGCCGGCGAGGTAGGCAGAGCGGGTGTCCGTGCTGCGCTGGATGATGCGGGCCGTCACGCGCGCTACGACTGAATGCATGGGATGCTCCATCGGTGGGTAAGCCCTCGGATTGGATACGGGGCTACTGTTTGAGTGCCCTAGAATGTAACTCGATAACCACCCCACTTCAACCCATGACCCTGCAGCGCCTGCCCCTTCCGCCCTCCGAGCTGGGCGAATCGCCGTTCTGGCACCCTGAGGAAAACTGCCTCTACTGGTGCGATATCCAAGGATTCACGGTGAACGCCTGGCGCCCGGCGGACGGCCAGCACCGGCAATGGAAGACCCCCAGCGAACCCGGCTGCTGCGCACCCGCCGCGGACAAAAAGATAGTAATCGGGTTACGGGACGGCTTTTACCTGCTGGACACCGTCAGCAGCGCACTTACCCTGCTGGCGCCGCTGCCCCCGGCCCAGCACGACACCCGCATGCTGCGCCTGAACGATGGCCGCTGCGACACGGTGGGCCGGTTCTGGGCGGGCTCGGTCATCACCCCCCGCACGGCCCCCGATGCCGCGCTGTGGCGGCTGTCGGCATCCGGCGGCGGCTATGCCGTGCAGCACATGGCAGGCGACAACTTCACCGCCAACGGCCTCGCATTCAGCCCCGACAACCGGTTCATGTACTGGTCCAACACGCCGGAGCACCGCATTGACCGGTTTGACTTCGACGTGGCCACGGGCACCATCGCCAACCGCCAGCCCTGGGCGCGGTTTGATCGCAAGGTGGACGGCCAGCCGTACGGCGGCCGACCCGATGGTGCGGCAGTGGATGTGGAGGGGAACTACTGGGTGGCGATGTACGAAGGCGCTTGTGTGTTGCAACTCTCGCCATCGGGTGAGGTGCTGCAGCGCATTGAAGTGCCGGTGCAGTGCCCGACCATGGTGTGTTTTGGGGGGGAGGATCTGCGCACGCTGTACATCACGTCGGCGCGGGCGGGGCGGCCTGTGGAGGAACAGGAGGCTGAGGTGCCCGCGGGGTCGCTGTTCAGCGTACGCGTCGCGGTTTCCGGCTTGACCGTCAATCTTTTCAGGGGCTGAAGCTTGCGGGCAAGCTGATATGAGCGGGGACTTGCGACAGCTCATTTCTCTTGCTCTGGCCTGAATCAGGCTGCCGCGATACATTGCCACTTCATGAAGACTAAGACCCGTAAGGACTTGGCACTTGCCCTCGCGCTCGGTGGCGTGACGGCGGCCTCCGCCGCATATCTTGTTTCCGGCATCGCCTCGGGTTGGCTGGCCGGCGCACTCTTGGCGGGCGCCTTCGCGCTGATGGCGCTGGCGGCACTGGTACAGCCTCCGTTCTGGTGGGGAATCCGCGCGCTCACCACTCCGCTGGAAGATCCGTCTCATGAAGCCCGGCAACCGGATAGCGCCCCCCTGACAAAGACGAGCCGTTGATGCGCTAGGTCGACGCATCAACACTCAGGGCCCGCCGTCGCTACACCTTTAGTAGCCCCATCGCCCCCAGCACGTCATAACACGCCCCCATGTTGTGATAGTCCACCTTCCCCGCGTTGCTTTTCTCGCGCGTGTGGTTGCGGTTGGCACCGTCCAGGATGCGAAACCACGCGCCGTGTTCGTGGTCCACAAAGTGAGCCCAGCAGTAGGCCCAGATGCGGTCGTACCACTGCCAATACCGATCGTCACCCGTGCGCACAGCCAGCACGGCGGCAGCGGCCATGCTCTCGGCCTGCACCCAGTGGTATTTGCCGTCGTCGCAGATGCTGCCGTCCGGTGCCATGCCGTAGACGATGCCGCCGTGCACGGCATCCCAACCCTTCTCCATCGCTGCGTCGAACAGAAACCGCGCGCAAGGCAGATGCCAATCTGCTGGCGCCAGGGCGTCGAGCTGCAGCAGCAGCTTGGCCCATTCGGTCTGGTGGCCGACCTGGTAGCCCCAGGGGCGGAAGATGTTGGTGCGGTCGTGGCGGTTGTATTCCCAGTCCACGGACCAGTCGGCATGGTAGTGCTCCCACACCCAGCCTTCGGCAGCGGGGGCCGATGCGCGGTCCGACAACGACGCCTGCCGCTGGCAGATGCCCTGCGCGAGCTGCTCGGCGCGCTCGATGTAGCGCGCCTCGCCCGTGGCGCGAAAGGCCGAGATCATGGCCTCGCAGGCGTGCATGTTGGCGTTCTGGCCCCGGTAGTCGGTCAGCACCCAGTCGGGCGATGCCTCGTCGGCGTACAAGCCCTGCGCAGGCTGCCAGAAGTGCTGCTCGGCGGTGTCGAAAGCCTCGGCCAGCCAGCCGCGCGCCTCGGGCACACCGGCTTCAAAAGCCCGCGCATAGGCCAGTATCACAAACGCCATGCCGTAGCAGTGCCGCGTGCCGTCCAGCACAGTGGCGCGGCCGCCCTGCCAGTCGATGAGCCAGGCGTAGCCGCCGGTGGCAGGGTCGAGGAACGCGGTGCGCAGGAACTGCAGTGCGTGCAACATGCCGGCCTGGTAGCGCGCCTCGCCCGTGGTGCGGTAGAGCATGGCGTGCGTGACCACAAAACGTGTGGCGCTGACCAGGTGGCGGGTGCGCGTGTCGTACACCGTGCCGTCGTCCAGGAAGAAGTGGTACATGCCGCCGCTCGCGTCGGTGGCCACGGGCTCGTAGAACGCCATGGTCTGGCGGATGTGCGCGCGCAGGAAGTCGGGCGAGCGGAAATCGGGCTGGGATGCGGTCATGCAAGGTTCCTCGGCTGCCGCCATCACCACCTAGCACGCTGAGCTTGTCGAAGCGCTGCGCCCAGGCTTCGACAAGCACAGCCCGAACGGAAGGGGTGGGGCGAACGTGTTGGGTTTTTTGGGGGTTCAGTCGTGGGCGCGAAGACGCTCCAGCAACCCTGCCGTGGAGCCATCCAGCCCCGCAGCGTCGCCACTGGCCAGACGCGCCTCGATGTCCTTGGCCAGCACCTTGCCCAGCTCCACGCCCCACTGGTCAAAGCTGTTGATGCCCCACAGGCTGCCGCTCACGAAGACGCGGTGCTCCTGCAGCGCGATCAGCGCGCCCAGCGATGCGGGGGTGAGTGCATCCAGCAACAAGAAGGTGCTGGGCCGGTTGCCCGGAAAGTGACGGTGGCCGTCTTCGCCTTCCTTGCCCACCATCAGCGCCTGGGCCTGCGCCAGGGCGTTGGCCAGCAGCTTGTTGTGGTGGCCCTCCAGGGGGTGGGTGGGCTGGCGCACGGCGATGAGTTCCAGCGGCAGCACGTCGGTGCCCTGGTGCAGCATCTGAAAAAAAGCGTGCTGGCCGTTGGTGCCCGGCTCGCCCCACAGCACGGGCGACGTGGCGTAGGGCAGCGGCTGGCCATCCAGCCCCACGCGCTTGCCATTGCTTTCCATCTCGAGCTGCTGCAGATAGGCCGGCAGGCGGCGCAGCGCCGCGTGGTAGGGCGCGATGCAGCGGCTGGTGAAGCCATGGAAGTTGCGGTACCAGATGTCCAGCAGGCCCAGCCGCACGGGCAGGTTCTGCGCCAGGGGTGCGGTACGGAAGTGCTCGTCCATGGCATGGGCACCGGTGAGCAGATTGCGGAAGCCCTCGGAGCCAATCGCGATCGCGATAGGCAGGCCAATGGCCGACCACAGCGAGTAGCGCCCGCCCACCCAGTCCCAGAAGCCGAACGTGGTGGTGATGCTCAGCGCCTGGGCGGCATCGACGTTGGTGGTCAGCGCTGCAAAGTGGCGCCCCACATCCTGCCCGCCTTGCGCGGCAAACCAGGCCAGCGCCGAGCGCGCGTTGGTCATGGTTTCTGCGGTGGTGAAGGTTTTGGAGGCGACGAGGAACAGCGTGCTCTCGGGCTTGAGCGTGCGCAGTGTGGTGTGCAGCTCATGCCCGTCCACGTTGGAGACAAAGTGCAGCCGCTTGCCCGGTGCGCGGAACTGATCCAGCGCCAGCACGGCCATGTGCGGGCCCAGGTCCGAGCCACCGATACCGATGTTCACCACGTCGGTGATGGCGCCATCCGCACGCACCGTGTCGGCATAGGCCAGCATGGCATCCAGCGTGGTGTGCACCTGGTCCAGCTTCTGCGCAATGTCCGGCCCGTCGCCGGGCAACGCCAGGCCCCGGGGCCGGCGCAGCAGCGTGTGCAGCACGGCGCGGCCTTCGGTGCTGTTGATGGGCTGGCCGCCGAACATGGCGTCGCGGTGCTGCGTGAGGCCACAGGCACGGGCCATGTCCAGCAGCAGTGTTTCAGTGGCAGCGTCCCACAGGTTCTTGGACAGATCCGCAAACACCTCGGGCGCATGCTGGCTGAAGTGCCCGAAGCGCCGCGCATCTCTGGCAAAGGCCTCCCGCAGATCCAGGCGGCTGCCATCTGCGGAGAACGCGGCCTGCAACTGAGGCCACTGCGGAGTTTGGTCGCAACGGAGGGACATGGTGGATTCAGGATGTGGGGAGGTGAAAACCGGCGAGATAGTAACTTGATTACACAATTTATCCGATACTTTTCTGCACACGAACTGTCAAAAAACGTTTTACATCCTCTACAGCTACACAATTCAATGTAACGAGATTACAATTTCCAGCCTCAGACGCACAACAACACCCTGATACGGAGACCCCATGAGTTTTGACCTTGTCCTGTTTGGTGGAACAGGTGATCTGGCCTGGCGCAAGCTCATGCCCGCATTGTTTCAGGCGTTCCGGCATGGAACCCTGCCAGAGGGGGGCCGCATCATTGCGGTGGCACGCGACGAGCTGAGCCATGAACAATACCGCAGCCTGATCCAGTCGCGTTTTGACAGCGTGGAACTGGCCAAGCGCCCCACCCCGGACGAGTTCGAACGCTTTGGCGCGCTGCTGCACTACCTGCGCATGGACCTGTCCAAAACCGACGACTATGCGCGTCTGGCCGCCATGTTGCACGAGCGCAATGCCGACTCGGTGGTGATGTATGTGGCCACCGCACCCAGCCTGTTCACCAATGTGTGCGAGCAGATCGCCGCCGTCGGCCTGAACGGCCCCACCACCCGCGTGGTGCTGGAAAAGCCGCTGGGCCACGACCTCAAATCCAACCAGGCCATCAACGACACCCTGCGCCGCGTACTGAAGGAAGAACAGGTCTTTCGCATCGACCACTACCTGGGCAAGCCCTCGGTGCAGAACCTGTTTGCCATGCGGTTTGGCAATGCGCTGTTCGAGCCCCTGTGGCGGCGCGAAACCATTGCCAACATCCAGATCACCATTGCCGAAGAACTGGGCGTGGAAACGCGTGGCGCGTTCTACGACCAGACAGGCGCCCTGCGCGACATGGTGCAGAACCACGCGCTGCAGCTCTTGTGCGCGATTGGCATGGAGCCACCCATCAACTCCAGCGCCAACGCCATCCGCGACGAAAAGCTCAAGGTGCTGCAGTCGCTCAAGCCCTGGAGCATGGAGACCATCGGCCAGCATGTGATTCGCGGGCAATACAGCGCAGGCAACGCGCAGGGCCACGCCGTGCCCGGCTACCTGCAGGAAAAAGGCGTGGCCCCCGGCAGCACCACCGAAACCTTTGTGGCGCTGCGCACCGAGATCAGCAACTGGCGCTGGGCCGGCGTGCCGTTCTACATCCGCACCGGCAAACGCCTCGCGGGGCGCGACGCGCACATCGTTGTCAACTTCCGCCCCGTGCCGCACCCCATCTTCAAAACACCCGCAGGTGCCGCCAACCGCCTGGTGATCAACCTGCAACCCAAGGACGGGCTGGAGCTCCACCTGCTGGCCCAGGGCGCCGCCCAGCACCAGACGGAGCCCGCCCTGTCGCAGGTGCAGCTGAACCTGGACTTCGACCAACGCTTTGGCACCGAGCGCGTGGGTGCCTACGAACGCCTGCTGCTCGACGTGATTGCAGGCCGCCTGAACCTGTTCGTGCGCAGCGACGAACAGGAGGAAGCCTGGCGCTGGGTAGAGCCCATCCTGCAGCACTGGAAGACCGACCCGGTGGGGCCGCGCCCGTACATGGCGGGCAGCTGGGGCCCGAGTTCGGCGAGCGCAATGATTGCGCGCGATGGGTATTGCTGGAGCGAGGAGATGTGAGCGGCAGGTGGTAGCCTCGAACGCTCCACCGGTTCCCGAATAACCCAGACTCACAGCCATGCTCACGAAGCGAACGCTACTATCCGTCCTCCTGAGCATTCCGTTGATCGGAGCACTAGCTTTCTTTGCGCCGTCAGGTCCTGACGGTTGGAAATCTGCCTGCGGATGCATCCCTACGGACTGGGGTTTTGTGGGTTTCCTGTCGCTGGAAACGGAAGGGTCACCTCTCTCAGCTTCTGTGGATCTCGACAAGCTGGACAATGCAATGGTTGTCTCTGGCTTCCTACGCAAAATTCCTATTGGCTCCAGCCTGGAAGAAGTCAAAGAAACCAGCAGATTCATGGAATCCACCTGTGAAGAGGTCAATGCCCGCCTCTATCGGTGCGACTACTGGCTTCAGTTCAAACGCACCTCAGCACGAGGTTACTCCGTGTGGTTTCACCTTTCTGAGACCCAGCAGTTGGGATCGCTCGAAGCCAAGGCAGTGACAAAGCAAACAAAAAAGGCGTTGTGATTCGCGTAGGAAGCTCAGTCAGCCCTAGCGTTCTGTCTATCGCGCTCCCCCCACCAACTCAATCGGCAACCCATCAGGGTCGGCAAAAAAGGTGAACAACGCACCGGTAAACGGATCGACCCGCACCGGCTCCGCCGCCACACCGTGCGCGGCCAGGGCCAGAAGGCTGGCCTCCATGTCGGCCACGCGCAGAGCCAGATGGCGCAGGCCACAGGCCTCGGGGTACGACGGGCGCGCCGGGGAGTTGGGGAAGGAAAAAAGCTCCACCTGCGTGCCATCGGGCAGTTGCAGATCCAGCTTGTACGACTGCCGCTCCGCCCGAAAGACTTCGTTCACCACCCGCAGACCCAGCACCTCGGTGTAGAAGCGGCGCGAGCGGGCATAGTCGCTGGCGATGATGGCCACATGGTGCACACCGCTGACCTGCAGCGCGGGCAGCGCGGCGGGGCCGTCGCTCATCCCTCAGAGCCCGCGATGTCAAGCGCGCGCGACGCGCCATACAGCGCTGGCGTGGCGCTGGGGTCGATGATCCAGCACGGGATGGACGCGAGGTAGGGCTGAAAGCGGCCCTTGGACTCGAACCGCGCGCGGAACGAGGATTTGTCAAACCACGTGCCCAGGCGCGGCACCATGCCACCACCGATGAAAACGCCTCCGCGCGCCCCCAGGGTGAGGGCCAGGTTGCCCGCCACGCTGCCCAGAAAGCCGCAGAAAAGATCCAGCGCCTCCAGCGCCAGGACGTCGTTGGACTGCAGGGCCAGCTCAGTCACCTGGGAGGCCGAGCTGACCTCCTTGCCACCCCGCTGCGCGAGGCGGCGCAGCGCGTGGTACAGGTCCACCAGCCCCGCACCACACACAGCGCGCTCGGCCGACACATGGCCGTAGCGCTCCTGCAGGATGGCCAGCACATCGAATTCGCGCTGCGTCTGCGCCGCCAGCGACACATGCCCGCCCTCCCCCGACAAGGGCACGCCGTTGCTGGAGCCGGGCGGGAACACCAGCCCCGACACACCCAGGCCCGTGCCTGGGCCCAGCAGCGCAATCGCAGCACCCGGCACGGCCTCGCCGCGGCCCACGGGGCGCAGCAGGTCGGGCGTCAGCAGGGGCAGCGCCAGTGCCAATGCGGTGAAGTCGTTGATGACCACGAGCCGCTCGAAACCAAACGCCTCGCGCACCGCGCGCTGCGAAAAGCTCCAGCTGTGGTTGGTCATGCGGATAGCGTCGCCCGTGACGGGGTTGGCAATACCGAAAGCCGCCTCGCGCGGGGTGGGCACACCCACTTCTTTCAGATAGGTCGCCAGCGCAGCGTCCACGGTGGGGAACTGCGCGCAGGGCAGCACCCGCGTTTCGTTCAAGGGACCGCCCGGCTCGTTCTGCCAGGCCAGTCGGATGTTGGTGCCGCCGATGTCGGCGAGGAGGCGCTGAGGTTGCATAGGAAAAAGATGGAGGCCAAAGGTCACACGCCCCCGCTGCCCTCCGGCAGACGGCGGCCCGTGGATCGAGAATGCTATTATTTATATAGCTATTCGCGCTTGACGGATAAGCGCTGGAGCCTCTTTTTACCTGAATTACCCCTTCAGGCAAAGACCAAAGTCCCTTCTTGCGGCGACCCAGCGGACGGGGCTCGCCCCTCTCAGCCCGTCAGCCGCTCTTCGGACTTCGCGTCGAACCAGTGGGCGTTGGCAGGTGCTACCGTCAGGCCCACGTGGTCGCCCGGCTGCACGCGGGTTTGTGCGTCGGTGCGCAGCGTGACGCTGCCTGCGGCGGTGTCCACCATCACATAGGTGTCGGGGCCCGTGGGCTCCACCACGCTCACCTGCCCGCGCCAGGGCGCGTCGTCCTGCAGTTGCAGATGCTCGGGGCGCACGCCCAGCAGCATCTCTGCGGCACCCATGGGCGGTGCCAGGCTCAGCGATGCACCTTCGATGCCAAAGTGCCCGGCAGGCTGCACACCTCCGCGCAGCAGGTTCATGGTGGGTGAGCCGATGAACGTGGCCACATAGGTGTTGGCCGGGCGGTTGTAGATCTCGTCGGGCGTGCCCAGCTGCTGGACCACGCCGCCCTTCATCACCGCGATGCGCGATCCCAGCGTCATGGCCTCGACCTGGTCGTGCGTTACGTACACGCTGGTGATGCCGCTGGCCTGGTGCAGGCGCTTGATCTCGGCGCGCATCTCCACGCGCAGCTTGGCGTCGAGGTTGGACAAAGGCTCGTCGAACAAAAACAGCTGCGGCTGGCGCGCCAGGGCCCGGCCCATGGCCACGCGCTGGCGCTGGCCGCCCGAGAGCTGGCTGGGCCGGCGGTCCAGCAGGTGGCTGATCTGCAGCATGGCCGCCACTTCGTCGATGCGCTTTTGCCGCTCGGGCTTGGGCATCTTTCGCATCTCCAGCGCAAAGCCGATGTTGTCGGCCACGGAGAGCGTGGGGTACAGCGCGTAGCTCTGGAACACCATGGCGATGTCGCGGTCGCGCGGAGGCATGCCCACCACGTTCTTGCCGGCGATGCGGATCTCGCCTTCGGTGGGCTCGTCCAGGCCCGCAATGATGTTGAGCAGCGTGGACTTGCCGCAGCCCGAGGGGCCGACCAGGATCAGGAATTCGCCCGGTGCCACGTGGATGTCGATCTTGCGCAGCACTTCCACGCTCTTTTCACCCTTGCCAAAGCGCTTGTTGATGCCCGCGATGTCCAATGAAGACGCCATGATTTTCCTTAACCTTTCACCGCGCCAGCCGTCAGGCCGCGCACAAAAAACTTGCCTGCGAGAACGTAGATCACCATGGTGGGCAAGCCTGCGATGATCGCGGCCGCCATGTCCACGTTGTAGGCCTTCACACTGCTGCTGGTGTTGGCCAGGTTGTTCAGGCCCACGGTCACGGGCTTCGAGTCGGTGCCCGAGAACACCACGCCAAACAGGAAGTCGTTCCAGATGTTGGTGAACTGCCAGATCAGCGTGACCATGATGATGGGCGTGGACAGCGGCAGCACGATGCGCCAGAAGATCTGGAAGAAGCTCGCGCCGTCCATGCGTGCGGCATTCACCAGCTCTTTCGGGATGGCCGCGTAGTAGTTGCGGAAGAACAGCGTGGTGCCCGCCAGCCCCGCCAGGCAGTGCACCAGCACCAGCCCGGTGATGGAGCTCGACAGCCCCAGCCAGCCGAGCACCTGGCTCATCGGCAGCAGCACCACCTGGAAGGGCATGAACACGCCGAACAGCAGCATGCCAAACAGCGCATCGCTGCCCCGGAACTTCCACAGGCTGAGTACATAGCCATTGAGCGCGCCCCACACGGTGGAGATCATCACGGCCGGCACGGCCATGGCCACCGAGTTCAGGAAAAACGGACGCAGTCCGTTGCAGTCGACCCCCGTACAGGCGCTGGACCACGCGGTACCCCAGGCCGACCAGTTCAGCGCTGCGGGCAAGGCCAGCAGCGACGTGCTGCGGATTTCCTCGGCGTCCTTGAACGACGTGACCAGCATCGCATACAGCGGCAGCAAAAAGAAGGCGGTGGCCAGGGCCAGCACCGCATAGACCAGCAGGCGGCCCACGGAAGGAAAGACAGAAGGCTTAGCGGTCATGGGGTTTGCTGCGCAGTTCGCTGTACAGGTAGGGGATGACCAGGGCCGCCACGGTGGCCAGCATCATGGTGGCGCTGGCGGCGCCCAGGCCGATCTGGCCGCGCGAGAACGACATGGTGTACATGAACGTTGCAGGCACGTCGGTGGCAAAGCCGGGGCCACCGGCCGTGAGTGCCATCACCAGGTCAAAGCTCTTGATCGCCAGGTGCGACAGCACCATGACGGTGGAGAAGAACACGGGCCGCAGCGCCGGCAGCACGATGCGCCAGTAGATGCGGGGCAGCGAGGCGCCATCGACCTGGGCGGCCTTGATGATGCTGTCGTCGATGCCGCGCAGGCCGGCGAGGAACAGCGCCATCGCAAAGCCCGCGCTTTGCCAGATGCCCGCGATCACCACGCAATAGATGGCCATCTCGGTGTCCACCAGCCAGCCAAATTCAAAATTGGGAAAGCCCCAGTCGCGCACCATTTTTTCGATGCCCAGGCCCGGGTTCAGCAGCCACTTCCAGGCCGTGCCCGTGACCACGAAGGACAGCGCCATGGGGTACAGGTAGATGGTGCGCAGCGCGCCCTCGGCGCGAATCTTCTGGTCCAGCAGCACCGCCAGCACCACACCGATGGCCAGGGACCCGCCCACGTAGCCCACCCCGAAGATGCCCAGGTTCTTGAGGGCCACCCACCAGCGGTCCATCTCCCAGAGTTTTTCGTACTGTGCGAGGCCCACCCACTCGTAGTTGGGGAGCATGCGCGATGCGGAGAGGCTCAACACTCCATTCCAGACCATCAGGCCATAGATGAAGGCAAAGCCCAGAACAAAAGCCGGTGTCACGACCAGCTTGGGCAGCCATGTTTCAAACGTGTTCTTGCTCATGGCCACGGTATGTGTTTGTCATCGTCCTGCACTAGAAAAAGCGGGGGGCACGCAGGAGTGCCCCCCAAATGAACAAAGTAACCTCTGACTAACTCGCTAACTCACTCAACCATTCCATGTCCGGGCCACAAGGCTTTGCGGGACGAGCGCCCCGCGCTCCCTGCGGCCCGAAGTGGAATCACTTACCACCAGACCTCATATTGCACGCCCACCAGCGTGCGCGAGGTCTTGCCGTTGGCGCCGAACGTGGCCGCATTGGCCACCGCAGCCGCCTGGTTCCAGTTGGCCTTCGTCACATACAGGCGCAACTCGGGACGTGACCAGAAGTCTTCCGACAGGGCCAGGGCGCCCGCCAGCGTTGCCTTGGACAGGCGCTGGTCAGGGCCGGTGCCCTTGCGGGTGGTGGTGGACAGTTCCACCAGGCCCTTGAAGTTCTTGGTGAACGCGTACGAACCGCGGCCGCCCAGCGAGAAGTCCTTGGTCTCCACGCCCGTCAGGTCGGCCTTGTTGGTCTGGTAGCCAATGAGGGCCTGGCCACCAAACGGACCGCTTTGCCAGTTGATGGAGTCGGCGATGCGGGTGGCGCGCTTGCCCGCGCTCGTGCCCTCGATGGCCTCGAACTCTCCGTCGATGCGTGCATGGCCCCGCGACGTTTGCAGGTACAGGGTATTGCTGATGCTGGGCAGCAGGAATTCCTTCTGGTTGTGCATGAAGGAGATGCCCGAACCCGAACCACCGTTGACCTGGCCCTTGCCACCCACTGCCGTCAGCAGCACCCGCAGCTTGCCGCCAGGGTTGGTGTTGATCTCCGACAGGTCGGCGTTGATGCGGTGCGCCTTCACGTTGTTGGGCAAGCCACCGTCGAACTTGTCGCCGGTGAACACGCCCACACCCAGCTTCATGCCACCGATCGGCACATCGGTCACACCCGCACCGATGTTGTCACCGTAGTTGAGCAGGAAGTAGTCGACGATGTGCACGTCCTGAATCCGCAGGCGGCGCTGGCCGACCCAGAACTTGGCTTCGGGGGAGAACGAGAAGCCGCTCATTTCCACAAAGGCCTGCTCGGTGCTGATGTCGCCACTGCCCCACTTGGCGGGCATGTAGTTCACCTTCCACTTGACACCGCCGGCTTCAAACCCGCGTGCGAAGTTGACTTCGATGCCGTTGTCGCCCTCATTGCCCAGGCGGTATTTCTGCAGCTCGCCGCCGAGCGAAAGGTTGCCCTTGACGCCGTCGGAGTGGTTGAACACCGGGCCGCCCCGTGAGTAACCGTTGAACTCAAAGCCGGCAACATCCATTGCCATGGCACTACTCATCGCGCATGCGGCGGCTAAAGCCACCGCCGTGAGGCGGTTTCTTTTCATCATGATGGGATCCCTCTAGTGGTGGTTTACTTGGCTTACTTGGTCTTGGCGGCGGTCGCGATCTTCTTCATCGCGTCGGCAACGCTCACCTTGTCGTCATTCCAGAACTGGCTGACAACATCCTTGATGGCACCTTCGGTGGCGGGCGCAATCGCCATGCCGTGGGCCACGCTGGGCAGCAGGCTGCCGCTCTTGGCGGTGTCGACGAAGTCCTTGGCCGAGGCCTTGGCGCAGTCGTCGAACTTGTCCATCTTCTGGCCGGCGCGCACCGGGATCGAGCCCTTGTTCAGGTTGAACACTTCCTGGAACTCGGTGCTCATGATGGAGCTGGCCAGGTCGCTCTGCGCCTTTTGGGCGGCGGCATCCTTGAGCTTGAAGAGGATGAACGAATCCACGTTGAAGGTGTACGACGTGGTCGTGCCCGGTGCTGCGGCGCACAGGAAGTCCTTGCCGGGCGCCTTGTTGGCCGCCAGGAACTCGCCCTTGGCCCAGTCGCCCATCAGCTGAAAGCCTGCCTTGCCCTGGATCAGCATGGCCGTGGCCAGGTTCCAGTCGCGGCCGGGGGCGCCAGGGTCGGTGTACGACTTGATGCGGCGGAAGGTCTCGAGCGACTTCTTCATCGTGTCGCTGTTGATGGCCTTGTCGTCAAGCTTGACCAGTGCGTCCTGGTAGAACTTGGGACCACCGACACCGAGCACCACGGATTCGAAGGTGGTGAAGTCCTGCCAGTTCTGGCCACCGTGGGCCACGGGCACCAGGCCGGCGGCCTTGAGCTTGTCGGCCGCGGCAAAGAACTCGTCCCAGGTCTTGGGCATGGCGGCCACGCCGGCCTTCTTCAGGGCCTCGGAGCTGCCCCACATCCAGTTGACGCGGTGCACGTTGACGGGGGCGGCCACATAGGCGCCCTTGTATTTCATGACATCGGCAACGACCTTGGGCAGCAGCTCATCCCACTTCTCGGCCTTGGCCAGGGTGTCCATGTTGGCCAGCACGCCTTCGGACGCCCACTCCTGGATGGCCGGGCCCTTGGTCTGGGCGGCCGAAGGGGGGTTGCCCGAGATCACGCGGCTCTTGAGCACGGTCATGGCGCTGTCGCCACCGCCACCTGCCACGGCGAAATCGCGCCAGGTGTGGCCCTTGGCCTGCATGATCTTCTTGAGCTCGGCCACCGACTTGGCCTCGCCGCCCGAAGTCCAGTAATGCAAGACCTCGACCTCCCCCGCGCTGGCCGACATCGCTGCCGCCAGGCCCACCGCCACTGCGGCGATTTTTGTCAACTTCCACATACCCTTGTCTCCTCGATGTTTGAATCCGTTGGGTGCGCCGGAATCCGGTGCTGTTCAGCGCAGTCGGTACTTTAATTACAATAATTAATGAACATATCAGGGCTTTCCCGGGTGTGGGTTACATACCAACGCCATTAGTCCGTTATTGAATTACCAACCGCTGCGCGTGCAGGCATTGCCACCCCGCAGGGGCCTTTGGCAGGGTGCTTTGTTATGCTCAATCCCATGGCCACGATACTGATTGTTGAAGATGATGCCCTGCTGCTGGACGCGCTGACTGGCCAGCTCGAGCAGCTGGAATTCGGCGTGCACACGGCCTCCAGTGTGGCCCAGGCCACCACGCTGCTGCAGTCGCAGGCAGTGGACGGCATCATCCTGGACCTGGGCCTGCCCGGCGCCGACGGCATGGAGCTGCTGACCTGGGCACGCACCCACATTGCCGGCCTGCCCGTGCTGATCCTGACCGCGCGCGATGGCGTGGAGGACCGCGTGCTGGGCCTCAATGCCGGGGCCGACGACTACATCACCAAACCCTTCAACATGCAGGAGCTGCAAGCCCGCCTGCAGGCCATGCTGCGCCGTGCACGCCAGCCCGCCTTTACCCAGGCCAGCAGCGCCGCAGGCGGCGCCAGCACCACCATCGGCCCCCTGGTGCTGGACCACGCCAGCCATTCAGCGGCGCTCAATGGCGACCTGCTCGACCTCACGCAGCGCGAGTGGGAACTGCTGGAGCTGCTGGTGCACCGCTGCGGCGAGGTCGTCACGCGCGACGATGTGCTGGCCGCCTGGCGCGCCAGCCCCCCGGAACCCGGACAAACCGCCGCGCCCCTGAACTCCAATGCGCTGGAGGTGTATGTGCACCGCCTGCGCAAGAAGCTCGACACCTCGCCGCTGGCCATCCGCAACATCCGGGGGCTGGGGTACATGCTGAACAGGCCATGAAGCCCCCCCTGAGATGCTTCGCATCTTCCCCCCGTGGGGGGGACGCCGCCAGCGCACACAAGCGCAGCGCCGTATCTGCGGCTTGGCGGCCCTTGCGCGGCACTGGCCTCGGTCGCGCCAGTTGCAAGCCGCGTGCCGCTTAATTTTTACGGTCATTCATGCGCCAAGTCCCTGGTGTTTCTCTGCAACGAAAGCTGCTGCTGTGGTTGCTGTTGCCGCAGCTGGTGCTGTGGCTGTCGGGCGGGTTTCTGGCCTGGCGCATTGCGCTGCAGAACGGGGAGAAGGGCATCGACCAGACGTTGACCCAGTCCGTGCGTGCGCTGGCGCGGCAGATCAAGCCCATTGGCGACGGGCTGCTGGTGGACTTCCCCAAGGCTGCGCAGGACATCCTGGAGCAGGACCCGGCCGACCGCATCACCTACATGGTGTCGTCCCCGCCCGGCCGCTTTTTGCTGGGCAACGCACAGCTGCCCGCGCCCCCGCTGGTGGAGGTGGCTGTGGGCGAGGCGTTTTTGTACCAGGCACGGGTGGACGACAAACCCGTGCGCGTAGCCTTGCTGGACGTGGACTACGGTACCGCCTCCACCCGGCAGCGCCTGCGCGTGCAGGTGGCCCAAAGCCTGACGGTGCGCGAACGCATTGCGCGCGAGTTGCTGGAACAAATGGTGTTCCCCATGGGGCTGATGGGGCTGGCCTTGAGCGCTGTGGTCTACGCGGGTGTGCTGCGCGGCCTGCAGCCCCTCAAACGCCTGGAGGCCCAGATCGAACGGGCCGGCGCCCTGCCGCAGGCCGGCACCACGCCGCTGCCCCCCATCGAGCTGACCTCGGCCCCGCAGGAGGTGCATTCGCTGGCCAGCACCATCAACCGGCTGCTGGAGACCGTGGCACGCGGCCAGCAAAAGGAAAAACGCTTCCTGAACGACGCGGCGCACCAGCTGCGCACACCGCTGGCCGGGCTCATTGGCCAGACCGAGCTGGCCCTGCACGAAAGCCACGAGCCCGCTGTGCAGGAGCGGCTGCACAAGGTGTTGTCGGCCGCACAGCGCAGCGCCCACCTGGTGCACCAGCTGCTGCAGCTGGCGCGCTCGGAATCGAACGTGGAAATGCAGACCATCGACCTCGGCAGCCTGGCCCGCGAAGTGGCCCGTGAATGGGCGGCCCGCGCGCTGGCGCAGGGCATGGACCTGGGCTATGAGGGCGACGAGCGGCTGGCGGTACAAGGCCATCCGCTGCTGCTGCGCGAGGCGCTCAACAACCTCATCGACAACGCACTGCACTATGCAGGCGAAGGCGCCACCGTCACGGTGCGCGTGGGCCACGAGGAGCCCGGGCGCTGGGCCCTGCTGGTGGTGGAGGACGATGGGCCGGGCGTGCCGGCCGAGCACCTGGGCGATCTGTTTGCACGCTTCTGGCGCGGATCGGACAAGGCGGGCGGGTGTGGGCTGGGCTTGTCGATCGTGGAGGAGATTGCGCTGCGGCACGGCGGCCGGACGGTGGCCGAGGGGATCGTGCCGAGGGGGTTGCGGGTGGGGATGCGGCTGCCCGCGGGGTGAGGTTTTTGGTGTTTTTGGAGCCTGGTGCTTGCTGAATAAGCGCCAACAGCTATTGTTTTAATAGCAGCTGGTTCTCGCGCTTGCCGTTCGGGCTGTGGAAACCACAAAGCTATAAAAACAATAGCG
This sequence comes from Acidovorax sp. Root267, assembly GCF_001429215.1. Lineage (NCBI taxonomy): Bacteria > Pseudomonadati > Pseudomonadota > Betaproteobacteria > Burkholderiales > Comamonadaceae > Acidovorax > Acidovorax sp. Root267. The sequence continues at coordinate 28,038 of NZ_LMJC01000029.1, forward strand.
GCTGGCGCTTGCTACACAAGCGCCAGCCGCCTAAACACTAAAAATTCCGACCTCAAGCCGCCAGGATCAGCTTCTCCAGCTTCACGGCATCCACCGCAAACGCCCGAATGCCCTCGGCCAATTTCTCCGTCGCCATGGCATCTTCATTCAGCGCAAACCGGAACCCTGCCTCGTCATAGTTCACCGCAGGCAAGTCCATCCCCTTCGCCGCATCGGCATTGAGCGCCCGCTGCAACGGCGCGTCGCTCGCGGCCAGCTGGGCCAACAGATCGGGTGCGATGGTCAGCAAGTCGCAACCCGCCAGCGCCGTGATCTGCCCCACGTTGCGAAAGCTCGCGCCCATCACCTCGGTCGCAATGCCAAAGTGCTTGTAGTGGTTGTAGATCTGCGTGACCGATTGCACGCCCGGGTCGTTGGCCCCGGCGCGCGCGGCCTCGTCCCAGCTGGCGCCGGCCTGCTTCTTGTACCAGTCGTAGATACGACCGACAAACGGCGAGATCAGCTGCACCTTGGCCTGGCCGCAGGCCACGGCCTGGGCGAACGAGAACAGCAGCGTGAGGTTGGTGTGAATGCCCTTGCGCTCCAATTGCTCGGCAGCCTTGATGCCTTCCCAGGTGGCGGCAACCTTGATCAACACGCGGTCGATGTGGATGCCTTCGGCCTGGTACAGCTCGATGATGCGTTCGGCACGGGTCACGGTGGCGCTGGTGTCAAAGCTCAGGCGGGCATCGACCTCGGTGGAGACCCGGCCCGGGATGGTGGCCAGGATTTCGCGGCCGAAGCGGACCAGCAGGCGGTCGATGATCTCGTCCATCGGACGGCCCCGGAACTGCGCCACGGTGTCTTGCAGCAGCGGCGCGTACTCGGGCTTTTGGACAGCCTTGAGGATCAGCGAGGGGTTGGTGGTGGCATCCTGGGGCTGGAACTGCGCCAGTTGCTTGAAGTCGCCGGTGTCGGCAACCACGGTGGTGAACTGTTTGAGGGCGTCGAGTTGGTTCGTCATGGCGCCATTATTCCGCATCGCGCTGAGCGCCTTCGGTACTACCAACCACCGATACGCCGTGCGCACCCAGGCTCAGCTGCACGTCGTCACCCACAGACAGCACATCGTCCAGGTCGGACGACACCACAAAGATGCTGCCCAGCGCCGTCTCGAAGGTGTATTCGTGCACCGCACCCAGATAGGCCAGTTTGTCCAGCCGGGCCGGCAGCAGGCCTGCGCCCTGGCGGTGAATGCGCCAGGCCTCCGGGCGCACTGCCACCTTCACGGCCCCGCTGCGCACCGCCATGCGGGGGCGCAGCACCAGCGGCCCGAGCGAGACCGAACCATCGGCCTGTGCGGTCGCCGGGAACAACATCGCCTCGCCCATGAAGCCCGCCACGAATTCGCTGTGGGGTGTCTCATACAGTGCGCGGGGCGTGCCCTTTTGCGCAATCAGCCCCTGGTTCATCACGATGATCTGGTCGCTCACGGCCATGGCCTCGGCCTGGTCGTGCGTGACATAGGCCACCGTCAGCGACAGGCGCTGCTGCAGCGCACGGATTTCCTCGCGCATCTCGCGGCGCAGGCGGGCGTCCAGGTTGGACAAGGGCTCGTCGAACAGCAGCACTTCGGGCTCCAGCACCAGCGCACGCGCCAGCGCCACCCGCTGCTGCTGGCCGCCCGAGAGCTCGCTGGGCAGGCGGTCGTCATACCCCACCAGGCCCACGCCGCGCAGGGCCTCCACGGCCTTGGTGCGGGCCACGTCCTTGGGCTGGCCCGACATGCGCAGGCCGTACATCACGTTCTCGACCACGTTCATGTGTGGAAACAGCGCGTAGCTCTGGAACATCATGCTCACATTGCGCTGCGCGGGGCCCAGCGTGGTCACATCCTTGCCGCCAATCAGGATCGTGCCGGAGGTGGGCGACTCCAGCCCCGCGATCATGCGCAAGGTGGTGGTCTTGCCACACCCCGAGGGCCCCAGGATGGTGGCCAGCGTGCCACGCGGCACTTCGAAGTTGATGCCCTTGACGGCCAGACCCGCCGAGGGGTCGCTGCCATAGCGCTTGGTAATGTCGCGAAAAACGATGCCTGCCGCGTTGTCGTTCATATCGAACTCGATTCCTGTGTGCAAGAGAAAGATCAAAAAATCAGTGCGCCACGCGCGCGGCAGCGCCACGCCGGCCCAGCTTGCGTTCCCCCACCACCAGCTGGATCAGCCCGATGGAGGCGGACATCAACACGATGAGCACCGTGCAGTACGCCAGCGCCACGCCATAGTCGCCATTGCCCACGCGGCCGATGATGTAGGTCGTTGCGAGTTCGTTCTCGGCCGTGACCAGGAAGATCACCGCGCTCACGGTGGTGATGGCACGCACAAAGCTGTAGACCAGCGCTGCCACCAGGGCGGGCTTGAGCAGCGGCAGCACCACATGGCGCAGCGTCTGCACGCTGCCCGCACGCAGCATGACGGACGCTTCATCGAGCGAGCGGTCCAGCTGCTTGAAGGCCGCCGTGCCCGCACGCACGCCCACCGGCAGGTTGCGGAACATGAAGCACAGCACGATGATGAGCGCGGTGCCCGTCAGCTCGAACGGTGGCACGTTGAAGGCCAGGATGTAGCTCACGCCCAGCACCGTGCCCGGGATGGCAAACGCGAGCAGCGCCGCAAATTCAAACGCGCCCTGCCCCCGGAACTCGGTGCGCGCCAGCAGCCACGCAATGCCGATGCCCAGCGTGGCCGTGAGCGGCGCCGAGATGGCCGCCAGCTTGACCGTGGTGAAGAACGAGTTCCACGCCGTGCCTGCCCACACCACGCCGAACTGGCCCCATTCCACGTTGAACGCGGTGCGAAAGTGCGCCAGCGTGATGGTGTAGTCGCGCCCCCAGGTCTGCACAAAACCACCGGCCAGCGCAAACAGGTAAACGATGAGCGTGAACGCCATCCAGGGCAGCGCAATGGAATGCACCACACGCCGCACGCCCGCAGGCAGCGGCATGGCAATGCCCGCGTCGCCCTTGCCCGACACGGTGGTGAAGTTCTGCTTGCCCAGCAGGCCACGCTGGATCGCAAACACCGTGAGCGCAAAGAACGTGAGGATCCAGGCCAGCGAGGCCGCACGCCCCTGGTCGTACTGCGCGCCCACGATGGCAAAGAAGATTTCGGTGGACAGCACCGAGAACTGCCCCCCCACGACGATGGGGTTGCCGAAGTCGGCCATGCTTTCGATGAAGCCCACCAGGAACGCGTTGGCCAGGCCGGGCTTGAGCAGCGGCAAGGTCACGGTCATGAAGGTGCGGTGCGGGCTGGCGCGCAGGGTTTGCGCGGCCTCTTCCAGGCTGGGCGCCACGCCCTGCACCACACCGCGCATGATCATGAAGGCGATGGGGGTGAACGCAAAGGTCTGTGCCACCCAGACGCCAAACCAGCCATAGAACCAGCGCGTGGGCGTGATGCCAAAGGCGACTTCCAGAAACTGGTTGAACACCCCGGCGCGGCCAAACAGCAGGATGAGCCCCAGGCCCACCACAAACGGCGGCGTGATGATGGGCAGCAGCGCCACGATATTGAGCGGGCGTGCATAGCGGCGCGAGGCGCGCTCGGCCATCAGCGCCATGAAGCTGCCCAGCAGCGTGGTGCTGGTGGCGGTCATCAGCCCCAGGAACAGCGTGTTCCAGGCTACGCCGCAACGCTGCCCCCCGGCCAGGCACGACAGGCCGAAGTTGCGCTCGTGCGCAATGCGCTCCCACACCACGGCCAGCGAGAACGGGCCGTCTTCGAGGAAAAACGCGGCCGACAGCGCCTTGAGCACCGGGAACACGATGAACAGCGCCAGCAGGCTGCCACAACCCAGCACGGCCGCCGCCACGAAGAGGTCGCCCTTGAAGAAGCCGCGCCGCGCGACGCCAAACGCCAGCAGCACCAGCAGCGCAGAGAGCACCACAAACCCGCCCCAACCCATGCCGGGCTGGCGCGCACCCAGTTCACCCAGACTGGTGTTCATCCATTCAAAGGCCCAGCCGCGTGCGCCAATCGCAAAACCGCTGAGCAACAGCGCCAGCAACCCCAGCGCGCCACCGGCAGCCAGCACTGCCCCCTGCTTGCGGCCCGCCGGCAGGCAGGCGCCCAGCCCGGCCACCGCCAGTCCGACCAGGCCCAGCCACAGCCAGGACCGGCCAAACAGTGCCGCCTGCATCAACCCATTGCCCGCCTGTTCGCTGCTGAAAACCTGGCCCACCGCAAGGAGGCCATTGGCGTCCTGCTGCGCATACCAGGGGAACACGAGATACCCCAGCACGCCCACGACCAGCCAGACCCACAGGGGCCGGTTGACCGCAACGCCCGTCGCGTTGGTTCGTGGGGTTGCGTACGCCGCCGTTGCTACCGACATGATGGTGGGTTCCTCAGCGCGCTGCGTTCTGGACTTCTTTTTCCCAGCGCGCAATCAGGCGCCGGCGCTCGGCACTCGCGCCGTATTTGGCGTAGTCGTAGTTGATGAGCTTCATCTTGGCCGGATCGGTCATGCGCGGGTCCTTGGGCACCAGCGTGTTGCTGGGCAGCTGGAACTGCTTGGCTGCCAGGCCAAACTGCTGGCCACCGGGGGTCAGCGCCCATTCGTAGAACTTCTTGGCGGCCTCGGTGTTGGGGCTGTTCTTGACGATGCTCATCGAACCCACCTCGGCGCCCGTGCCTTCCGATGGCGTGATCGAGCCCACCGGAAAGCCGTTGACCGCCTCGGTGGTCACGTCGTGCACGAAACTCACCGACACCGTGGTCTCGCCCCGGGCTGCGGCCTTGACAGGCGCCGTGCCCGAACGCGTGTAGGTGCTCACGTTGGGGTGCAGGGCCTTGAGGTATTCAAACGCCTTCTCCTCGCCCATGATCTGCACCAGCGTGGCGATCATGGTGTAGGCCGTGCCGCTGGATGCGGGGTTGGCCATCTGCACCTCGCCCTTGAACTCGGGCTTGAGCAGGTCGGCCCACGACTGCGGCGGGTTGAGCTTGCGCTTGGCCAGCAGCTCCTTGTTGTAGCCAAAACCAAGCGGGCCCAGGTACACCCCAACGGTGCGGTACTTGGAGTCGACCGCCTGCTTCTGCGCCCAGGGGTGCAACTGCGCAAGCTGGGGCGACTTGTATTCGAGCGTCAGGCCTTGCTCGGCGGCCTGCAGGTGCGGGTCGCCCGTGCCGCCAAACCAGATGTCGGTCTTGGGGTTGGCGCGCTCCGCGTTGAGCTGCGCCAGCGCCTCGCCCGAGCCCTTGGCCGCCATGTTCACCTTGGTGCCCGTGGTCTTGGCATACACGGTGGACATCAGGTTGCACCATTCGGCCTGCACCGAACAGATGATGTTGACCTGGCCCTGGGCCCAGCTGCCGGAGGTGGCAGCCAGCAGGGCCGCACCGGCCAGTAGATTCGTCAGCAAAGGTTTGCGCATGGAAGGCTCCTCAGTATCTGGATAACGTGATGCAAGGATGCTAGCCCGCAGGCCTGCCAAGGGTCAGGGGGGAAACTCCCAGGCCCGGTGCAAGCGGGATGAAAGGCAGGGATAGCGCCCTCCCCGCCACGTTGGGAACCAAGTTACATTAAGAATGGCTGACCCAACCTGTTCGAAGGCCTCACCTGAGCAGCACGCGCTGCACACCCTGACTGAGACATGCTCGACCGCATCACTGCCTCCCTGCCTTCACTGGCCCCCGCCGAACAGCGCGTCGCCCGGCTGGTGCTGACCGACCCGCGCACCTTTGCACGCCTGCCCGTGCGCGAACTGGCCGAGCGCGCACACGTGAGCAAGCCCACGGTGGTGCGCTTTTGCCGCAGCATGGGGTATGACGGGCTCGCGGATTTCAAGCTCAAGCTCGCGGGCAGCGTGAGCGAGGGAGTGCCCTTCATCCACCGCAGCGTCGATGCCGACGACAAGACGGGCGACGTGCTCGTGAAGGTGGTGGACAACGCCGTGGCCGCTTTCCTGCAATACCGCAACGCCGCCAGCACCGTGGCGCTGGAGCGCGCAGCCGAATGCATTGCCGCCACCTGGAAAACCGGCAAGCGCATCGAGTTCTATGGCGTGGGCAATTCAGGCATCGTGGCCCAGGACGCACAGCACAAGTTCTTTCGCCTGGGCGTCACGTCGATTGCCACCAGCGATGGCCACATGCAGGTGATGAGCGCCACGCTGCTCGGCCCGGGCGACTGCGCCGTGATCATCTCCAACTCCGGCCGCACCCGCGACCTGATGGACGCCGCCGACATCGCGCGCAAGAACGGCGCTACCACCATTGCCATCACCGCCAGCGGCTCGCCCCTGGCCAGCACCTGCCAGATCCACCTGGCCGCGGACCACCCCGAGGGCTACGACCGCTACAGTCCCATGGTGTCGCGGCTGATGCACCTGATGATCATTGACGTGCTGGCGACCTGTGTGGCGTTGCGCATTGGCAGCTCGCTGCAGCCGATCCTGCAGCAGATGAAAGAGAACCTGCGGGCGAAGCGGTACGCGTGAATTTTGGATTTTTTGGGCTCTAGCGCTTGTGTGAAAAGCGTTGACAGCTACCAAAACAATAGCAAATCTCACACCCCGTATCACTGCATCTTTCAGGTTGTTCCATTGAAGGACCGCGCGGCACCCGGCACGTGTCACCGCTGCCGAAAGTGCGGCAACCCTTTGCAGAACGCCCCCAGGAAGTGAAGCAGTCGGCCCAGAAGCGCGCCACCTGCCAGGACCAACGGCAGCGCTGCCAGGGCGAGCAGATAGATGAACCCACCCGCACCCTGCGACCTGGGCGGCGTGCAAGGCTCCGTCACCAAGGCATAGTGCATGGGCGCCCACAGCAGACACACCAGGACTGACATCAACGGGAACCTGGACTTCGCCGCGAAGACGGCAAAGACGAGCACGGTCCAGGACGGCAACATCCAGAGGCTGAAAAAACCCTCCACACAACGCCCGTAGACCACGGGCAGGCCCAGGACCAGCCCGGCGAACAGGGCGGAGACCGTCAGGGCCAGTGTTTTTCCGCGGTTTGGGTTCATGGCGTTGGGACTTGAATGCGGGACATTGTTCACGCCAAGGAGCGTACAGCACGTGGCACCTTGCATGTGCCACAACGTTCGTTGCGATCGCAGGATGTCTGGCGGGGCACTGGGCGCGGGCAGCGCAAGCCAATGGGCGGACGGCTGCGTCCGCGTTCACGTCGGCCGTCAGCTTCTCCCGCCGGCCATCAAAACACCACAGGCTCCCGAAGGAGCCCGTGGTGTTGCGGACAAATGGGGCCATCACGCCTGCCCGTGGCATCGAGCCGACCGGTTTATGAACCCAATTGGCCCCTGGCGCTTATCCATCAAGCGCAAGCAGCTATATTTTCAGGAGCATTCGCTCAAATCCGTCCTTCTTCCACCGCATGGCACGCAATGCGGATGCCACCGATGCTGAGCAGCTGCGGCCGCTCGGCACGGCAGCGCTCGTTCACATGGGGGCAGCGCGGGTTGAAGGCGCAGCCGGGAGGCGGGTTCAAAGGGTTGGGCACCTCGCCCTGCACGGGGGTGCGCGCCTTGCCGGTGTCGTGCATCTTGGGGATGGCATCGAGCAGCATGCGCGTGTAGGGGTGGCGCGGGGTGTCGAACAGCGTGTGTTTGTCGGCCAGCTCCACCAGGCGGCCCAGGTACATCACGCCGACCTGGTCGCTCACGTGGCGCACCACGGCCAAGTTGTGGCTGATGAACAGGTAGGTCAGCTGCCGCTCGCGCTGCAGGTCCTTCATGATGTTGAGCACCTGGGCCTGCACCGACACGTCAAGCGCACTCGTCGGTTCGTCGCACACCAGGAACTCGGGCTCAGTGGCCAGGGCGCGCGCGATGGAGATGCGCTGGCGCTGGCCGCCGGAGAACTGGTGCGGGTACTTCACCATGTCCAGCGGCGACAGGCCCACGGACTTGAGCAGCTCACCCACACGCTGTTTCAGCTCGGCCTTGTCGGTGATGAGGCCGTGCTCCTTCAGCGGCTCGCCAATGATGTCCTCGACCAGCCAGCGGGGGTTCAGGCTGGCATACGGGTCCTGGAAGATCATCTGGATGCGGCGGCGCATGGCCTTGGCATCGTTGCCCTTGAAGGCGGCGTGTGCATCCTGGCTGTCAAACGTGAGGCCGCCGCGCGTGGGTTCGTACAAACCCACGAGCAGGCGTGCCACGGTGCTCTTGCCACAGCCAGACTCGCCCACCAGGGCCAGCGTCTTGCCTTTTTCGATCTCGAAGCTCACGCCGTCCACGGCATGCAGCAGCGTGCGCGGCTTGCGTTCGATCACGCGGTTGAGCCACGGTGCTGAGACGTCAAAGGTCTTGGCCAGATCGTGCGCCTGCACCAGGGCCTTGCTTTTCACGGCGCCGGTCTGGGAGGTGGTGGGGGTGGTAGCGGCGGCGCTCATGCGGCCACCTCGGCTTTGGTGGTCGTGGCGCCAGCGTGCAGCCAGCAGGCGGCGCGGGTGGGGCCTGCGTCCATCAGGTTGGGGCGGTCGGTCATGCAGCGGTCAAAGACTTTGGGGCAGCGCGGGTTGTAAGCGCAGCCCTGGGGAATGGCGTTCAGGCGGGGCATGGCTCCGTCGATCTGGTTCAGGCGTTCACGGTCCACCGCCATGTCGGGGATGGAAGCCATCAAGCCGCTGGTGTAGGGGTGCGAGGGCTTGTTGATCACGTTGTGCACCGGGCCGATCTCGGCCACGCGCCCGGCATACAGCACGGCCACGCGGTCGCAGGTTTCGGCAATCACACCCATGTCGTGGGTGATCAGCATCACGGCGGCGCCGCGCGATTTGCAGATGTTTTTCAGCAGCGTGATGATCTGCGCCTGGATGGACACGTCGAGCGCCGTGGTGGGCTCGTCGGCGACGATGAGCTTGGGCTCGGCCGCCAGGGCCAGGGCAATCACCACGCGCTGGCGCATGCCGCCGGAGAACTGGTGCGGGTAGTGGTCGATGCGCTCTGCCGCAGCCGGAATGCCGGTGTCCTGCAGCAGTGCAATGGCGCGCTGGCGGGCCTCGGCGGGCGTCACGGGCAGGTGGGCCAGGATGGTTTCGGTCAACTGGCGGCCCACGGTGTACAGCGGGTTCAGCGAGGTCAGCGGGTCTTGAAAGATCGCGCCGATGCGGCGGCCACGGATGTGCCGCATTTCCTCATTGCTGAGGTTGTCGATGCGCTGGCCCTCGAGCAGGATCTGGCCGGATGCGACGCGGCCTGGTGGCTCCAGCAGGCCGATGATGGCGGCGCCGGTGAGCGACTTGCCCGCGCCAGACTCACCCACCACACCCAGGATCTCGCCGGGTGCAATGGAGAAGGAAATGTCGTCCAGGGCGCGCAGGGTACCGCGGCGGCCCGGGAATTCGACAACGAGGTTTTTGACTTCTAGAAGGCTCATGGGGATATCGCTTTTCTTGTTCTTGTTCAGCGCAGGCGCGGATTGAGGGCATCACGCAACCAGTCGCCCAATAGATTCACGGAAAGAGCAATCAGCACCAGCATGGCACCGGGGAACACGGTGATCCACCATTCGCCGGAGAACAGGTAGTCATTGCCGATGCGGATCAGCGTGCCCAGCGAAGGCGATGTGGGGGGTGCGCCCACGCCCAGGAAGGACAGCGTGGCCTCGGTGATGATGGCCGTGGCCACCTGGATGGTGGCGAGCACCATCACGGGGCCCATGACGTTGGGCAGCACGTGCTTGCGCATGATGCGCAGCGGCGAGACGCCCGTCACGCGGGCGGCCTGCACATATTCCTTGTTGCGCTCGACCAGGGTGGAGCCGCGCACCGTGCGCGCGTACTGCACCCAGCCGGTGAGCGAGATGGAAATGATGAGCACACCAAAGGCCAGCGACTCGTGCGCGTTGGGGAAGAGCGCCCGGCCGACACCGGCAATCAGCAGCGCCACCAGGATGGCGGGGAAGGACAGCATCACGTCGCACAGGCGCATGAGCACCGCATCGATCCAGCCGCCCCGAAAACCGGCGAGCAGCCCAAACGCCACGCCCACCACCACGGAAAGCACCACGGAAGCGAGGCCCACCACGAGGGAGATGCGCGCACCGTAGATGAGCGCGGACAGGATGTCGCGGCCCTGGTCATCGGTGCCCAGCGGGTACTTCAGGGAGCCTTCGGGGCTCCAGGCGGGGGGCAGCCGCGCATCGCTGAGTTCGAGCGTGGCAAGGTCAAAAGGGTTGTGGGGTGCGACCCATCCGGCAAACACCGAACAGAACACACAGATCAGCGCGATGGCGGCAGCCACCATCGCCATGGGCGAAGTGCGGAAGCTGTAGCCGATATCGCTGTCAAACCAGCGGGCAAGGGTTTTTTTCATTGTGGGAACCAGTAAACAAGCACCAACGCAAGGCCCGGGTAGGGGCCCTGCGTGGTGTGGACTTTCAAAGAACCGGTCGTTCTCTCTTTTCTCGGCGATCTACTAACTGAGGGACTTCTGCGCTTCGTCTTACTTGCTGATGCTCATCCACTTGAAGTGCATGAAGTTGTCGGCCAGCTGCACGAGCTTGACGTTCTTGCCCACGCCCCAGGCCAACGCTTGCTGGTGCAGTGGAATGTGGCCCACATCGGCCGCGTGCAGATCGAAGACTTCCTTGATCATCGCGTTGCGCTTGACCTTGTCGGTCTCGGCCTGGATCTTGAGCGTCAGCTCATCCACCTTGGGGTTGCAGTAGGCGCCCAGGTTGAACTGGCCCGATCCCTTGTCATCCACGCAGCGCATGAGGGCGTTGAGCGCGTTGTGCGAGTCGTAGGTAGCGGGTGTCCAGCCCAGCATGTAGAAGCTGGTGTCGCGGCGCAGCACCTTGGGGAAGTAGGTGCCCTTGGTCTCGGCCTGGAGGTTGATCTTGACGTTGATGCGCGAGAGGTTGGCGGCCACGGTCTGGCAGATGCGGCCGTCGTTCACGTAGCGGTCGTTCGGGCAGTTCATGGCCACTTCAAAACCATTGGGGTAGCCCGCTTCCACCATCAGCTTCTTGGCGGCTTCCACATCGTAGGGAAGGCGCTTCGCGTCTGGCTGGAAGCCGTTGATGCCTGGGCCTACCAGCAGGGCCGATGGGTTGGATGCGCCGCGCATCACGGTCTTCTTGATGCCGTCGATGTCGATGGCCTGGTAGAAGGCCTGGCGCACGCGCTTGTCCTTGAAGGGGTTCTTGCCCTTGACGTTGGAGTACAGCAGTTCGTCACGCTTTTGGTCCATGCCCAGGAAGATGGTGCGCAGTTCGGGGCCGGTGATGGCACGGGTGTTGGCGCTGCCATTGACACGCTCGATGTCCTGCACTGGCACGGGCTCCATCACGTCCACTTCACCCGACAGCAAGGCGGCCACACGGGTTGCATCGTTGCCAATGGGGGTGAACACCACTTCGCTGACGTTGCCGTCGATCTTGCCCCAATAGGTGCCGTTGCGCGTGAACACCGAACGCACGTTGGGCTGGCGCTCACGCAGGCGGAAGGGACCCGTGCCATTCGCGCGGAACGAGGCCGCGTTCTCGATACCCTTGCGGCGGTCCACCGGGCCCACGGCCTGATTGGTCTCGCACCACTTCTTGCTCATCATGTACACGAGCGAGATCACGTCCGGCAGGATCGGGAAGGGGGTCTTGGTTTCGATTTCGACCGTGTGGTCATCCACCTTGCGCACTTCCTTGAAGTCGTTGGTGTAGCTCTTCATGTCCGAGCCTTCCACCTGGGTGCGCCCGAAGCTGAACACCACGTCATCGGCCGTGAAAGGAGTGCCATCGTGGAATTGCACGCCCTTGCGCAGCTCGAAGCGCCACACGGTGGGGGATGTCTGCTTCCAGCTGGTCGCCAGCGCGGGGGCCAGGCTCAGGTCCTTGTTGCGGCCCACCAGTGGCTCATAGACGTTGCCGGTGACGCTCAGCTGCAGCGACTCGTTGAGCGAGTGGGGGTCCATCGACAGGGAATCGCCCTGGTTGGCGATGCGGATGGTCTGAGCTTGGGCCACCAGGCTCGCCGCCGCCAACGCGGTAAAGAGAGCGGTCAGAGCGATTTTTTTATGGAATTTCATGGAAACCTCCAGGTTGGGGAAAGCGGGGTGAAAGGGGTGGGCCGTGGCGCGGTAGTGCAAATGGGCAGGCAGGACTGTGCTTCAAGCTGCCGCCAAAGGCATGGCCTGCTCGATAAGGCTTGCGTGCAACGCCGAGCCCAGGGGCAGGATGTCGTCGTTGAAGTCGTAGCGGCTGTTGTGCAAGGCGCTGCCGCTGGCCCCCGTGCCCTGGCCGATGCGCAGGTAGGCACCGGGGCGGGTCTGGAGCATGAAGGCAAAGTCCTCGGCGCCCATGCTGGGTTCCAGGTCTCGCACCACATGGTCGGCACCCAGCAGGGACTCGGCCACATCGCCGGCAAAAATGGCTTCGCTCTCGCTGTTGATCGTGGCCGGGTAGATGCGCTCGTAATGCACGGTGGCCGTGGCCCCGAACCCCAGGGCAATGGCGTTGCACAGCTCCTTGAGGCGCTTCTCCACCATCTCCTGCACCACAGGGTCGAACGTACGCACGGTACCCACCAGGGTGGCGGAGCCGGGCAGCACGCTGAAGGCGCCCAGATCACCCGCTTGCACAGCACACAGGCTGACCACGGCGCTTTCAATGGGTCGCACATTGCGCGAGACGATACTTTGCGCGGCCGTGATGATGTGTGCGGCCACCACCACCACGTCCACCGTCTGGTAGGCATGGGCGCCATGGCCGCCCCGGCCGGTGATCTCGATGGTGAAGCGATCGGCCGCAGCCATCATGGGGCCCGAGTTGATGCCCACCGTGCCGGGTTTCATCGCCGGCCAGTTGTGCATGGCATAGATGGACTGCACCGGGAAGCGGTCAAACAGGCCGTCTTCCATCATCACGCGGGCCCCGGCAAAGCCTTCTTCGCCAGGCTGGAACACCAGCACGGCCGTGCCGTCGAAATTGCGGGTCTCAGCCAGGTAGCGCGCAGCCCCGACCAGCATGGCTGTGTGGCCGTCATGGCCGCAGCCGTGCATCAGGCCGGGCTTGCACGACTTCCACGAAAAATCGTTGTGTTCGGACAGGGGCAGTGCATCCATGTCGGCGCGCAGGCCCACCATGCTGCCACTGGAGGTGCTGCGGCCCCGGATCACGCCCACGACCCCTGTGCGGCCGATGCCGTCATGGATCTCGTCCACGCCGCAGAGCTTCAAGGCCTCTTTGACGCGCGTGCTGGTGTAGATTTCTTCAAAACCCAGTTCAGGGTGGGCATGCAGATCCCGGCGCAGCGCGGTCAACTCGGGGTGGTACTGCGCAATGTGCGCAAACGCCCGGCCACCGGCTTTGTATCGAAGCGACTGCATTTCAATTGGCCACGGAGCTGCACAGGCCCCACGGCGCTTGAAACCGGCACGGCCCAGGCCAGTGCCCCCGCGCAAGGGCCGCCCCGCCGCGCTGGGGGCGTCCCCCTCCCGCTTCGCGAAGCGAAACGAGAGAGGGGGAAGGCGCGAAGCGACTCAGGGGGTGCATCATCTCTAGTGCCCTCCTGCCTTGCCCACGCGCAGGCGCGGGTCCACGGCAAAGTACAGCAGATCCACCACCAGGTTGATCACCACAAAGATCAAGGCAATCAGGCACAGGTAGGCGGCCATCACCGGGATGTCGGCAAAGGTGACGGCCTGAATGAAGAGCAGGCCCATGCCCGGCCACTGGAACACGGTCTCGGTGATGATGGCGAACGCAATCAAGCCACCCAGCTGCAGGCCGGTGATGGTCATCACGGGCACCAGCGTGTTCTTGAGCGCATGGCCGAAGTGGATGGCCCGGTTGGAGAGGCCCCGGGCGCGTGCGAACTTGATGTAGTCGGTGCGCAGCACTTCCAGCATTTCGGCGCGCACCAGCCGCATGATCAGCGTGAGCTGAAAGATCGCCAGCGTGATGGCAGGCAGCGTGATGTGGTGCCAGCCCTTGGCCTTGAGCAGGCCGGTGCTCCACCACCCCATCTGCACCACCTCGCCCCGTCCAAAGCTCGGGAACCAGCCCAGCGTGACCGCGAACACCAGGATCAGCAGGATGCCGATGAGGAAGGTCGGCAGCGACACGCCCAGCAGAGACAGCGTCATGAACAACTGGCTCGTGAAGGTGCCACGCTTGAGGGCCGCATACACGCCCATGGGAACACCAATGGCCAGGGCCAGTACGGCCGCCACCAGCGCCAGCTCCAGCGTGGCAGGGAAGCGCTCCGCGATGAGGCGCGAGACTTTGGCACCCTGGCGCAGGCTCAGGCCAAACTCGCCTTGGGCTGCGTTGACCAGAAAGTGCCAGAACTGAATGAAAAAGGGCTTGTCCAGGCCCAGGGAGGCGCGCAGTTCACGGATCTGCTCCGGGGTGGCGTCCTGGCCCAGCAGGAACACCACAGGGTCTCCCACGTACTGGAACAGCATGAAGGAGATGAAGGCCACCGTGACCATGACAATCACAGCCTGTATCAGGCGGCGCAATATAAAGGCGAGCATCGGAGAGTCGATTGAGTGTTCGATGGGAACGCCGCAGCCACTTTTGATGGCAGGGCGCTGGCAGGCAATAGGCGGTCGTCAAACCAGACCAAAAACCGAACCAAAGAAAGCAAGGGCCTCAGGGCCCTTGTTCTCAGTGTGTCAGGAACCGGTCAATTCACCTTGACGGTGCGCATGTCCACACGGTTGTCTGCGCGGTGGACCAGTTCAATGTTCTTCTTCACGGCCCATGGGATCACCTGGTCATGCAGAGGAATGTGGGACACGGTGTCGTTGGACAGTTGCAGCGCCTCTGTCAGCATGCGGGCGCGCACGGGTGCATCGGTTTCGGCCTTGATGCGGTCCACCAGGTAATCCATGCGCTGGTTGCTGTAGCGGCCCACGTTGTAGTTGCCGTCACCACCCTGGCCGACGCTGCGGACCAGCGATTGCAGGCTGTACAGCGCATCGAAGGTAGGCACGCCCCAGCCAAGCATGTAGATGCTGGCTTCGTAGCGCTGGATCATGGGGAAGTAGTTGACCAGCGGCAACGTGCGCAGCTTGGCCTTCACGCCCACGCGCGACCACATGGCGGTCACGGCCTGGCAGATGGCTTCGTCGTTGATGTAGCGGTTGTTGGGGCAGGCAAAGTCCACTTCAAAGCCGTCAGGGTAGCCAGCCTCGGCCAGGAGCTTCTTGGAGGCCTCTACGCTGTAGGGAAAACGCTTGCCCACCGCCTCGGTATAACCCGCCACTTGTGGGGCAACGATGGTGCCCGTGGGCTTGCCCAGGCCGCGCATGATGTTGCGGGAAATGGTTTCCGCATCGATCGCCTGGTACAAGGCCTTGCGCACGCGCACGTCCTTGAGCGGATTCTTGCCCTTGATGTTGGAACCCGGCAGTTCTTCACGGAACTGGTCCATGCCCAGGAAGATGGTGCGGTTCTCAATGCCGTCGATCACCTTGAGATCGGGACTGGCGCGCAGGCGGCCCAGATCCTGGGGAGTGGGGTCCAGCACCATATCCACTTCGCCCGACAACAGGGCTGCAATGCGCGTGGCGGCAGACTTGATCGGGGTGTAGACGATTTCGGTCACATTGCCGTCCATCTTGCCCCACCAGTTGGGGTTGCGCTTGAACACCATCTTCACGT
The DNA here is from genome assembly GCF_001429215.1 of Acidovorax sp. Root267. NCBI lineage: Bacteria > Pseudomonadati > Pseudomonadota > Betaproteobacteria > Burkholderiales > Comamonadaceae > Acidovorax > Acidovorax sp. Root267. The sequence continues at coordinate 43,654 of NZ_LMJC01000029.1, forward strand.
CCGGCTGCCACGAGTCCAGCGTGTAGGGGCCAGTGCCCATGGCATTGCGGTGGGCAAAGTTTTCATCCGTGCCCTTGATGTCCTTGGGCTCCACGGACTTGTTTTTTTCCGCCCAGGCCTTGCTCATCATGCGCAGTTCGGTCATCTGGCGCAGCAGCACTGGGTTCGGCGCGGTCAGGATGACGTCAATGGTCTGCGCATCCACCTTGTTGATTTTGCTGATGCCCTGGATGTAAGGGGTGAAATTCGATGTCTTGGCCATCGCGCGCTGCAGCGAATACACCGCATCGTCGGCCGTAAAGGCCGAACCATCATGGAACTTCACACCCTGGCGCAGCGTAAAACGCACCTGTGTGGGGCTGACCTCTTTCCAGGCAGTTGCAAGCACGGGTTCCACGTCAAAGGTCTTGCTGTTGTAGTAGACCAGGCTTTCGTACACGTTCGCATGGATGCCGTTCTGGAGCGCATTGTTCTGCGAATGAATGTCCCAGGTCGCGATCTCCCCCTGGCTCGCCCATTTGAAAGGCTTGGCGTGCAGCGCTGGCGCTGCCAGCAGTGCAGCCGCCGCAGCCACGGACAAAAGACTGTATTTGAGTTTCATGGAACCCTCTTGAATAAAAGTTTTACTATGCAGTAAAGGTTGCTCTATAGCCAACGGGAAATCCCTGAATCCCCGGCACCACGAAGGGCCTTGAAGGCCGATTTTGTAGAGGTGAAGTACGCAAGGATGGTGCCAATAATCTGCACCAATGCAAAGAAGGGGAAGAAACCTCGGAGACAGTCCAAAAATGCCATCACGTGGCATCGCTTGGCACAGAGGTGGTCGGCATGTTCCCGGAGTTACATGCCAGAACGGATGAAAATGGGTGGCTTGGGAGATCAACATTCCGAGTTCTCCCCCAAGAAACACTGCGATGGCGATTACCCCATGCTCCCAAGACAAACGACGGGTGAATGAGGAAGGGCGCTTGGTACGCCCGGAATCTAGCGACCCTCGGCAGCCTCATCAAAAACCAAAATGAGAACGAAAAAAAGCCGCCCGAAGGCGGCTTTTTAGCTTGGATATCGTCAACTGGCCAAAAGCCAGTTTCAATATTAGAAGCTGTGACGGATACCGAAGTCGTAGCCGTTGGAGTTGTCGCCAGCAGCAGTCACGGAACCGTTCAGGGACTGAGCGGAGCCGTTCTTGTTGCTCACGTGAGCGTACGTAGCGTACAGAGCCGTGCGCTTGGACAGGTTGTGCACGTAGCCCAGAGCCAGCTTGTTGGCACGTGGATCGGCACCGGGGGTTTCGATCTTGTAGGTGGAGTAAGCCAGACGGATTTCGCCAGCGCCCACGGGCACCAGACCACCGATCAGGAAGCCCTTGCCTTCGTTGCCGTTCTTGATGTCGTCGCTGTTGTAGTGAGCCATGATCTTGGCCACGCCCAGGTCGTACTGACCACCCAGGTTGAACGCCTTGATGTTGGCGTTCAGGAACTTGGTGTCAGAGAAAGCCAGAGCCACGTTGATGGGGCCATTGGCGTAACCAGCGCGCAGGGCCAGGCCGTTGCCGTCCTTCTTGTTGGCCGTGTTGCTCAGGTTTTCACCCATGTAGTACTGTGCTTGGCCGTAGAAGCCGCCCAGGTTGCCAGGCAGGAAGTAGCCGATGGCGTTCGAAGCGCGCACGTTGGTTGGGCCACCCAGGCTGGAGTTCAGGGTTTGGCTGGTGCCAACGCCGTTCGTGCCGAACGGATCGAACACGGTCAGGTTCCAGAATTGTGGGGTGTAGTCACGGCCCAGACGCACTTCACCGAAGCCGCCGTTCAGGCTGACCGTCGAACGACGGTTGAACACCAGACCGCCGCCGGAGCTGACAGCTGCTTGGTTGTTGGTGTTGGTAACGCCGCCGGTACCGTTGTCGTTGTTCAGACCAGCTTCGAGCCAGAACGAAGCGGACATGCCGCCACCCAGATCTTCAACGCCGCGGAAGCCCAGACGGCTGCTGTTGTAGCCGGAGTTCGTCAGTTGGGACTTGTTAGCGACGCTACCGGAACCGTAAGCGTAGGTTGCATCAACCACGCCGAACAGGGTCACGGACGATTGAGCCATTGCAGCGCCGGAAGCAGCCAGCACAGCCAGGGCAATCAGGGATTTTTTCATTGCGAGTTACTCCAAGGTTAAACATAGGGCGCCGGTACGGGGGGTCTATGGTGAAAGCACCTGCACAGTCCCGCCGGTTCCCCGGGCCAACCTCCTGGTGGGGAAGTTGCTCTTATTGCACCAGACCCGGCCAGGTTTCGCAAAGGAATTCACCCACAATCGCCCCGAAAGGGGAAAATCGTTGCAGTGTTGCAACATTTCAATGAACAGCGGCAAAATCGATCTGCTCGCCTTGGGACGGCTTCCCGGCAGCCTCCGATATTTGTATCCAAGTGAAATTTGTGTTTCCGAGCCCTTGCCAATCTGAAAGCCTCCATGGACTCTTTGCTCACTGCCGCCGACACTGCCCTGCGCACCCTTTTTGCAACCCCCCGTGCCTCCGAACCCACGCCAGCGCGCGGCATGGAGGAAGGCACACTCGACCCTGCACAAAAGAAGCTGGCGGGGGCACTGATGCGCGTCAATCACGTGGGTGAAGTCTGTGCGCAAGCCCTTTACACGGCGCAGGCAGCCGTCACGCGCGACCCCGCACTCCGGGTTCACCTGCTGGAGGCCGCCCGCGAAGAAACAGACCACCTGGCATGGACCCAGCAGCGCCTGGACGCCCTGGGCGCGCGCCCCAGCCTGCTCAACCCCCTGTGGTTTGCGGGCGCCTTCGCGCTGGGGTTGGTCGCGGCCAAGGTCAGCGACCGGGCGAGCCTGGGTTTTGTGGCAGAAACGGAAAACCAGGTGGCGGCGCACCTGCAGAGCCATCTTGCACGGCTTCCCACGCAGGATCTGGCCTCGCGGGCCGTGGTGGCCCGCATGAAGGACGACGAGGAACGCCACGCGGCCCAGGCCCGGGCCTCCGGCGCGCTGGAGCTGCCGCCCCCCGCTCGGGCGGCGATGAAGGCAGCGGCCAAGGTGATGACCACCACCGCACACTACCTCTGACCGCTACCGCCCAGCGAACGCGCAGACGGGGACCGCAAAAGGTGCCGCGCGCCCACAGCCTCTGAAACTGGCGCAGCCCAGGCTAGGCCAGCAGACGCCATGGAACTGGCTTCGCCAGGCCACTGGCGTCGTCCCCCTGGGGGGAAGGCGCCGAAGGCGACTCAGGGGGGGTTATTTCATGCTTCGACCACCTCAAACCCGGTGGTGATCTCCGCCGTCTTGCCCAGCATGATGCTGGCCGAGCAATATTTGTCATGGCTCATGGCAATCGCGCGCTCCACCGCAGCGGGCGGGATGCCCTTGCCCGTCACGGTGAAGTGCATGTGGATCTTAGTGAACACCTTGGGGTCCGTCTGTGCACGTTCGGTGGTCAATTTGACGCTGCAGCCTCGCACATCGTGGCGGCCCCGCTTGAGGATCAGCACCACGTCGTAGGCCGTGCAGCCGCCCGTGCCGGCCAGCACGGTCTCCATGGGCCGGGGCGCCAGGTTCTGGCCGCCGTTGGCCGGATTGGCCGCGTCGGGCGCGCCGTCCATGGTCAAGACGTGGCCGCTGCCGGTCTCGGCCACAAAACCCATGCCGGAACGGGTTCCCGACCCGCCGGTCCAGCTGACTGTGCATTCCATTGTGTTTCTCCTGTGTGATACGTGGTTTTTTCGCACGGAATGGCCCGGCGAAACAAAAATTTGGTGTTGATTTTGCTGCAATGCAACAAGACTCGCGCTAAACTTCCCCCAAGCGCTGCTTTTTCTGGATAGAAAAGGCAGATGGCAAGAAGCCCGGCATCTGGATCTTGCCCCGCACCGATTGTCTCCTCCATCTCCTCAAAGGATGGATTAGCCCCAGGCCTCACGGCCCGGGGCTTTTTTTTGGCTGGACCGGCCGCGCAGCGGCCCCCACCGGCGAATCGGCCTGCAAAAACCGACCCCCTATGATGTGGACCCCCGCCGCTGCCCCGTGGCGGCCCCACCTGCCCTGCCATGACCCAGCACCTGACCCCCGCCGACTACCTGAAGAAAATCCTGACCGCCCGCGTGTACGACGTGGCGGTGGAGTCGGCCCTGGAGCCCGCCAAGAACCTCAGCCGCCGCCTGAACAACAAGGTGCTCTTGAAGCGCGAGGACCAGCAGGCGGTGTTCAGCTTCAAGCTGCGCGGCGCCTACAACAAGATGGCGCACCTCACGCCCGAGCAGCTCCAGCGCGGCGTAATCTGCGCCTCGGCCGGCAACCACGCCCAGGGCGTGGCCATGAGCGCCCACAAGCTCGGCACGCGCGCAGTGATCGTCATGCCGACCACCACGCCGCAGCTCAAGATCGACGCGGTGAAAACGCTGGGCGGCGAGGTCGTGTTGTTTGGCGAGAGCTATTCCGACGCCTACGGCCACTCGGTGAAGCTCGAGAAGGAACAGGGCCTGACCTTTGTGCACCCCTTTGATGACCCGGACGTGATTGCGGGCCAGGGCACCATCGCCATGGAGATCCTGCGCCAGCTGCAAAGCCTGGGCAGCAACCAGCTGGACGCCGTGTTCGTGGCCATCGGCGGTGGTGGGCTCATCTCGGGCGTGGCCAACTACATCAAGGCCGTGCGGCCCGAGATCAAGGTGATTGGCGTGCAGATGAACGACTCGGACGCCATGATCCAGTCCGTCAAGGCGCACGAGCGCGTGACGCTGGCAGACGTGGGCCTGTTCTCCGACGGCACCGCCGTGAAGCTGGTGGGCGAGGAAACCTTCCGCATCACCCACAGCGGCCTGGTGGACGAGTTCATCACGGTGGACACCGATGCCGTCTGCGCCGCCATCAAGGACATCTTCGTGGACACGCGCAGCATCGTCGAGCCCGCAGGGGCGCTGGCCGTGGCCGCCATCAAGCAGTATGTGGACACCCACAAGACCCAGGGCGAGACCTACGCCGCCATCCTGTGCGGCGCCAACATGAACTTCGACCGCTTGCGCTTCGTGGCCGAGCGCGCCGAGGTGGGCGAGGAGCGCGAGGCGCTGTTTGCGGTGACGATTCCCGAAGAGCGCGGCAGCTTCAAGCGCTTTTGTGAACTGGTGGGCGAACTGCCAGGTGGCACGCGCAACGTGACCGAGTTCAACTACCGCATCAGCGACGCCGCCCAGGCCCATGTGTTTGTGGGCCTGACCACGCAGGGCAAGGGCGAATCCGAAACCATCGCCCAGAACTTCAGCCTCCACGGCTTCGAAGCGCTGGACCTGACCCACGACGAGCTGGCCAAGGAACACCTGCGCCATCTGGTGGGCGGGCACTCGGCGCTGGCGCAGGACGAGCGGCTGATGCGCTTTACCTTCCCCGAGCGGCCGGGCGCGCTGCTCAAGTTTTTGAGCCTGATGCAGCCGACCTGGAACATCAGCCTGTTCCACTACCGCAACCAGGGCGCCGACTATGGCCGCATCCTCGTGGGCATGCAGGTGCCACCCGAGGACGCTGTCACGTTCGACGCCTTCCTGGCCACGCTGGGCTATCCGTATGTGGAAGAGACGCTGAACCCGGCCTACCGATTGTTCTTGCGTTCCAAATAACCAGAATATGGGTCAAATTGGCATCCAGCGCTTATCCAATAAGCGCTGGCAGCTATCAAATCTGACATAACCACCGCCAGCCCATGCAAGCCCTGCGCCACTACCTGCTGGCCGTGCAGTTCTTCACCCGCATTCCCGTCACCGGTCGGCTGGCAGACTGGGTGGGCTACAGCCCCGCCATGCTGCGGGCCAGCGCGGCGCATTTTCCGGGCATTGGCTGGCTGGCGGCACTGCTGTCCACCGCCGTGTATGCCGCGCTGCACTGGGCCCTGGCGCCCAATCCGCTCGCCCCGGCCGTGGCTGCCGTGTTCTGCACCATCGCCACGGTGCTGATGACCGGGGGTTTTCACGAAGACGGCCTGGCCGATGTGGCCGACGGCCTGGGCGGCAGTGCCGACCGCGAGCGGGCGCTCGACATCATGAAAGACTCGCGCATCGGCGCCTTCGGGGCCATGGCGCTGGTGCTGGCGCTGCTCGCCAAGCTCAGCCTGCTGGCACTGCTGGGTGCCCACAGCCTGCCGGCTGCGCTGGCCGGGCTGGTGGGCGCGCATGTGGTGTCGCGCTTCTGGCCGCTGCTCATCGTGCGCAAACTGCCGCATGTGGGCGACACGGCCCGGTCCAAAAGCAAGCCGCTGGCGGACCAGATCTCGGGCGCGGCGCTGGTGACGGCATTTTTATGGTGTTTTGTGCCGCTGGCGCTTGTCTGGCAAGCGCAAAAAGCTATATTTTTAATAGCGTCTATCCTGCTGAGTGCCCTCGCCGCCGCCTGGATGGCGCGCTGGTTTGCGCGCCGGCTGCAGGGCTTCACGGGGGATTGCCTGGGGGCCACGCAGCAGGTCAGCGAAATCGGCTTTTACCTGGGCGCGGCGCTGGCCTTGCGCTGGATGTGAAGCCCCTGGCTCAACCGCAGCGCGGTGCCCGCCTCTGGCTGGTGCGCCACGCCCAACCTCTGGTGGCACCCGGTACCTGCTATGGCGCGCTGGACATCCCCGCCGACCCCACCGCCACCCGCGCTGCCGCAGAACGCCTGGCCACCGCGTTGCCGACCCAGACGCGGGTGGTTCACTCTACGCTACAAAGATGTGAGCAGCTTGCGCAAGAACTGCAAGCGATGCGGCCTGATTTGACCCCACAACCCGACGCCCGCCTGCGCGAAATGGACTTTGGCAGCTGGGAGGGGCAGGCCTGGGATTCCATTGCCCGCAGCGACATCGACGCCTGGACAGCCGCATTTGCCCACTACCGCCCAGGCAAGGGGGAAAACCTGGCGGCGGTGCTGGCCCGCGTGGCGGCTGCGCTGCAGGACCACGGCCCCGGCGGCCATGCCCCCCGTGGGGCCACGCAGGATGTGGTGTGGATCACCCACGCCGGGGTCATCCGCAGTGTGGCGTGGCTGAAGGCGCACGGCAGCGGCGTGCTGCCGTGCCCGGAAGAATGGCCCGTCGCCGCGCCGGGCTGGGGCGAGTGGGAAAGAATCGACCTGGGCTAGCGCAAATGCCAGAAACCCGCAGCCCCGGAATCAACGCTTGAGCGGCATGTCCAGCGTGAGCGTGGCCGGGCCACCGGCTTCGCGCCCCAGCTGTGCCTGGCGTGGGCCCACCGCCTGCAGCAGCAGCCCCTCATCCACCGCCGTGCCCACCCGGAACGGCTTGGCGGGCTTGCCATCCACCGCGATCAGCGCGGCACCGCCCCCGCTGTTGCGGCCCGAAAGCACCCCGATCAGCGCGAACCGGCTGGCCAGCGTCGCCACCGGGGCGGCCGCCACCACACCCGGGGCTGCGGGCACAGCCCCCAACAGCCGGGCCAAGGCCTGCGCATCGGGCGCCACGGGCGCGGGCAGCACCACGGGCGCTGCGGTTCCGGCCGCAGGGGCCGACAGGCGCAGTCCCCAAAAGACCACGCTGGCGCCTGCGGCGGCCCATAGCGCCAGAGTCCCCAGGCGGACGCCCCATTTGCTGTACGTATTGGTCACCATGCGGGGATTATGATTCACGCGATTCGACCATCCGAGAGACCGCCAGCAGTGAACACTTCTTTTCCCCGCCTCTTGCGCTCCGCACACCACCGCCTGGCCAGGAATGTGGCCCGTGGCTTCACCCTCATCGAACTCATGGTGGTGCTCGTCATCATCGGCGTGCTGGCCGCCCTCATCGTGCCCAATGTGCTGGAACGTGCCGACGATGCCCGCGTGACCGCCGCCCGCACCGACATCACCAACATCATGCAGGCGCTCAAGCTGTACCGCCTGGACAACCAGCGCTACCCCACGGCCGAACAGGGCCTGCAGTCGCTCATCATCAAACCCACCTCGGGGCCGGTGCCCAACAACTGGAAGCTGTACCTCGAAAAACTGCCCAACGACCCCTGGGGCCGTCCGTACCAGTACCTGAACCCCGGCATCAAGGGCGAGATCGACGTGATGTCGTTCGGCGCCGATGGGCAGTCGGGCGGCGAAGGCAAGGACGCGGATGTTGGCAGCTGGCAGTAGTGTGGTCCCCACGGTCGCGCACTGCGTGTCGCTCCCTGCCCCCCGAGGGGGCCGGGCCTTGCTTGGGGCGGCCCGGCGCTGCGGCCGCTCGCCTTCTGGAAACGCCGCGACCGTTGCAACCTCACGTTGCATAGGCCCATGAACCGCTCACGCGGCTTCACCCTCCTTGAATTGCTGGTGGTCATCAGCATCATTGCCCTGGCCACGGCCGGGGTAGGGCTGGCGATGCGCGACAGCGGGCAGACGCTGGTCGAGCGCGAGGCGGCCCGGCTCGCGGCGCTGCTGGAATCCGCGCGGGCCCAGTCGCGCGCCGGGGGCATGCCTGTGCGCTGGCGTGCCGACGCGCGTGGTTTCCGGTTCGAGGGCCTGCCGCCCAGCGCACTGGCGGCAATGCCCGGCCAGTGGCTGGATGCAGGCACCACGGTGCGCGCGCCCACGCTGCTGGTGCTGGGGCCGGAGCCCCTCATTGGGCCCCAGCAGGTGCTGATCACCCACCACGCCTATCCCGAGCGCACGCTGCGCGTCGCTACCGACGGGGTGCGTCCCTTCACCGTCGAGACCGTCCAATGAACACCCCCCTGCCCCCCTGCCGCCGCAAGCGACTGCACGGCTTCACGCTGGTGGAGGTGCTGGTGGCGCTCAGCATCGTGGCCATCGCACTCATGGCGGGGCTGCAGGCCACCACGGCGCTCACGCGCAATGCGCTGCGCCAGTCAGACATCGTGCTGGCCCAGCTGTGCGCCGAGAACGAACTGGTCTATGCGCGCCTTTCACGCCAGATGCCCAGCGTGGGCGACAGCCAGCTCACCTGCGAACAGGCCGGGCGCCAGCTCACCGTGGCCCTGATCGTGCGGCCCACGCCCAACCCGAGCTTCCGCCGCATGGACGCGCAGGTGCTGGATGGCGACAACTCCATCCTGCGCATCTCCACCATCATCGGAAGGTATTGACCAGATGTCCCCCCTGAGTCGCTTCGCGCCTTCCCCCCTTGGGGGGGACGCACCCGGTGGCCTGGCAGAGCCAGTTCCACGGGTGCACTGGCCTCGCGCCGCGCCGGTTTTGAAAGGCGCGCGCGGCTTCACGCTGGTGGAGCTGCTGCTGGCCATTGCGGTGATGAGCCTGCTGGCCATCCTGAGCTGGCGGGGGCTTGATGGCATGGTGCGGGCGCAAGAGATCACGCGCCAGCGGGCCGACGAGATGCTGGTGCTGCAGTCGGCCCTGGGCCAGTGGGGCACGGACCTGGATGCACTGATGCCCATTGCCAACACCACGCCGCTCGACTGGGATGGCCAGGTGCTGCGTTTGACGCGGCGCAGCAGCGCGGTGCCCGACGAGGGCGCCCTGGTGGTGGCGTGGACGCGCCGGGGTGCCCAGGGTGTCGGCCAGTGGATGCGCTGGCAGTCGCCACCGGTGCGCACGCGCGCCGAATGGCAGGAAGCGTGGCAGCTGGCCGGGCAATGGGCGCGCAGCCCGGGCGAGGCCGAGCGGCGCCGTGAGATGACGCTGCTGCCACTGGAGGACTGGCAGATCTTTTATTACCGGGGCGGTGCGTGGTCCAACCCGCTGTCCAGCAGCGGCGCCACGCCGGCGGGCACCTCGGCCATCCCCGATGGCGTGCGCCTGCAGATCACCCTGCCGCCCGGCCAGGCGCTGGTGGGCCGGCTCACGCGCGACTGGGTGAACCCCGTGCTGGGTGGGGGGCGGACATGACAATGACAAGCCCCCCCCTGAGCAGCTGCGCCGCTTCCCCCCAGGGGGACGCCACCCGTGGCCTGGCAAAGCCAGTTCCACGGTGGCACTGGTCTGGGTCGCGCCAGTTTCACAGCGCCTCAGGGGGATTCCACACGTGGCCGCGCCCGGTTCGCAGGGAGCGCGGCGCTGCACTGCTGCTGGCCATGCTCACCGTCACCCTCGTGGCCACTTTCGCGGCGGCGTCCATGTGGCAGCAGTGGCGCGCGGTGGAGGTCGAGACGGCCGAGCGCGGCCGCGTGCAGTCCACCTGGATTCTGGTCGGCGCGCTCGACTGGTCGCGCCTGATCCTGCGCGAAGACGGCCGCTCGGGCGGCGCCGACCACCTGGCCGAGCCCTGGGCCGTGCCACTGCAGGAGGCGCGGCTGTCCACCTTTCTCGCGGCCGACAAGAACGTGAGCCAGGTGGACGACGCCACCACCGACACCACCGAGGCGTTTCTGTCGGGGCAGATTTCGGACATGCAGGGCCGGCTGAACCTGACCAACCTGGTCGATGGCGGCAATGTGCAAACCCTGACGCTGCGGCAGTTCACGCGGCTGTTCGAGCGCCTGGCACTTCCGCAGCAGGAACTGAGCCTGCTCACCGACGCTCTGCGGCGCGCGCAGGCCACCACCGGCGCCGACGTCAACACCGCCCCTCTTTTGCCCCCCACCATGTCCCAATTGGGCTGGCTGGGCCTGGCGCCCACCACCGTGGCCCGCCTGGCGCCCCACGTGACGCTGCTGCCCGTGCGCGCGCCGGTCAACCTCAACACCGCCGACATCGATGTGCTGCTGGCCGCCATCGACGGCCTGGACATGGCCAGTGCCCAAAAGATGCTGCAAGCCCGCGAAGCCCGGCATTTCCGCACGCTCAGCGAGGTGCGCGACCTGCTGGGCGCCAGCATCGACATCAATGAAGGCGCACATGCCGTGGCCTCCTCGTACTTCGAGGTGCGCGGCCGCCTGCGCCTGGGCGATGCCATGGTGGACGAGCGATCGCTGGTGCGCAAACAGGGCATCGAGGTCACAACGCTGTGGCGCGAACGGGGTGCTTTTGACCGCGAAACTGCCCCCGGCACGCCGGAGGCAACGCGCTGAAATCTGACACATCTGCAACACATCCGCAGGTTCGGCCCGCACCGTCAAGCCCGCCCCCTAAAATGGCCCGCAAAACCTGTCCATGAGCACCCTCATTCTTTTCCTGCCGCCGGCCCGTCCGGGGCCGGCCACCGAGTACAGCTACACGCTGACGGCGGACGGCCACACCGCCCTTCGCCACGCCATCGCCCCGGCCGCGCTGCTGCCCGAACCCACACGCCCTGGCGGCGAAGTGGTGGCCGTGGTGCCGGCGCGGGCACTGTCCTGGCAACGGGTGCAACTGCCGCCTGGCTTGGCATTGGGCGCGGGCCAGCAGACACCGCGCCTGAGGTCGGCCTTGGAGGGGCTGCTCGAAGACCGCGTGCTCGACGATGCAGCACAACTGCATTTCGCCATCCAGCCCGATGCAAATGCGGGCGAACCCGTGTGGGTGGCGGTGTGTGACCGCAACTGGTTGCGCGAAAACCTGCAGGCCCTGGAAGCCGCCGGCCGCCGTGTGTCGCGTGTCGTGCCTGAATTCGCCCCTGGCCCCACCCCCAGTGGCCGTCCCGAGCTGTGTGCCCTGGGCACCCCCGAAGACGCCTGCGTGGTGCTGACTGGCCAGGGTGCGGACCACGGCGTGGCCGTGTTGCCCCTGTCCATTGCCTCCGTGATGCTGGCCCGTGCCGGGCTGCCCCAGGATGCAGCCACGGACGAAGACAATGCACCGGTGGTGCGCGCCGAGCCTGCGGTCGCGGCCCTGGCAGAGCGCACCCTGGGCCAGCGCGTGGCACTGCTCACCGCCAGCCAGCGGGCGCTGGACGCCGCACGCGGCGACTGGGATCTGGCCCAGTTCGATCTGGCCAGCACAGGCCGCACCCGTGCACTGCGCAAGGCAGGCAGCCTGGCCAGCGCACTGCTGAATGCCCCACAGTGGCGCGCGGCGCGCTGGGGTGCGGGACTGCTGGTGGTGGCCCATCTGATCGGGCTCAATGCCTGGGCCTGGCAGGAGCGCCAGGCGCTGGCCGCCAAACAGGCAGCCGTTCGGTCCACGCTGACGCAGACTTTCCCCAAGGTGCAGGTCGTGGTGGACGCCCCGGTGCAGATGGAACGCGAACTGGCCCAGCTGCGGCAGGCGGCCGGTGCTGTATCGGCCCGTGACCTGGAGCCCTTGCTCGCTGCCGCTGGAGCAACCTTGCCCAGCGGCCGCCAGCCCACGGGCATCGAATACGCCCCCGGCGAGCTGCGCCTGCGCGGTGTCACGCTGGCCCCCGATGAAGAATCCGTGCTCTCGGCCCGCCTGCAGGCGGCGGGCTACCGGGCCCGGCTGGACGATGGCAGCCTGCTGCTGCGCGCGGAAGGCACACCATGACCACCATTACCTCCCCCGCCCTGCGCGCCCGCTGGCAGGCCCTGGCCCCGCGTGAGCAAAACATGGTCCTTGCCGCGGGTGGCCTCATCGCCTTCGCCCTGCTGTGGTGGCTGGCCGTGGCACCGGCCCTGTCCACGCTGCGCGCCGCGCCAGCGCGCCACGCCGAGCTGGACACACAGTTGCAGCGCATGCAAGGCCTGCGCTCCGAGGCGCAGCAGCTGCAGTCGGCCCCGCGCAATACGCGCGGCGATTCCGTCGGTGCGCTGCGCACGGCGCTCGCACAACGCCTGGGCAATGCGGCCCAGCTCAACGTGGTGGGCGACCGCGCCACCGTCACGCTCAAGGGCGCCCCCGCCGACGCGCTGGCCCAGTGGCTGGCCCAGGCACGCAGCAACGCCCGCGCCGCCCCGGTGGAAGCGCGCCTGACCCGCAGCACCGCCGCGGCAAGCCCCGCGCCCAACGCCCCAGTCCCCCTGGGCGGCGCGGCCGCTGCGATGCCACGCTGGGACGGAACCCTGGTGCTGGCCCTGCCGCCAGCCCAGCCCTGAATCGACCCACCGGCACCAGACCCCCTCTCCCAGTGGCCACCTCCCTCCGACACAGAAAACCCATCACCCGCGCGCCCCGCAGCGCATGGGCCTGGGCGCTGACAGGCGCCGTAGCGGGCGTATTGCCTGCCGTGGTGGTGTTTGCGCCAGCGCACTGGCTGGCGCAAAGCGTGGCCAGCGCCACGGGCGGGCAGGTGCAGCTGCTGCAATCGCGGGGTACGGTCTGGACGGGCTCTGCACAGCTGGTGCTGACGGGGGGCGCTGCCAGCCAGGACAGCGCCGCCCTGCCCGGCCGCCTGGACTGGCGAATTCGCCCCAGCTGGAGTGGCCTGCACGCGCAGCTGCATGCCAGTTGCTGCACCCCCACACCACTGCAGCTGCAAGCGAGTGCAGGCTGGTCTGGCACGCGCCTGACCGTGATCGACGGCGAGAGCCTGTGGCCAGCCTCCGTGCTGACCGGGCTGGGCACGCCCTGGAACACCCTGCAGCCCCAGGGCCAGCTGGCGCTGCAGACCCGCGGCTTCACCCTTCGGTGGAGTGCCGGGCGCATGTCCCTGGCGGGCCAGGTGCAGCTGGATGCCCGGGCCATGTCATCCCGCCTGTCCACCCTGCGCCCCATGGGCAGCTACCGGCTCGCGGTGCAGGGCGGCGAGGTGCCCACGCTCACCCTGAGCACGCTGGACGGGCACCTGCAGTTGAATGGTTCCGGCCAGTGGGTGGGCAACCGCCTGCGCTTTGCGGGCGAAGCCAGTGCCGCCCCCGAGCGCGAAGCAGCCCTGTCGAATCTTCTGAACATCATTGGACGGCGCAGCGGCGCGCGCTCCATCATCACCGTGGGTTGAACCTATGAACTCCTTGTTGTCACCACGTCTGGGTTTTGCTCTTAAAGCAATAGCAGCTAGCGCATTACTGGCATGCGCCAGTGGCCAAATTGTTGCCCAAACCGCCATCGATACCGGCACGGGCAGCGTGCGCGCCGGCGAGCCCGTCACCCTGAATTTCGCCAACGCCGAGATCGAAGCCGTGGCGCGCACCATGGCCACCATCACGGGCCGCAATGTGGTCGTGGACCCGCGCGTGAAGGGCCAGCTCAACCTAGTCACCGAACGCGCCGTGACACCCGCCGCCGCCTTCCAGCAGTTCCTGGCAGCGCTGCGGCTGCAGGGCTTCACGGTGGTGGAGGCTGCAGGCCTGTACAAGGTGGTGCCCGAAGCCGACGCCAAGCTGCAGGGCGGCAGCGTGAGCGTGGTACAGGGCAGCTCTGGCAGCGCCCCCGGTGGCGGGCAGATCGTCACGCAGATCTTCAAGCTCAACTTCGAGAACGCCGCCAACCTCGTGCCGGTGCTGCGCCCGCTGATCAGCCCCAACAACACCATCAACGTGAACCCCGGCAACAACTCGCTGGTGATCACCGACTACGCCGACAACCTGCAGCGCCTGGCGCGCATCGTGGCGGCCATGGATGTCTCCAACGCCAGCGACGTGGAGGTGATTCCGCTGCGCAACGCCATCGCCACCGACCTCGCGCCATTGGTGGCGCGCCTGATCGATGGCGGCAGCGGCGCCGCACCGGTCGCAGCACAGGGGCAGGCCGACACCTCGTTCAAGACCACGCTGATTGCCGAGCCGCGCAGCAACTCGCTGATCCTGCGGGCCGCCAACCCGGCCCGCGTGGCCCAGGTGCGGGCGCTGGTAGCCCAGCTCGACCAGGCCCCCGCACCCGGCAGCAGCGCATCCACCGGCAACATCCATGTGGTGTACCTGAAGAACGCCGACGCCACCAAGCTGGCCACCACGCTGCGCGCGGCCATGGCCGCCATGGGCACGGGCGGCAACACAGGTGGCGGCAGCGCAGGTGGCAGCGCCGCCGCACCGGTTGCCCCCAGCGGTGGCCTGGGCGGCGGCAGCAACAGCGGCAGCATCCTGAACACGGGCAGCGGGCTGTCGGGCAGCAATACAGGGGGCCTGGGCACTGGCGGCAACACGATGGGCACCAGCAGCACCAACAACAACCAGCCCTCCACGGGCGGCCAGATCCAGGCCGACCCCACCACCAATTCGCTCATCATCACGGCACCCGAGCCGCTGTACCGCCAGCTGCGCGCGGTCATCGACAAACTGGACGGGCGGCGTGCGCAGGTGCTGGTCGAAAGCCTGATCGTGGAAGTGTCGGCCAACAAGGTGGCCCAGTTCGGCATCCAGTGGCAGGGCATCCTGGGCAAGCAGGGCGATGGCACCGTGGGCGTGATCGGCACCAACTCCGGTGCGGCCGGCGCCAACATCCTGGGGTTGACGGCCGCGCTCGCGTCAGGCAGCGCCACCAGTATCGCCACAGCAGCCACCGGGCTGGGCGGCGGCATGAATCTGGCGCTAGCGCCGCGCGTCAACGGCCAGTACTACCTGGGCGCGCTGGCCAACTTCCTGCAGAACAGCGGCGACGCCAATGTGCTCTCCACCCCCAACCTGATGACGCTGGACAACGAGGAGGCGCGCATCCTCATCGGCGACAACGTGCCCTTCGTCACGGGCTCGTATGCGAACACCGGCAACAGTGGCACCGTGAACCCGTTCAACACCGTGGAGCGCAAGGACGTGGGCCTGATGCTCAAGGTGCGCCCGCAAATTGGCGAGAACGGCACCGTGAAGATGGCGATCTACCAGGAGATCTCCAAGATCGACCGCTCCACCCTGTCCAACGCCACCGGCCCCACCACTAGCAAACGTGCGGTCGAATCGAACGTGGTGGTGGACGACGGCAGCATCATCGTCATCGGCGGCCTGCTGGAGGACACCTACTCGCAGGGCGAGGACAAGGTGCCCCTGATGGGCGACCTGCCCGTGGTGGGCAGCCTGTTCAAGAGCGAGAACCGCTCGCGCCGCAAAACCAATCTGATGATCTTCCTGCGCCCCATCGTAGTGCGTGACAACGCCACCAGCGAC
This sequence comes from Acidovorax sp. Root267, assembly GCF_001429215.1. NCBI lineage: Bacteria > Pseudomonadati > Pseudomonadota > Betaproteobacteria > Burkholderiales > Comamonadaceae > Acidovorax > Acidovorax sp. Root267. Next base: position 59,430 of record NZ_LMJC01000029.1, read on the forward strand.
GCATTGGTCGTGGACCGTTATGAGGCCATCCGTGCCTTGCAGCACACCACACAGCCTGGCCCCAGCCTGATGATGGGCACGGTCTCTGGCGCCCCCATCCTGCCCGCGCTGCCCGAGCGGGCGCCTTCGGCCCCCAGTCCTGCGTCCGTGCAGCCCGCCGTGCCGGTGCCCCTGCAGCCGCTCGCCCCCGTGGCACCACCGACCCCACCTGCACCGCAAAGCAGCGCACCCGCCGCCCCGGCGGTCCAGGCACAGGCCCCGGCACCTCAGTACTACGTGAATGTGGGCGTGTTCGGCAAGGACGCGGAGTCGCGCACCGCCATGACCAAGCTGCGCAGCGCGGCCCTGCCCCTGTCCATCCAATCGGTAGACACCAACCGTGGCACGCTCACCCGCGTGCGGGTCGGCCCCTACAACTCCGAAGACGCTGCCAATGCGGCAGCCGCCACCGTGCGCAGTCTGGCACTCAACGCCACGGTCTCGCCCCAGGCGCTCTGAGGGACCCACACCCATGCGCCATCCCCTGCCCTACGCCTTTGCCCGCACCGCCCAGCTGCTGCTGGAGGACGACGGCCACCACCTGGTGCTGTGGCATGGCCCCCACCCCGACGCGGGGGCGCTGTCGGAGGTGTTGCGCAAGCACGCCGTGCAGCAGCTGCTGCCACTCGACGCCCCGGCATTGGCCCAGCGCATCAGTGCCGTGTATTCGCACAGCGAATCGAGTGCGGCCACGGTGGTGAGCGAGGTCGAGAGCGATGCCGACCTCTCGCGCATGATGCAGGAACTGCCCGCCGTGGAGGACTTGCTGGAGTCCGCCGGCGACGCGCCCATCATCCGCATGCTCAATGCCCTGCTCACGCAGGCCGCGCGCGACGGAGCAAGCGACATCCACATCGAACCCTACGAGCGCCATTCCAGCGTGCGCTTTCGGGTGGACGGCACGCTGCGCGAGGTGGTGCAGCCCAACCGCGCCCTGCACGCCGCCCTGATCTCGCGCCTGAAGATCATGGCCGACCTCGACATCAGTGAAAAACGGCTGCCGCAGGACGGCCGCATCAGCCTGCGCCTGGGCACCCGCGCCATCGACGTGCGCGTGTCCACGCTGCCCAGCGCCCACGGCGAACGTGCGGTGCTGCGCCTGCTGGACAAGAGCGAAAGCAAGCTCAGCCTGGAAGCCGTGGGCATGCAGGGCGACACCTTGCGCCGCTTCGAAGGCCTCATCTCGCAGCCGCACGGCATCATCCTGGTGACCGGGCCCACGGGCTCGGGCAAGACGACCACGCTGTATGCGGGCCTGGGGCGCCTGGACGCCACGCGCAACAACATCATGACGGTGGAAGACCCCATCGAATACGAGCTGCCGGGCGTGGGGCAGACGCAGGTCAACAGCAAGATCGAGCTGACCTTTGCGAAGGCCCTGCGCGCCATCCTGCGGCAGGACCCGGACATCATCATGATCGGTGAAATCCGCGACTTCGAGACCGCGCAGATCGCCATCCAGGCCTCACTGACGGGCCACCTGGTGCTGGCCACGCTGCACACCAACGACGCCGCCAGCGCCGTGACGCGCCTGACCGACATGGGGGTGGAGCCGTTCCTGCTGTCGTCCTCGCTGCTGGGGGTGCTAGCGCAGCGCCTGGTGCGCAAGTACTGCAGCCATTGCCAGGGCAGCGGGTGCGATCACTGCGGCCAGACGGGCTATACGGGCCGCACCGGCGTGTTCGAGCTGCTGGTGACCACGGACGCGATCCGCGCGCAGATCCACAACCAGGCGTCCGAAGCCGACATTCGCACCGCAGCGCTGGCGGGTGGCATGGCCCTGATGCGCGACGATGGCGAGCGGCTGATTGCCGCGGGCATTACCAGCCGTGAAGAAGTGCTGCGGGTAACCAGGGACTGAGATGCCCCCTGAGCCGCGGCGCGGCTTCCCCCGAAGGGGGACGTAGCCGGTGGCCTGGCAAAACCAGCTCCACGGGTGCACTGGCCTGGGGCGCGCCAGTTGCAAGCGCTGTGGGGTTGCGCAAAACCATGGCAAGCCACCATCTACTATTATTTTGATAGCTACCAGCGCTTGATGGACAAGCGCCAGCTGCCAAAAATACCTAAAACTACCGTATCCGCAGCGCGGGCCGGCGCGGCGCCTGGGCCACGGCTGGTGCAGAGGGCGCTGCTGCTGCCGCGCTGAAGGCCGATGGTGTGGAAACACCGCCGTCCTGCAGCTTGAACTGACTGACCGCGCTGCTCAGGTGCAGGGCCTGTTCGCGCAGCGACTCGGAAGCAGCGGTGGACTCTTCCACCAGCGCGGCGTTCTGCTGCGTCATCTGGTCGAGCTGGCCCACGGCTTGGCTGATCTGGCCGATGTTGTCGCTTTGCTCGGCCGACGAGGCGGTGATCTCCGCAATGATGTCGGACACCCGGCGCACGCTGCTGACGATCTCGGTCATGGTCTGCCCGGCCTGACTGACCAGGCGCGAGCCGTCTTCGACGCGTTCCACCGACGAACCGATCAGGCCCTTGATCTCCTTGGCCGCCTCGGCACTGCGCTGCGCAAGGTTGCGCACCTCGCTCGCCACCACGGCAAAACCCCGGCCCTGTTCGCCGGCGCGCGCGGCCTCGACGGCGGCGTTGAGCGCGAGGATGTTGGTCTGGAATGCAATGGAGTCGATCACGCCCGTGATGTCGGCGATCTTGCGCGAGCTGGTGGTGATCTGGTCCATGGTGGTGACCACCTGCGACACCACGGCACCACCACGCGCGGCCACTTCGGCGGCCGACGAGGCGAAGTCGCTGGCCTGGCGGGAGGACTGCGCGCTTTGCTGCACGGTGCTGGTCAACAGCTCCATGGACGAGGCTGTTTCCTCCAGGTTGGCCGCTGTCTGCTCGGTGCGGTGGCTCAGGTCGTGGTTGCCGCTGGCGATCTCGGAGCTGGCGGTGGTGATGTTGCCTGCCGAGTCCTGCACCTGGCGCACCAGGCCACGCAGGGCATCCTGCATGCGGCCCATGGCCGAAACCAGCTGGCCGACCTCGTCCTGGTTCATGGCCGCCACGTCCCGCGAGAGGTCGCCACTGGCAATGCGGTCGGCCAGCTCCTGCGCCTGGCCCAGGGACCGGGTAATGGAGCGCACGCTGAAAAACGTGAGCGGAATCAGTACCGCCAGCCCGAGCAGCAGCCCGATGCCAATGAGGGCAGACATCGTGGAGGTGCGCGACTCCACACCTTCGCGGGCTTCATCCATCCGCGCACGGGCCGTGGCGGACAGGCTGGAGAACAGCTTGTCGGTGGCCTCCATGTGCACTTTCAGGCGGTCTGCGTAGGCACCACCGCCTGCACCATCGAGCTGGGCACGCTCAATCTGCTCGAAGATCGGCGAGATGCCAGTTTCGTACTGCTTGATCTCGTCCAGGGATTTATCGATGGACGCGACGAACTCCGTGTCGCCCGACTGGACCTGGCGCACATCGGCCAGGCTCTTGCGCAGGGCGGCCAGGGTCTTGGCCCAGGACTCGCGCAAGGCCGAGACCTCCACCGAGTTGTTGAAATTGATGATGATGTCTTTTTCGGTCCGGCGCAGGTCCCCCAGCGTGGTGCGCAGATCCGACATGTCCGTGAGGGTCTGCACTCGCTGCGAGAACAGCACCTGCAGCGTGCCGCGCGTGCGGTCCAGCGCCACATAACCCATGGCGCCAATGACAACGAGAAGAATCAGGGAAAAAACGGTCCCGAAGTAAAGGCGCGTGCGGATGGAGAAGCGGCCGAGAGCATTCATGGCTCTTCCTTACATTTTTTAACAGACAACTCAGCATAGCAAATTTAGTGCCACACACCATCCTCCCGATCTTCTGAACCGGGGGTGGGCGGGACTATAGAGCGAGCGCTGTCGTCTGCCGCACAGGGTAAGCACGGCCCCGGGCCCTGGTGCAGGGAATCCCCGGGGGTAGTAGGCGGGCTTATGCAGCCGGTGTTACAGGAATGTAGAGCTGCCCGCCCAGGCGCTGGAATTCCACCGCCTTGGTCTCCATGCCCTGGGCCAGGGCATCCGCCTCCGCCATGCCTTTTTGCGCAGCAAAGTCGCGCACTTCCTGCGTGATCTTCATCGAGCAGAACTTCGGTCCACACATCGAGCAGAAATGCGCCACCTTGGCCGAGTCCTTGGGCAGGGTTTCGTCGTGGTATTCCTTGGCGGTCTCCGGGTCCAGGCCCAGGTTGAACTGGTCTTGCCAGCGGAAGTCGAAGCGCGCCTGGCTCAGCGCGTCGTCGCGCGAGCGGGCGCCCGGGTGTCCCTTGGCCACATCGGCAGCGTGGGCGGCGATCTTGTACGCAATGATCCCTTGCTTCACGTCGTCGCGGTCGGGCAGGCCCAGGTGCTCCTTGGGTGTCACGTAGCACAGCATGGCCGTGCCCATCCAGCCGATCATGGCCGCGCCGATGGCCGAGGCAATGTGGTCGTAGCCCGGTGCGATGTCGATCGTCAGCGGGCCCAGAGTGTAGAAAGGCGCCTCGTGACAGGTCTTGAGCTGCTCGGTCATGTTGGCCTGGATCATGTGCATGGGCACATGGCCGGGGCCTTCGATCATGGTCTGCACGTCGTGTTTCCAGGCCACTTGCGTGAGCTCGCCCAGCGTGTGCAGCTCGGCAAACTGGGCTTCGTCGTTGGCGTCTGAAGCGCAGCCGGGGCGCAGGCCATCACCCAGGCTGAACGACACGTCGTATGCCTTCATGATGTCGCAGATGTCCTCGAAGTGCTCGTACAGGAAGCTCTCTCGGTGGTGCGTCATGCACCACTTGGCCATGATGGAGCCCCCGCGCGAGACGATGCCCGTGCGGCGGTTGGCCGTGAGGTGGATGTAGGCCAGGCGCACACCCGCGTGGATGGTGAAGTAGTCCACCCCCTGCTCGGCCTGCTCGATGAGCGTGTCGCGGAAGATTTCCCAGGTCAGGTCTTCGGCCACGCCACCCACCTTCTCCAGCGCCTGGTAGATCGGCACGGTGCCGATGGGCACCGGGCTGTTGCGCACGATCCAGTCGCGCGTGGTGTGGATGTTCTTGCCGGTCGACAGGTCCATCACGTTGTCAGCGCCCCAGCGGATCGCCCACACGAGCTTTTCCACTTCCTCTTCAATGCTCGACGTGACGGCCGAGTTGCCGATGTTGGCGTTGATCTTGACCAGGAAGTTGCGGCCAATCGCCATCGGCTCCACCTCGGGGTGGTTGATGTTGGCGGGGATGATGGCGCGGCCCCGGGCCACTTCGTCGCGCACGAACTCGGGGGTGATGATGCGCGGGATGCTGGCCCCCAGGGGGTTACCCATGAGGCGCTGCTCACGGCCAGCGTCGGCCATGTACTGCTCCATCCACTCGCGCTTGCCGTTTTCGCGAATGGCCACGTATTCCATCTCGGGGGTGATGATGCCTTTGCGGGCGTAGTGCATCTGCGTCACATTAGCACCACTTTTGGCCCGCAGAGGCTTGCGCTGCAGCGCGGCGGCCTCGGCGCGCAGCTGGGCCAGGCGGGTGGCGTCTTCGCTCTTTTGGCCGTCGTCCAGCGCCACAGGCGCGCGGCCTTCGTAGTGCTCCACATCACCACGGCCGGTGATCCAGCCACCTCGCACGCTGGACAGGCCCTTGCGCACATCGATCGCAGCCTCGGGGTCGGTATACGGGCCGGAGGTGTCGTACACGCTGACCAGTTCGCCATTGGTCAGCGCAATGTCGCGCACGGGCACGCGCAGACCGGTGTGCAGGTGGCCGGGCAGGTAGGCCTTGCGCGATGCAGGAAAGGGTTCGCGCGTGCTTGCGAGCAACTCGGCGAACTTCTCGGGGGTGGCCAGCTTGGCGTGGGGGTCGGGGGCGTTCATGGGCAGGTCTCCTGGTTCCGGTGGCGGTAGGTGCTGCTCCGGAATGGACCTGTGCGCCCCTCGGGTGCGGCGGCACCTGAGGCATCGCGTGCCAGCAGGGACTGCGGGCACGGAGACAAGGAGGTCGGCTCTTCTTCCGCCGGTATGAACCGGATCAAGTTCGTCGGGTTCGCGAGGCCTGCCGAATTTCTTCAGCCGCCTCGCATCTCAGCGCTTACGCACACCCCGGAGCAGGCGCGAGTATAGGCCAGAAGAAAAAGAGGCCCCAGCCGCACTTCGGCCGTACGGTCAGGCCAAACGGCCGATGAGGATCACCGCAAAGAAGAAGACGGCTGCGATCACCGTCCATTTGAGGATGACGAGCCCCAGACGCTTGTAGCGCGCCTGGCCGGTGCCCGCATAAAACGCAAACGACACGGCAGCCGCCAGAAGCAGCAGCATGGCCAGCCAGCGGAAGATCAGCATTTCACGAATCCCCCGCGCCTTGAAAACTGACGCGGCATGGGCCAGGGATGCCCAGCAAGAGGCGCCTCGCAGCGACGGCGTTGTTCCCCTCCCGCAACGAGAGAGGGGGAAGGCGCGAAGCGACTCAGGGAGTGCTTCATCGCTACCAGGCGCGCGCAGGCTGCACAAAGCCGCTTGGAGCCTGGCGCTCGTCCTCGAAGGTGACTACTTCCCAGGCATCGCGCTGGGCCAGCAGCTCGCGCAGCAGCAGGTTGTTCATGGCATGGCCCGAACGGAACGCGCTGTACGCAGCCAGCAGCGGTTTCCCAATCAGGTACAAATCGCCCATGGCGTCCAGGATCTTGTGCTTCACGAACTCGTCGTCGTAGCGCAGGCCGTCGCTGTTGAGCACTTTGTAGTCGTCCATCACGATGGCGTTGTCCAAGCCCCCGCCCAGCGCCAGGCCGTTGGAGCGCATCATTTCGACATCGCGGGTGAAGCCAAAGGTGCGTGCGCGGGCAATGTCACGGCTGTAGTTGCCCGCCCCCAGGTCAAACTCCACACGCTGGCCGGTGGAATCCACCGCAGGGTGGTCAAAGTCGATCTCGAAGCTGAGCTTGTAGCCGTGGTAGGGAGTGAGGCGCGCCCACTTGGCGTTGGCGCCCTCGCCCTCGCGCACTTCCACAGGCCGGGTGACGCGGATGAAACGCTTGGGCGCGTTCTGCAATTCGACCCCCGCGCTCTGCAGCAGGAAAACGAAGGAAGCCGAAGACCCGTCAAGGATGGGCACCTCTTCCGCAGTGATGTCCACATAGAGATTGTCGATGCCCAGGCCCGCACAGGCCGACATCAGGTGCTCCACCGTGTGTACCTTGGCATTGCCCACCGCGATGGTGGACGCCAGCCGCGTGTCCGTCACCGCTTCGGCCCGGATCGGGATGTCCACCGGCTGGGGCAGGTCAACCCGCCGGAACACGATACCCGTGTCCGGCTGCGCGGGCCGCAGGGTCAACTCGACCCGCTGGCCGCTGTGCAGCCCGACGCCTACGGCCCGGGTCAGTGTCTTGAGGGTGCGTTGCTGGAGCATCTCGGCATTTTAGTTTCTGGCGCCCCGCCCCGCACACGCTGAGGTCTTGCCAGCCTCACCAACACCGCCCCCGGAACCACCGCCGCGTTTTCACCTACAGCACATGCCCCAGGGTTCGCCGCACAATTTGGGGTCGGCGGGCCTTAAAAGACACAACATGAACACACCGCAAACGCCCCACAGGAGACTCCCATGAGCAAGCTCAGCTTCAAAATGAAAATCATGCTCATGATCGGCACCGCACTGGCTGCGCTGCTGATCATGGCCATCATGTCCTTGCTGCAGGAACGACGGCTGATCAGCGAGTCGCGCAAGGAGTTGCTGACCACGGCCGTCCAGTCCGCCCACAGCATCGTCGCCGCCTACCAGGCCAAGGCCGCCAGCGGCGCCATGCCCCAGGAAGAAGCACAGAAGGCCGCCAAGGACGCCCTGCGCATTGCCCGCTATGGCGGTGCCGACGGAAAAACCGAGTACTTCTACATCTGGACCACCGAGGGCGTCGGGGTGATGCACCCCTTCAAGACCGAGTGGGACGGGCAGGACATGCTGGGCAAGGTCAAGGATGGTTCGGGGGTGGACATCATTGGCCTGCTCGTGAACGGCATCCGCAACAGCAAGGACGGCAAGGCCTTTGTCCCCACAATGTTTGCCCGCCCGGGTCAAACGACACCCCAGCCCAAGCTGCAGTACATCGTCCGGGTGGACGGCTGGAACTGGATGGTTGGCTCAGGCCTTTACACCGACGACGTGGATGTGCTGCTGCGCCAAGCCCTGCTGTCGAGCCTGGCCATGGTGGTGGTCGTGTTTCTGGTCGTCGGCGCCATTGGCATGATGGTGTCGCGGTCGGTATTGCGCCAGATCGGGGGAGAGCCCACCGACGCCATCGCCATCATGTCGGAAGTGGCCCAGGGCAACCTCGATACCCCAATCCCCACGGCCCACCCGGGCTCGATGCTCGACGGCCTGGCCCACATGGTCACCTCGCTGCGCAAGCTGGTCACCGACGTACGCTCCGCCACCGACAGCATCGCCACCGCGTCCAGCGAGATTGCCCAGGGCAACAATGACCTCGCCCACCGCACCGAAGACACGGCCAGCAACCTGCAGAGCACCGCGAGCAGCATGGAAGAGCTGACCAGCACCGTCAAGCAGACCTCGGAATCCGCACAGACCGCCAACCAGATGGCAACGTCGGCCGCTGCCGTCGCGGCACGCGGGGGCGAGGTGGTGTCGCGGGTGGTGGCCACCATGCAGGACATCAACGCCAGCAGCAACAAGATCAGCGACATCATCGGTGTCATCGATGGCATTGCCTTTCAGACCAACATCCTGGCCTTGAATGCCGCAGTGGAAGCCGCCCGTGCGGGCGAGCAGGGCCGGGGCTTTGCCGTGGTGGCCAGCGAGGTGCGCAGCCTGGCCCAACGCAGTGCAGAAGCCGCCAAGGAGATCAAGACCCTGATTGGCGCATCGGTCGAAAAAGTGGCATCGGGCACGCAACTGGTGGGCAATGCGGGCGCCACCATGACCGAGATCGTGGACAGCGTTCAGCGCGTGACCGACATCATTGGAGAGATCCGCTCCGCCACCTCTGAGCAAAGCCAGGGGATTGCGCAGGTCAACACCACCATGAACCAGCTCGACCAGATGACGCAGCAGAACTCGGCCCTGGTGGAACAATCCACCGCCGCCGCAGACAGCCTGCGCGAGCAGGCCATGAAACTCACCCAGGTGGTCGCGTTGTTCCGGGTGAATGGCAGCAATGCCTCGGCACCTGCCCCCATGCCGGCAAGCCGGCCCGTGCCTTCGGCGACACCCCGTCCGGCACCGGCCCCCGTACGCGCCGCGGCACCACGCCCCGCACTGGCCAAGGCTGCGGCCCCCCGCCCACCCGCTCCAGCCGCCAAGGCACCGGCAGCAGCGCTGCCCCCCAAGGCCAGCAGCCCCAAGCCTGCCGCAGACAACAACGACGATTGGGAGTCCTTCTAAGCCAGGGGTGCTGAGGGCCTCAAGGGCCTGAGCCAGCACAAGAGCCCACACTGCCAACAAAAAAGAGGCCCTGCCAGCTCACGCTGGCAGGGCCTCTTTCATTCTTGGGGTCCCACAGTCACCCTGTGGGCCACCGGAGACCTCCGATCAGTCGGCTTGCTTGCGCAGGAAGGCCGGGATCTCCAGGTCATCCATACCACCCGACGACAGTGCGTCCACACGGGCTGCCGCCTGCGTGCGGTTGGTGCGCCAAACGCTGGGCACCGACATGCTGCCGTAGTCGGCCTGTGCGCTGCCAGCGTGGCCGCCTTGCACACCCACCGCACCACCCAGGGTGCCGACACCAGCCACGGGCATTTGATAGGCCATGTTGTCCGTGCCCGTGCGCAAGCCACCCTGCACCACCGAGATAGGCTGGCGGCGTGCGTTGACGCGCGACAACCCCGTGGCCACCACGGTCACGCGGATCTCGTCGCCCAGGGTTTCGTCGTAGGCCGCGCCGAAGATGACGTGTGCATCGGTCGAGGCATAAGCGTTGATGGTGTTCATGGCCTGGCGCGACTCGGACAGCTTGAGGCTGCCCTTGCTGGCCGTGACCAGCACCAGCACACCCTTGGCGCCCGACAGGTCGATGCCTTCCAGCAGTGGACAGGCAATGGCCTGCTCCGCAGCGATGCGCGCGCGGTCGGGGCCGCTGGCGGTGGCCGTGCCCATCATGGCCTTGCCAGGCTCGCCCATCACGGTGCGCACGTCTTCGAAGTCGACGTTCACCTGACCGTACTCGTTGATGATTTCAGCAATGCCACCCACGGCGTTCTTGAGCACGTCGTTGGCATGCGCAAAGGCTTCGTCCTGGGTGATGTCGTCGCCCAGCACGTCGAGCAGCTTCTCGTTGAGCACCACGATCAGCGAGTCCACGTTGGCTTCCAGCTCGGCCAGGCCATCGTCGGCGTTCTTCATGCGGCGGCCACCTTCCCAATCGAAAGGCTTGGTGACCACACCCACCGTCAGGATTCCCATTTCCTTGGCCACGCGTGCGATCACCGGAGCAGCCCCGGTCCCGGTGCCGCCGCCCATGCCGGCCGTAATGAACAGCATGTGCGCGCCCTGGATGGCGTCACGGATGTCGTCCACCGCAGCTTCGGCCGCATCGCGCGCCTTTTCTGGCTTGCCGCCCGCACCCAGGCCGCTGCCGCCCAGCTGGATGACACGGTGGGCCGAACTGCGCGTCAGTGCCTGCGCGTCGGTGTTGGCACTGACAAACTCCACGCCCTGCACGCTGCGGGCGATCATGTGCTCGACGGCGTTGCTGCCACCGCCGCCCACGCCGATCACCTTGATCTGGGTGCCCTGGTTGAATTCTTCGGCTTCGATCATTTCGATGGTCATGTTGGAGCTCCTGTTTCTATATTCGTATGCAATTGCCAAATGGGGATTGGGGTACCTGGTAGGGAAGAGCGCGGCGGTCCTGTACATCGCCATCGCTCGCGCGGCGTTTGGTGGGGACTCCCTCGCGCCAGCCACAAGGCCCCCACGCTTGCCACTGCGTGTGCTGCGCTGCCCCCCATTGGGGCTTGCCCGCCTTGGGGCGGCCCGGCGGCGCTCATTCCTAGGTATTTCATGGTCAGAAATTCCCCACGATGAAATCTTTGAAACGCCCGAACGCGGTCTTCATGGAGCCGCTCTTTTGCGCCACCTTGAAGCCGCGCAGCCGTGCCAGGCGAGCTTCTTCGAGCAGGCCCATGACAGTGGCTGCTCGGGGCTGGGCCACCATGTCGGACAGGGCACTGGAATACTTGGGAATGCCGCGCCGCACGGGCTTGAGGAAGATGTCCTCACCCAGTTCGATCATTCCCGGCATCACCGAACTGCCGCCCGTAAGCACGATGCCCGAGGACAGCACTTCTTCGTAGCCCGACTCGCGGATGACCTGCTGCACGAGCGAGAAGATCTCCTCCACCCGCGGCTCGATCACACCCGCCAGTGCCTGCTTGCTCAGCATGCGCGGGCTGCGGTCGCCCAGGCCGGGCACTTCGACCTGGCTCTCGGGGTCGGCCAGCAGTTGCTTGGCGTAGCCACTCTCGACCTTGATGTCTTCTGCGTCCTTCGTGGGAGTGCGCAATGCCATGGCGATGTCGCTGGTGATGAGGTCGCCCGCAATCGGAATCACCGCTGTGTGGCGGATCGCACCGCCCGTGAAGATCGCCACGTCCGTGGTGCCCGCACCGATGTCCACCACCACCACGCCCAGCTCGCGCTCGTCATCCGTCAGCACGGCCTGGCTGCTGGCCAGGGGGTTGAGCATGAGCTGCTCGACCTCCAGGCCACAGCGGCGCACACACTTGATGATGTTCTCGGCCGCACTCTGCGCGCCGGTCACGATGTGGATCTTGGCCTCCAGGCGGATGCCGCTCATGCCGATGGGCTCCTTCACATCCTGCCCGTCGATCACGAATTCCTGCGGCTCCACCAGCAGCAGGCGCTGGTCGCTGGAGATGTTGATGGCCTTGGCCGTCTCCACCACACGCGCCACGTCGGCCGAGGTGACTTCCTTGTCCTTCACGGCCACCATGCCGCTGGAGTTGAGGCCGCGAATGTGGCTGCCAGTGATACCGGTGTACACGCGCTGGATCTTGCAGTCGGCCATCAGCTCGGCCTCCTTGAGGGCCTGCTGGATGCTCTGCACCGTGGCGTCGATGTTGACCACCACACCACGCTTCAAGCCGTTGCTCGGGGCCACGCCCAGACCTGCGAGCTTGAGCTCGCCATTGGGCAGAACCTCAGCCACCACGGCCATGACCTTGGCGGTGCCGATGTCCAGCCCCACCACAACGTCTTTGTATTCTCTTGCCATATCAGTCTCTGCCCTTCTCTGTTCTGTCCCGCCGCCCCACGGCCTCATTCACGAACCGACCTGCTTTTTGCGCCATGCACCGCTGATCCATGCCATCACCTCCTGCGCACGACGCCAGCGGCCGCTGCGGCATCGGGAACCACGGTGCTCACACCGCGCATGCGCAACGCATAGCCCCCCGCATGCCGCAGATCGGCGGACTCGAGGGCATCCACGCGGCGCCCGTACTGCGCCGCCACCTGCGTCAGGGTGCGCGTGAAGCGTTGCGTGCGCTGCACCACCTCCTGCGGCGTACCGCCCCCCAGTTCCACCACCGCGTCGCTGTCGAGCGTGGCCCTCCAGCCGCCCCGCCCGGTCAGCTCCAGCGTCTCCACTTCCAGGCCCAGCGGCTTGAACACCGGCTGCAGCAGCCCATGCATCAGCAGCACCTCGGGCGAACTGCCCACAGGGCCCAGCAGGCGCGGCAAGCCGTCCTGCTCCACGTCGCCCACGTTGGCCTCAAACACCTCGCCCTGGCGATTGACCAGGGCCGAGCCGCTCTCGGGCCCCCAGTACGCCACGGCGTCATGCTCCTGCAGCTCCACGCGCAGGCTGCCGGGGTACTCCCGCCGCACGTCGGCGCGGCGCACCCAAGGCACCTGCTCGAAGGCATTGCGGGCCGCCCGCAGGTCCACCGTAAAAAAGTTTCCTGCAAGGTGCGGCGCCACATTGGCCCGCAAGGTCACCGCGTTGTTGTGCACCAGCTCGCCCTGCACCACGATGCGTGCGATGGCAAAGCCGGGGTAGCGCAACACCCACCACGCACCCGCCGCCAGCACAGCCATGGCGCAGCCCACGAACAAGACCGATGCGGTCAGGTTCATGAGCTTGACGTCCAGGGGTGTTGGCAGGCTGTTGGTCATCAGGCGTCCTTCGGCCTTGGGGCAGTGTCCAACGCTGCATCCGCCAGGATGCGCAGGCACAGTTCCTCATAGCTGATGCCCGAGGCCCGTGCCGACATGGGTACCAGCGAATGACCGGTCATGCCAGGGGACGTGTTCATCTCCAGCAGGAAGGGTTTGCGGTCGCTGGCGCGGATCATCAGATCTGCGCGGCCCCAACCCCGGCAACCCAGCGTGCGGTAGGCCTCCAGCACGATGCGCTGGATCTCGCGTTCCTCGGCCTCGGGCAGGCCGCTCGGGCACTGGTACTTCACGTCGTCGGTGAAGTACTTGTTCTGGTAGTCGTAGGCGCCATCGGGCGCCACGATGCGGATCACCGGCAGCGCGCGGGCGTCTGCCCCCTGGCCCAGCACCGGGCAGGTCACTTCCTCGCCGTCGATGAACTCTTCGCAGAGCACGTCGGGGTCGTACTTCGCCGAGAGCGCCACGGCCTCCTGCATGTCCGAATAGCCACGCACCTTGGTCACGCCAATGGACGAGCCCTCGCGGGGCGGCTTCACGATCAGTGGCAAACCCAGCTCATCGGGCACGGTGCGCACCACCTCGCGCTGCTGGCGGTCGGGCGCCAGCCACACATAGCGTGGCGTGGGCAAGCCCTCGGCCAGCCACACCCGCTTGGTCATGACCTTGTCCATGGCGATGGCCGAGGCCATGACGCCCGGGCCGGTGTAGGGAATGCCCAGCAGCTCCAGCGCGCCTTGCACTGTGCCGTCTTCACCATGGCGGCCATGCAGTGCAATGAAGCAGCGCGCATAGCCATCGCGCTTGAGATCGCCCAGCGCGTTCTGCGCAGGGTCGAACGCATGCGCGTCCACACCCCGCGAACGCAGGGCCTGCAGCACGCCACTGCCGGACATGAGGGAGACCTCCCGCTCGGCCGAGTCGCCACCCATCAACACGGCGACTTTGCCGAGTGACTTCACATCCATATTTGAATCAAAAATGGTCATAGCGCGCTCCCTTCAAGCGCTTTTAGCTCACTATTTTGTAGCATCTCCACCACCTTGCCGGGTACTGCACCAATGGAGCCTGCGCCCATGCACATCACCACATCGCCGTTGCGCGCGTTGTCGGCAATGGCTTGCGGCAGATCGGCCACGTTGTCGACGAACACCGGCTCCACACGGCCCGCCACACGCAGTGCGCGGGCCAGCGAGCGGCCATCGGCGGCGACCACGGGTGCTTCGCCGGCGGCATACACCTCGGTCAGCAGCACGGCGTCGGCGTTGCCAATGACCTTCACGAAATCCTCGAAGCAATCGCGCGTGCGGCTGTAGCGGTGCGGCTGGAAGGCCAGCACCAGGCGGCGGCCCGGGAAGGCGCCGCGCGCAGCCGCCAGCGTGGCGGCCATCTCCACCGGGTGGTGGCCGTAGTCATCAATGACAGTGAACGTGCCGCCGTCCTTCGCGGGCAGATCACCGTAATGCTGGAAGCGCCGGCCCACGCCCTTGAAGCCGGCCAGCGCACGCTGCACGGCCTCGTCGGGGATGTTGAGCTCCACCGCCACGGCAATGGCCGACAGCGCGTTGAGCACGTTGTGCTCGCCCGCGAGGTTGAGCACGATTTCCATGTCGGGCAGCGTGACGCCGTTGCGCCGCTGCACGGTGAATCGCATCTGACCGGCTTCGGCACGCACATCGATGGCGCGCACCTGGGCGTCTTCGGAGAAGCCGTAGCTCGTGATCGGGCAGGTCACGCTTTGCAGGATGTCGCGCACGGCCGGGCTGTCCACGCACAACACCGCCGTGCCGTAGAACGGCATGCGGTGCAGGAAATCGACGAATGCGCCCTTGAGCCGGCTGAAGTCGTGCCCATAGGTCTCCATGTGGTCGGCATCGATGTTGGTCACCACCGCCATCACGGGCAGCAGGTTCAGGAACGACGCGTCGGACTCGTCGGCCTCGACCACGATGTAGTCGCCGCTGCCCAGCTTGGCATTGGCGCCCGCGCTGTTGAGCTTGCCCCCGATCACAAACGTCGGGTCCAGCCCCGCCTCGGCCAGCACGCTGGTCACGAGGCTGGTGGTGGTGGTCTTGCCATGCGTGCCGGCAATGGCGATGCCCTGCTTCAAGCGCATCAATTCAGCCAGCATGAGCGCGCGAGGCACCACGGGGATCTTCTTCTCGCGCGCAGCCAGCACCTCGGGGTTGTCGGGCGTCACGGCGGTGGAGGTGACCACCGCATCGGCCCCGTCGATGTGCGCCGCCGCGTGGCCCAGGCAGGTCTTGATGCCCAGGCCCTGCAGGCGGCGCAGCGTGGCGCTGTCGGCCAGGTCGGAACCGGAGATGCGGTAGCCCAGGTTGAACAGCACCTCGGCGATGCCGCTCATGCCGGCGCCGCCCAGGCCGACGAAATGGATGTGGCGGATGGCGTGTTTCATGCCAACTCCTCGCAGGCAGTCACCACTTCGCGGGTGGCGTTGATTTTTTGCATGTTTTTTGCCTTCAGCGCTTTATCCATCAAGGTAGAGCGCTCTGTATTCAATAGCATCTGAGCCAAACCCTCGGGCGTGAGGTCGCGCTGCTGCACCAGCCAGCCGCCGCCCGCGTTCGCAAGAAACTGCGCATTGGTGGTCTGGTGGTCGTCCACCGCCGAAGGGAACGGCACGAAAACCGCCGCCGCGCCCACGGCAGCGATCTCGGTCACGGTGCTTGCGCCCGCGCGGCAAACAACGATGTCGGCATCGGCAAAGGCACTCGCGGTGTCGTCGATGAAGGGAGTGCATTCCGCCTCGACGCCGGCCGCGGCGTAGTTGGAACGCAGTGCATCGATCTGCGTCGCACCGCTTTGGTGGATGACCACGGGGCGTTGGTCGGCAGGCATCAGCGCGACGGCTTGCGGCACGATCTCGTTCAATGCCCGCGCCCCCAGGCTGCCGCCCACCACCAACAGGCGTAGTGGGCCGGTGCGTTGTGCAAAGCGTTCGGCCGGTGCGGGCTTGCTGGTGAAGGCGGTGCGCAGCGGGTTGCCCACCCACTGCCCCTTTTTGAACACGTTGGGAAAAGCGGTGAAAACCCGGTCTGCCACACCGGCCAGCACCTTGTTGGCCATGCCGGCCACCGAGTTCTGCTCGTGCAGCACGAGCGGTTTGCCCGCCAGCACAGCCATCATGCCGCCCGGAAAGGTGATGTAGCCGCCCAGGCCCACCACCACGTCGGGTTTCACACGCCGCACCACGGCCAGCGCCTGCCAGAAGGCACGCAACAGGCGCAGCGGCAGCAGGGCCAGCGTGACGAGGCCCTTGCCGCGCACGCCCGAAAAATCGATCAGCTCCAGCGCAAAGCCGTGTGTGGGCACGATGCGCGACTCCATGCTGCCCGGCGTGCCCAGCCAGTGCACGCGCCAGCCGCGCGCGCGCAGTTCCTCGGCCACGGCCAGGCCCGGGAAGATATGGCCGCCCGTACCACCCGCCATGATGAGGGCCGTCTTCTGCGTCATACGCGGCCTCCTCTCATCGAATGCTCCGCATTCGGCAGCGTTGCACGCTGCTGCAGCTTGTTTTGGTGAAACAACCTCCTCATACGCGGCCTCCGCGCATCGGTTGCTGCGCACCCGCCAACGCTGACGCGTTGCAGCAGCTTGCTTTGGTGAAACAAACTCCTCATACGCGGCCTCCGCGCATGAGGAGTTTGTTTTCATAGTCCACCCGCAGCACCACCGCGAGCGCCACCAGATTCATCAGGATCGCGGATCCCCCAAAACTCATCAGCGGGAGCGTGAGCCCCTTGGTCGGCAACGCGCCCAGGTTCACGCCCATGTTGATGAAGGCCTGAAAGCCGATCCAGATCGCCACGCCCTGCGCCACCAGCCCCGCGAACACGCGGTCCAGCGCGATGGCCTGGCGGCCAATGTGCATGATGCGTCGCGTCATCCACAGGAAGAGCACGATGAGGATGACCACGCCGACCAAGCCGAACTCCTCGCCAATCACGGCGAGCAGGAAGTCGGTGTGGGCCTCGGGCAGCCAGTGCAGCTTTTCCACACTGCCGCCCAGGCCCACGCCAAAGATCTCGCCACGCCCGATGGCGATCAGCGAGTGGGAAAGCTGGTAGCCCTTGCCCAGGGCGTGCTCCTCGCTGAAGGGGTCGAGGTAGGCAAACACCCGTTCACGGCGCCAGGGCGAGCTGGCGATCATGACGCCGAAAGCTGCCACCAGAACCCCTGCGATCAGGAAGAACATCCGGGCGTTGACACCCCCCAGAAAAAGGATGCCCATGGCGATCACTGCCACCACCATGAAGGCACCCATGTCGGGTTCGGCCAGCAGCAGCACGCCCACGATGGCCACGGCGGCGCCCATGGGCAGCACGGCGCGGAAAAAGCGCTCCTTCACCTCCATCTTGCGCACCATGTAGTCGGCCGCATAGATGAGCACCGCGAACTTGGCCACCTCGGACGGCTGGAAACCGATGGGCCCGATCGACAGCCAGCGCCGCGCGCCATTGACGACCTTGCCCACACCGGGGATCAGCACCGCAATCAACAGCAGCAGCGCCACCACGAAAAGCCAGGGCGCCATGCGCTCCCACAGCGCCATGGGCACCTGGAAGGCCAGCAGCGCCACGACAAAACCCACCACGAGGTACATCATGTGGCGGGTCAGGAAATGGGTCGACGCGTAATTGGCAAAACGCGGGTTGTCCGGCATGGCGATGGAGGCCGAATACACCATCACCAGACCCCAGGCCAGCAGCGCGACCACCACCCACAGCAAGGCCTGGTCGAAGCCCAGCACACTGGCCGGCGTGCTGGACGACTGGCGGTACTCCGTGCCGCCAACGCGCACGGGCAATACGTCCGCAGCCTTGCCAGGCAGGCCTCCAAACCAGCCGGTCACCCGCTGCAGCAACGTGGAATTGCGCACGTCGGCCGTCATGCCATACCTTCCACGGACTGCCCGGCGTCGTCGGCCAAGGCGCGCACGGTGTCGCAGAACACCTGGGCGCGGTGCTCGTAGCCCGTGAACATGTCAAAGCTGGCGCAGGCGGGCGACATCAGCACCGCATCGCCCGCATGGGCACGCTGCGAGGCCAGCGCCACCGCTTGGGGCAGTGTCTCGGCATCCAGCAGTGCCACGCCGCAGTCCTGCAGCGCGGCGCGGATCTGCGGCGCATCGCGCCCGATGAGCACCACGGCACGTGCATAGCGTGACACCGGCGCTGCGAGCGGCGAAAAGTCCTGCCCTTTGCCATCGCCGCCCAGGATGACCACGATGCGGCGCTCTGCGCCCAGGCCGATGAGGGCCGCCACCGTGGCGCCCACGTTCGTGCCCTTGCTGTCGTCAAAGTATTCCACCCCGTGGATGATGGCCACGGGCTCCACCCGGTGTGGCTCGCCCCGGTACTCGCGCAGGCCGTACAGCAGCGGGGCCAAGGTGCAGCCTGCAGCCGAGGCCAGGGCCAGTGCAGCCAGCGCGTTCACCGCGTTGTGGCGGCCCCGGATGCGCAGGGCATCGGCCGGCATCAGGCGCTGGATGTGCAGGTCCTCGGCCACTTCATTGCGGCCGCGCTTGCGGGTTTCATCCGCATCCATGGCACGCACCAGCCAGGGCATGCCACTGACGACCTCGATACCGAAGTCGCCGGGGCGCTGGGGCATGTCGGCACCAAACGTCAGGTGCTCGCGCACCTGGGGCTTTTGCAGCTTGACCTTCACTGGAGGTGGAAGCATGCGCATGACCTCGGCATCTTCGCGGTTCAGGACCATGAGCCCTGTCTGGCCAAAGATGCGTGCCTTGGCCGCCGCGTAGGCGGCCATGTCGCCATGCCAGTCCAGGTGGTCCTGCGTGATGTTGAGCACGGTGGCCGCCGTGGGTTCAAAGCCCGTTACACCATCGAGCTGGAAGCTCGACAGCTCCAGCACCCACACATCGGGCAGCGTGCCAGCGTCGATGTGGCCCGCCAGGGTATCAAGCAGCGTGGGGCCTATGTTGCCGGCCACGGCCACGCTTTGGCCCGAACGCTCCACCAGCTGGCCGGTGAGCGATGTGACCGTGGTCTTGCCATTGG
This sequence comes from Acidovorax sp. Root267, assembly GCF_001429215.1. NCBI lineage: Bacteria > Pseudomonadati > Pseudomonadota > Betaproteobacteria > Burkholderiales > Comamonadaceae > Acidovorax > Acidovorax sp. Root267. The sequence goes on from NZ_LMJC01000029.1 coordinate 78,606, forward strand.
TGCCCGTGATGGCCAGCACGGCCGGTGCGTAGCCGTGCGAAGCGCGCAGCGCGGCCAACGCCATGGAATACAAGCTCAACTCACCTCCAGCGCTTATTCCACATGCGCTAGCAGCTACCAAAACAGGAGCAATTGTCTGGGGACTCAAACCCGGCGAGCGGTAGACCGCATGCAGGTCTTTGCCTTCGACCAGACTGGCATCAAAGGCACCCGCGACAAAACGCGCCTGGGGCAGCTCTTGCTGCAGCGTGGGCAACTGTGGCGGCGCGGCGCGGGTGTCGGCCACGGTGACCTCGGCACCGCAACGCACACACCAGCGGGCCATGGCCAGGCCCGAGGCGCCCAGGCCCAGGATAAGGATGTTCTGGCCCTGCATCGGACGCAGGTCTTCACCGGGCCGGCCCAGGGGCTGGGCAGCTTCATCGGTCGCTACTGCCTCGGCGGTTTCTTCTTCGGCTTCATGCAGCGGGGCCGACGCAGTTTCGGGCGCGGCCACCTCGGCAAAAATCTGCGCCACAAAGTCAGCGGCGGCCTTGGCGGCAGACACGGCCGGGGGCTTTTCTGGGTCCCAGGCATTCGCCGCCGCGTTGCCAGCGCGTGCGCCTGTGGCGGGCCCGGGTGCCACCGCCGTGCCCTCGCTTGTGGCCGCAGACTCCGTCATGTCGGTCGTGGCGTCCTGGGGCTCGAAGAAGGACTGCGCATCGGGAGGGGCAACGCCAGTCTCGTCAGGCACCACGTCCTCCATCGACTGCGCTGGTGGCATGTCCACATCCGGCTGCCCGGCAGGCGGCTCCCCACCCGCCGCCGCAACGGAAGGCTCTGCCACCGGGGGAGCGGGTGGCGCAGCGGGGATGAGAGGATCGTCCGGGTTCATCGCAGTTTCAGCGTGGACAGGCCGACAAGGCACAGCAGCATGGTGATGATCCAGAAGCGCACGACCACCTGCGTTTCCTTCCAGCCGCTCTTTTCAAAGTGGTGGTGCAGCGGCGCCATCTTGAGCAGACGGCGGCCTTCGCCGTAGCGTTTCTTGGTGAACTTGAACCAGGTCACCTGCAGCATCACCGACAGCGCTTCAACCACGAAGATGCCGCCCATGATGGCCAGCACGATTTCCTGGCGCACGATGATGGCGATGGTGCCCAGGGCCGCGCCCAGCGCCAGCGCCCCCACGTCGCCCATGAAGACCTGGGCGGGGTGCGCGTTGAACCACAGGAAGGCCAGGCCCGCGCCCGCCATGGCCGCGCAGAAGATCAGCAGCTCGCCCGAGCCGGGGATGTGCGGGAAGAATAGGTACTTGGAATACACCGAGCTGCCGGTGACATAGGCGAACACGCCCAGGGCCGAGCCCACCATCACCACCGGCATGATGGCTAGGCCGTCGAGCCCGTCGGTCAGGTTCACGGCGTTGCTGGAACCCACGATGACGAGGTAGGTGAGGATCACGAAGCCCAGCACGCCCAATGGGTAGCTCACTTCCTTGAAGAACGGCAATTGCAACCCGGCCTTGGGCGGCAGGTCGAGCGAGAAACCCGACTGCACCCAGCCCACGAACAGCTCCCACACCTTGGCGTTGGAGCTCTCAGAGATGCTGAACACCAGGTACAGCGCGGCAATCAGGCCGATGACCGATTGCCAGAAATACTTCTCGCGCGAACGCATGCCCTCGGGGTCCTTGTTGACCACCTTGCGCCAGTCGTCCACCCAGCCGATGGCACCAAAGCCCAGCGTGACGATGAGCACGATCCACACGAATCGGTTGGACAGGTCAAACCACAGCAGCGTCGAAATCGCAATCGACAGCAGGATCAGCACGCCGCCCATGGTGGGCGTGCCGCTCTTGGACAGGTGCGATTGCATGGCGTAGCCACGGATCGGCTGTCCGATCTTGAGCGAGGTGAGCACGCGGATCACCTTGGGGCCTGCGATCAGGCCAATGAGCAACGCCGTCATCGCCGCCATCACCGCACGGAAGGTGAGGTACTGGAACACGCGGAAGAAGCCGAACTCGGGCGACAGGCCCTGCAGCCATTGCGACAGCATCAGCAGCATGGTGCCTCCCCGGCTTGCCCAACCTGCGATGTCGCCGCGCGAGCGGTCTCAATGTGTTGCGCCATGGTGTCCCTCCAGTGCCCGGTTCTGCTTTTGTTGTTGTTCTTGCGGCTGCGCTGCGGCGGTCGCTGTGGCGGAAATGGCCTCCACCACCTGTTCCATCTTCATGAATCGAGACCCTTTGACCAGCACACTGCCCACGGTGGACAGGGCATCGCGCACGGCCGTCAGCAGTGCGCTCATATCGTTGAAATGCCGGGCACCGCCGTAGGCCGTGGCGGCATGCACCGACTGCGTGCCGAGCGCGAACAGCAGGGGGATGCCCGCAGCACGGGCATGGGCACCCGCCTCGGCGTGAAACTGCGGGCCCTGATCGCCCACCTCGCCCATGTCGCCCAGCACCAGCAGTTGCGGGCCGGGCAGCTCGGCCAGCACGTCGATGGCGGCACGCATGGAGTCGGGGTTGGCGTTGTAGGTGTCGTCCACCACGGTGATCTCCCGGCCAGCGCTGTGCACGCTGAAAGCACGCGAGCGGCCCTTGACCGGCACAAAATCGTTCAGCCCTTGCGCAATGGCGGCCAGGGGCGCGCCCGCTGTCAGCGTACAGGCCGCAGCCGCCAGTGCGTTGGTCACGTTGTGGCGCCCTGCAATATGCAGGTGGGTGGCCACTTCGCCTTGTGGCGTGGCCAGCGTCACCGCCCAGGCGCCCTGGCCCCACGCAGCCTGTGCGCAGGCCACATCGCCGCCATCGCCAAAGGTGACGGTGCGGCGCCCCGCTGCCAGCGAGCGCCAGAGGGCTGTGTAGGCATCGCCCGCAGGGAACACGGCCACGCCGTCGGCGGGAAGGCTGGCAAACACCGAGCCGTTCTCGCGGGCCACAGCTTCCACCGTGTGCATGAACTCCAGGTGCTCGCGCTGTGCGTTGTTGACCAGCGCCACCGTGGGCTGCGCCATGGCAGCCAGCAGGGCGATCTCGCCCGGGTGGTTCATACCCATTTCGATCACGGCGACGGCATGGCTGGCGCGCAGGCGCAGCAGCATCAGCGGCACACCGATGTCGTTGTTGAAATTGCCCTGCGTGGCAAAGGCAGCTTCGCCCTTCCACGCGCGCAGGATGGACGCGATCATCTGCGTCACCGTGGTCTTGCCATTGCTGCCGGTCACGCCGATCAACGGAAGACCCAACTGCGCACGCCACCCCGCAGCCAGCGCGCCCAACGCTGCGAGGCTGTCTGGCACCTCAATGCCCGGCAGGCCTGCGGCTTCAAGGCCACCGTGGGCGATGGCAGCGGCTGCGCCACCGGAGCGGGCGTCGGACAGGAAAGCGTTGGCGTCAAAACGCTCGCCCTTGAGCGCCACAAAAAGATCCCCCGCCTGCAGCGTCCGCGTGTCGGTATGCATACGCACCAGCGGCGTGGCGCCATCCCCCACCAAGCGTGCCGAAGGAATGCGCGAGGCAAGCAGCGCAAACGCTTGCTGCAAGGTCATCATCACACCTGGGGTGGCGGTCATGTGCGGGCTCCTCGGGCCTGCAACGCGCCCTGCGCGTGGGCCATGTCGGAGAACGGCAGGCGCACACCAGCCGTCTCCTGGGTGTCTTCGTGGCCCTTGCCAGCGATCAGCACCACATCGGCGGGCGCAGCCTCGGCCACGACCAAGGCAATGGCAGCGGCACGGTCGGGCTCGGCGCGCACCACGCTGCTGGCGATGGTGCCTTGCAAAATCTGGTGCAGGATGGCCGCGGGGTCTTCGCTGCGCGGGTTGTCGCTGGTCACCACCACACGGTCGGCCTGGTGCTGCGCCACAGCACCCATCAGCGGGCGCTTGCCTGCATCGCGGTCGCCACCGCAGCCGAACACACACCACAGCTCGCCGCCACGTTCCTGCGCGATCGGGCGCAGGGCCTGCAACGCCTTCTCCAGTGCGTCGGGCGTGTGCGCGTAGTCCACCACCACCAGGGGTTGGCCAGGGCTGTGGATCTGCTCCATGCGGCCCGGCACGGGTGTGAGCTGGGCGCAGGCATACAGCGCGTGCTGGAGCGGCACGCCCAGCGCACGCAACCCGGCCAGCACACCCAGCAGGTTGGAGACGTTGTACTGCCCGATCACGCGCGTCTGCAGCACATGCGTGTGCACGCCTTCGGCCACCGTGAAGCGCAGCCCACCGTCCCCCATGCAGATGTCGCGCGCCGCCAGGCGGGCCGGGCCGGTGATGGAAACACTCCACAGATCCAGCGGACGGTCCGCCAGCGTGGCATGCAACTCCGCGCCGCGCGCATCGTCGATGTTGACCACGGCAGCCTGCAGGCCAGGCCAGTCGAAGAGCATGCTCTTGGCCTGCCAGTAGGCCGCCATGCCGGAGTGGTAGTCCAGATGGTCCTGCGTGAAGTTGGTGAACAACGCGACACGGATGCGCGTGCCCGCCATGCGGTGCTCGGCCAAGCCAATGGACGAGGCCTCAATGGCGCAGGCCGTGCGGCCGGCATCGGTGAACTGCTGGAACGCACGCTGCAGCCGCACCGGGTCGGGCGTGGTCATGCCCGTGCTGGTGAGTGCGGGCGGTGTCCCCATCCCCAAAGTGCCTACCAGCGCACATCCACCTTGCGGAATAAGCTCATTTTCTGATAGCACATTAAGTGCCTCGGCCAGCCACCAGCTCGTGCTGGTCTTGCCATTGGTACCCGTCACGGCCAACACATCCAGATGCTGCGTGGGTTGCTCGAACCAGTCGGCCGCAATGGGGCCGGTGGCGGCTTTCAGCCCATGGAGCGCCGCCACAGGCAAGCCTTCAAGCACAAACGCGTCGGCGCCCTCGTGCTCCACCAGGCAAGCCACAGCCCCCCGCGCAAACGCATCGCCGACGTGCGCGCGGCCGTCGGTGGCAGCACCCGGCCAGGCGATGAAACCATCGCCGGGGCGAATCTGGCGGCTGTCGGTCTGCAGCGTGCCGGTCACCCGTTCGCGCAGCCAGGTCACGGCGTCGCGCACCGAGGCGAGCAAAGGCAATGCCGTTGTCATAGCGATTCCTCCACCTCTTTGGCCACAATTTGCGGCTTGACCGCCATGTCCGGCTGCACGCCCATCATTCGCAAGGTCTGTTGCACGACTTCGCTGAACACCGGAGCAGCCACCGCGCCACCGTAATACACCCCGTTGTTGGGCTCGTCGATCATCACGGCCACGATGATGCGCGGCTTGTCGATGGGTGCCATGCCCGTGAACCATGCGCGGTATTTACCCGAGGCGTAGCTTTTGCCCACCTGCTTGCGCGCGGTGCCGGACTTGCCGCCCACCGAGTAGCCCAGCGTCTGCGCCTTCTGGCCCGTACCGCCCGGGCCTGCGGCCATCTGCAGCATCTTGCGCACCTGGTCGGCCGTGCGCTCCGAAAACACGGGCACGCCCACTGCGGGCTCCGCGGTCTTGAGCATCGTGGCCGGAATCACCCGGCCGCCATTGGCAAACACCGTGTACGACCGCGCCATCTGGAACAGGCTGGCCGACAGGCCATAGCCGTAGGACATGGTGGCCTGCTCCACCGGGCGCCAGGTCTTGTACGGGCGCAATCGGCCGGTGACCACACCGGGGAAATGCAGCTGCGGCTTCTGTCCAAAACCCGCAGCCGAGAAGGTTTCCCACATCTCGCGCGCAGGCATCTGCATGGCGATCTTGGTGGTGCCCACGTTGCTGGATTTCTGGATCACACCTTCCACCGTCAGCACCCCATGGTTGCTCGTGTCGGAGATGGTGGAGCCCGTGATGTTGATCCGGCCAGGGTTCGTGTCCACGATGGTGTCCGGGCGCACGCGGCCCGTCTCCAGCGCCAGGCCGATGGTGAACGGCTTCATGGTGGAACCGGGCTCGAACACGTCGGTCAACGCGCGGTTGCGCAGTTGTTCGCCGGTCAGGTTCTGGCGCTTGTCGGGCACATAGCTCGGGTAATTGGCCAGCGCCAACAGCTCGCCCGTGTGCGCATCAAGCACCACCACACTGCCCGCCTTGGCCTTGTGCGCGGCCACCTGGTCGCGCAGCTTCTGGTAGGCAAAAAACTGCACCTTGCTGTCGATGGAAAGCTGCATGTCCTTGCCATCCACGGGTGGCACGGTTTCCCCCACACCTTCGACCACCCGGCCCAGGCGGTCCTTGATCACACGGCGCGAGCCCGGCTTTCCTGCCAGATCCTTGTCGAAGGCCAGCTCCATGCCCTCCTGGCCATGGTCTTCCACGTTGGTGAATCCCACCACGTGCGCCGCCGCCTCACCCTCGGGGTACTGGCGCTTGTATTCCTTGCGCTGGTAGATGCCCTTGATGTCCAGGGCCGCAATCTGCTGGCCCACATCCCAGTCGAGCTGGCGCTTGATCCAGACAAAGGTCTTGTCCTCATCGGCCAGCTTTTTCTGCAGCTCCGCCTGGGGCATGTCGAGCAGCTTGGCCAGCTGCTTGAGCTTGGCGCGCACTTCTGGCTTGTCCTGGTCCACGTCTTCCGGAATGGCCCAGATGCTGGAGGCCGGCACGCTGGATGCGAGGATCAACCCATTGCGGTCCACAATCTTGCCGCGGTTTGCGGGCAGCTCCAGCGTGCGCGCAAAACGCACTTCACCCTGGCGCTGAAAAAACGCGTTGCCAAACACCTGCACATAGGCGGCGCGCCCCGCAAGCCCCAGAAAGCCCAACGCAATCACGGCCACGATGAACTTGCTGCGCCAGACTGGCGTCTTGCTGGCCAGCAGCGGGCTGGAGGTGTAGAGCACACTGCGGCTCATGGCTGCGCCCCCTCGGACCGGGGCGGAACACCGCTGGCAGCCGCTGCGGCCGCCACCCCCTGTGGGTCAGACACATACTGCGTGATGGCCGGCGTGGCCGTGCGCATGTTGAGTTGAGCGCGGGCGATCTTCTCCACCCGCAGTGGCGTGGCCTGCGCGCGCTTTTCCACCTGCAGGCGCTGGTGCTCGGTCTCCAGGCGGCGGGCCTCGGCAATGGCACGGTCCAGCTCGGTGAACAGGCGGCGCGACTCGTACTGGGTGTGAACCAGATAGATCGCGCTGGCCAGTACCGCCAGCAGCAGGACCACGTTGAGCCGCGTCATGTCAGACCACCGCCGTGCGCTCAGCCACGCGCATGATCGCGCTGCGCGAGCGGGGGTTGCCGGCCACCTCGGTGGCGCTGGGCTTGATGCGGTCCAGCGCCACCAGTTTCATGGCCTGGGGGGCGGCAAAGGGCGCGCGGCGGTCGTAGACCTCCTTGGAGTGTTTGGCGATGAACTGCTTGACGATGCGGTCTTCCAGCGAATGAAAGCTGATCACCACCAGGCGCCCGCCCGGCTGCAGCACCGAGAGGCTGGCCTCTAGCGCCTGTTGCAGCTCTTCAAGCTCGGCGTTGATGAAAATCCGAAGAGCTTGAAATGTGCGCGTTGCAGGGTTCTGGCCCGGCTCGCGGGTTTTGACCGTGCCAGCCACGAGATCGGCCAGTTCTGAGGTGGTTGAAAGAGGACCCCGTTCTTCGCGCCGAGCAACAATCGCCTTTGCAATGGGGCCAGCAAACCGTTCTTCACCGTAGTCACGTATCACCTCCGCAATCTGACCGACTTCGGCCGTGGCCAACCAATCGGCCACGCTTTCGCCGCGCGTGGTGTCCATGCGCATGTCCAGCGGGCCGTCAAAACGGAAACTGAAGCCCCGCTCGGGGCTGTCGATCTGGGGCGAGCTCACCCCCAGGTCCATCAACACGCCAGCAGCGCTGCCAGCAGGCAGATCGGCCAAATGGCGAAAACCTTCGTGCCGAATGGAAAAACGCGCATCGGTGATGCGCGTTGCTTCGGCGATGGCTTCGGGGTCCTTGTCGAAGGCCACAAGGCGCCCCTGTGGCCCCAGCCTGAGCAGGATGAGACGAGAGTGCCCGCCACGGCCAAACGTCGCATCGACCCAGGTGCCTGCAGGCTCAGGGCCTGCGCCGCCCAGGAGAGAGTCCACAGCCTCGTTGAGCAGGACGGTGGTGTGTTGCAAGGAAGATGTCACGGTGCGCCTTAAAAGGAGAAGTCCTTGAAGACATCCGGCATATCGCCCTGCATGGCCTTGGCCTCCTGCTCGTCGTAGGTGGCCTTGTCCCAAAGTTCGAAATGATTGCCCATGCCCAAAAGCATGGTGTCCTTGGAGATACCGGCCGCTTCACGCAGCTCGGGAGAAACCAGCACGCGGCCCGTGGCGTCCATGTCCACATCCATGGCATTGCCCAAAAAGATGCGCTTCCACCACTGGGCGGACATGGGCAACTGGGCGATACGCTCACGGAATTTCTCCCACTCGGGGCGGGGGAAGACCATGAGACAACCGTGGGGGTGCTTGGTGATGGTGAGCTGACCGGATGCCGTGGCCGCGAGGACGTCACGATGCCGGGTCGGCACAGACAGCCGACCCTTCGCATCGAGACTCAGCGACGAGGCACCTTGAAACACGGACAGATTCCCAATTCGGTTTTGCGCCTCGCGGGTCCGTGCAATGGACCTTGAGGGCACTTTTCACCACTTAATTGCACTTTTTTGCACTGTAGCAGGAAAAGCACACCGAACAAGGGGGTGTCCAACAAACTTTTGCAATGAAATCAACAACTTAGACGCGACTTTGCAGCCACCAAAAAGCCAAAAGTCGTTGAAAAATAAGCACTTAGAGAGGCCTATGAAAGTGACCTCTCAAGGCTTGACCGAGTGGTCACAGGATGTAGCGCGAAAGATCCTCGTCCTGGCTCAGTGTCTGCAGGCGGGCGTCCACATAGGCAGCGTCAATGGTGATGGTCTGACCCGATAGGCGGGTCGCATCAAAACTCACCTCATCCAGCAAGCGCTCCATGACGGTGGACAGGCGGCGCGCACCAATGTTTTCGGTGCGTTCATTCACCTCGAAGGCGATGTGCGCCAGGCGCGTGATGCCCTCGGGAGCAAATTCGAGCGTGACACCCTCGGTGGCGAGCAGGGCCTGGTACTGCTTGACCAGTGATGCGTGGGTCTGCGTGAGGATGGCCTCGAAGTCCTTGACGGACAGGGATTCCAGCTCGACCCGGATGGGGAACCGCCCCTGGAGCTCCGGGATCAGGTCGCTGGGCTTGGACAGGTGGAACGCCCCCGACGCAATGAACAGGATGTGGTCTGTTTTGATCATGCCGTATTTGGTGGACACCGTGGTGCCCTCCACCAGCGGCAGCAGGTCGCGCTGCACGCCCTGGCGGGACACATCGGCGCCGCTGGTTTCCTGGCGCGCAGCCACCTTGTCGATCTCGTCGATGAAGACGATGCCGTTCTGCTCGGCATTGGCGATGGCCCGGGCCTTGATCTCTTCCTCGTTGACGAGTTTTCCGGCCTCCTCGTCGGCGAGGAGCTTCAGGGCCTCGGCAATCTTGAGCTTGCGGGTCTTGCGTTTGTCCTGCCCCATCTGGCTGAACATGCCACGCAGCTGCTCGGTCATCTCTTCCATGCCCTGGGGCCCCATGATTTCCAGCGACGGGCGGCCTTCGGCCACGTCGATCTCGATCTCCTTGTCGGCCAGCAGCCCTTCGCGCAGCTTCTTGCGAAACACCTGCCGGGCCGTGTTGTCGGCGGCGGGCTCGGTGCCTGCCGCCGCCCGGGCCGGGGGAATCAGCACGTCGAGGATCCGCTCTTCTGCGGCATCTTCGGCACGGGCACGCACTTTCTTCATCTCGGACTCGCGGGTCTGCTTCACGGCCATCTCCGCCAGGTCACGGATGATGGAATCCACATCCTTGCCCACATAGCCCACCTCGGTGAACTTAGTGGCCTCGACCTTGATGAAGGGCGCGTCCGCCAACTTGGCCAAGCGGCGCGCAATCTCCGTCTTGCCCACACCGGTGGGGCCGATCATGAGGATGTTCTTGGGCGTGATCTCCTGGCGCAGGCTGCCTTCGACCTGCTGGCGGCGCCAGCGGTTGCGCAGTGCAATGGCCACGGCACGCTTGGCGCTGGCCTGGCCCACGATATGGTGGTCCAGTTCGGAGACGATTTCCTGGGGGGTCATGGACGACATGGCGAAAATTCCAGTCAAATTGGGCTCTATCGCTTATCTATCAAGCGCTAGCAGCTATCAAAAACGTATCAAATGCGGTGAAAACCGCCTTGCAAACCAACCGACCTACAAGGTCTCGATGGTGTGGTTCATGTTGGTGTAGATGCACAACTCGCCCGCAATCTCCAGCGACTTTTTGACGATGTCCTGCGCAGAGAGGTCGGTGTGGTTGAGCAGCGCCTTGGCGGCCGAGTGCGCGTAGGCACCGCCCGATCCAATCGCCACGATGCCCTGCTCGGGCTCCAGCACGTCGCCGTTGCCGGTGATGATGAGCGAGGCTTCGAGATCGGCCACGGCGAGCATGGCTTCGAGGCGGCGCAGCACGCGGTCGGTGCGCCAGTCCTTGGTGAGTTCAATGGCGGCCCGCACCAGGTGGCCCTGGTGTTTTTCGAGCTTGGCTTCAAAGCGCTCGAACAGGGTGAATGCATCGGCCGTGGCGCCTGCAAAACCCGCCAGCACCTTGCCGTGGTACAGCTTGCGCACCTTGCGCGCCGTGCCCTTGACCACGATGTTGCCCAAGGTGACCTGGCCGTCCCCGCCAATCGCCACTTGCACGCCCTGGGGCGTCTGGCGGCGTACGCTCAGGATGGTGGTGCCGTGGAACACCGGGTGGTTGTCGTTTGATGAGTCCATAGCTGCGGCAGTTGAGGGCGCGTGCACCGCTTTCAAGCCAAAGCGGAGCTGCGCTGCGTGTTACCAGCACATCCACACCACTGCACGCAGGCCATGAAACCGAAGCGGCCCAGGCCAGCACCGCCGCGCAGGGGCCGCCAAGCCGCGCATGAGGCGCTTCGCTTGCGTGCACTGCCCCCCCTACCACGCAGCGAGAGAGGCACGGAGAGGCGCAACTCCAAGGGCCACCGCCTCTGTCGGAGGCGCCGAGGCGCAAAGCGACTCCGGGGGAGTCAATTCTTCCGGGGCACCACCCAGGCGTGCTCGTTGATACCGATCACGTTGAAGAAAATCGCCACCAGCCGCTGCAGGTTGTGGAACTGGATCACATGGCCGTGGCCCTGCTGCTCGGCCGCCCAGTTGAGCACCGAGCCCGCAGCGGCAAAGTCCACACGGATCAGCTTGTCGCAGGCGATCGTCAGGGGCACCCCTGGGCGCAGGAAGGCCTGGAAAGCCTCCAGCAGCGGCGTGGCATCACCATCGATGTGCCCGCTGAGCTGGGCCACGGGGCCCGTCTCCAGCGGAGCTGGGGCCGATGCATCCCCCAGATCGGAGGCCATGAAATCGCTGTCTGCCGCCAGCGGCGCCGAACCCGAGGACGCCCCCTCGTTGTCCGAATACCCGCAGCGCGGAGACACCCAAGAAGGCGGCGAGACTTCATAGGTCACGCAGTAGTCAAGCGCAACCAGCTCGAACTCATCCGGTTTGCCCATGAGCCGCAGCGCCGCCATGCGCAGGCTCCACCACTCTGGGCTGGTGGAGCGGTCTCCGGACTGGGTTTTGGCGTCGAGCAGGGCATTGAGCTTTTCAACCCCCGAAAACACCAGTTGCCCATCACGCTCGGCCCACCGCGTGAACTGCTCCGCCAGCAAAGGCACTGCAGCTTCGTCGATGGCCCCCAGGCGTGCCCAGGACAAGGTCCAGGGCGACGCGGAACGTGCCAAGGAGGCCTGGAGCGCGGCCACCGAAGACACGGCCAGGGTGGGCGGAGCATTCCAGCTGAAATCACGGCGCACCGCGCCCACCGGTGCGGCCGCTGGGGCGCCGGGTGCCGCCGCAGCGGGCGGTGGCGCCATGCCCAACTGCTCCAGCATGGAGAACCACAGTGGTGCCGAACGGCTGTACTGGGCCGCAAAGTCGATGGCCAGGGTGTCAAACCGGTCGTGCTGGCCGGTCGCACGGTACAGGTCGAACAGCGTCATCCAGATTTCAAGCTGGTCGTCGGGCGCGTCCTGCTGGTGCTGCGCCAGCACATCAAGCAGGCCGGACTCAGCCCCGGCATGGTCGCCATTGGCAAACCGGATGGCGGCTTCTTCTAGATCGGGTTCGTGCACGAATTCCTCCGGTTCGGATGCGGGCGCTGGCGTTGCCGCAGTAGCTGCCGCAGGGCTGAAGGACGCTTCGCCAGGGCCTTCGCCCGGGAGCATTTGCGCATCGGTGCCGCCAAACCGGCCAATGGCCATGCTGTCATCGGCAAACAGCGGCTGGACACCGGGCTTGTTTTCGAGAGGTGCGGGCAGGCTGCCGGGCGCCGTGGGTGCATACGCCCGCGCATGCTCGGAGTCGGACGTCGCGGCGCCGCTGGCAGCAGCCGGCATCGCACCGGGCTGGGTGGGCGCCTCAGCACCTTGCTTGCTCTTCCACCACTGCTGCGACATCTGCGCTTCGATCTCGTCGATCTTCTTGAGCGTGACCGCGCGGTCGTCGGGCGAAGCCATGCTGCTTTGAAAGAACGATGGGCGCCCCGCCGCATCTTCCACGCGCTGGCCCTGCAGCACCTCGCGCTGGCGCAGCTTGCGCAGCTGATCGAACTCTCGGCGCCGCACAAAATCGTTACGGCGCTTGCGCTCGATCATCTCCTTGAGCATCTGCTTGCTGTACTGGCTCTCCCGGTCGTCCTGGATGGAGTCGAGCTCGGTCCAGTTCACCGTCGGGTTCTTCACAAACCGAACCACCTTCGATAGCAGGCCGCCGGGGGTGGTTTCTTCCTTGCTCATGGCTCAGGGTGCGCTTGGGGATGGATCAGGCCCGGTGGCCCGGTCAATCACCAAACATCTTCTGCTTGAGTTCGCGGCGTTGTTGGGCTTCCAGGGACAACGTGGCAGTGGGGCGAGCGATCAGGCGGCCCACACCGATGGGTTCGCCGGTTTCGTCGCAGTAGCCATAGTCACCCGCGTCGATGCGGGCGATGGACTGCTCGATCTTCTTGAGCAGCTTGCGCTCGCGGTCACGGGTGCGCAGTTCCAGGGCGTGTTCTTCTTCGATCGTCGCGCGGTCGGCGGGATCGGGCACCACCACGGTGTCTTCCCGCAGGTGTTCGGTGGTTTCACCGGCGCTGTTGTGGATGTCCTGCTTGAGTTGCACCAGCTTGAGGCGGAAGAACGCCATCTGCTTGTCGTTCATGTACTCGCTGTCAGGCATGGCCATGACTTCTGCGTCGGTCAACTCAGCGGCGGACTTGGTTTTCCAGTTGTTCGCCAGCTTGGGGTCTTTTTTGGCAGCCGTGTAGGTGGGCTGCGCTTGCGCGGTCGTGGGCATGGTGTGTAAATAACTGGCTTTGGCAGCGGTCGACGCCACTGTCTGTGCCATGGATGGTACGGTCAATTGGGCCAATCGGGAAGAAGGCCGGGTCGTGCGCACGGGTACCTGCGAACCGGCTTGCAGCACGGGGGCTGGAGCAGGTGCTGCCACTGCGGGAGGCGCGGCCATTTTGGGCGCCGCAGCAGCCTTGGCAGGGGCCTTCGCAGCAACTTTAGGTGCCGCTGGGGCGGCGGCGCTTTTCGCCGCGGCAGGGGTTGCCTTGGTGGCCCCCTTGGATTTGCTGGTGTCGGCTTTCACTTCCTGGTCTCCTCGCAATACGGGCGGGCCCTAGCTGCATTCACAGCCAAGGGCGGGTGGCAAGCCTTCCGGGGTTTTACCGGGGCGCGATTGTATCGACCTGGGCTGACGCAAACGGAAACGTTGCAGATACAACACAAACCGGCAGCCTTCCGGCCTCTCCAGCACCTTCCCGCATCACACCAGGCTTTGTTCCAGTCCCTGCAGAAAGATGTCCTTGGGCAGGTCAATGCCAATAAAGACCATCTTGCTGGTGCGCGGCTCGCCTTCCGCCCACTGTGGCCCCAGATCGCTGCCCATGAGCTGGTGCACCCCCTGGAAAATCACCTTGCGTTCGGTGCCCTTCATATTAAGCACCCCTTTGTAGCGCAGCATGCGCGGGCCGTAAATATTCACGATGGCCCCCAGGAAGTCCTCCAGCTTGGCCGGGTCGAACGGCCGGTCGGAGCGGTAGACAAAACTCTTCACATCGTCGTCATGGTGATGGTGGTGGCCATGCCCATGGTCATGCTGGTGCGAGGGGTGGTCGCAATGCTCGCCATGCGCGTGATCGTGGTCGTGGTGCTCATGGCCGTGCGCCTCTTCCTCCTTGAGGAAGTCCGGGTCGATGTCGAGCTTGGCATTGAGGTTGAAGCCCCGCAGGTCCAGCACTTCCTGGAGCGGCACCTCGCCAAAGTGCACGGCCTTGATGGGTGCGCGCGGGTTCATGTGCTTGAGGCGGTGGATCAGCGCATCGGTTTCCTCGGCGCTGACGAGGTCGGTCTTGGACAGGAAGATCTGGTCGGCAAAACCCACCTGGCGGCGCGCCTCCTGGCGGTCGTTGAGCTGCTGCGGCGCATGCTTGGCGTCGACCAGCGTGATGATGGAGTCGATCAGGTAGGTCTCGGCGATCTCTTCGTCCATGAAGAAGGTTTGCGCGACGGGGCCAGGGTCGGCCACGCCGGTGGTTTCGATCACGATGCGCTCGAAGTCCAGCAGCCCCTTGCGCCGCTTGGCGCCCAGCAATTGCAGCGTCTCGCGCAGGTCTTCGCGGATGGTGCAGCAGATGCAGCCATTGCTCATCTGCACGATCTGCTCCTTGGACTCGGTCACGAGGATGTCGTTGTCGATGTTCTCTTCGCCGAATTCGTTCTCGATCACGGCGATCTTCTGGCCATGGGCTTCGCTCAGCAGGCGTTTGAGCAAGGTCGTTTTGCCAGCGCCCAGAAAGCCGGTGAGGATGGTGACGGGGATGAGGGACATGGAAGAAGGCCTTGTGGATTGCAAAGGGCACCGCAGGCAAGACAGCCCGGGCCGGAGCCGCAAAGGTGGGGAGTTTAGCGGCGGAATCAAGCCCCTGTTCGCGCCCGGTCACGCCCCCTGCCCCCCCGCTCCACCCCGGGAAACGCGGGGCAGCAGTGGGCCGGAACGTTCTACGATAGGCCCCTGGAGGCGCTTTTTGGGCCTCTTCCACCATGACACCGCCCACCCCTACCCGCCACACGCCACCCTCCATCGAAGGTTTCGACACGGCGCACTGGCGGGCGCTGGCCGACAAGCGCTTGGACCACCCCTGGCAGGCGCTGCCGGACCACGTCCACCGCTCCAGCGCCGGGCGCCCCTGGCAGGGCCTCGCGGTGTGGCACCAGGTGGGCCCCGTGGGCGACCTGTACGTGCCCGCCCACAGCAACTGCGTCATCCTGGTGCGCCGGGGCAACCCCACGCAGCTGTTGCAACGCCATGGAGAGCTGGTGGGAGAGAGGCTCTGGCAGCGTGGCGAGGCCGTGATCCTGCCCGGCGACACCCCGAGCTTCTGGCGCAGCTCGGCCGTGCGCGACAACATCCACATCGACCTGGCCCCCGCCTGGCTGCAGCGTGCCGCAGGCGGCGATGTGGCGCTGGGCCAGTGTTTTGGCCGCAAGGACCCGGTGCTCGCAGCCTTTGCCGACCTGCTGCTGGCATCGCTGGACAACAACGCCTCACTGCAACCCACGTTTGGCGAACACATCGCGATGGGCATTGCCATCCACCTCGTCGAAAACTACGCACTGCCCGGCGAGCGCCCGCGCACCGGCGCCACACTCACCTCGCGGCAGATGCGCCAGCTGACCGAGGCCGTGATGGCCGGCCTGCACGAACCCTGGCCGGTGGCCCGCCTGGCGGACATCGCGGGGCTCAGCCCGTTTCACTTTGCGCGCGCCTTCAAGGTGTCGTTTGGCGCCACACCCCACGCCTGGGTGCACTTTCAGCGCATGGAGCTGGCCGCACGGCTGGTGCGCGATTCGCGCAAGCCCCTGCTGGAGATCGCCTTGCTCACCGGCCACCCCTCGGCGGCCCACTTCAGCCATGCGTTTCGCCGCCACTGGGGCGTGACGCCTTCGGACTACCGCCGCTCGTAGCGTGCCCAGTCGCCCCGGGGGTCTCACCCCACCGCGCGCGACGCCCAGGTTTTCCCCTAGGTCCGCAGCTTTGCGATACCCACCGCAGTAATTGGAAAGCAGCCCCTGCGCCCTTGCGGCACAGTCGCACCGCGCCACCGCAGTGGCACACCAAAAACCAGGAGACAAACCATGACTACCCGCCGACAGTTCGCTGTCCAACTCGCCAGCCTGGCCGCGCTGGGCACGGGCATCGTCCCGGCCGCACAGGCACAGCAACATTCCGACCTGGCCCGCCTGCTGGTGGGCTTTCCGCCTGGGGGCAGCACCGACAACGTGGCCCGGCGCCTGGCCGAGAAGCTGCGCGGCACCTATGCCGCCAACGTGCTTGTGGACAACAAGCCCGGCGCGGGCACCCAGATCGCCGTGAGCGCGCTCAAGGACGCCGTGCCTGACGGCACCACGCTGCTGCTGTCGCCGCCCTCCCCGTTCACCGTCTACCCCTACACCTACCGCAAGCTGCCCTATGCGCTGGAAGATGTGGCGCCCGTGTCGATGGCCTGCACCTTCCCGTTTGCGCTGGCGGTGGGGCCGGCCGTGCCCGACAGCGTGCGCACGCTGCAGGACTTTGTCGCCTGGGCCAAGGCCAACCCCGGCAAGGCCAGCTTCGGCTCGCCCGCGTCGGGCTCCACGCCGCATCTGGTGGGCAGCGTGCTGGGCAAGATGGCGGGCATCGACTTCACCCACATTGCCTACCGCGGCGATGCGCCCGGGCTGCAGGACCTGATGGGGGGCCAGGTGCCGGCCTATTCGACGGTGCTGGGCAGCTACCTGCCGCACCTCAAATCCGGCCGGCTGCGCTTGCTGGCCGTCTCGGGCACCGAGCGCAGCAGCTTCGCCCCCGACCTGCCCACTTACCGCGAACAGGGCTTTGCACTGGACATGACCGAGTGGTTTGGCGTGTTTGTGCCCGCGCGCACGCCCGCCGCCACGGTGCAGCGCGTTGCCGACGCCATGCGCGCTGCCGTGGCCCAGCCGGACTTCGTGCGCGGCCTGGCGGAATTCGGCATGACGGCACGCTCGTCCACGCCGCAAGAGCTGGTCACGCGGCTGCGCGCCGAGGCCGAGCAATGGCGGGTGCACGTGAAAAACATCGGTTTCACTGCGGACACCTGAGAAGGCGAAAGAACCGTCCCATGACCACCCTGACAGCCCTGCCCCCAACAGCCTCGGCCCCCAACGAAACCCCGGACACCCCGCTCTGGCAACCCAATACCGCACGCCGCGAGCGCGCCCTCATCACCGCCTTTGAGGCCTGGCTCGTGCACAAGCGTGGCCTGCGCTTTGACGGCTATGAAGCCCTGTGGCAGTGGTCGGTGGACGAACCCGAAGCGTTCTGGAGCGCCCTGCTGGCCTTCTTCGACGTGCCCATGGCGCAAGCCCCGCGCCGCATGCGCTCGGACGACCCCATGCCCGCCACCCAATGGTTCGAAGGCGCGCGCCTGAACCTGGTGGACACCCTTTTGCGCCACACGCCCGGAGGCACGCAGCCACAGACACCGGCCATCGTGCTCGAGGACGAGTCCGGCGGTGCAGGAGAAATATCGTGGCCCGAACTGCGCCGCCAGGTGGGCGCGCTGGCGCACACGCTGCGCACGCTGGGCGTGCAGCCGGGCGACCGTGTGGTGGGCTACCTGCCCAACATCCCGCAAGCGGTGGTGACCTTCCTTGCGGCCGCCAGCATCGGTGCGGTGTGGGCGCTGTGCGCGCCCGACATGGGCCCCGTGAGCGTGGGCGACCGCTACCGCCAGATCGAGCCCAAGGTGCTGGTCGCGGTGGATGGCTACCGTTACGCGGGCAAGCCGTTTGACCGCCGCGCCGCGCTGGGCGACATCCTGGACCAGCTGCCCACCGTGAGCCATGTGGTCTGGGTGCCCTGCCTCGACCCGGCGGCGGCCCCCCCCGCGCAGGCACAGGCCCGCACCGTGGTGCCCTGGGCCGCGGCCGTGGCGGGCAATGCCCCGCTTGAGCCGGTCGCGCTTGCGCCCGACCACCCGCTGTGGACGCTGTACTCGTCCGGCACCACGGGCCTGCCTAAGGCCATCGTGCACGGCCATGGCGGCGTGCTGGCCAACAGCCTGGTGGCGATGGTGCTGCACAACGACCTGCATCCCGAAGACCGGGTGCTGTGGGCGGTCAACACCTCGTGGATGGTGTGGAACGCGCATGTGATGGGACTGCTGGGCGGCGCCACCATCGTGCTCTACGACGGCTGCGTGACCGGCGCGGGCAGCGCCGGCGCCGAACCCGACTGGGCTTTCCTGTGGCGCCTGGTAGGCCGCCTGCGCGTCACCACCTTCGGCGTAGGGGCCGCCATCCACCACGCCTGCCTCAAGGCGGGCGTGGTGCCCCGGCAGGTGGCCGACCTGTCGGCACTGCACACCGTGTGCTCCACCGGATCACCGCTGTCGCCCGAGGCCTACCGCTGGCTCTACCGCGAGGTCAAGAACGACTTCTGGCTCAACGTGGTTTCCGGCGGCACCGACATCGCAGGCGGTTTCATCGTGGGCCTGCCCACACTGCCCGTGCGCCTGGGCGAGATGCAGTGCCGCGCGCTGGGCGCCAGCGTGCAGGCCTGGAACGACGCGGGCCAGCCGGTCTTGGACGCAGTGGGCGAGCTGGTCTGCACCCGGCCCATCCCATCGATGCCGCTGTACTTCTGGGGCGACACCGGCGGCACGCGCTACAAGGAGAGCTACTTCGACACCTTTCACGACGCCGAACAGCGCCCCGTGTGGCGCCAGGGCGACTGGCTGCGGCTGGTGGCCCGGCCCGAGGCCGTGGGCGGCATCATCTACGGCCGCTCGGACGCCACCATCAACCGCCAGGGCGTGCGCATGGGCACGGCCGAGCTGTACCGCGTGGTCGAGGGGCTGGATGACGTGCTCGACAGCCTGGTGGTGGATCTGGAATACCTGGGCCGGCCGTCGTACCTGGCGCTGTTCGTGCAGCTGCGCGCAGGCGCCATGCTCGACGAGCCGCTGCGCCAGCGCGTTCGCCAGGCGCTGCGCAGCGCGCTGTCGGTGCGCCACGTGCCCGACGAGATCCTGCAGGTGCCTGTGATCCCCAAGACCGTGACGGGCAAGAAGCTCGAGCTACCGATCAAGAAGCTGCTGCTGGGCCACCCGGCCGGGCGGGTGCTCCACCGCGACGCGCTGGCGCAGCCCGAGAGCATCGACTGGTTTGTGCAGTTCGCCGCAGATTACCTGGCACGCGATGCACCGCAAAAACTACCAATTTGATAGCTATCAGCGCATGATGGATAAGCGCTGATGGCCAAAATCATCAGGATTTTCGCATCACCACCAGTCCCTTGAGGTACTCGCCCTCCGGGAACTCCAGCGTCATGGGGTGGTCGGGCGCGCCGCCCAGGCGCTCCAGGATGAAACCGTCCACGCCCGCATCCGCGCCCGCCGACGCCACGATCTTGTGGAACAGGTCGGCGCTGATGCCGCCCGAACACGAGAAGGTAAACAGCACCCCGCCCGGGGTCAGCAGTTGCAGCGCCAGCCGGTTGATGTCCTTGTAGGCGCGGGCCGCGCGTTCGGCGTGCGCTGCGGTCGGCGCAAACTTGGGCGGGTCGAGCACGATGGCATCAAACCGCTGGCCTTCCTTGAGGAACTGACGCAGCGAGGCGTTCACGTCCGCGTCTATGAAGCTCGCGCGATGCGGGTCGAAGCCGTTGAGCGCCACGTGGGCACGGGCGCGCTCCAGCGCAGGGCCGGACGAGTCGATAGAGGTCACATGCCCTTCCGCAGATGCGCCCGCCGCCCGCATGCCCGCCAGTGCGGCCACGCTGAAGCCGCCGGTGTAGCAAAAGCAGTTGAGCACATGCTTGAAGCCCAGTCGCTGCGCGTAGTCGGCAAAACGCTTGCGGCTGTCGCGCTGGTCTAAATAGAAGCCGGTCTTGTGGCCCTCGGCGATGTTCAGCGTCAGGCGCCACTGGTGTTCGTGGATGGCGAGTTCGAGCGGTGGCCCCTCGCTGTCGCCGCCCGCGCCCATGGGCCCGCCGCGCAGCCAGCCGGTGGCGGGCTCCAGGCCTTCGAGGGTGCGCACGCTGGCGTCCGAGCGTTCATACAGCTTGGTCAGACCCGTTTCGCGCAACAGGGCGTCGGCGATCACATCCTTCCAGCGCTCGGTGCCCGCGCTGGTGAACTGAGCCACCAAGGTATCGCCATAACGGTCCACGATAAGCCCGGGCAGGCCGTCGGATTCGCCGTGCACCAGGCGCACGCCATCACTTTGCACATCAAAACGGGCTCTGGCGATGATGGAACGTGCGCAAGCAGCTATGAAAAACGGAGCATCAATGCGCTGCGCCTCGTCAAAGCTCCACACCCGCGCGCGGATGCGCGAGCTAGGGCTGTAAGCGGCCCAGGCCAGGAACTGGCCTTCGTGCGACTCCACACGCACGGTCTCGCCGCTGTCGCCACCGCCCTTGGCGATGGCCGATTCAAAGATCCAGGGGTGGCGGCGCAAGAGCGAGCGCTCTTTGCCAGGGCGAAGGCGAAGGGTTTTCATGATGGAGCGATTGTCGCGTGAATGCGCCCCACGCTGACCCTGCAAGTGCGACCCTGCCCTACGCCGCGCGCACTGAATGCCGCCGTCAGAGGGAATGCCCGATGCGGCCCAGGCGCGGCGCCCAGTTCGCAAGGATGTCGGCCGACACCAGCACCCGGCGCGCCTGCCCGATGAGCAGGTGGCGCGGCACAAAACCGATGTAGCGCGAGTCAGCGCTGTTGTCGCGGTTGTCGCCCAGCACCAGGTACTCGCCCTCGGGCACCGTCACCGGGCCGAAGCTGCGGTGCGCCGTCACGCCCTGCAGCCACTGCACGCGCCGCTCGTGGCCCTGCACATGCTCCGTCCAGCGGGTGGCAGGCACCTGCGCGCCCAACTCGGCCAGGTGTTCGGTCACGGCCTCGGGTGCGTCATAGCGTGCGGCCTCGCCGTTGAGGTACAGCACCTCGTCGCGCATCTCCACGGTGTCGCCGGGCAGCGCCGCAATGCGCTTGATCAGCCGCGTGCCATCGCGCGGTGACGAGAAGGTGACCACATCGCCCCGCTCGGGCTCGCCCAGGCGGGCGAGCACCACATCGGTCAGCGGCAGTTTCAGGTCGTAGGCCAGGCGGTTGACGAACACCACATCGCCTTCGAGCAGCGTGGGCCGCATGGAGCCCGAAGGGATGGGATTCCAGTCGGCCACCGCCGTGCGAAAGATGCCGAAGCACAACAGCAGCACGATGAACCCACGGTTTGATTTGATCCAGTTCAGCAGCATGGCAACACACTCCAAAGCGCCCTACAGCAAGCGCCCCCTGCTCGGAGGCCTCAACTTGCGTCTTGGTTCCGTGACAGTGCCCGCAGCCCCACCAGTGCACCCGTGGAACTGGCTTTGCCAGGCCACCGGGTGCGTCCCCCTTGGGGGAAGCGGCGCAGCCGCTCAGGGGGAGTGCCAATCCTTCCCGTGGAACTGGCTCTGCCAGGCCACCGGGTGCGGCCCCCTCCGGGGGAAGGCGTGAAGCGCCTCAGGGGGGCTTCTTTCTAGCGCGAGGATGCGCCGCGTCATACACCTTGGCCAGGTGCTGAAAATCGAGCCGCGTGTAGACCTGCGTGGTGGTGATGTTGGCGTGGCCCAGCAGCTCCTGCACCGCGCGCAGGTCGCCGCTGCTTTGCAGCAGGTGGCTGGCGAACGAGTGGCGCAGCATGTGCGGATGCACCGGCGTGGTCAGCCCCGCCTGCTGGCTGCGCTGGCGCAGGCGCAGCCAGATCGACTGCGCAGCGAGCCGCTTGCCACGCTGGCCCACAAACAATGCCGTGTCGAGCCGCGCAGACCCCTCGCCGCCGAACGGTGTGGCCCGGAGCTGCAGCCAGGTCTGCAGCGCCTCGGCGGCCGCGCGCCCCACGGGCACGCTGCGGCGCTTGCTGCCCTTGCCGAACACATGGGCCTCCCCCGCCTGCAGATCGACCCAGCCACGGCCCTGGCGCTGGGTGTCGGCATTGGGGATGGCGTCGAGCCCAGCCAACTCGCCCACGCGCAGGCCGCAGCCGTACAGCAGCTCGACCATGGCCGCGTCGCGCGCCTCCAGCCAGGGGTCGGCGCCGGTGTTGTCGAATTCGGCCAGCCGCACGGCGTCGTCCACACCCAGCGCCTTGGGCAGAGGCTTGGGCGCCTTGGGGGCACGCACGTCCTGCACCGGGTTGTGCGGAATCAGCCCCTGCCGCCCCGCCCAGATGAAGAACCCGCGCCAGCCCGAGAGGATGAGCGCAATGCCCCGCCCGCTGCGCCCGCCGCTGTGCATCTGCGCCACAAAACGGCGGATGTGCGCGGTCTGCAGCTGCAGCAGCGGCACGCTGACCCCCGCCGCAAACTGCGCGAGCTTTTCAAGGTCCAGGGTGTAGAGCGTGAGCGTGCGCGCGGCCAGCCGCTTTTCGACGCGCACATGCTCCAGGTAGCGCAGGACGTGCGGGTCGAGCGCGGTGGGCATGTCAGACATTTGCCGTGGCCGAGCCGCCGCCGTGTTTGTGCCGGGCTCGCGGGTTACTTCAGCCGCAGCAGCGCAGCACTGGCGAGTTCTGCCATGCGCGACAGAAATTCCGTGCCCATGGTGGCATCAAAACGCTGCGGATCTTGCGAGCCCAGCACCAGCAGGCCAAAGGCGGGCGTGGCGCTGTCGATGGCGCCTTCGCGCAGCGGCAGCAGGGCCAGCGACTGGGCCGGCTCGCCCGCCTCGTTGGCCAGCCAGGCTGCGGGCTCAAAACCCAGGTTGGGGCCGCAGAACGGCATGGTCAGCGATGAGGCAAACGCGCGGGCGTCATCACTGGCG
The DNA here is from genome assembly GCF_001429215.1 of Acidovorax sp. Root267. NCBI lineage: Bacteria > Pseudomonadati > Pseudomonadota > Betaproteobacteria > Burkholderiales > Comamonadaceae > Acidovorax > Acidovorax sp. Root267. Next base: position 101,471 of record NZ_LMJC01000029.1, read on the forward strand.
CCCTGGGTGAAGTCGGCGTCGATGTACGGCGCGGCCACCTCCCACACACGCACCGCAGCCTGGGGCACGTCGAACAGGGTGCGCACGCCATCGACCACGGCCTGGGGCAGGTCGAACGGGTCGCGCACTTGCAGCAGCGCGCTCGTCCACTGGTGCACCTTGTTGGCGATCGCCGCGTTTTCGGTGCTGTTGCGCACCATTTCCATGATGCGCTGCTCCAGGCCCTTGATCTTTTCGCGCAGCATTTCGGCCTGGCGCTCCTGCAAGCTCACGGCGCGCGCGCCGTGGGGGCTGGTGATCTGCACACTGGCCAGCACCTCGGCATGGCGCTCGAAAAAGCCCGGCGTGTTGGTGAGGAACTGGGCGATGTCGTCTTCGGTGATCGGTGGGATGTGGGACGTCATAGGGGGGTGTCAGGAATGTCGATCTGGCCTTCGAACACCGTGGTGGCGGGGCCGGTCATGAAAACGGAATCGGTGCCGGCACCGCTCCACGCAATGGTGAGGCGGCCGCCGCGCGTGTCCACATGCACCTCTTTATCAAGCAGGCCCAGGCGGATGCCAGCCGCCACGGCCGCGCAGGCGCCTGAGCCGCAGGCCAGGGTTTCGCCCACGCCGCGCTCGAACACACGCAGCCGCACATGGGTGCGGTCCACGATCTGTAAAAAACCCGCATTCACGCGCTGCGGAAAACGCGCATGGCGCTCGACCAACGGGCCGGCTTCCAGCACAGGGGCGGTGTCCACGTTGTCCACCAGTTGCACGGCGTGCGGGTTGCCCATGGAGACCACCGCTACTAAAACAGTAGCTGTCAGCGATTTACCATCCAGCGCCAGAGGCCATTTTTGTCCTGAACCTTGTGCCACGGCGGTCAAACCGCTGGCATCAAACGGCACCTGGGCAGGCTCGAACAACGGGCGACCCATGTCCACAGTGACACGGCCATCGGGCGTGAGGCGGGGGGCGATCACGCCACTTTTGGTCTGCACCCGCAAGGTGTCTTTACCCGACAGGCCCTTGTCGTGCACAAAGCGCGCAAAGCAGCGGGCGCCGTTGCCGCACTGCTCCACCTCGCCGCCGTCGGCGTTGTGGATCACGTATTCAAAGTCGATGCCGTCCGCTGGCGACGGCCGCACGGTGAGGATCTGGTCGGCCCCCACGCCGAAGTGGCGGTCGGCCAGAAAACGGTATTGGGCGGTGCTGAGCCCCAGACGGCCCTGGGTTTCGTCGAGCACCACGAAATCGTTGCCCGCGCCCTGCATTTTGGTGAAACGAATCTGCATCCGCCGGATTATCGTCGTTGGTGCCTGAATAACCTCGGACTGCGCCGGTTTCACCACCCCATTAGGCTTGCGCTCTTTTGGCGCCGCTGTGGCCGCCACCAGCCAAGGACCCCTCCATGCCCGAACTTTCCACCTTCGCCATCACCCACAAATGGCCCGCACAGCACCCGGATCGCCTCCAGCTGTATTCGTTGCCCACGCCCAACGGCGTGAAGGTATCGATTGCACTCGAAGAGTTGGGCCTGCCCTACGAGCCGCACCTGGTGAGCTTTGAAACCAACGACCAGACCTCGCCCGAGTTCCTGTCGCTCAACCCCAACAACAAGATTCCGGCCATCCTCGACCCTCACGGGCCCGGCGGCCAGCCGCTGGCGTTGTTCGAGTCGGGCGCCATCCTGCTGTACCTTGCCGACAAGACCGGCCAGCTGATCCCGCAGGACGCCGCCGCGCGCTACGAAACCATCCAGTGGGTGATGTGGCAGATGGGCGGCGTCGGCCCCATGTTTGGCCAGCTCGGGTTCTTCCACAAGTTTGCGGGCAAGGACTATGAAGACAAGCGCCCGCGTGACCGCTATGTGGCCGAATCGAAACGCCTGCTGGGCGTGCTGAACCAGCGCCTGGCGGGCCGCCAGTGGGTGATGGGGGATGCATACACCATTGCCGACATCACCATCCTGCCCTGGGTGCGCAACCTGATCGGTTTCTACGGCGCGGGTGACCTGGTGGAATTCAGTCAATTCACCGAAGTGCAGCGCGTGCTGGACGTCTTTGTGGCCCGCCCGGCAGTGATCAAGGGTCTGAACATCCCGGCACGCGGCTAGCCCATGCGCTCCTGCAAAAAATCCAGAAAACACGCAATGCGCGCGGCCAACTGCGTGTTGCGGTAGTACACCGCGTTGATGGGCTGGCGCACGTCCACCGTGTCGCGCGCCAGCACCTGCACCAGGCGGCCAGCCTCGCGGTCGCCTGCGGTCATGAAGTCCGACAGGCATACCAGCCCCACATGCGCGAGCGCCAGCTGCCGCAACGTTTCACCGCTCGACGCCGTGAGGCTGGGCACGATAGGCCACGCGTCCCCATGCACGCCCCGCAGCGGCCAGTGGTTAAGCGACTCTGGCTGGTTAAACCCCAGCAGCGTGTGGCTGGCCAGGTCGACCACGCTTTTGGGCTTGCCCGCACGCGCCAGGTAATCCGGGCTGGCCAGCACGCGCAGGCGGCTGGTGCACAGGGGGCGGGCGTGCAGGGTCGAGTCCTGCAGCGGGCCGATGCGGATCGCCACGTCCGTGCGCCGCTCCAGCAGGTCGATGTACGCCTCGTCTGTGTCCAGTTGCAGCGTGATCTGCGGGTAGGCCTTGCGAAACGCTGGCACCAGCGGCACCACGGCGTGCAGCATGAAGGGTGTGGCCGCGTTCACGCGCAGGCGGCCTGCGGGCTGCTGGCGGCGCGCAGCCATGCTTTCTTCGGCATCCTCAATGGAGGCCAGGATGGCGCGCGTGCGCAGCAGGAAGGCCTGCCCCTCCTCGGTCAGCTCGGTGCGGCGGGTGGTGCGGCGCAGCAGCGTGGTGTCGAGCTTTTTCTCCAGCCGCGCCAGCGCCCGGCTGATGCCCGAGACCGTCTGACCCAGCTGGTCGGCGGCGGCAGTGATCGACCCGCCATCCACCACGGCGACAAAGGCCTGCAGTTCTTCCAGCGTGGTTTTCATGGATTTTTCCATCCTTGATTGTTGATTCACAGTCAACTATCTATCGAGCGTAACCGTCTTTTTCTGCAAGACTGAAAACCCCACACTCCGTCCCATTCCACAGGAGTGTTCCCATGCCCATTGCCTTGCTCGCGCTGACGCTCAGCGCTTTCGCCATCGGCACGACCGAGTTCGTGATCGTTGGCTTGCTGCCCACCGTGGCGGCCGATCTGGCCATCAGCATCCCCTCGGCGGGTCTGCTGGTGAGCCTGTATGCCCTGGGGGTCGCCGTGGGCGCCCCGGTGCTCACCGCACTCACCGGCAAGCTCCCGCGCAAGGCGCTGCTGCTGTCGCTGATGGCGTTGTTCACCGCTGGCAACCTGCTGGCCTGGCAGGCGCCCAGCTACGAGACGCTGGTGGCTGCGCGCATACTCACCGGCCTCGCGCACGGCGTGTTCTTTTCCATCGGCTCGACCATCGCCACCGGCCTCGTGCCGCGCGAAAAGGCGGCCAGTGCGATTGCCATCATGTTCACCGGCCTCACGGTAGCGCTGGTCACCGGCGTGCCACTGGGCACCTTCATCGGCCAGCACTTCGGCTGGCGCGAGACCTTCCTGGCCGTCTCGGCCCTGGGCGTGGTCGCCTTCATCGGCAGCGCGTGGTTCGTGCCGCGCGGCATTGCGCACACGCCGCCCGCGTCGCTGCTGGAACAGGCCCGCGTGCTGGCCGAGCCCCGCCTGCTGCTGGTGTACGCCAAGACAGCCGTCGGCTATGGCGGGACCTTCATTCCCTTCACCTTTCTTGCGCCCATCCTCACGGATATCTCGGGCTTCAGCGCGGGCGCCGTGGGCTGGGTGATGCTGGTGTACGGTGTTTCGGTGGCCGTGGGCAACCTGTGGGGCGGCCGCCTGGCCGACCGGCTGGGGCCCATCCCGGCGCTGCGCATCATCTTTGCGCTGCTGGCGGCCGTGTTGTTGTTGCTGCAGTTCACCGCACCCTACCCCTGGCTGGCGCTGGGCACCGTGCTGTTGTGGGGCGCCGTGGCGTTTGGCAATGTGCCGGGGCTGCAGGTGTATGTGGTCAAGCAGGCCGAGCGCTTCACGCCGCAGGCGGTGGACGTGGCCTCGGGCCTGAACATCGCAGCGTTCAACCTGGGCATCGCCGGCGCCGCCTGGGCCGGGGGCCTGATCGTGACGCACCTGGGCCTGCACCACACGCCGTGGATTGGTGCGCTGGTGGTGCTGGTGTCGCTCGCCCTCACGCAATGGAGCGGCGTGCTCGACCGGCGCAGCGGCATCCCCGTGCGCAGCAGCGGGCCGGTGCCTGTGGGGCACTGAAGCACCGCCCCACGCCGCAGAGGCGGGACCAGGGCCGTTCTCCAAGGCGGCGGGCGAGCACCAACGGCGCGCCACCTCGATAATGGCCCGATGCCCCGCATCTCCCAACAACTGCACCCCCACCGCGAACCTGTGGCCACGCGCCCGGCAGCCACCGTGCTGTTGCTGCGCGATACCCCGCATGAAGGAGGGTTCGAAGTCCTCATGACCCGGCGCTCCGACAAGGCCAGCTTTGCACCGGGCGCCTATGTGTTCCCGGGCGGTGGCATCGATGCGCTGGATGCGCAATCGCACGCCTGCGCCGACCGCCGCCCCACACAAAGCGACCAGCACCTCACCCAGGCCATCGCCGCCATCCGCGAGAGTTTTGAAGAGCTGGGCGTGCTGCTGGCCCGCCATGCCGATGGCCCCCGCAAGGGTTGGATGGCCGATGCGCAGGACATCGCCGGCATCGACCGCCACCAGCCTTTTGCCGCGCAGTGCCAGGCCCGAGGCCTGCGCCTGGCGGCCGACAGCGTTTTCCTGCTGGCCCACTGGACCACCGACCGCGACCTGCCACGCCGCTTCGAGGTGCCTTTTCTCGTGGCGCGCATGCCCGAGGGCCAGGAGCCCGTGGCCGACGAAGCCGAGCAATTCGAGCCCGTGTGGGTGCGCCCGGCAGATGCGCTGGCGCGGCATGAGGCGGGGCAATTCTTCATGATCTTCCCGACCATCCGCACGTTGCAGCGGCTGGCATCTTTTGCCACCACGCAGGCCGTGTTCGACGCTCTGGCCGACGAGTTGCCCCTGTGGACCAGCTGCCCGCGCGCGGGCACCTTGGCCGGCAAGGAGGCGCGCTACATGGAAAGCGACATGCCCTACGGCGAGCTGGCGCTGGTGTGCCCCGACGGGCAGATCGTGCACCTGCTGGACTGGCAAACCGAGCGCCCCGTGCCGCTGCTGCGCAACGTGCAGCGGTTGACCGCGCCGAACCCCGGCGTGATGACCGGCCCCGGCACCAACAGCTACCTGGTGGGCGACCCGGCCACGGGCTTCATCGCCATCGACCCGGGCCCGGCAGATACCGAACACCTGGACAAGCTCTGGCGCGCCGCCGGGGGCAACATCCGCATGATCTTGTGCACCCATTCGCACCCCGACCACTCGCCCGGCGCCGCGCCGCTGCAGGCACTGTGTGTGCAGGCGGGCAAAGCCCGCCCCCCCATCCTGGGCCTGCCCTCAGCGCCCACTGCCCGCGCGGCCAGCGCGTTCACACCCGACAGATCGCTACAAAATAATGAGCTGCTCACGCTTGATGGAAAAGCGCCAGAGGGCAAAACAACCCATACCCTGCGGGTGATTCACACCCCCGGCCACGCGGCCAACCACCTGTGCCTGCTGCTGGTGGAAGATGCCCTGCTCTTCAGCGGCGACCACATCCTGAACGGCAGCACCACGGTGGTGGACCCGCCCGACGGCAACATGGCCGACTACCTCGATTCGCTGGACCGGCTCGACGCGGTGTGCGCCGAACACGGCGTGGAATTCATCCTGCCCGCGCACGGCTATGTTCTGGGTGATGCACGCGGCGCGATTGCCAAGCTGAAGGCCCACCGACTGGCCCGCGAGGCCAAGGTGCTGGCCGCCATGCAGGCGCTGCCCCAGGGCAGCATGGACGACTGGGTACGGCACGCGTATGACGACGTGCCCCCGCGCATGTGGCCCGTGGCCCAACGCTCGCTGCTGGCCCATGTAGAACGCATCCGTTCGCAGCAGCCCGGGAATGATTGATGCCCCCTGAGGCGCTAAGCGCCTTCCCCCTCAGGGGACGCCACCGGTGGCCCGGCAAAGCCGGTTCCACGGTGGCACTGGCATGCGGCAGCGCCCGTTTTGAAGGCACCGCCGACAATCACGCATTTGCCCCTTCGATTCCCACAGGCGCATGCCGACCCTCCTCACCCCATGACCGACAAGAACCCTGATCCCACCCACATCCGCCTGGCCAAACGCGTGGCCGACCAACTGAACTGCTCGCGCAGCACGGCCGAGCAGTTCATCGAAGGCGGCTTCGTGAGCGTGGACGGCCAAGTGGTGGAAGCCCCCGGCGCGCGCGTACGCCCCGACCAGGCCGTGACGGTGGCAAAAGACGCCAGCCTGCTGGAGCTGACCCCGGTGACCTTGCTGCTGCACAAGCCAGTGGGGTTTGAAGCGGGCCTGGGTCTGCCCGCCGGGCAAGCGGCCCACGCCAGCCGCAGCCAGGGTGCCGCTGCAGCCGCCACGCTGCTGGGGCCTGCATCCCACCTGGCCGAAGACGCCTCGGGCATCCGCGTGCTGCAGCGCCATTTCAAGCAGCTGGAATGTTTCACGCCGCTGCCCACCGAGGCCAGCGGGCTGGTGGTTTACACCCAGGACAAGCGCATCGCGCGCAAGCTGGCCGAAGACATTGAGTCGCTGGAGCAGGAATGCATCGTGGAGGTGAAGGGCGACATCGCATCGAACGGACTGCAGCGCCTGTGCCACGGCCTCTCGTTCAATGGCCGCCCGCTGCCGCCCATCAAGGTGAGCTGGCAAAGCGAGACCAAGCTGCGGTTTGCACTCAAGGGCATCCGCCCCGGCCAGATCCCGGCCATGTGCGATGCCGTGGGCCTGGCCGTGGTCGCCTTGAAGCGCATCCGCATCGGCCGCGTGCCGCTGGCCAAGGTGCCCGAGGGGCAGTGGCGGTATTTGCAGCCGTGGGAGAGGTTCTGACTCCCCCTGAGTCGCCTTCGGCGCCATCCCCCTGAGGGGGACGCACCCGGTGGCCTGGCAAAGCCAGTTCCACGGGTGCGCTGGCAGAGGCGCGCCAGCTGCTAACGGCGGGGCGTGCAGAACCATTGCCACAACGATTGCTACCAAAAACATAGCTATCAGCGCTTAACAGATAAGCGCCAGAGGCCAATTCAGCCTAAACTTTTCTTCCACAGACCGCTGCTACACTGCGCGGCAAACAGGAGGGAGTTCATGAGCCAACCACCATCAGACAGCACAACGGGGCCGATGTCCACGTTCATGCCGCAGAACATCGACGCGCATCCGCTTGAATTCACAGGCAGCGGGGGCGAATATTTCCGGGTGTGGATCGTCAACGTGCTGCTGTCCATCGTCACCCTGGGCATCTACACCCCCTGGGCCCGGCGCCGCACCGCGCAGTATTTCTACAGCCACACGCTGGTGGCGGGCAGCCCGCTCGAATTCACGGCGCAGCAGCGCAAGATGGTGATGGGTTTTGTGCTGCTGATGCTGATCACCCTGGCCTACAACATCGCGGCCAACACGGGGCAGGATGCCGCCGTGGGTGTCTTGCTGCTGACCGGCGCCGTGCTCTCGCCCCTGATCTGGGGCAGTGCCATGCGTTTTCGCCTGGGCGCCACGCGCTGGCGCGGCCTGCGCCTGCAGTTCACTGCCCACTGGAAAGAGGTCTACCTCGCCAGCTGGCCTCTTTTTGCGCTGGCGCTGGTGTGGTTTGGGGTGTTCTTCGGCATGCAGATCCTGTCGCCCGAACTGGCCGACGTCTTGCAGGAGGTCGAAGATGAAGCAGCCAACCCCAAGATGCCATCGTTCACCCCTGCCATGGGCGGCCTGCTGCTGCTGGGCCTGGTGCTGACGGTGTTGTGTTTCATCCGCCTTGAATACAACTACAAGAGCCTGCTGGTGCTCAAGGCCCAGGTGGGCGCCGAAAAAGGCCGCTGGAAGCCGGTGTACATGGATTTCGTCAAGGTGTGGCTGGCCACGGTGGCCGTGTTCATCCTGTGTGTGGTGGGCTTCGCGGCGCTGATCGGCATCCTGGCAGGCAGCTCCATCGCCCTGGTGGCCAGCCAGAGCGACCGCCTGGGCCTGTGGATGTTTGTGGTGATCATCGTGTCCATCGTGGCGGGCATCTTCATGCTGATCCTGGCATCGGCCCCCGCCCGGGCGTACCGCGAGGCACGCATGTTCCAGCTGATGTGGAACAACATCGGCGTGAGCCACGTGGCGCGGTTCAAGTGCCACCTGAAGAGTGGCCGCTACGTGGGGCTGCGCATCAAGAACATGCTGTTCACCCTGCTCACGCTGGGGCTGTACCGCCCGTTTGCGCGGGTGAGTGAATACCGCATGAAACTCGAATCCGTCACCCTGCATGTCAAGGGCGGCGTGGAACAGGTGGCGGGCGCGATGGTGCGCCAGCAGCAAAACGGCCTGGGCGATGCGCTGGCCGACGCTGCGGGCCTGGACCTCATCGGTTGAGCATGCCCGTCCCAGTGAACACAGACCTGATCCAAGGACGCTGGTTCGACGGCCAGAGCAGCAGAGCCCGCCCCGTGATGGTGAGCCTGCGGCCCACGCCGCAGGGCCCGTCGCTGGTGCTGCACCCGCTATCCCAGCCCGGCACCGAGCCGGTTGTGTTCGCCTGGAAGGACGTGGGCTGGCCGGAGGCCTGGAACGAACACAAGCCCCAACCCCGGGTGGTCGTGGACCTGCGGGACCACGGTAGCCTGGAGATCGATGCCGTCAGCGAATGGCGCGCCGCCCTGGCCGCCGCTGGTGAACGCCCGGGCCTGGCCCAGCGCATGCAGACCCGCTGGCCCGTGCTGCTGGGTGTGACGGCTGCAGCCGTCATCGGCCTCACGCTGTTCTACCGCTATGGCACGCCCTGGGCAGCCACCCAACTCACCCGCTTTGTGCCCCTGGGCTGGGAAACCAGCGTGGCCGAGAACGTGCTGCGCCAGATGGACGATGGCACGCTCAAGCCCAGCAAGCTGCCCAAGGAGCGGCAGGATCAGCTCAAGGCGCGCTTTGACGCCCTGGTGCAGCACACGCCCCCCGCCCTGCAGCGCTACCCCGGCTACCAGCCCCCTTTGAGCCTGGAGTTCCGCTCCGGCATGGGTGCCAATGCCTTTGCCCTGCCCGGCGGCAAGATCGTGATGACCGACGGCATCGTTAAAGCAGCCACCGACAAGGGCCTGCCCGATGACGCGCTGGTGGGCGTGCTGGCCCACGAGATCGGCCACGTGGTGTACCGCCACACTACCCGCATGGTGGTGGAGCAAGGGGTGCTCAACATGGGGCTGGGCCTTGCGCTCGGAGACGTATCGGCGATTGTGTCCACCGGTGCCTCGGTGCTCACCGGCCTGGCCTACAGCCGCAGCCACGAACGCGAAGCCGACTGCTACGCCATCGCCGTGATGGGCCAGGCAGCCCTGCCCACGGCGCCCATGGGCAAGCTGCTGCTGGCCATTGCGCAGGATGAAGAGGAAGAAGACAACAAAAAGAAGAAAGAAGAGAAAGAAAGCCAGGACAAGGCGGCGGCACCAGCGGCCGCGCCCGGCGCGAGCAGCCCCGAACGCTCGCGCAAGCGCAAGATGGCGGAAGACATGGCTTCGCACCCTGTCTGGTCACTGCTGAGCAGCCACCCCGACACCGTGGAGCGGGCCACGGAGCTGGAAAAGGGACACGCGCCCCACTGCGCGAAAAGCTGAACAGCCGTGGCGTGCTCCGCGCTGGGCATGGCCAACACCGCCGGCGCCCGCTCCAGGCGGGGAGAAGAAAATAAAGTGTGAAGCGCGCCGATAAGCCGGATTCTGTGCACCACGGTTGCCCGCAGTGTGACCGCCATTAATCTGGGCCGGGTGTCGCCACCACGGCTCGGTGCTACCTACCCGCCAACTCTGCGGAACCACATCAACGTTGGCCTACTTGGTATTGCTGCGCGTAGAGATTGCCCGTTTCACCCGAAGCGGGCGCCGCCCGCTTCGGGTGGCTAGGGTCTTTGCGGCTTGCGCCACAAACCGTCTGGCTTGCGCCAGCCGTACCCGCTTGCGCGGGTGACCGATAGAACACCTTCGGTGGCTGCTGCCTGCTCCGACTCGTCTCTGTTGCTCTGATCCTCACCTCACGGTGGGCAGCCGTTAGCTGCTACGCTGTCCTGTGCAGTCCGGACGTTCCTCCAGTGCCTGGTTTCCCAGATTGCACCAGCGGCGGTCTGGCGCGCTTCACGGGCGGGATTATCGCCCAGCGGCAGCGGCAGCGGCAGCGGCAGCGGCAGCGACACGATCCCAGTCCAGCCCAAACCGTGCCAGGTACTTGCGCAGCCGGTCCGCATCGTTGACCACCGTGCGCTGCGCGCGCGAGGCCTGGAACAGCTGGCGCCCCGCGTCGGACAGGGTGCGGGCCTTGCGGCACACCTGCAGCACGGCCGCCAGTTGCAGCTGGTCGAACAGGTCCATGGCTTCCACCGTTTCTTCGCCCAGCAGGACCGCAAGATCGTTGCGACCCAATGCGCCGTGCGTGGGCGCCAAACCGTTGCGCGCGTCGCTGGCGGGCTGCCACAACCAGCGCAGTCGGGCCATTTCGGCCTCGACCAGGGGCAGGCCAATGCGGCCGCTGTCGGCCAGTGTGGCCAGGCGTGTCACGCTGGCCGAGAGGTCGCGGAAGTTGCCGGTCCACAGGGCCTCGGGCGACTGGGCATAGCGCAGGTAGGCGGCGCGCGCCTCATTGGAAAAGCGCACGCTGCGGCCCAGCTCGGCGCCTGCGCGGGCCAGCTGGTGGTCTACATTGGGCTCGATGTCTTCAGGCCGCTGCGCCAGGCCCGGCAGCACATAGCTCCAGAGGTTGATGCGCGCGTACAGGTCTTCACGAAAGCGCCCTGCCGCCACCTCGGTGCGCAGGTCGCGGTTGGTGCCGGCGATCAGCTCGAAGTCGCTGGCCACTTCCCGGTCGCTGCCCATGGGGTAGAAGCGCTTTTCCTCCACCGCCTTGAGCAGCATGGCCTGCTCGTCCAGGCCCAGTTCGCCAATCTCGTCGAGGAACAGCACGCCCTTGTGTGCCGTGCGCAGCAGGCCCGCACGGTCGGCCGCCGCGCCGGTGAAGGCGCCCTTTTTGTGGCCGAACAGCGTGGACGCTGCGCCGTCGCCATGCAGCGTTGCGCAGTTCACTTCCACGAACTCGCCCTCCACCTGGTGGCGCGACTTTTTCAGCTCGAACATGCGCCGCGCCAGGTGCGACTTGCCCGCACCCGTGGGCCCGGTGAACAGAATGGGCGCACGCGAGCGCACCGCCACGCGCTCCACTTCGTCGATCAGCGCGTTGAAGCGCGCATTGCGCGTGGCAATGCCGCTCTTGAGGAATTGCACTGCATCGCGCTGCTCGGCGCCGAAGCGCTGGGCGATCACGTCGTAGCGCGACAGGTCCAGGTCGATCAGCGCATAGCTGCCGGGGTCGCCCATCTGCTGGCGCTTGGGCGGCGAGGTTTGCGCCAGCACGCCCGGAATGCGGCGCGACTCCACCAGCAAAAACAGGCAAATCTGCGCCACGTGGGTGCCGGTGGTGATGTGGGTCCAGTATTCCTCGCGCTCGGTGTCAAAGCGGTAGGTCTGGGTCCAGTCAAACAGCTTGGCATACACCTCGCCAAAGTCCCACGGGTCGGCAATGGGCAGGGGCACCAGGTTGACCGTGGTCTCGGGCGAAGCGGTGGCCATGTCCGCGCGCACCTGCTGGGCCAGCTCGCGGTGCGGCGGGGTGTACAGCAGCTCCAGCCGCTCGATCACCACGTCCTCATGCTGCACCAGCGACACCGTGGGGCGCCATTTCTCCCACCGCCCTGCGCCCCTGCCGGAGTCGAGCTGGGTGCCCAGGAAACCGATCACGACCTTGTGTTTGCGCATTCTATTTGTCTATTTAGCTAGCTTTCATTCTAGTTAATTCAAATCTACAAACAAAACCCATCCAATGCCTTCGAGAATTTCTCCATACAAATCAACAGCTTAAAAATTTTTCACTCACAACACACTGGCTGGCACACATCTGGCAATAAGGAAGACATCCAGTGCAAGCGGTGACCGCTCACAGGCCGGGGTTAGGACCAACGTTCGCCCCGCCGGTGCAGGGAATCCGGGCCATCAAGGCCTTGTCGATTCCCCGCATGCCGCACACCGCAAACGCTGGGTAACGGCAAGGTCGGGTGACGCCTCGCAAGAGGACGTGCCGGGTTCGACTCCCGGCTTGCCACCACTGGTAGCTCAGTCTGGTAGAGCCCCCCGAAAGGGGTTGTCGCAGGTTCGATTCCTGCCCATGGCCGCAAGGCCAGCACTTGGAAGTACCGGTCGAAAGACCACCCGCCGAACGCGGGGAGTTGCCCCAAGGTGGCGTTTTTGGACGCAACCGCAAGGCAAGGCCCCGTCAGCCGGTGGCGGTTTGTGCCAGCACCCGGCACAGCCCGCGCCCGCAGCCAGCCACGCTGCCGCCCTGCTTGCAGGGCAGCAACCACGGCGCACTGCAGGGCCCTGGCTGTGCCCCCTGGCACCCCGCCATCGCTGTAACGGCACCCTGATTGCCATGACAACAACGAAGAAGCAACGACAACGAAAGAACGAGGAGAAGAAAAATGATGAAGTTGATCCAACGCACCACCGTGAAGAAGAACGAACGCGCACTGCTGCTGCGCAACGGCAGCTTTGACCGCGTGCTCCAAAGCGGCACCTACTGGCTGTTTGAGGGCATGGACCAGCTGCGCGTAGAGACCTTCGCCCTCGAACAACCCGCCTTCACCCACGGCCTGGCCGACTACCTGATGGCGCAGGAATCCGCAGTGGTGGCGGCAGAGTTTGTGCAAGTGAACCTGTCGGAGCAGCAAGTGGGCCTGCGCAGCGAGAACGGTGTGCTGGTCGAAGTGCTGCCGCCCGGCACCCGCCGCCTTTATTGGAAAGGCCTGGTGGAGGTGAGTGTGCAGGTGATCGACCTGGAGGCAGGCCCCGAGCTGCCCGCCGCCCTGGTGGCGCGCCTGACGCACACACAACTGCGCCAGCGCAGCGTGACCGGATTGACCGGCGTGCTGCAGGTGCAGGTGCCCGAGGGCCAGTGCGCGCTGCTCACCATCGACGGCAAAGTGGATCGGCTGCTGCCTGCGGGCGCCTACGCGTTCTGGAGGTACGGCCGCACCATCGCCGTGGAGCTGGTGGACCTGCGCCTGCAGACCGTAGAGGTCTCAGGCCAGGACATCATGACCCGCGACAAGGTGAGCCTGCGGCTGAACCTGTCTGCCACCTTTCGCTACACCGATGTGCTGCGCGCCTTTGCCCAGTTGCAAAAGCCTGCCGATCACCTGTATCGCGAACTGCAGTTTGCGCTGCGCGCCGCCGTGGGCACCCGCACGCTCGATGAGCTGCTGGAGAACAAGACGGTGATCGACGACGTGGTGACCGCTCACATGGCCGCCAAATTGCAGCCCTTCGGCATGCAGCTGGAGAGCGTGGGTGTGAAGGACATCGTGCTGCCTGGCGAGATGAAGACCATCCTGACGCAGGTGGTGCAAGCGGAGAAGCAGGCCCAGGCCAACGTGATCCGCCGCCGCGAGGAAACCGCCGCAACGCGCTCCCTGCTCAACACGGCGAAAGTGATGGAGGACAACCCCGTCGCCCTGCGCATGAAGGAGCTGGAGACGCTGGAGCGCGTGGCTGAGCGCATCGACAAGATCTCGGTGTTTGGCGGTCTGGACCAGGTGCTCAATGGCCTGGTGAAAATGCGATGAAAGAAAACCATGAAAAAGAAACCAACGACTGCCGCAACGCCTCTGGAAGTCGCCACACAAGCTGTCTACCAGACCTTTGCGAAATACCAGGCACCGCATGGGCTGCTGGACGTCTGCACCGGCTGCTGCATGGATGCCGAGCTGGAGCGCGAGATGCGCCGCCTGCCTCTGCGCCTGCTGACCCGGGAGCATTTCTACCAGTACAACGACTCGGCCAAGAGCGCCGTACAACCCGCTGACGAGATTAAGTACTACCTGCCTCGCATGCTGGAATTGCTAGCGCAAGGCGCCCGTCTGCACCACTCCACCGAGCTGTATCTGGACCGGCTGGGGCGTTGCGAGGCCGGTGCATATTCCGCTGACGAGGCAGCGGCACTGCAGAGCTATGCGCGGTCATTCTTTTCCGAGGGCCTGGCGCACTGGGAGCCTGACAGTGAGGGGCTTTTCCAGGGAGAGTACGCATTCAGCATCTTGCTCATGTGGGACTATGCCGGCGTCCCCCTGGCGCCCTTGCTGGACGACTGGTTGGCAGACGACCGCGAAGCGGCGACGCTGAACTTTGTAGATTCCTACTACTGGGAATACTGGACGAATGGCGGAGCGATCTCCAACGCGTTTTCCGAAGCGCCCTTTCATGCCGCCATGCAGGCATGGCTGAATGATCCGCAAGTCAAAGCCGCGTGGGCACACAAGCTATTAAAGCTGGCAGAGGACGGGCCACCCGCCGATTGGCGCCCGGCATGCGCCAAATGCGGCCAGATCCACTACCCGCTGACCGAACGCATTGCAGCTGTCTTTGATGCAACGGCCAGCTGAAGATGAACGACAGAACAAAAAAAATATGAACAACTACGAACAATATGAAGTACCCAACGGCGTGCCCGTGAAGATGTGGACGAACGGCGTGCCCGTAGAAGAAGAAGCCAGGAACCAGCTGCGCAACATCGCGCGCCTGCCCATCGTGTTCAAGCACGTGGCGGTGATGCCCGACGTGCACCTGGGAATCGGTGCCACCATCGGCTCGGTCGTGCCGACGCTCAAGGCCATCATCCCCGCTGCGGTGGGCGTGGACCTGGGGTGCGGAATGATGGCGTGCAAGACCACGCTCACTGCCAGCGACCTGCCCGACAACCTGTCCGGCGTGCGCGCCGCCATCGAGCGCGCGGTGCCAGTGGGGATGACGCCCAAGCGCTTTGGCCGCGATAAGGGAAGCTGGGATACGCCGCCCTCCGAAACCGACCGCGCCTGGGCAGGTCTGGTGGATGAGTTCGAGGAAATTTGCGAAGCGCACCCGCGCATCAAGAACACCAACAACTACAAGCACCTGGGAACGCTAGGGACGGGTAACCACTTCATCGAGATCTGCCTGGACGAACACCAGTCCGTGTGGGTGATGCTGCACTCGGGCTCGCGTGGTGTGGGGAACGCCATCGGCACCCACTTCATCGAGCTGGCCAAGAAGGACGCCGAGATGAACCAGCGCAACCTGCCCGACAAGGACCTGGCGTACTTCGAGGAAGGCGCGCAGTACTTCGGTGACTACGTGAAGGCCGTGGGGTGGGCGCAGAAATTTGCCGCCGCCAACCGCGAGGTGATGATGGGCCGCGTGATTGCCGCGCTGCGAAAAGTCATCACCAAGCCGTTCGAGACGCACATTGAGGCGGTGAACTGCCACCACAACTACGTGCAGCGCGAAACGCACTTCGGGCAAGACGTTTTCGTGACCCGCAAGGGCGCGGTGAGTGCCGAGCAGGGCAAGCTGGGGATCATCCCGGGAAGCATGGGGGCCAAAAGCTTCATCGTGCGCGGAAAAGGCAACCCCGAGAGCTTCAACAGCTGCAGCCACGGCGCGGGCCGAACGATGAGCCGTACCAAGGCCAAGAAGATGTACACCGTGGCCGACCAGATTGCCGCGACTGAAGGCGTGGAATGTCGCAAGGATGCCGACGTGATCGACGAGATTCCGATGGCGTACAAGAACATCGACGCGGTGATGGCGGCGCAGCAGGATCTGGTGGAGGTGGTTTACACACTCAAGCAGGTCGTCTGCGTGAAGGGGTGATACATGACTGAACAAGAAATCCAGACAAAATATGTCGCGCACTTTTCAGAGTTGGACGCGCAGATAGTTCGGCTAGAAGCTGTTCTTCGTGAACATCCGTTCCTCTCGGGGAACATGCAGCACGTTGTCGTGCACGCCCTTGTGTTGCGATTGCTTGAGCTTGCGCGCAGCTGCGGCATCTTGTCCAAAGCCGGGATGGCTGCAGCAAGTGCATCTCTGAACCGCCAATGTTTGGAGGTAGGCTTCAAGCTAAAGGCCATATGTAGTGGCAACGCTACTCCTGAGGACTTCATGACTCAAGAAATCATCTCTCGGGCGAAGTCACGCCGATGGGTACTGAAGAACTCTGCAGCGCTTGAAGCACTTGGACCAGAATTGGCTGAGAGCCTCGCCAAAGAGGCTGAAGAGGCGGTCCGCTTGGAAGAGACGAAGGGCCTCAAAGAGATCAAGCCGCACGAATGGGCTGCACGCGCAGAAGAAATAGAGGTTTATCTGTTTGCATACTCAACACTCTCAGATTTCATCCACTGTGGGCCGGCGTCTTTGGGGCATATCTTCGATGTCAAACAGGATGGTCAGGTGTCTATGCAAACGGGACCTTCTGACTATTTCATTGAACATGTGATTGAAGGCGCCTGCCATTGCCTCGCCTCGTCAAGCAACGCAATCCAAGCCATGTTTTCCGAAAACACAGGCACCTAGACCCCCCATGCACAGCGCCTTGACGAATACCAGCCTGCATCCCCTCACCCTCGACGGCTCCACCGGCGAAGGCGGCGGCCAGATCCTGCGCACCGGCCTGGCCCTCTCGATGGTCACCGGCCGCCCGTTGCACATCACACGCATTCGCGCAGGGCGACCCAAGCCGGGGCTGATGCGCCAGCACCTGGCCTGCGTGCAGGCGGCGGTGGCCGTGTGCCGCGGGCAGGGGGACGGCGCCGAGCTGGGCTCGCAAACGCTGGTGTTCACGCCTGGCGCGGTGCGTGCGGGCGACTACCGCTTTCAGATCGCCACGGCGGGCAGCTGCCTGCTGGTGCTGCAGACCGTGCTGCCCGCGCTGATACTGGAGGGAGGCGAAAGCCGCGTGCAGCTGTCGGGCGGCACGCACAACCCGATGGCGCCGCCGTTTGATTTTCTGGAGCGGGCGTTTGCGCCGCTGGTGCGGCGGCTGGGTGTGGGGCTGGATCTGCAACTGCAGCGGCGCGGGTTCTACCCCGCTGGAGGTGGTGAGGTGCTGGCGCACATCACGCCTGCAGCGCTGCCGTTGACGCCAGTGGATGTACTGGAGCGCGGCCCGCTGCAAGACGCCTGGGGCGAAGCGCTGGTGCCGGGCCTGGCGCGCAACATCGCCACGCGTGAGCTGGACGCCCTGGGCCAGCGCATGGGCTGGACCTTTGAATCCGGCCGACTGCGCCAGCCCCCTGCGCGCCAGAACGAAGGCCCGGGCAATGCACTGCTTGCCACGCTGGAGTACGAGCACATCACCGAGGTGTTCTGCCAGCTGGGCGAGCGCAGTGTATCGGCCGTGCAGGTCGCCAAACGGCTGGTGGACGAGCTACGCGCCTACCAGCGCAGCACGGGCGCCTTGGGCCCGCACCTGGCCGACCAGTGGATGCTACCGCTGGCACTGGCGGTGTGGCGCAGCGGGCGGGCCGCGCGCTACACCTGCACCGAGGTGACGCAGCACACGGCCACCAACGCGCAGACCATCGCGATGGGCCTGCCGGTGCGGGTGCAGATCACGCCGGTGGACGGGGCCATGCGGGTCGATATCGCACCGGTGTAGCCCGCAGCCCGAACCAATGCCAAGGCCGGTTCCGCAGGCAGGGGCTGGGGGCAGCCCCTGCTGGCCGGCCTGCAACCCACAGGCCCCGGCATATCCATATCACCCAGACAGCAGAACAAGTGGTTCAGAATGCGCGTCACACCCCTCTTTGCACCTCACAGGAGACGCCATGAAAGTTGACAACATTCTGCAGACCATCGGCAACACGCCCCACGTGCGCATCAACCGCCTGTTTGGCCCAGCGGCCAACGTGTGGGTGAAGTCCGAGCGCAGCAACCCCGGCGGCTCGATCAAGGACCGCATTGCGCTGTCGATGGTGGAAGACGCCGAGAAGTCGGGCGCGCTCCAGCCCGGCGGCACGATCATCGAGCCGACCTCGGGCAACACCGGCATCGGCCTGGCGCTGGTGGCGGCCGTCAAGGGCTACAAGCTCGTCCTCGTGATGCCCGACAGCATGAGCATCGAGCGCCGCCGCCTGATGCTGGCCTACGGCGCGCAGTTCGACCTGACCCCGCGCGAAAAAGGCATGAAGGGCGCCATCGCCCGCGCGCAGGAGTTGCAGGCCCAGACGCCCGGCTCGTGGATTCCGCAGCAGTTCGAGAACCCGGCCAACATCGACGTGCACGTGCGCACCACGGCGCAGGAGATCCTGGCAGATTTCCCCGACGGCATTGATGTGCTGATCACGGGGGTGGGCACGGGTGGCCACATCACGGGCGTGGCGCGGGTGCTCAAAGCCAAGTTCCCCCAGCTCAAGGTGTTTGCGGTGGAGCCCACGGCCTCGCCGGTGATCTCGGGCGGCGCACCCTCACCCCACCCCATCCAGGGCATTGGCGCGGGGTTCATCCCCAAGAACCTCGACACCAGCCTGCTCGACGGCGTGATCCAGGTCGATGCCGAACCGGCCCGGGAATACGCACGCCGCTCTGCGCGCGAAGAGGGCATCCTGGTGGGTATTTCGTCGGGCGCCACACTGGCCGCCATTGCGCAGAAGCTGCCCGAGCTGCCTGCGGGCGCCAAGGTGCTGGGTTTCAACTACGACACGGGCGAGCGCTACCTGTCGGTGGAGGGGTTCCTGCCTGCATAAGTTGCCCCCTGAGGCGCAACCGCTTGGTGCCACCGCCAGAGGCGGTGTCTCTTCGATGCCGTCCAAGCCTGCGCAGGCAGGCTTGGAGCCGCGGCGTCTCAGCCCCCAGGGGGACGCACCGGGTGGCCTGGCAGAGCCAGTTCCACGGGCGCAATGGCCTGGGGGGCGCCAGTTTCCAAGGTGCTGGGGTGGCTAGCCCCTGGTGCCAGCCCTGAACCCGGCACGCAGCTAAGAACGTGTTCACGATCTCGCAGGGGTCACGTTGGAGCGCAATCGGGATGAGTGGATGCTTCGGATGCGCCGCATGGGCTCATGCCCATGCAAGCAGCCGGGGCTTCCAATCGCCCGATTTCGCTCCAACCCTTCGGGCAGCGGTCTTGGCGGGCGGTCTGCGGCGTTGGTGAACACGTTCTAAGACACGGGGTCAGGCGCCGAAAGCCTTTTTCGGCCAGCGCAGCACAAACCCACGGCCAGCCGTCCTACAGCGGCGGCGCACTGCGGCCCCAACAATCGTTTCACCCTTCGGCCCGCCCCTGGCGGCGCCCACGCCGAAGGGCACCACAACGATTGTTTGCCCATGGACACCATCCCATCACAGCCCATTGCGTTCAAGGTGCTCACCGTGAACGTGCACAAGGGCTTCACCACCTTCAACCGGCGCTTCATGCTGCACGAGCTGCGCGAGGCCGTGCGGGGCGTCGCGGCAGACCTGGTCTTTCTGCAGGAAGTGCTGGGCACCCACCACCGGCACGCCAGCCGGTTCGCCAACTTTCCGCAGGTGCCCCACTACGAGTTCCTGGCCGACACCATCTGGTCGCAATACGCCTACGGCCGCAATGCGGTGTATGACAACGGCGACCACGGCAACGCCCTGCTGTCCAAGTTTCCGATCACGCACTACGAGAACCACGACATCTCGATCAGTGGGCCCGAGCGGCGCGGCATGCTGCATTGCGTGCTGCAGCCGCCCGGACACCATCTTCCGGTGCATGCAGTCTGCGTGCACCTGGGCCTGCAGGAATCCCACCGACAGCGGCAGCTGATGCATGTGTGCGATCTGCTGCGCAGCTTTCCGGCCAACGAGCCCGTGGTGCTGGCCGGTGATTTCAACGACTGGCGCAACCGGGCACACGACATCCTGCACCGCGAGGCGGGCTTGCAGGAAGTTTTTGTGCAGGCCTTTGGCCGCCCGGTTCGCACCTTTCCGGCTGCCATGCCGCTGCTGGCACTGGACCGCATCTATGTGCGCAACGCCGCCGTGCACTCCCCCCTGGCGCTGCCCAAAAAGCCCTGGGACAAGCTCTCGGACCATGCGCCACTGGCGGCGGAGATCCTGCTATGAAACGCCCTGCCTTCAGCCTGCCGCGCTCGTCCCGCTGGGTGCCGGGGAACCAGTTCGAGTTGCTGGAAAACGGCGAGGATTTTTTTCCCCGCGTGTTCAACGCCATCACCAAGGCCCGGCGCGAAGTGATGCTGGAGACCTTCATCCTGTTCGACGACAAGATCGGGCAGGAACTGCACGCGGCCCTGCTGGCCGCAGCCCAGCGCGGTGTGGAGGTGCACGTGCTGGTGGATGGCTTTGGCTCGCCCGATCTGCCAGACACGTTTGTGGGCAGCCTGGTCGATGCGGGCGTGCGCTTTCGCATCTTTGACCCGGGCCGCCGCTTCCTGGGGCAGCGCCTGAACATGCTGCGCCGCATGCACCGCAAGATTGTGGTGGTGGACGGCGAGCTGGGGTTCATCGGCGGCATCAACTATTCGGCCGACCACGTGGCGGACTTTGGCCCCGAGGCCAAGCAGGACTATGCCGTGCAGGTGCGCGGGCCCATCGTGGCGCAGATGCAGCATTTCACACGCGAGGCGGTGCTCCACCGCAATGAGCGCAAGCGCCATCCAGCCGCAAGCGCCCCCAGCCAGTCCGACGCGGGCACCGCACACGCCATTTTTGTGACCCGCGACAACCATGACCACCAGAGCGACATAGAGCGCCACTACCGCGTTGCCCTGCGGTCTGCGCGCCACCGGGTGGTGATTGCCAACGCCTACTTCTTCCCCGGCTACCGCTTCATCCGCGAGATGCGGCGCGCCGCAAAACGTGGTGTGGATGTGCGGCTGATCCTGCAAGGCCAGCCCGACATGCCCATCGTGAAAACGGCGGCCGGCCTGCTTTACGACCATCTGCTGCGCGCGGGTGTCCGCATTTATGAATACTGCGACCGGCCGCTGCACGGCAAGGTGGCGCTGGTGGACGACGACTGGTCCACCGTGGGCTCGAGCAATCTCGACCCGCTGAGCCTGTCGTTGAACCTCGAAGCCAACGTGATCATCCGCGACCGTGCCTTCAACGACCACCTGTATGGCCGTCTCTCGCACCTGATGGAGAACAGCTGCAAGCAGATTGAAGCTGTCGCACCCGGCCGGTGGAATGGCCTGCGTCTGCTGCGCAGCTATGCCGTCTTCCACCTCATGCGCTGGTTCCCGGCATGGGCGGGCTGGCTGCCCAAGCACCAGCCCACGATCACGCTGGCCAACCCGGGCACTGCGGCCGCAGAACCCACCGGCAGCGCAACCGCCTGACAACATCGGGCGTCCCCACCATGGCCACCCCCACGCTGCTCGCCGACACCGACGCCATGGAGGCGCCACGGCGCAAAACCAGCCAGCACGGCCGGCGCAACTGGCCGCGGCAGGCCTGGTGGCCCTGGGCCACCCGGGGGGTCGCCGCCGCTTTTTTTGCGACGGTGGCCTGGCTGATCTTTCGGCAAGCGCGCACGGTGGACTGGCCCGCCGTGCTGCAAGCCCTGCGCGACCTGCCCAGCACCGCACTGGCCATGGGCGGTGCGCTGGCGTTGCTGAGCCACTTCACCTACGGCAGCTTTGACTGGGTGGGCCGCCATTGCAGCGGCCACCGGCTACCGCGCGCCACCACGCTGGGCATTGCCATGACCAGCTACCCGTTCACGCTCAACCTGGGTTCGCTGATTGGCGGTGTCGGCGTGCGCTACCGGCTGTATGCAAGGCGCGGCGTGGACCCGGGCACCATCAGCCAGGTGGTGGGCACCAGCATCCTGACGAACTGGGTGGGCTACCTGCTGCTCGCGGGTGTGCTGGCCTGGCTGTGGCAGCCGCCTGCGGTGGCGGGTTGGGCGGTGGAGCCCTGGCAGTGGCGCCTGGGCGGGACGGTGCTGGGCAGCCTGCCCGTGGCCTACATGGCGCTGTGTGCGCTGCGCAGCGGGCGCGCACTCACGCTGCGCGGTCACGCGTTTCCGCTGCCCCGCTGGCCCGTGGCGCTGTGGCAGGTGGCCGCGTCGGCCACCAACTGGATGCTGATGGGCGCCGCGCTGTGGACGGTGCTGCAACACCAGGTGAGTTACCCCGCCGCGCTGGCCACTGTGCTCCTGGGGGCCGTGGCCGGGCTGGTGTTGCGCGTGCCCGCCGGCCTGGGTGTGCTGGAGGCCGTGGGCGTGGCGCTGCTGGCCGCCGACACGCTGGGGCAAGAAGAAGTGCTGGCGGCGCTGCTGGCCTACCGGGCGCTGTATTACTTTGGGCCGCTGGTGCTGGCGGCCGCAGCGTTCGGCGTTACAGAGCTGCGTTGGCGCCAGCAGGCAGACCCGGACGCTGAAAGCACTTCAGACCAAAAAATATGAGTCAAATATGCCTCCAGCGCTTATCTATAAATCGCGACCAGCTATTAATTTGATAGTTTTTAGGCAGGCGGCTCCACGCAACTTTCCCACCCGGGATTCCATCCGCAGCACACACCCCGTATCATCGCGGCCCCACGCCATTGCAACCCGCCCGATCGACACGGGCCCGCAAGAACATGATCCGACTCTCCGAAATCCGGCTGCCCTTCACTGTGGCCGAAGCCCCCGAGGCGCCCCTGCGCGCCGCTGCCGCCCACATTCTGGGCCTGGCAGATGCCGACATCGCCCATCTGCATGTCTTCAAGCGCAGCTTTGATGCGCGCAAGGTAGACCTGCTGGCGGTGTACATCGTGGACATCACCCTGGTCCAGCCCGCGCGCGAAGCCGCGCTGCTCGCGCAGTTCGCGGGCAACCCGCACGTTCAGCCGACGCCCGACATGGCCTGGCACCCCGTGGGCCAGGCGCCTGCCGACCTGCCCCTCCGCCCCGTGGTGGTGGGCTTTGGCCCCTGCGGCATCTTTGCGGCACTGGTGCTGGCGCAGATGGGTTTCAAGCCCATCGTGCTGGAGCGCGGCAAGCCCGTGCGCGAACGCACCAAGGACACCTGGGGCCTGTGGCGCAAGCGCGAGCTGCATGCCGAAAGCAATGTGCAGTTTGGTGAAGGCGGCGCAGGCACCTTCAGCGACGGCAAGCTCTACAGCCAGATCAAGGACCCGCGCCACCTGGGCCGCAAGGTGATGAACGAGTTCGTGAAGGCGGGCGCCCCAGAAGAAATCCTGTACGTCGCCCACCCGCACATCGGCACCTTCAAGCTGGTGAAGGTGGTAGAGAACTTGCGCGAGCAGATCATTGCGCTGGGCGGCGAGATCCGCTTTGAGCAGCGCGTGACGGATGTGATCGTGGAGAGCGATGCCCAAGGCCAGCGCCACCTGCGTGGACTGAAGGTGCTGAACCAGGCCACGGGCGAGGTCGCCGAGCTGCGCGCCGACCACGTGGTGATGGCCCTGGGCCACAGCTCACGCGACACCTTTGCCATGCTGTACGAGCGCGGCGTGGCGATGGAGGCCAAGCCGTTCTCCATCGGCTTTCGCATCGAGCACCCGCAGGGCGTGATCGACCGCGCCCGCTGGGGCCGCCACGCGGGCCACCCGCTGCTGGGTGCGGCCGACTACAAGCTGGTGCACCACGCGGCCAATGGGCGCGCGGTGTACAGCTTTTGCATGTGCCCCGGCGGCACCGTGGTGGCCGCCACCAGTGAGCCGAACCGTGTGGTCACCAACGGCATGAGCCAGTATTCGCGCAACGAGCGCAACGCCAACGCGGGCATGGTGGTGGGCATCGACCCGCGCGACTACCCCACCGACCCCGCAGCGTTTGAAACGCACCTGGGCCAGACCTACGGTGTGGAGCGTCTGGCTGTCGGGCAATTTCACCCGCTGTCGGGCAGCGTGCTGCAGCGCCAACTCGAATCGAATGCTTTTGTGCTGGGCGGGCGTGACTACAGCGCGCCGGGCCAGCTGGTGGGCGACTTCATCCAGGGCACGCCGTCCAGGCAGCTCGGCGATGTGGAACCGTCGTACAAGCCCGGCGTGGCGCTGGGTGATCTGCACGCTGCCCTGCCCGCCTACGCCATCGAGGCGCTGCGCGAGGCGCTGCCGGTGTTCGGCCGCAAGATCAAGGGCTTTGACATGCACGACGCGGTGCTGACGGGCGTGGAAACGCGCACCTCGTCCCCACTGAAGATCGGCCGGGGCGAGAACCTGCAAAGCCTGAACACCGCCGGGCTGTACCCGGCGGGTGAAGGGGCGAGCTACGCGGGCGGGATTCTGTCGGCCGGGGTGGATGGCATCAAAGTGGGCGAGGCCGTCGCCCGGAGCCTGCTGGGTGTAGTGGGCTGACCTGCCTCCCGGCGGTGCAGGCCAGTGGCATCGCTTACTTGCGCTGCAAAAAGTCCACGGCCAGCGCCGCCAGCGAGCGGGCCCCCACGGGCAGTTGGTCTTCGTCGATGTCAAACAGCGGCGAATGGTTGGACGGGGCCTTGTTGAAGTCCGCACCCTTGGGCGGTGCGCCCAGGAAGTAGAAGAAGCCCGGCGCCACCTTCTGGAATTCCGAGAAGTCTTCCGAGCCACTGACCTTGGGGATGATCATCGCCTTGCCACCCATGGCGAGCTTGAGTGCTGGCAGCGAGGCTGCCGTCAATTCGGCGGGGTTGCTGGTGACCGGGTAGGCCACGGGGCCGAACACCACCTTGGCCTTGGCGCCGCTCGACAGGGCAATGGACTCGGCCGTGGTGGTGATGCGCTTCAAGGCTTCCTGCCGCATTTCCTCGTCAAAGGTGCGCAGGGTGCCCATCATCTCGACGTTGTCGGGAATGATGTTGTAGCGCGTACCGCCCTGGATGGAGCCGATGGTGATGACGGCCGGCTCCTTGCTGATATTGAGCTGGCGGCTGACCACCGTCTGCAAACCCAGCACCACCTGGCTCGCGGCCACCACGGGGTCCACCGCGTTCCAGGGGGATGAACCGTGGCCGCCACGGCCTTCGATCAGGATCTTCAGGCTGTCGGAGCCCGCCATCAGCGGGCCGCTGCGGTAGCCCACCACGCCCGCAGGCAGGTTGGCCGTGATGTGCAGGCCGTAGATGGCCTGCACGTCCTTCATCGCGCCTTCCTCCACCATGGCTTTGGCGCCAAAGCTGGACACCTTGCCGGTCGCATCGGGCTCCACCGGCGCGCCTTCCTCGGCAGGCTGGAAGATGAACTTGATGGTGCCAGGCAACTTTGCTTTCATGCCGGCCAGCGCCTCGGCCGCGCCCATGAGCATGGCCACGTGGGCATCGTGGCCGCAGGCGTGCATCACCGGCACTTCCTTGCCCAGGTAGTTGGCCTTCACCTTCGACGCGAAGGGCAGGCCGGTGTTCTCAGGAACGGGCAGCGCATCCATGTCGGCACGCAGCGCCACCACCTTGCCCGGCAGGCCACCGCGCAGCGTGCCCACCACGCCGGTGCCACCCACGTTGGTCTGCACTTCCATGCCCAGTTTCTTCAAGTGCTCGGCCACCAGCTTGGCGGTGCGCACTTCCTGGCCCGACAGTTCGGGGTGTGCGTGGATGTCGCGGCGCCAGCCGACCATCTTGGGGGCCACGGCGTTCACGGCCGCATCAATGGCCTGCAGGCCGGCGGCATCCAGCGCCTGGGCGTGGGCCGAAGAAACGGCGCTCAGCCCGCTGGCGGCAAGGCCTGCGGCAAGTGCGATGGCGGAAAGGGGTTTGTGCATGGGGCAGATCCGTAGGGTGGGTGACAGCTTGCAAGGCCGGGGCAGGGAGCAAAAAGCACGTTCATGCTAAAAGCCGGCACGGCCTTGGTGACAAGCGAAAATGGCCATCCAACGAGCCAATACCGCCATGCCATCGCCATCTTTGTCCTCGCCTTCGGGCGATTCCAGGCCCCCGGTCTTTCGCGTGGACATTCCGCTGCTGCCCGAGTCCGCCGTGGGCAACGCGCTGCAGTTCATCGACCTGCTGCGCGGCGCCAACCTTCTGGCCGGCTTGCGCATGGGGGCAACGGCGCCGCGCATGGCCTGGCGGCTGCTGGATGCCCAGGGGCTGCCCCTGCCACCCTTGCCTGGGCCCCTGGCGGCCTACACCCCAGCGGAAGACTCGGCAGCAGACACCGCCCCCGCCCACGCGCTGTTCATTGCATCGATCCACGCCGCCGACATTCCGAGCATTCGCACGGTGGCGGGCCGGCACGGCGCGCTGTCGCGGCAGTTGGGCATTGCGCTCGATGCCGGGCAAAAGCTGCTCACCGTGGGCAATGGCGCGTGGCTGGCGGCGCAAAGCGGACGGCTGAACGGGCGCAAGGCCAGCCTGCCCTGGTTCTACATCGCAGGGTTTGAGCGGGACTTTCCGGAGGTGGGCCTGAGCCTGGGCCAGGACCTGTCGGACGACGGCCCCTGGATCAGCTGCGCGCTGCCGCAGAGCGTGAACCTGCTGGCCGTCGCCCTGGTGCGGCATGCACTGGGCGAAGAGCTGGCCGCCGCCTGCGAGAGCGTGATGGCACCCGACCACCAGCGCGCCCGCGCGGCCCTGCAGGCCAATGCACAGCAACACATCCCGGCCACCCGCGACAGCACGCTGGCGCGCGCCATTGCCTGGATGGAGGCCCATTTGGACCAGCCCTACTCGCTGGCCCGGCTGGCCGAAGCCGCCTCGGTGAGCCCCCGCACGCTGCTGCGGCACTTTCAGCAGGAGCTGTCGCAGTCACCGCTCGATTACCTGCACGGCCTGCGATGCCACCGCGCCAAGGTGATGCTGGAAGTGACGCTGGAGAGCGTGCCCAGCGTTGCCGTGGCGTGCGGCTATGCCGACCCGGCGGCTTTCAGGCGCATCTTTGCGCGCTACACCGGCATGGCGCCGACCGAATACCGCAGGCGCCATGCGCTGCGCGCGCCGCGCAGGCGCTGGCGGGTGGATGTGGCTGCGCGCTGAGCACAGAGCGGGCTGGCCCACACCGCCCCTACGGCCATTGCGTCGCGCAGTGTGGTGGCGGCAGCACCCAGCTAGCGCAGCGCCACTGCCGAGGACCCCGGGGGCAACCGGAACGCCTCCACCAGTTCGGCCAACTGCTGCGCCTGCACCCGCAGGCCCTGCGCAGCGGCGGACGATTCTTCGACCAGTGCGGCGTTCTGCTGCGTCATCTGGTCAAGCTGCGAGACCGCCTCGCCCACCTGGCTCAGGCCCGTGGTCTGCTCGCGTGCCGCGGTGCTGATCTCGCCAATGATGGTGGCCACCTGCTGCACCGAGTTCACGATCTCGCCCATGGTGCCGCCTGCTGCGTGGACCAGCTTGGTGCCTTCGTCCACCTGCCGCACGCTGTCGCTGATGAGGCCCCCAATCTCCTTGGCTGCGGTGGCCGAGCGCTGCGCCAGGCTGCGCACCTCGCTGGCGACCACGGCAAAACCCCGGCCCTGCTCACCCGCGCGCGCCGCTTCCACGGCGGCGTTCAGCGCAAGGATGTTGGTCTGGAAGGCAATGCCATCGATCACGCTGGTGATGTCGGCAATGCGGCGCGACGACAGCGCGATGCCGTCCATGGTGCCCACCACGCGGTCCACGGCCTCACGCCCGCGCTGGGCCACGCCACTGGCACCGGTGGCCAGGGTGCTGGCCTGCGCGGCGGCGTCGGCGCTGTGGCGCACGGTGGCCAGCAGTTCCTCCATGCTGGCGGCAATTTCTTCGAGGTTGGAGGCCGTATGTTCGGTGCGGGCCGACAGGTCGGCGTTGCCCGCCGCGATTTCGCTGCTGGCACCGGCCACCGAGGTGCTGGCCTGGCGCATGCCCACCACCAGTTCCGCCAGCCGTGCCTGCATGCCAGCAAGGCGCGCCAGCAAGGCCTGCAGTTCGTCGCGGCTGCCCGCCTGCAGCGCTGGCACCGGTGAGGTGAGGTCGCCCTCGGCAATGCGGTCGGTGACTTCGGACGCATGGGCCAGCGGCTGCAGGATGGAG
This sequence comes from Acidovorax sp. Root267, assembly GCF_001429215.1. Classification (NCBI taxonomy): domain Bacteria; kingdom Pseudomonadati; phylum Pseudomonadota; class Betaproteobacteria; order Burkholderiales; family Comamonadaceae; genus Acidovorax; species Acidovorax sp. Root267. The sequence continues at coordinate 129,379 of NZ_LMJC01000029.1, forward strand.
CGCGACAACAGCCAGGCGCAGGCCAGGCTCAACAGCAACCCGACCACGGAGCCCGCCGCCAGCAGGGTGATGCCCTGGCGCTCGCTGCGGGCGGCGGCCTCGCGGGCCTCGGCGACGCGCTGGCGCTGGAAATCGGCCAGCTTGTTCACCGAGGCGGCGTAGGCGTCGGCCGCCGGGCGCAGGCGCGTGGCAATGGCGTCGGGCGGCAGGGCCTCGCCGTCCTTGCGGCGTTTGACGAGGTCGTCCCGCACGGTGCGAAAACCATTGCCTGCCTTGTCAATGGCATCGAACAGGGCCTGGGACTCCGGGTCCGCCGCCAGTTCGTCCAGCCGCTTGCGCACTTCGGACGACCGGGCCGATGTGACCTTGCGGTCGGCATCGATGCGCGCAGCGTAGGCGGGGTTGTCGATTTCCAGCAGGGTTTCGGCCCGCACGGAGCTGAGCACCACGATGGCGTGCAGCTCGCGCGCCAATAGCGCCCGTTCGGACGATGCGCCGCCCAGGTCGTCGGCGATGTCCTGCAACCCCGCCAGCCGCCAGATACCGACGGCGGCCGAAAGCGACATGACCAGGCAGACAACGCCAAAGGCCAGGGCCAGGCGGACCGCAACACGTGCGTGGGAAATGGACATGAAGTGCTCTCGTGGGAATGATGATCAGTGATGCAGCTGCGCGCCGCGCAGCATGCGGGCCCGGGTCACCACCAGCTTATCGACAAAAGGTTACAAGCCCTTGAGCCTTCCCACAAGACCGCCGGTCCCGCCCCCCAATGAAAAGGCCGCTGCAGGAGCCCCTGCAGCGGCCTCAAAGGGCCGTGGGCCCGGGCCCCCAACGGATCAGGCTCAGCCTTGCTGCTGTGCGTTCTGCAGTGCGGCAATGCGCTCTTCGATGGGCGGGTGGGTGCTGAACAGCTTGCCAATGCCACCGGCAATGCCCATGGCGGCCATGCTCTTGGGCAGCTCGGCCGGGTGCATGCCGCCCAGGCGGGCCAGTGCGTTGATCATCGGCTGGCGGCGGCCCATGAGCTGGGCGGCGCCCGCGTCGGCACGGAACTCGCGCTGGCGGCTGAACCAGGCGACGATCATGGCGGCCACAAAGCCCAGCAGGATGTCGAGCACGATGGTGGTCGCGTAATAGCCGATGCCGGGGCCCGAGCTGCTCTCGTCGTTCTTGCGCAGGAAGCTGTCGACCGCGTAGCCGATGACACGCGACAGGAACACGACGAAGGTGTTCATCACGCCCTGGATCAGCGTCATGGTGACCATGTCGCCGTTGGCGATGTGGGCCACCTCATGGCCGATCACGGCCTCGACCTCTTCCCGCGTCATGCCTTGCAGCAGGCCGGTGGACACCGCCACCAGGGCCGAGTTCTTGAACGCGCCCGTGGCAAACGCATTGGGGTCACCCTCGAAGATGCCGACTTCGGGCATGCCGATCTTGGCTTCGGTGGCGAACTTGCGCACGGTCTCGACGATCCAGCGCTCGTCGGGCGAGCCGGAGCCGTCGATCACGCGCACGCCCGAGGTCCACTTGGCCATGGGCTTGCTGATAAGCAGCGAGATGATCGCGCCACCAAAGCCCATGACGAGCGCGAAGCCCAGCAACGCGCCCAGGTTCAGCCCGTTGGCCGTGAGGTAGCGGTTGACGCCCAGCAGGCTGGCCACCACCCCCAGCACGACAACGACGGCCAGGTTGGTCATCACAAACAAAAGGATCCGCTTCATGGAATGGGTTCTCCGTGGGGTAAACAACAACAAGTGTTTGCTGGCTCAGATGGGGCCCGGCGGCTGCGCTTCAAGCGCCGCCCCCGGCCTGCGGGGCCACTGCGAGCCCCGGGCAGCCCCCATGGCCGCGATTTCATCGCGCTATGGTAGGTGCAAACCCCGACCAGGGCCTTATCACACAAGCCTTGACGGGAATTAGGAAAAGGACGCTGCCCGCAAGGGCCGGAATACCTGCGCATCGGCATAGAAGCCCGGCGCTTCGTTGGCGGGCCACCAGCCGGGTACGCCCAGCACGGGAAGCGGCGTGAAGGGCTTGGTGGCCCATGCAGTTGCCTCAACCGCCCCTGCCAGCCAAACATCTACATTCGCTATGGATTCGATAGCTGCTGGCGCTTTGAATACGTGCGCCACCATCGGTTTTCGCGGGAGAACCAGCTTTTCGAGCAGCGCATGGCCGAACAGCACCAGCCGGGCCTGGCCCCACAGCGGGCGCAGGTCGATGAACAGGCGCTGCCAGTCTCGCGCATTGAGCGCATCCCACAGGGCATCCGGCGCCTGCAACAGCGCACCGTTTTCATCGAATACCGTGAGCGCATCACGCAGCGGCCCACGCACGGCCTGCACGCCGTCGGCAGCGATGGCCTGGGCCTGCAACTGGTTCAGGCGGCGCTTGGTGTGCGGAAACTGCAGCCAGACCAGGCCGTTGAAGAAGTCGTGCAGGTTGTCACGGGTGGGGACACGGCGGGTGTCCCAGATGTACTGCTCGTAGGCCGTGCCGTCCGGCAGTTCGTCTTGCGGCGCGAAGCCTACAGGCCCGCCCAGCGGCGCGGTGGCCTGCAACGCCTGGTGCACAGACTGACCGCCCCGCGCCTGCTGCGCCACGGGCTGGCCCAGGCTGCGCCACGGCGCCAGCCAGGGAGCACTCCAGTCGATGGCGTCGAAGGGCTGACTTACACCAGCCGCCACGGCAGGGCTTCACCCGCACGCAGGGGCTTGAGCTGGCCCTCGCCAAACGCAAAACTGTCGGGCGGTGTCCACGATTCGCGGCGCAGGGTGACGGTGGTGGTGTTGCGCGGCAGGTTGTAGAAGTCGGGGCCGTGGAAGCTCGCAAACCCTTCCAGCTGGTTGAGCGCGCCCGCGTTGTCAAACGCCTCGGCATACATCTCGATGGCGGCGTGGGCCGTGTAGCAGCCGGCGCAACCGCTGGCGTGTTCCTTGAGGTGCGCGGGGTGTGGTGCGCTGTCGGTACCCAGGAAAAACTTGTTGGACCCACTGGTGGCGGCCTGCACCAAAGCCACGCGGTGCGTTTCGCGCTTGAGCACGGGCAGGCAGTAGTAGTGCGGGCGCACGCCGCCGATGAAGATGGCGTTGCGGTTGTACAGCAGGTGGTGCGCGGTGATGGTGGCGGCGGTGAAGCGGTCAGCGTCTGCCACGTAGTCGGCCGCGTCCTTGGTGGTGATGTGCTCGAAGACGATCTTCAACTCGGGGAAGTCGCGGCGCAGCGGGATCAGCTGCTGCTCGATGAACACGGCCTCGCGGTCGAACAGGTCGATATCGCTGCTGGTCACCTCGCCGTGCACCAGCAGCAGCATCCCTGCCTTCTGCATGGCTTCGAGCGTCTTGTACGTCTTGCGCAGGTCGGTCACGCCCGCGTCGCTGTTGGTGGTGGCGCCAGCGGGATAGAGCTTGCAGGCCACCACGCCCGCGTCCTTAGCGCGCGCGATCTCGTCGGCGGGCAGGTTGTCGGTGAGGTACAGCGTCATCAGCGGCTCGAACTGCACACCGGCAGGCACGGCGGCCAGGATGCGCTGTTTGTAGGCCAGTGCCTGCTCGGCCGTGGTCACGGGCGGGCGCAGGTTGGGCATGATGATCGCGCGGCCAAACTGGGCGGCCGTGTGCGGCACCACAGTGTGCAGCGGCTCGCCGTCGCGCACGTGCAGGTGCCAGTCGTCGGGGCGGGTGATGGTGAGGGTGTCGATGGGGGTGGGGGGTGCGGCTGTCATGGGCAGCATTGTCCCATCGGCTTGAAAACTATCATTTTTATAGCTACTAGCGCTTACCAAATAAGCGCCAGCAGCCAAAAATACTCAAAAACCAAGCTTCCCGGCGCTCATTCGGCCGTGATGCCAGCCTTGCGCACCACCTCGCCGAATTTCACGAGGCGCTCGGACATCATCTTCTCGAACGCGGCCGGCGCCATCTCTTCCGGCACGATCACGCCGCGCTCCTTGAGGTTGGCCACCATGGCGGGTGACGTGGCCACCTGGCGCACGGCCTTGTACAAGGTCTGCACGACGGCGTCGGGCGTGCCGCCGGGTGCGGCCAGGCCGGTCCACGACGTGAGGTTGAGCTCGGGGTAGCCGACCTCGGCCATGGTGGGGACATCGGGCAGTTGCGGCAGGCGCTGGTCGGCGGCCACTGCCAGGGCGCGCACCTTGCCCGCCTGGACGTGGGGCAGCATGATGACCAGGTTGTCGAGGATGAACTGCACCTCGTTGGCCAGCACCGCCGTGATCAGCGGTGTGCCGCCGCGGTACGGGATGTGCGTGGTGAAGGCGCCAGTGGCCGCCTTGAACATCTCCACATTGAGCTGGCCCATGCTGCCCACGCCGCCGCTGCCGTAGTTGAGCTTGCCGGGGTTCTTCTTGGCGTAGGCCACGAACTCGGCAAACGTCTTGAACGGCAGGCTGCTGTGCACCACCAGCGCGTTGGGCTGGCGGCCCAGGATGGCGATGTTCTCGAAATCCTTGACCGGGTCGTAGCCCACCTTGGGCTGGGTCAGCGGGTTGGCCAGGTGGCTGCTTTGCGAGGACACGACCAGCGTGTAGCCATCGGGCTTGGCGCGTGCCACGTACAGCGCCCCCACCGATCCGCCCGCGCCAGCGCGGTTCTCCACCACGATGGGCACGCCCAGCACCTTGGACAGCGGCTCGGAATACTGGCGCGCCATGATGTCCACCGAGCCACCGGGCGGGAACGGCACCACGAGCGTGATCGGACGCGAAGGGTATTTCTCGTCGGCCTGTGCGGCCAGCGGTGCGAGGCCGGTCACGGCCGCCAGGCCCAGCGCCAGGCTGGAGGAAAGAACACGACGGCGGGGAGATTGCGAAGCAAATGGCATGGGTCTTCTTTCAGGAAACTGGGATGGGGATGGAGCGTGCGCGCAGCGGCATCGGCATCGTCGGGCTTGTGCGGATGCGCGCAGGGGCGCGGAATGGATCGATCAGGGGTGGTCGAGCACCGCCAGCGCCACCGCCTGCGCGCGCGGCACGAAGGTGGACAGCTCGCAGTACTCGCGCTCGGTGTGCGGGTGGCCACCCACGGGGCCGGTGCCGCACAGTGTGGGCGCGCCCACCGACGCGGTCAGGCCGCTGTCGGCCGCGCCGCCGGTGAATTCGCCCTGCACCTCGAAGCCCAACGACAGGGCGCCACGCTGGTACAGCGCCAGCAGCGCGTCGGGCGTGGGCTTCATGGGCAGCGTGCGGCGGGATTCGGTGATGCGGCCATGGGTGCGCGGCACGGACTCTTCTTCCACGATGGCGCGCACCTTCTGCAGCAGTGCCTCCGGGTCGGTGTCGGAGGTGAAGCGCAGGTCCACCTCGGCCTTGGCGTGTGGGGCCACCATGTTGGGCACGATGCCGCCCTGCACCACGCCCACGTTGACGGTGGTGCCCGTGGCGGGGTCGGTCAGCGCATGCAGCGCCAGCGTCTTGCGGGCCAGCGCCTCGATGGCGCTTGCGCCTGCCGCGTGGTTGATGCCGGCGTGGGCGGCCACGCCCTCCACCTCGAACTCCACCACCATCGAGCCCTTGCGGCTCGTCACCAAATTGCCGCTGACCCGGCCGGGCTCGGCATTGAGCACCGCCTTGACGCCGCGCGCCTTGGCCATGATGCGCTCGCGCGTGACGGGCGAGCCGATCTCCTCGTCGCACGAGAAGAACAGCTGCAGCGGCCCCTTCAGCCCGCCGCAGCGCGCAAAGGCCTCGGCCACGAACACGTTCATCACCAGGCCCGACTTCATGTCGGCCACGCCGGGGCCATAGGCACGGCCGTCCGCCACGCGGAAGGGGCGGCGCGCCACCGTGCCGGCGGGGAACACGGTGTCCATGTGGCCCATGAGCACGATGGGCGGGCCGTCGACGGCGCCGGGAACGTGGGCATGCAGCAGCACGCCATAGCCTGGCACGGGCTCGAACTGCACGGCTACGCCGGCAGCCTCCAGCCGCTCGCGCAGGGCGGTGGCCACGGCCGTCACACCCGCCTCGTCGCGGCTGCCGCTGTCGATGTCCACGACTTTCTGCAACAGGTCTTGCATGGCTTGGGACTGGCTGGCCAGCCAGTCCAGAATGCGCTGGCGCACCGCCAGGCCTTGGTTTTCAAGGGTATCCTGCATCTCAATCCTCGGGGTGGGCCCCGGAATCGGGGCGCGAATCTGGGTGGAAGTGTTGCACGCACCGCCCGTGTTTGCAATACATTTTTCACAAAAGAGACATCAATGAAATCATCATTGCAATCATCCTCCGGCTTGCTGACCGAGCGCCTGGCGCGGCAGAGCGCGGAGCTGACCGCCAGCGAACGCGCTCTGGCCGAAGCCCTGGGGCGCGACTACCCGTACGCACTGCTCGAATCCGCCACAGCCCTGGCCGCGCGCAATGGCACCAGCGCGTCGACCGTGGTGCGGCTGTTCGCCAAGCTGGGCTACGCCAGCTATGCCGAGGCTCAGCGCGAGGCGCGCGGCGAAGTCACCGCCCTGCTGCAGACGGCCGGCCAGCGCGCCCCGGTGACCATCGGCACCGAGCGCAGCCTGCCGCAGTGCGTGGACGATGCACTGCTGCACGACCAGCACAACATCACCGCCACGCGCGACAGCCTGGACATGGTCGCATTCGAAGCGATGGCCCGGCGCATTGCCCAGACCGAGGGTCGGATCTTCGTGCTGGCCCAGATCAACAGCGCCCCCGTGGCCGCCTGGCTGGCGCTGCACCTGAACATGTGCCGCCCTGGCGTGCAGGAACTGGGTGCCGGTGCGGTGGCGGCCACCGACCAGCTGCTGTGGGTGCAGCCTGAAGACACGTTGCTGGCCTTCAGCATCCGCCGCTACGCCAGCGGGCCGGTGAAGGTGGCCCAGCGCTTTCGCGACGCGGGCGCGCAGGTCCTGGCCATCACCGACAGTGCGGCCGCCCCGCTGGCGGCGCTGGCCCAACACCTCGTGCAGGTGCGCACGTCCAACGCATCGCCCTTCGATTCGTACACCGCCGCCTTCTTCGTCTGCAATGCCCTGGTCTCGGCCGTCGCGCAGCTTCGCCATGCGCAGGTGTCCGAGGCGCTCAAGCGCAGGGACACGCTGTGGAAGGATGTGGAGGACCAGCAGCTCATCGTGAACGACACACCGGCGCGCAAGCCCCCACGCAAGTAGCAGGGGCAGACACACCAGCGGGCAGCGCCCTGTGCATATGGCCCGAAAAACCCTGCCAACCGGCGTCCAGGGCGGTCAGCCTGCAGCCAGCGTGGCGCGCCACTCGGCAAATCGCATCGCAATCGTTGGCGCGATGGCATCGAATGCCTCCCAGCTGTCGGGCGTCCGGGCCTCGTCCGGGTCGCGAAAGTGGTTGGAAGAACCGAAAACGGCCTGGATGTCGGCCTGCCAGCGCTGGTCGTCGGGCGCACCAAAGCCCTTGTAGTAGTAGCCCCAGAAGCCATTCGCTTCGTCGGTGATGTCGCTGCTCCAGACAATGCGCTGGCAGGGACCATGCAGAAACTGCAATGGTGTGGCCACACGGGCTCGCCAAGGTGCCAGCACGCTGTCCGGGTAGCGCTGCGGGTTGAGCAGGCCGTGCAACGCGCACCAGGTCGCAAAGAACGCGCCTTCCACATAGACCAGGGGTTGGGTCTCTTCGTAGCTGGCACTGGCCTCGATGAAGTCCAGCTCCTGGCGCAATTTCACGAAAACGCGGCCGATGCCGGGGCCTTCGCCGTCGCGCTCCAGGATCATCTCCAGCATGTCGTTGACAGGCAGGGTCACATAGGGATCGTCTGCGTCTGTGCCTGGAAAGTGCTGCCACGACAGCCCCTGGGGCAATGGCACCACCTGGGCAGCCTGCGCGGGCACGAGGATTCTCACGACATGGGTGCGCCAGACGCGCCCGTCTCTGACCGGAGGCCACAGGCTTCGGTGCCTGGGGGCCCTCTCGGCAAAAACCGCGATGCCGGTGGACTGCGAGGTGACGTAGGTCCTGTTGTTGTGCGGTGTGGCGGGCTTGAGCGGCTTGGCCCCCACGCTAGCCAGCCACTGCCGCACCACAGGGTCGTCAATGCGTCGGCCGATGCAGGCCAGCATCTGAACCCACGGGCTGCCGCCGCCTTCGGGTGCCGGGGCATGCGCAGCCCCAGTTGCAGGTACTGCGCTGCCGGAGGCCGACTGCTGCAGCCGCCCTTGCACGGCATCCTCGATCCAGCCATCGAAATCGGGCCAGCGCTGCTCCGCCTCGGACACGATGTCTTCCCCGGTCGAGGGCACCGCCAGGCCCTGCCTCGCCAGCCACTCCAGCAGCTCGCGGGCGACCTCCGACCCCTCTTCGGGCGGATCGTCCATGTCGCCGCTGAGGGCAAACTCGCCGTAGCCGATGCCCAGCAAGCGCAGAAACTGCAAGGCATCGCTGGCCAGCACCCGCCCTCCGCCTTCGGACCCGAGGTACACCACGGGCATTCCGCCCTGGGGAGCACGCCAGACCGCAATGGCAGCACCGTCTGGCTGGGTGCCAAAGACCCCGAGCTGCTGCGCCGCGAACTGTCCGCTGGCATGGCCTTCCCCGCCAAGGTAGCGGGCCACGGCATGGGGCGGCTCTGCATGAAAGGCAAAGAAGCCACTCACGCTCGCGGACGAGTCGCGCAGCTGCGGGCACGCCTGCAGGAGGTCGCGCAGAGGTTGCGGCACCGGCAGGTCCGCGGGAAAGGCAAATTTGTCGGCCGCTGGGGTATTGCTGTGCATGGTGGTGAGATTCCTGTCAATTCGAGTTCGCTCGGGAGCTTCCCCGCGCGGCCCCCTGGGCGGACACCGCGCCTTTGGAGGAAGGCTCGTCAGCGGGGCGCCCGGCGGCGCGCAGACTCCCACAGAAAATGCGGCACGCCTCTAAACCACCTTCCGAGCTGTCCGTGGGCGGGCTCACCAGCACCACCGCCAATTGAGGTGTGAGCTGCATGAGCACAGCGTCCACGCTCCCGACCCCTGCATGGATGGACTCGTACTTCTTGATGCGGGTGCGGTACCAGGTGCTCCCTGCAACCGCCTCGCCCAAATAGGCCCGCTTGCCAAAGAACCTGGTGCGCACCAAGGCCTCTGCACCCACTTTGGGCAACAGCCAGACCCCACCCTCAAACTGGAAAGGCTCCATCGGCTGATGATCGACCTCGATGCGGGTGCGCGCCACCTGCACGGTGGGCCAGTCCGTCACGCCACTCAGGGTCCAGTCGCAGACGTTATAAGGTGGCGAGCCCCCCTCGTCCTTGTTCTTGCACTCCAGCACCTTCGGCGGGTTGATGGCGGGCACCACATCAAAAGCGCACACGCCCATCCCGCCCGATCCTTCGGTGCGGCGCGGTCTGGTGATGCGGTACTGCACGGGAAGTTCGAAGGCCAGTCCGCAGGCCATCACCGTCGGCGGGAGTACAGGGCTGGTTGCCACGGCAGGCTTGCCCGCCTGGGCTGCCACCACGCCAGGCAACAAGGCCATGGCTAGGTGCAGGCACAGCCACGCCACCCAGGGCACGCAGGCATCGGAGCCACCGGCCATGGGATGGGCCATCGGGAGAGCAGGGTTCATCGGGACAGAGGTTGATGGCAGCATCTGCCAAGGTAGCACAGGATATTGCAGATCAACACGCGCAGCCCCCCCTTAATAGAAGGCCCTCACCCCCACCTTCCGCCGCCCGCACCAAAACACAAAAGGCGCCCGAGGCGCCTTTTGTGTTTTGTACCGGCCATCGCATCGCCCTTGCAGGAGGCTGCGATGCGGGTGCAGCTCAGTGCTGCAGGATCTTGTTGAGAAAGTCCTTGGTACGCGGCTGGCGTGCATCGGGGTTGTTGAAGAAGTCGTCCTTGGAGCAGTCTTCCAGGATCTTGCCGCCCACGTCCATGAAGATCACGCGGTTGCTGACCTTGCGGGCAAAGCCCATTTCGTGGGTCACGCACATCATGGTCATGCCTTCGTTGGCCAGGCCCACCATCACGTCCAGCACTTCGCCGACCATTTCGGGGTCGAGCGCGGACGTGGGTTCGTCGAACAGCATCACGATGGGGTCCATCGACAGCGCACGGGCAATGGCCACGCGCTGCTGCTGGCCGCCGGAGAGCTGGCCCGGAAACTTGTCCTTGTGCGCCATCAGGCCCACGCGTTCAAGCATCTTGAGGCCACGCTTCTTGGCGTCGTCCGCGCTGCGGCCCAGCACCTTGATCTGCGCAATGGTCAGGTTGTCCGTGACCGACAGGTGGGGGAACAGCTCAAAGTGCTGAAACACCATGCCCACGCGGCTGCGCAGCTTGGGCAGATCGGTCTTGGGGTCGTGCAGCGCAATACCGTCCACCGTGATCTCGCCCTTCTGGAAGGGTTCGAGCGCGTTGATGGTCTTGATCAGCGTGGACTTGCCCGAGCCCGACGGGCCGCACACCACCACCACTTCACCTTTTTGGATGGTGGCAGAGCACTCGTTGAGCACCTGCACCGGGCCATACCATTTGGATACGTTCTTGAGTTCGATCATTTCTTTTTCCTCAATCCAATCTCTTTTGCATCAGCGAATGATCGCGATCTTCTGGTGCAGACGCTTGACCGCCCAGGACAGCGCGTAGCACATCACAAAGTACAGCACGGCTGCAGCCAGGTAGGCCTCGATGGGGCGACCGAAGTTCTTGCCCGCCACTTCAAAGCCCTTGAGCATGTCGTAGGCACCGATGGCATACACCAGCGACGTGTCCTGGAACAGGATGATGGTCTGCGTGAGCAGCACCGGCAGCATGTTGCGGAACGCCTGGGGCAGCACCACCAGCTTCATGTTCTGGCCATACGTCATGCCCAGCGCCTGGCCCGCATACACCTGGCCGCGCGGAATGGACTGGATACCGGCACGCATGATCTCGCTGAAGTAGGCCGCTTCAAACGCGATGAAGGTGATGATGGCCGAGACTTCCGCACCGATGGGGCGACCAATGATGGCCGGCACCAGCAGGAAGAACCACAGGATCACCATGACCAGCGGAATGCTGCGCATGCCGTTGACGTAGATGGTGGCAGGCACATCCAGCCACTTCTTGCCCGACAGACGCATGAGCGCCAGCACCGTGCCGAAGACCACACCACCGATGGTGGCGATGAACGTGAGCAACAGGCTGAAATACAGCCCCTTGAGCACGAAGTTGGAAATCAGGTCCCAGTTGTAGAAGGAAAAGTCGAGATTCATATCAGTGCCCCCCTCCTGCCGCGCCAGAAACGACCATCCCGGGGATGCGTGCGCGCTTCTCGATGAAGGCCATGATGCGGTTGATGGCAAATGCCGAGATGATGTAGAGGCTCGTCACCGCCAGGTAGACCTCGATACCGCGCGAGGTTTCTTCCTGTGCCTGCATGGCGAACATCGTGAGTTCTGCCACCGACACGGCAAACGCCACGGACGAGTTCTTGAAGATATTCATCGTCTCGCTGGTCAGCGGCGGAATGATGATGCGAAATGCCATGGGCAGCAGCACATAGCGGTAGGTCTGGAACGTGGTGAAACCCACCGCCAAACCGGCATACCGCTGGCCCCGCGGCAACGCCTGAATGCCAGAGCGCACCTGCTCGGCAATCCGCGCCGACGTGAAGAAGCCCAAAGCCAGCACCACCAGCGCAAAGCCGGGAACGCCCCTCAAAACCGGAAAGAAGCTGGGCAGGACGTGGTACCACAGAAAAATCTGCACCAGCAACGGAATATTGCGGAACAGCTCCACCCAGGCATTGCCCAGGCGCACGATCATCGGTCGGTCCTGCAAGGTCCGCAGTGTCCCGATCAGGGAACCCAGCACAAGAGCCAGCACCAGGGCCAGCAGCGAAACAGACACCGTCCAGCCCCAGGCCGACAGCATCCAGTCCAGGTAGGTGATATCGCCGCCCTTGCCAAAGCAGCTTTGCACGACTTCCCTGTCCATGGTGTCCTGGCAGAACACCTGCCAATCCCAACTCATAGGAGCACCCCTTAAATTCTTGGTGTTGCGTTGGGCGCAACCCTTTGCGAGCCCAACAAAAAAGCCCCTTCAAACCGTTTGGCCGAAGGGGCACAAGCGTTCAGAAAATTACTTCTTTGCGTAGTCTTCCATGGGCTTGTCGTTAGGCGATGCCCACGCGGCCTTGGTAGCGTCAGACAATGGCAGGCCGATCTTGGTGTTGGTCGGTGGCACGGGTTGCATGAACCACTTGTCGTACAGCTTGGCCAGCGAACCGTCAGCGATCTGGCGCTTGATGGAATCGTCCACAGCCTTCTTGAAGCCCGCGTCGTCCTTGCGCAGCATGCAGGCGATGGGTTCCACGTTCAGCACTTCGCCCACGATCTTGTAATCGGCGGGGTTCTTGGACTTGGAGATGTTGGCCGCCAGGATGGAGCCATCCATCACGAAGGCGTCAGCACGGCCCGTTTCCAGCATCAGGAAGCTGTCAGCGTGGTCCTTGCCAAAGACTTCCTTGAAGTCGATGCCACCAGCGCGCTCGTGCTTGCGCAGAGTCTGCACCGAAGTGGTGCCCGTGGTGGTAGCAATGGTCTTGCCGTTCAAGTCCTTGATCGACGTGATGCCCGAACTGGCCTTCACGGCCGTGCGCACTTCTTCCACGTAAGTGGTCACGGCAAAGGCCACATCCTTCTGGCGGGCTGCGTTGTTGGTGGTGGAGCCACACTCCAGGTCCACAGTACCGTTGGTCACCAGTGGAATGCGGTTTTGCGAGGTGACGGGCTGGTACTTGACTTCCAGCTTGGGCAGGCCCAGTTGCTTCTGGATATCGGCCAAGACGATTTCGCCCATTTCGGTATGGAAACCCACAAACTTGCCGTTACCCAGGGTGTAGGAAAGACCGGAAGATTCGCGAACACCCAGCGTCACGGTACCCGAGGCCTTGATCTTGGCCAGGGTATCGGTGGCTTGAGCGAAAGCGCTACCTGCAGCCAGGGCGGTCACGGCAACCGCGAGCAAATGCTTCTTCATTGGTATCTCCTTGTGTGTGAAGCTAAAAAGGGGGGATTCTAGAGATTCGCCCGTGCTGGCAACGCCAGCAGGCCATGTTCTCCAAAAACAGAAACCTCGACCGGGATATTAGTCAGAACGGGACTTGGTCGGTAGGGTATTTCCAGAAGTCGCGCAACAAGTAGCTGACCGGGAGGTTCAGTACCGTGTTGTTCGGCGGGATGGGTTTTTGGAACCATTTGTCATAGATCGGATAGATGTCCCGGCTGGTGATCAGGCGGCGCATCTCTTCGTCAATCAGCTTCTTGAACTCAGGGTCGTTCTTGGGCAGCATGATGGCCAGCGGCTCGGTGGTCATGAAGCGGCCCACCACCTTGAGCGCCTTGGGGTCCGGCCGCCCGGCCGCCAGGCCATACAGCAGCACATCGTCCATCACAAAGGCATCGGCCTCGCCCTTCTCGACCATATCGACCGCCTTGGCGTGGTCGGCCGCCTCCACGATGGAGATCCCCATCAGGCGCTCCCGGTTGGCCTGGTCCGCCGCTTTCAGGGGGGTGGTGCCTTTGGTGGACACCAGCTTTTTGCCATTGAGATCTTCCACGCGGTCGATGGGACTCGAAGACTTGACCAGCAGCCGCGCGCCAGTGATGAAATGGGGAATGGTGAAGGCCACCTTCTGCCGCCGCTCGGCGTTGTTGGTGGTGGAGCCGCACTCCATGTCGGCCTTGCCCTGCTCGATCACGGCGATGCGGTTGGCGGGTGTGACCGCCAGGAACTCGACCTCCATGTCTTTCTTGCCGGTCTTCTTGCGCACTACTTCGGCCAGGCGCAAACACAGATCCATCGCATAGCCTACCGGCTTGCCGGACTGCGTATCAATGTACGAGAAAGGTACCGACGATTCGCGGTGTGCAATCACCAGCTTGCCACCGGCACTGATGCGCTCCAGCACCGAGGCGTGTGCGGACGCCGCAAAAGCGCAGCTTGCAGCCGCAAGGCCCCAGGCTATTCCCCAATGCTGAACTTTCATACGGCGTCTCGGTGAGTGGATGGATCGGATTCGCAATGTTCGTGCCACCGTGGGGACTAAGAACCTGCTCTTAGACGGCACACGCTGCGGTAACCGACCCAGCGATGGCGCCGACTGTACGTGTCGTTACCGTGAAATTCCAATGCCGTTTGCGCGCGCAACTATGCAAAGTGTTTATATCCGTATTTACCCTTAGCATGACCCTGCCTGTGCTTGAAGGTACATCCACAGGGCCTGGGCCGTGCCCTTGGGGGCCTCCTTGCCCGCTGGCTTCTCGCGGTAGGCGCGCACATCCATGGTCATCTGCAGGCCTTCGGTGTCGGCCGGGGCCGCACTGACCAGGCGGCGGGACCGCAGTTCTTTCTTCACGGCACTGTGCGGCAGAAAGGCCACGCCATGGCCTTCCAGCGCCATGGCCTTCAGGCCTTCGGCCATGTCGGTCTCGTACACCCGTTCCAGGTGGATGGGCGTGCCGGATTCCTTCAGGATCAGTTCCGTCACGCGGCCCAGGTACGCGCCGGGGGCGTAGCCCAGATAGGGCAGTGGCTGCCCGGCCCGGCCAGGCAGGCGGTGCAAGGGCTGGCCGTCTGCGTCGGCCTTGCTGTAGGGAGAAATGACTTCCTGCCCCAGGCTGACCATTTCATACCGGTCGGCATCCAGCTGAAAAGGCTGTGAGGGGTGGTGGTAGGCAATCAGCAGGTCGCACCCGCCTTCCACCAGCCGCATCACGGCATCGTGCACATTGAGCGCGATCAACCGGCTTTTGAACGGGCCGAACTTGTCGTGCAGGCTCGACACCCAGGCGGGGAAAAACGTGAACGCCAGGGTGTGCGGCACCGCGAACTCGATCATGTCCTTGCCGGCGCTGGTGTGCGCCCGCAGCATGGCGCGCGTGTTCTGCAGCGCCTGCAGCACCTCCAGCGCCTGGTCGTACAGGGTCTTGCCGGCCGGGGTGAGTCGTGTGGGGTAGGAGCTGCGGTCCACCAGATCGGTGCCCGCCCAGGCTTCCAGGGCCTGGATGCGCCGCGAAAAGGCCGGCTGTGTCACGTGGCGCAACTGGGCGGACCGGCTGAAGCTGCGTGTTTCCGCAAGACTGACAAAATCTTCTAGCCACTTGGTTTCCATGCAGGCATTATCCGCGCGCGCCTGCGGTCGTGCTTCGTAAAGATATGAGGGTTTTCATAGTGCACCCTGAGCGCACCAATGGTGTGCATGCATAGCAACCAACGCATAATGGAACACAGCGCTTACCGCGCTTTTTTTGCGCTCGGGGCGTGACACGCCCCACGCCCACGGTGCACAACACCGCCGGGCGGGGCGGCTGGTGTTCGCATCACGACTTACAGCGCGATCAGGCAACCTACCTGTCTTTGCCTGCCGCTGCGGATTCATCCTTGTTGGCACAAGTCCCGCGCACGTTTTTTCTCTTCCACCCTGCCCCCATGTCCTCCTCTCCCCCCCCAGGGCCTTCGGCCGACGCATCGCCCGACACCACAAGCCCCGAGGCCGAGCCCCGTTCGCTGCGCCTTGAAGACTGGCTCACAGTCATCGTGATGGCCGCCCTGGCCCTGATCACCTTTGCCAACGTGCTGGTGCGCTATTTCACCAACTCGTCTTTTGCCTGGACCGAGGAAATCTCGGTCTTCCTGATGATTGTTCTGGCCCTGGTGGCGGGCTCTGCAGCCGTGGCGCGCGACCAGCACATCCGCATCGAATACTTTGCCGAAGGCGGCTCGGCCCTGCGCCGCAAGCGGCTGGCCCAACTCGGCGCCGTCACCGTGGCCGTGCTGTTCGGGCTGATCGCCGTGCTCAGCGTGCGCGTGGTGTGGGACGACTACCGCTTTGGCGAGACCTCGCCCGGCATCGGCGTGCCGCAATGGTGGTACTCGATCTGGCTGCCAGTGTTGTCTACGCTGATCGCCGCCCGCGCCGTCGGCGTGCTGCTTCGCCGCACACGCACTGAGCCCGAAGCAGCGGCCGCAGAAGCCACCCGGGACGGCCAGCCATGATCGCCACCCTGTTGTTCGTGGCCTTCCTGGGCCTGATGTTCGTGGGCGTGCCCATCGGCGCTGCCCTGGGGCTGGCCGGTGCCGCCGCCATCGCGTTGGCCAATGCCGACAGCCAGTGGTTCGGTCTGCTGGCCGTGCCGCAGAACTTCTACGCGGGCCTGGGCAAATACCCGCTGCTGGCCATCCCGATGTTCGTGCTGGTCGGCTCCATCTTCGACCGCTCGGGCGTCGCGCTGCGCCTCGTGAACTTTGCCGTGGCCATCGTCGGGCGCGGCCCGGGCATGCTGCCGCTGGTGGCCATTGTGGTGGCCATGTTTCTCGGGGGCATCTCGGGCTCTGGCCCGGCCAACGCCGCCGCCGTGGGGGGCGTGATGATCGCGGCCATGTCGCGCGCGGGCTACCCGCCTTCGTTCTCGGCCAGCGTGGTGGGGGCAGCCGCCGCCACCGACATCCTGATCCCGCCCTCCGTCGCCTTCATCATCTACTCGGTGCTGGTGCCGGGCGCCTCGGTACCCGCGCTGTTTGCGGCGGGCATGATCCCGGGCATCCTGGCAGGGATTGCGCTGGTCATCCCGGCGGTGTGGATGGCGCGCAAGCACAAGATGGGCGCGCTGGAAGCCACCATGCCTCGCCCGCCGTTCTGGAAGAGCCTGCGCGAGGCCACCTGGGGCCTGGCCGCACCCGTGCTGATCCTGGGCGGCATGCGCGCCGGCTGGTTCACGCCAACCGAGGCGGCCGTGGTGGCGGTGTTCTACGGCCTGTTCGTGGGCATGGTGATCCACCGCACGATCAAGGTGCGCGACCTGTTCCCCATCCTGCGCGAGTCGGGTGAACTGTCGGCCGTGATTTTGCTGGTGGTGTCGCTTGCGGGCATCTTTGCGTATTCGCTGTCCACGCTGGGCGTGATCGACCCGGTGGCCAACGCCATCGTGAACTCGGGCCTGGGTGAGTACGGCGTGCTGGCGCTGCTCATCGTGCTGCTCATCACCGTGGGCATGTTCCTCGACGGCATCTCGATCTTCCTGATCTTTGTGCCACTGCTGCTGCCCATCATGCAGTTCTACAAGTGGGACCCGGTCTGGTTCGGCGTGATCCTGACCCTCAAGGTGGCGCTGGGCCAATTCACCCCGCCGCTGGCCGTGAACCTCATGGTCTCGTGCCGCATTGCCGGCGTGCGCATGGAATCGACCGTGCGCTGGGTGGGCTGGATGCTGTTTGCCATGTTCCTGGTGATGGTGCTCGTGATCGCCTTCCCGCAACTGGCCCTGTGGCTGCCTGCCAAACTCGGATATTGATTGATTGACTGACTGACGGACTAATTTCTACAAGGAGACTGACACCATGAAACTGCGCACCTTCCTCACTTCCGCCGTGGCTGCTGCCGCAGCGCTGGCCTTCACCGCACCCGCCGCCATGGCGCAAACCGCGTACAAGAGCGAATACCGCATGTCGCTGGTGCTGGGCCCTGCGTTCCCCTGGGGCAAGGGCGGCGAGCTGTGGGCCAACAAGGTCCGCGAGCGCACCAGCGGCCGCATCAACATCAAGCTGTACCCCGGCGTCTCGCTGATCCAGGGCGACCAGACGCGCGAATTTTCAGCGCTGCGCCAGGGCGTGATCGACATGGCCGTGGGCTCCACCATCAACTGGTCGCCCCAGGTCAAGCAGCTCAACCTGTTCTCCCTGCCCTTCCTGTTCCCCGACTACGCCGCTGTGGACGCGGTGACGCAGGGCGACGTGGGCAAGAGCATCTTTGCCACGCTCGACAAGGCGGGTGTGGTGCCATTGGCCTGGGGTGAAAACGGCTACCGCGAAATCTCCAACTCCAAGAAGGCGATCAAGACCCCCGAAGACCTGAAGGGCCTGAAGATCCGCGTGGTGGGCTCGCCCCTGTTCCTGGACACCTTCACCGCGCTGGGCGCCAACCCCACGCAGATGAGCTGGGCCGATGCACAGCCCGCATTTGCCAGCGGCGCCGTGGACGGACAGGAAAACCCGTTGTCGATCTTCACCGCCGCCAAGCTGCACAGCGTGGCGCAAAAACACATCACGCTGTGGGGCTACGTGAATGACCCGCTGATCTTTGTCGTCAACAAGGACATCTGGGCATCCTGGACCCCCGCTGACCGCGAGATCGTCAAGCAGGCTGCCATCGACGCCGGCAAGGAAGAAATCGCCCTCGCGCGCAAAGGCGTGATCGAGGCCGACAAGCCGCTGCTCAAGGACATCGGCGCTTTGGGCGTGACGGTGACCCAGCTGAGCCCTGCCGAGCGCGCCGCTTTTGTGAAGGCCACACGCCCCGTGTACGACAAGTGGAAGGGCCAGATCGGCGCTGACCTCGTGACCTCGGCCGAGAAGGCGATTGCGGCGCGCAAGCAGTAAACCCAACGCTGGTTCGACAAAGCCCCAAAAAGCCCCGCTGCGGCGGGGCTTTTTCATGTGCGTTGGACGATAGCCTGGCTCAAGCCAATTGCTTCACTATTGATAGCATTTAGCGCTTATCAGAAAAGCGCCAGAGGCACTTTACCCTCAAATTTCACGACTGTCCAAGGCTGGATCCACAACGCGCGGCGCCGGGTGCTTGACGGCATTCTTGCGCAGCTTGTTCTCCACCGCCTGCGCCAGGTCCACGCCCGCGTGGTCGGCGATCTGCAGCAGGTACAGCAGCACATCGGCCACCTCGTCGGCAATGGGTTCTGTGAACGCCGGGTCATTGCGCGCCGCCAGCGACTGCTCTGGTGTCATCCACTGGAAGATTTCGGCCAGCTCTGCCGCCTCCACCATGAGCGCCATCGACAGGTTCTTGGGCGTGTGGAACGGCTCCCAATGCCGCTCTGCCGCAAAAGCACGCAGCCGCGCCTGCAAGGCATCTACATCCAGCGACATCGCGATTACTCCTGATTTAATAGCTACCTGCGCTTATCCATCAAGCGCTAACGGCCATTTAGACTCAGATTCTAGAGAGGTGAGACCGGCGCCTCGCCCGCAAAGTGCCGGCGCGCGTTCTCCACAAACCTGTCCACCGACGCCTGCACGGCTTCGGGCGACCAGCCGGCCACGTGCGGGGTGAGCACCACGGTGTCCAGCGCCACCAGTTCGGCCGGAGGCGCGGGCTCGCTCTCATACACATCCAGGCCCGCACCGGCGATGCGTCCGTCCTTCAGCGCCAACGCCAGCGCCTGGGTGTCGATCACGCTGCCGCGCGCGATATTGACCACATAGCCACGCGGGCCGAGGGCGTTGAGCACCTGGGCGTTGACCAGGTGCCGCGTGTCCCCTCCACCCGGCGTGGCCACCACCAGAAAATCCGCCCAGGCCGCCAGCGCCGTCACATCGGCAAAGTAGGTGTACGGCACATCAGTGCGCGGGCTGCGGTTGTGGTAACCCACCTCCACCTCAAAGCCCAGCGCGCGCTGCGCGATCTTCTTGCCAATGGTGCCCAGGCCGATGACGCCAAGGCGTTTGTGCGACACGTTGGGCGGCAGCGGGAGCGCCGTGCGCCACACACCCTCGCGCGTGAGTTGGTCGAGCTTGGGGATGCCACGCACCGCAGCAATCAGCAGCCCCCAGGCGTGGTCGGCCACGCAGTCGTCGTTGGTGCCCGCACCGTTGGCCACCACGATGCCGCGCGCCTTGGCATGCTGCACGGCAATGTTCTCGTAACCCGCGCCCAGCGCGCAGATCAGTGACAACCGGGGCAGCGCGTCGATCTGCGCCACGCTCAAGCCCGTGGAGCCAATGGTCAGCACCGCCGTGATGCGTTCGCCGTGTGTGGCAATGGCCGCTGCGGCCTGAGGGGCATCGGGGGTGTAGATCAGATCGAACGACTGGGACAGCTGGGCGCAGTGTTCTTCGGAGAGGAACATGAGGGCGAGCAGGACAGGTTTCATGGGAGGGATGAGAAGGTCAAATTGAAAGAGCGAATGCAGTGAGGAACGAAATCTCAGTCCCCCCAAAGTGTCCCTGAGTGACGCCGTAAAACTGGCGCGGCGCTATGGCGAGGACGGCCAGCAAGGGCCGCCCCGCAGCAAAGGCCGTCGTCCCCCTCAGGGGGAAGGCGTCGAAGGCGACTCAGGGGGAGCCACATCCAGGGGAGCTTCTTGTTGCAATGCCCACATGCTGGCATAGCGCCCGCGCTGGGCCAGCAACTGGGCGTGCGTACCGCGCTCGATGATGCGGCCAGCATCCATGACCAAGATTTCATGCGCGTCCACCACGGTGGACAGGCGGTGCGCGATCACCAGCGTGGTCTTGTTCTGCGCCACGCTCTGCAGCTCGGCCTGGATGGCGCGTTCGTTGGCCGAGTCGAGCGCCGAGGTCGCCTCGTCAAAGATCAGGATGGGCGGGTTCTTGAGCAAGGTGCGCGCGATGGCCACGCGCTGCTTTTCGCCCCCCGACAGCTTGAGCCCGCGCTCGCCCACTATGGTGCCGTAGCCCTTGGGTGTGCTGGCAATGAAGTCGTGGATGCGGGCAGACTTCGCGGCGGCCTCCACCTCGGCCTGGCTGGCACCAGGGCGGCCATAGGCGATGTTGTAGGCCACGGTGTCATTGAACAGCACCGTGTCTTGCGGCACGATGCCGATGGCCTGGCGCACGCTCGACTGTGTCACGCCACGGATCTCCTGCCCCGCAATGGTGATGCGGCCCTGCTGGATGTCGTAGAAGCGGAACAGCAGCCGCGCCAGCGTGGACTTGCCCGAACCCGAGGGCCCGACCACAGCCACCGTCTTGCCCGCCGGGATCTCGAAGCTGATGCCCTGCAGGATGGGGCGGCCGCTGCGGAGGTCGCCGCCCTTGCGCACATCGTAGGCAAAGTGCACGTCCTCGAAGCGCACGGTGGACTGGTCCAGCCCGGCCAGGGGCAAGGCCCCAGGCGCATCGGCCACCTCGCGCTCCTTGTCCATGAGCGTGAACATCTTGTCCAGGTCGGTCAGGCTCTGCTTGATCTCGCGGTAGATCACGCCCAGGAAGTTGAGCGGGATATACAGCTGGATCATGAAGGCGTTGACCATGACGAGGTCGCCCAGCGTCATGCGGCCATCGACCACGCCCTGCGTGGCACGCCAGAGCATGGCCACCAGCCCGGCAGCAATGATGAGCTGCTGCCCCGTGTTGAGCAGGGACAGCGTGGTCTGACTCTTGAGCCGCGCGCGGCGCAGGCGCTCCAGGCTTTCGTCGTAGCGGCGGGCCTCAAAGCCTTCGTTGTTGAAATACTTGACCGTTTCGTAGTTGAGCAGCGAATCCACGGCCTTGGAGTGCGCGGCCGAGTCGAATTCGTTGGCCTCGCGGCGGAACTGCGTGCGCCACTCGGTCACCAGCACCGTGAAGGTGATGTACAGCGCCAGCGCCGCCAGCGTGATCCACGCAAACCAGGCGTCGAACTTGATGGCCAGCACCGACAGCACCAGCACCACCTCGACCAGCGTGGCCACCACATTGAACAGCGTGAACGAGATCAGCGACTCGATGCCCCGCACGCCGCGCTCGATGTCGCGGGTCATGCCGCCGGTCTGCCGCTCCAGGTGAAACCGCAGGCTCAGGGCATGCAGGTGCTCAAAGGTCTGCAGCGCAATCGAGCGCGCCGCGCCCTGCGTGGCCTTGGCGAAAACCAGTTCGCGCAGCTCGGTAAAAAACGAGGTGGACAGCCGCAGGCCGCCATAGGCCACCAGCAACCCCACCGGCACCACCAGCAGCGCAGCGGGATCGCCGGGCTTGAAGCTCATGGCATCCACCAGCGTCTTGAGCAGGATGGGCACACCCACATTGGCGAACTTGGCGCCGATCATGAACACGATGGCGGCAATCACGCGCCACTTGTATTGCCACAGGTAGGGCAAAAGCCGGTGCAGGGTGGCCCAGTCGGACGGGACCGGCGCAGGGCTGACGCCCGTGCCACTGGCGGTGGCACTGGGAGCGGTGGGGGCAGTTTCGCCGTGGTGGCGCATGGGGGACAATTCCGGTTGTTGTTTTTACCGACCCGGCTGATGCCCAGGTGGTTTTTGCAGGG
This sequence comes from Acidovorax sp. Root267, assembly GCF_001429215.1. Taxonomy (NCBI): domain Bacteria; kingdom Pseudomonadati; phylum Pseudomonadota; class Betaproteobacteria; order Burkholderiales; family Comamonadaceae; genus Acidovorax; species Acidovorax sp. Root267. The sequence continues at coordinate 151,346 of NZ_LMJC01000029.1, forward strand.
CGCAAGCCCCTTGCGAAACCACCGGTTTCCCCAAGGATTGGCTCAGCCCCAACCGAGATTGTGCCCATGTCCGCCGTTTTCAGCCCGCCACCCGCCGCATTACCCACCGACAAGGAGCTGGTGCTCAAGGTCATCCCCATGCCCGCCGACACCAATGGCAATGGCGACATCTTTGGCGGCTGGGTGATGGCGCAGGTGGACTTGGCGGGCTCGGTGCTGCCCGCACGCTACATCCAGGGCCGCATGGCCACGGTGGCGGTCAACGAATTCATCTTCAAGCAGCCCGTGCGCGTGGGCGACATCCTGTCGTTCTTCTCGTCCATCACACGGGTGGGCAATACCTCGGTCACCGTGGAGGTGGAGGTATATGCCGAACGGTTTACCGACCAGGGCCGGTATGTGAAGGTGACCGAGGCCCGATTGACGTATGTGGCCATCGACGACCATGGGCGCCCCCGCCCCGTCCCCAAACACACGCCAAACCCATCCTCTTGAAAGCCGGGCGGCGCACGTTCGCCCATTGAACGGCTCTCAGGGGCCAAGGCCCACGAGCCGCATCAGCGTGTCGCGCGCCACCTGCTGGCGCGCGGCTGGCGACAGCTGGGTCAGAAACCCCTGCACGCTGGCGTACTTCATGTCGTCGCTCGACGCAGAGCGGTGGCTGGCATCGGTGCCCACCAGAAAGCGCCCGGGTTTCTGCTCGATGAGTTCAAGCCACTCGGGCCAGACCCGCACCCCGTCGCGCAGGATGGTGTAGTCCGGCGAGCGGGGATGGTGCGGCCAGGTGCGCGCACTAAGCTCATAGTAAAGATTGGGGTGCTGCTCCAGCATGCGCCGCGCCAGGAACAGCGGCGTGTACCCGCCGTGCGCCCAGATCACCGAGACATCGGGGAAACGCTGCAGCAGTTGCGAAAGCTCTGCCATGCGCGTGTTTTCCACATGCACCATCACCGGCACCTTGTACTTGCGGGCCAGTTCCAGGATGCCGGTCATCATCGGGCCGGTCACGCCGAAGTCCGTCTCGGCGAACCCGGCGGATGGGAAATGCGCCACCGAGATCTCGCCAATGCCTTTGTAGAGTCCGGTCGCGAGCATGGCGTCCAGCTGTTTCAGCAGCTCGTCGCTGTGCTGCTCCCAGTGCGGGCGGTACGCCGTGCGTTCGGGCGATATCGACGCAAACGGGATCAACACGCCGGGATGCTGGCGCGCGGCCTCGGCCACCGATTCATTGCTGCTGCGCCCGCCCCAGAACACCACCGCATGGCTGGCCCTCCAGCGTGCCATCAACTCCAGTTGCATCGGCAGGCTGTTGAGGTGCACATGGGCATCCACAAACGGGGTGAAGGTGCTTGCTGCGGGGGGTGCGGGCACGAGGGTCTGTGCCGCGTCGCGCTGCACAGGCTGCCGGGTGCGCCGCACTGGCTCAGAGGACTCAGTCTGCGGCCAGGCGCCCTGCGAAGCCAGGAGGAGGCACGCGGCAAGGAGGACTCGCGTCATGGTGGCAATGGCGCGCGGGGGCGCGTGTGGAAGTGGAAAAGGGCTGCGGAAATTCTACAAAGATGTTTCCGTGCCGGACCGGGTCCAGTCCTCATGCCGGCGCCGCCCACCCCCGCACCACATAGCCCAGCCCCTTTTCCACCGACGCAGACGGCAACAGGCACCCGGGCCACCCGCCAAACCGGGCCGCCGCAGGTGCCTGCGTATTTGTCGATTTGTGGAGGCAGCGCCGATCAGGCGGCCATGGCTGCAGGCTCTGCCCGCAGCGGCGCCGAGGACGTGCGCTGTGCGCCAGACAAGGACACACCATTCGCAAAGCCGGCTTCGATCTCACCCGCCAGCTGGCCGCCCTCTTCCACCACCAGCTTGCCGTAGCGGATCTTGCCGTTGACCTTGCCGGTACTGTAGATCACCAGCTTCTGGCGCACGGTGAGCGTGCCGTTGAACTCGCCGTGGATCTCGGCAATGTCGATCTCGGCCGAGCCCTTGAAGGCACCATGCTCCGAGATCTGGATCACGCGCGAATCCATGGTGGCTTCGACCGTGCCTTCGACCACGAGGGTGTCGCAATCGGTAATTTCCACGCCTTTGAGCTTGATGTTCGGGCCCACCGTGAGCTTGCTGCCCGAGCTGTCGCTGCTGCTGGCGGCCTTGGGGACTGCCGGGCTGGCCACCGGCTGTGCAGCTGCAGAACTGCTCGCTGCCGAGCCTCCCAATACGGAGCCTGAAGTGGTGCTGCTACGGGGTTGGAACGACTCGGGTTCACGCTTGCCAAAGAAGGGGTTTTGCACGGCCATCAGATCTCCTTGAAAAGAGAGTCATCGTAGGTACCGCGCCCCGTGAAAGATGCCTTCGTTACGCAAGAACGGTAACCAAACGGTTCGCTCGTAGCATGCGCTTGCAAGGCTTGCGGGATCACACATCCGGCGTGTGCCACAGCCCGGCGCCGAACTTGCCCGGCATGGTGGGGCGAAGTCGGGCACGACGCAGGCAACTGGCGCTTCCCAAGGCCAGGGCCAGGGCCACCGTGGAACTGGATTGGCCAGGCCACCGCTGGCGTCACCCTTGCTGGAAGGCGCCGCAGGCGGCCCGGGGGACAGCTGGACTAGGACACTATATAAGCCGCAGCCCCCGCCGACATGATCTGCCCATCCGGCCCCAGAAACTCCATGCGCGTGGTTGCCACGCGCGAGCCCAGGCGCAGCACCTGCGCGCGCAGCTCGAAATGGCTGCCAATGCCAGGGCGCAGGTAATCGATGCGCAAGTCGATGGTGCCCAGCTTGGCAAAACGGTGCAGGCGCTGCTCGGGTGCTTCATCCAGGTGTTTGGCGCCAATGGCGGCCATCACCGCCAGACCGCCCATGGCGTCGAGCCCGGCGCTGATCACGCCTCCGTGAATACGGTTGTAGGCGTAGTGGCCCACCAGGTCCGGCTTCATGTCGATGCGGCCCACCACGCCATCGGGTGCCAGCGAGGTGATCTTGAGGCCCAGCACCTGGTTGAACACAATCTTTTCTTCAAAAATGGACTTGAGCCCGGCGATGAACTCAGGCTCAAAGGCTTGTGGGGGTGGGGTGGCGGTGGATTTGCTCATGGGTCTCCTGGGGGTCAATACCGGATGGTGCGTGCAATCGAAACCATCCAGTCACTCCTGATTTTGTAGCTGTGTACGCTTATTAGATAAGCGCCAGCGGTCATTTTTATCTAAAACTGGCCATGGCGCCCTTGCCCCGAGGCAAAACGCGAGGCACCGCGCAGTGCTTCGGCCAGGCATTCGCGGCCACCGGCCCATTCCTGCAGCAAGGCTTGCTGTAACGGCAGGCCTCCAGCGGCGAGCGCGCTGGCGCGGTCCGCGCGCAACGTGGCCTGCGGGAAGGCCGCGATTTCGCGGGCCAGCGCCAGGGCTGCATCCAGCGCCTGTCCTGCAGGCACCACCCGGTTGCACAGCCCCATGCGCAGGGCTTCTGACGAATCCACCTTGCGCCCCGTCAGGATCAGGTCCAGCGCGTGCGACAGCCCGATGAGGCGTGGCAGGCGCACCGTGCCGCCGTCGATCAGCGGCACACCAAACCTGCGGCAGAACACGCCCAGATACGCGTCCTCCGCCATCACGCGCAGGTCGCACCACAGCGCCAGCTCCATGCCACCGGCCACGGCGGCGCCCTCTATTGCGGCGATCACCGGCTTGGACAGATGCAGGCGGCTCGGTCCCATAGGCCCCGGCGGGTGGACCGCGTCGGGAGGGAAGTCGAGCGTCTCTGCCAGCGCCTCGGGCGCGACGCCGTCGGCCAGCAAGCGCGCGCCCGACTGCAGATCCCAGCCCGCACAAAAATGCCCGCCAGCGCCCTGGAACACCGCCACATCGGCACTTTCATCGTGCTCAAAAGCCACGAAGGCCGCATGCAGCGCGCGGGCGGTGTCGGCATCCACCGCGTTGCGCACATCAGGCCGGCGCAATGTCACCAGCGTGACACCGCCTTGCGTTTCAACCTCTACGGACATGCGGCTCTCCTGTGGCCCTGTGCTCAGAACCTGTTCCCCCACCCGACGTTACTCCTATTGCGCAGGGTGCAGCGCTGCGTCAATATCCGCCGCTACCCGCTCGCCCACCCCATCAGGGTTAGCCCCGAGTGCGGTATGCACAGCACGCGTGCACCATTATTTATGCAAAGCAATCGCTTTGTAAAAATATTCTGCAGGACCTGCGCAAGCAACGATGCGCCAAGCACATGCCCACAAGGCATACGCCCCGCTCTTACCCGCTTTGCGTATCACTTATTCTGGAGAGCCAGTGTGCAATTTGTGCAACTGTTGATCAGCGGTGTCTCACAGGGATGCATCTACGGGCTGATCGCGCTCGGGTTCGTGCTTATCTACAAAGCCACGGAGACCGTGAGCTTTGCCCAGGGCGAACTCATGATGCTGGGCGCGTTCTGCGGCCTCGCGCTCATGACGGTGCTGGGCTTTCCCTTCTGGGTGGCGGTGCTCGCCAGCATCCTGGCCATGGGTCTTTTCGGTACGGTGCTCGAGCGCGCGGTGATCCGTCCCATCCTGGGCCAGCCCGCGTTCTCCATCGTCATGCTCACCATCGGCATCGGCTACGTGCTGCGCGGGCTGGTCACGATGATCCCCAACATCGGCACCGACACCCATACGCTGCCCGTGCCCTACAAGGACCTGTCGTTTCGCCTCGGCGCTCTGGTGCTCAACGCCGAGCAGCTGGTGGTGATCGGTGCCACGGGCGTGCTGTGTGTGCTGCTGTTTGCCATGTTCCGCTACAGCAAGCTCGGCATTGCCATGCAGGCGTCATCGCAGAACCAGCTGGCGGCCTACTACATGGGCATCCCCGTTCAGCGTCTGAACGGCCTGGCCTGGGGGCTTGCCGCAGCGGTGGCGGCGGTAGCCGGGCTGCTGTTGGCACCCATCACCTTTGTGCACGCGAACATGGGACTCATCGGGCTCAAGGCCTTCCCGGCGGCCGTGGTGGGCGGCTTTGGCAGCCTGCCGGGCGCCATCGTGGGCGGGCTGGTCATCGGCATCGTCGAATCGCTCTCGGGCTTCTATCTGCCCGACGGCTTCAAGGACACGGCCGCGTACATCGTGGTGCTGATCATGTTGATGGTCAAACCCAACGGTCTGTTCGGCGAAAAATTGAGAAAGAAAGTCTGACCCCATGCGCTTTCTTTTCAAGACATCTTACGAACAAGACCTGCGCCTGGCCAAGCATGGCGGGCATGTCTTCTGGTACAGCCTGCTGGCCGTAGGGCTGGTCGCAGCCCCCTGGGTGGCGCCGGAGTATTGGCTGGCGCAACTCACCTTTGTGCTGATCTACGCCATCGTGGGCCTGGGGCTCATGCTGCTGGCCGGCTTCACGGGGCTGTTCTCGCTGGGTCATGCGGCCTTCCTCGGCGTAGGGGCGTACACGCAGGCGGTGCTCACGGGCATGGGCTGGCCGTTCGCGCTGTCGCTGGCCTGCGCGGCGGGGCTGTCGGCCGCCGTGGGCGTGGTGGTGGGACTGCCTGCGCTGCGCGTCAAGGGCATCTACCTGGGCATGGCCACGCTGTCGTTCGGCTTCATCGTCGAGGAGGTGTTTGCGCGGTGGGAATCGGTCACAGGCGGCAACTCTGGCAAGCACCTGGTGCCGCCCGAAATCTGGGGGTTCAAGTTCGAATCCACCGAGTCGTTCTACTTTCTGTGCCTCGTGATTGCCGTGGTCAGCACGCTGGCCATCCTGAACCTTCTGCGCTCGCCCACGGGCCGGGCCTTCGTCGCCATCCGCGACTCGGAGATCTCGGCGCAGAGCATGGGCATCCACCTGGCGCGCTACAAGACCCTGTCATTCTCGATCTCGGCGGCGCTGGCCGGCGTGGGCGGCGCGCTGTATGCGCACAAGCTGCAATTCATCTCGCCCGACCAGTTCAACATCCTGCAGTCCATCGACCTGCTGCTGATGATCGTGATCGGCGGGCTGGGCTCGGTGCATGGCGCGTTCCTGGGGGCCATCTTCCTCATCACCATGCCGCAGATGATTTCGCTCAGCAAGGACTGGCTGCCCGCCGCCATCGGCCAGGCGCCGGGCCTGCAGGCCGTGGTCTATGGGGTGGTGCTGATCGCCTTTGTATTGTTCGAGCCCATGGGGCTGTACGGCCGCTGGCTCAAGGTGCGCACCTGGCTGCAGATGTTCCCGTTCTACCGCAGGGGCCTGTTCAAGCGGCAGAAGTCGTTCCAGAAATCGGATCGGTTGAAATGAAACACCCCCTGAGTCGCTTCGCGCCTTCCCCCTCTCTCGTCTCGCTACGCGAGTCGGGAGGGGGACGCCCCCAGCGCGGCGGGGCGGCCCTTGCGCGGGGGCACTGGCTCGAGGCACGCCGGTTTCAACGGCCGTGCACTCATCCCATGGAACAGTGAATGACCAACGCTGCTTTGCCCATGAACACCGCTGATTTACTTCTCAGCGCCCAGAACCTCAGCGTGCGCTTTGGCGGCGTATTGGCGGTCAACAACGTAAGCTTCGATGTGCGCCGTGGCGAGGTGTTCACCCTCATCGGCCCCAACGGTGCCGGCAAGACGACGGTGTTCAATCTCATCAGCCGCATCTACACGCCCACCACCGGCACCATCGCCTATGCGGGCCCGGGCGGGGCCCTGCTGCCGCTGACCGACCAGCCGCCGCACAAGGTAGCGGGCCTGGGCATTGCACGCACCTTCCAGAACATCGAACTCTTCGAGCACGCAAGCGTGCTGCACAACCTGCTGATCGGCCGCCACACCCGCCGCGAGACCGGCCTGTGGGCCGACATGCTCTTCACCCGCAAGGTGCGCGGCGCAGAGATCCGCGCCCGAGAAAAGGCCGAGCAGGTCATCGACTTCCTCGACCTGCAGCACTACCGCGACACCATGGTGGCCGGCCTGCCGTATGGCGTGCGCAAGGTGGTGGAGCTGGCGCGCGCCCTGTGCACCGAGCCACAACTGCTGCTGCTCGACGAGCCATCGTCGGGCCTGAACGTGGAGGAGACCGACGACATGGCCTTCTGGATCCAGGACATCCAGCACGAGCTGGGTATCACCGTGCTGATGGTGGAACACGATATGTCACTGGTCTCCAAGGTATCCGACCGCGTGCTGGCCATGAACCAGGGCGAGGTCGTGGCCATGGGTACGCCGCGCGAGGTGCAGTCGCACCCCGGGGTGATCGAGGCCTACCTGGGCACCATCGACGATGTGAGCAACCTGCGCCGCCCGGCGGGTTCCAACCTGGGGGTTCGGGCATGAGCGCCGTACTTGCAGCCGCCCACACACCAACCGCAGCAGCAGCTGACCAGCCCCTGCTGCGTCTGCAGAACGTGGAAAGCGCCTACGGCCCCATCAAGGCCATCCGGGGCGTGAGCCTGCAGGTGCGACGGGGTGAGATCGCCGCCGTGCTGGGCAGCAACGGCGCGGGCAAGACCACCATCCTGAAGACCATCAGCGGCATCATCGACCCCCGCAAGGGCTCCATCGAATTCGCGGGCGCCGACATCACCGCCAACGACCCGGCGGCCATCGTGCGCCGGGGCCTCATGCATGTCCCCGAGGGGCGCGAGGTGTTTGCACTGCTCTCGGTGCGCGACAACCTGCTCATGGGCGCCTACACCCGCAGCGACGCCGATGCCGTGGCTCGGGATATTGAAACGGTGTATGGCTACTTCCCCATCCTGAAGGAGCGCGCCGCGCAGGATGCTGGTTTGCTGTCAGGCGGGCAACAGCAGATGCTGGCCATCTCGCGTGCGCTCATGGCCAACCCCGAACTCATCCTGCTGGACGAGCCCAGCCTGGGCCTGTCCCCCAAGCTCACCAAGGAGATCTTCGAGATCGTGGTGCGCATCAACCGCGAGCGCGGCACCACCATCCTGCTGGTGGAGCAGAACGCCAACATGGCGCTAAACGCATCCGACTACGGCTACGTGCTGGAGAACGGCCGCATCGTGATGGAAGACAGCTGCGAGCGCCTGCGCGAAAAGGACGACATCAAGGAGTTCTACCTTGGGATGAAAGATGTCGGTGTGCGCGGAGAGCGGCGCTGGAAAAAGAAGAAAACATGGCGATGAGGACGGTATGAGCAATCTCTGGGACCTTTCTCACATCCAGCCCGCAGGCACTGACGTGCTCGCAGGCGACACCATCGCCGCCATGTTCTGGAACGCCGTGGCCGAGCGCGGCCCGCGCGTGTGGATGCGCCAGAAGGAACTGGGCATCTGGAAGAGCTGGACCTGGAACCAGACGGCCGAGGCCGTGCGGGAGATTGCGGGCGGCCTGATGTCGCTGGGGTTTGCGCCCGGAGAATGCGCGTCCATCCTGTCCAACACCAACATCGAATGGGTGCTGGCCGACCTGGCCGTGCTGAGCTGTGGCGGCGTGGCCAACGGCATCTACCCCACCGATGCGGCGGCGCAGGTGCACTACCTGAGCGAAGACTCCCACACCACCGTGCTGTTTGTCGAAGACGATGAACAACTCGACAAGGCGCTGGAAGTGCGCGGCGGCCTGCCCCTGATGCGCAAGATTGTGGTGTTCGACATGGAAGGCCTGCGCGGCCTGCACGACCCCGATGTGCTGAGCCTCACGGCCCTGCGCGAGCTGGGCCGCGCCTGGAACCAGCAGCACCCTGATGAAATCCAGCGCCGCGTGCAAGCTTGCAGGCCCGAGGACGTGGCCATTCTGGTCTACACCTCGGGCACCACGGGCAAGCCCAAGGGCGCGATGCACACGCACGCAGCCCTCACCTACACCGTACGCGGCTACAACACGCTGATCTCGCGCAGCGAGGCCGACGAGACCATGTGTTTTCTGCCGCTGTGCCACATCGCCGAGCGCATGGGCGGCGAATACTTCTCGCTGTACACCGGCGCGCGCCTGAACTTTGTGGAGAACCCCGACACCGTGCCCGAGAACGTGCGTGAGATCGCCCCCACTGTGTTCACCGCCGTGCCGCGCGTGTGGGAGAAGTTCTACTCCGGCGTGATGATTGCCCTGAAGGAGTCCACACGCATGCAGCAGATGGCCTATGCCTGGTCCATCGGCGTGGGTACCCGCATTGCAGATCGGGTGCTGGCGGGTCAGCCCGTGGGCGGGCCGCTGAAGCTGCAGTTCCAGCTGGCGCGCTGGCTGGCGCTCAACAATGTGCGCAAGCTCATCGGCATCCACCGCGCGCGTTTTCTCGTCACCGGCGCCGCCCCCATCTCGCCCGAACTGGTGAAGTGGTACCTGGCCCTGGGCGTGCCCATGCTGGAGGTGTGGGGCATGACGGAGACCTGCGGCGCCGCCACCGGCGTGCCCGCCAGCCGTATCAAGCCCGGCTCCATCGGCCCGGCGGCCAGCTACAACGAGGTGCGCATCGACCCCGCCACGGGCGAGATCCTGGTGCGCGGCCCCAACGTGTTCAAGGGCTACCTCAACCAGCCCGAGAAGACTGCCGAAACCATCGACCCCGATGGCTGGCTGCACACCGGCGATGTGGGCGCCATCGACGCCGATGGCTACCTGCGCATCACCGACCGTATGAAGGACATCATCATCACGGCGGGCGGCAAGAACATCACGCCCAGCGAGCTGGAGAACGAGCTCAAGTTCAGCCCCTACGTGACCGACGCGGTGGTCATTGGCGACAAGCTGCCCTACCTCACGGTGATCATCATGATCGACCAGGAAAACGTGGAGAAATACGCGCAGGACAACGACGTGCCGTTTTCCAACTACGCCAGCCTGACCCGCACGCGCGAGGTGCAGGAGCTGATTCAGGCCGAGATCGACCGCGTGAACGCCAAGTTCGCCCGCGTGGAGCAGATCAAGAAGTTCTTCCTGCTCGATACGCAACTCACGGCCGAGGACGAAGAGCTGACACCCACCATGAAGCTCAAGCGCAAGCTGGTGCAGCAGAAGTACGCCCCCCAGATTGAGGCGATGTACCCGTAGGTGCGCACGTCACGCAACCACAGGCCACGCCCGTCAGGATAGGGAAAGTGCTGGTGCCCCACCCCGGGCATCGTTCTATAACGAGCGATCGTTTTTGTTTCGATCCAACCGAAGGAGACGTGCCATGAAGTTTCATCACATCGCCGCGCTGGCCCTCGTGGCCATGGCCGGTGCCTCCGCCCAAGCCCAGCCCAGCCAGGGCGTGAGCAAGGACACCATCACGCTGGGTTCCATCCAGGACCTGTCCGGCCCGCTGGCAGGGTTTGGCAAGCAGGTGCGGCTGGGCATGATGTTGCGCGTGGACGAAGCCAACGAGCAAGGCGGCGTCAACGGCCGCAAGCTCGACCTGAAGGTGGAAGACTCGGGCTACGACCCCAAGAAAGCCGTGTTGGCCGCGCAGAAGCTGGTGAACCAGGACAAGATCTTCATGATGGTGGGCCACATCGGCACGGCCCAGAACCTGGCGGCCATGCCCGTGCAGTTCAGCAAGAACGTGATCAACTTCTTCCCCATCACGGCCGCGCGGGAAATGTACGAGCCCTTCCACAAGCTCAAGTATTCGTTTGCCGCCACCTACTACGACCAGATCCGTCTGGCCGCGCCCAAACTCATCAAGGAAAAAGGCGCCAAGAAGATCTGCACCATCTACCAGGACGATGAGTTCGGGCTGGAGGTGATGCGCGGTGGCGAAGCAGCGCTCAAGGCCCTGGGCATGGAGTTCACCGAGAAGACCTCGTACAAGCGCGGCGCTACCGACTTCTCGTCGCAGGTCGCCAAGATGAAGTCCTCGGACTGCGACTTCGTGATCCTGGGCACCATCATCCGCGAGACCATCGGCACCATTGGCGAGGCGCGCAAGACGGGCTTCAACCCCACCTTCCTGGGCTCCAGCGCCGCCTACACCGACCTTATCCACAAGCTGGGCGGCAAGCCCATGGACGGGCTGTACGCCACCATGACGGTGCAGCACCCTTATCTGGACGAGGCCAGCCAGCCGATCCGCTTCTGGGCCAACAAGTACAAGACCAAGTTCAATGAAGACCCCACCGTCTTCTCGGTCTACGGCTACAACGCCATCGACGCCTTCATCAAGGCGGCCCAGAAGGCGGGCCCCAACCTGAGCACCGACAGCTTCATCAAGGCCATGGACACCATGGTGATTCCGCCCGACATGTTCGGCAGCGCCGAAGCCAGTTTTGGCCCACAAAAACGCCTGGGCAGCGATCTTTCGCGCCTGTCGCAGATCACCGACGGCAAGTGGAAGGTGGTGTCCGACTACGTCAAGCCATGAGAACTTAAACGCTCTCACAAGCCGCCTTCGGGCGGCTTTTGTATTTCAGGGGGTGCATCCGAGCCTAGTCGGTGGCAAAATTTAACCAAGCAGTAACTTTGCATAAATAGACCAAGTCCACCGCCATGATCGAACGCACCCTCTTCCAGCCCGACCACCAGGCCTTTGCCGACAGCTTTCGCCGCTTCATCGACAAGGAAGTGACGCCCCACCACGCCGCCTGGGAAGACCAGGGCTATGTGGCGCGCGAGGTGTGGAGCCAGGCGGGCGCCAACGGTTTTCTGTGCATGAGCCTGCCCGAGGAATACGGTGGCGCCGGGGCCGACAAGCTGTATTCGGTGGCGCAGATGGAAGAGCTGGCGCGTGCAGGCACCACGGGTATCGGCTTTGGTCTGCACAGCGAGATCGTGGCGCCGTACATCCTTCACTACGGCACTGAAGCCCAGAAACAGAAGTACCTGCCGCAGATGGCCCGCGGCGCCATGGTGGGCGCCATCGCCATGAGCGAGCCCGCCGCCGGCAGCGATCTGCAGGGCATCAAGACCACGGCCATCAAGAGCGCGGACGGGTCACACTATGTGCTCAACGGCAGCAAGACCTTCATCACCAACGGCTGGCATGCCGACCTGGTGATCGTGGTCGCCAAGACCGACCCGGCTGCCGGGGCCAAGGGCACCAGCCTCTTCCTGGTGGAACGCGGCATGCCCGGCTTTGAAAAAGGCCAGCGCCTCAAGAAGATGGGCATGAAGGCGCAGGACACGTCCGAGCTGTTCTTCAACGACGTGCAGGTGCCGGTGGGCAACCTGCTGGGCGGCCCCGCCATGGAAGGGCGCGGCTTCATCTGCCTGATGGAGCAGCTACCGTGGGAGCGCCTGCAGATCGCCATCACCGCCGTGGCCGCAGCGCAGGCCGCCATCGACTGGACGGTGGACTACGTCAAGGATCGCAAGGTCTTCGGCCAGAGCGTGGCGTCATTCCAGAACACACGCCACACCCTGGCCGAGCTGCAGACCCAGGTGCAGGTGGCGCGTGTGTTCGTGGACAAATGCTGCGAGCTGATCGCTAACGACCAGCTCGACACCCAGACCGCCAGCATGGCCAAGTACTGGACCACCGATCTGCAGTGCAAGGTCATGGACGAATGCGTGCAGCTCTTCGGCGGCTACGGCTACATGTGGGAATACCCCATCACCCGCGCCTACGCTGATGCGCGCGTGCAGCGCATCTACGGCGGCACGAACGAGATCATGAAAGAGGTGATTGCGCGTGCGATGGGTTTGGGCAAATAGCGCCATGGACTGCGCCACACGCAGCGCCCGCAGCAGCGCGCAAAACAGCGCCGCGTTGCGCGCCCCACGCCGTCACAGGTACCAGGCGGCGCGGGCTTCCTCGGGGCTGAGCGGCGCCCCGGGACGGCGGTCTGTGACGTTCAACCAGGCGCGGATGCCTTGGCTGCCACTCAGCGCGCGCATCAGCAGCAACCCGGCGCCGATGCCGCGAATGGCGGCCGCACCGCGCGAGGGCGCCATGAAGGCCGCCACCGCCAGCGCGCTGGATGCGGCCAGCACCACGTGGTGCTCCAGCGCAAACCCGTCACGCGTGTCGTCGTACTCGATGGCGCCACGGGCCATGCGCTGCACGGCAGAGGATGTGTTTGTTTTCATAGCCAGAAATTTAGATAGCGACTGCAGAAAGATAGTGCAAAACCGGCTGGACCGGCGTCAGAGGTTGTGCTGTCGTGGCGTGGGCCAGCGGGGCGCCGTTCGCTGTCAATGTGTACGAAGCGTGTTTTAAGGCATCTGCCCATTTCCCATGCGACTTTCACGGCATCCCTGAGCAAGCCCTTGTATGGGCTTGTTCGGCGTTGCCTTCGTTTAAAGACCACCGGAGACCATTCATGACCGAAGCCTATGTATTCGACGCGCTGCGCACCCCGCGCGGCAAGGGCAAGAAGGACGGCACCCTGCACGAGGTCAAGCCCATCGACCTGCTCACGGGATTGCTCATTGAGCTGCAGGCACGCCACCGCTTCGACACGGCAGCGGTGGACGACGTTGTCATGGGCATCGTCTCGCCCGTGGGTGAGCAGGGCTCGGTACTGCCCAAGGTGGCGGCACTCAAGGCCGGGTGGGACTTTCGCTGTGCGGGTGTGCAGGTCAACCGCTTCTGCGCATCGGGCCTCGAAGCCGTGAACCTGGCCGCGCAAAAAGTGCGCAGCGGCTGGGAAGACCTGGTGGTGGCCGGCGGCGTGGAGAGCATGAGCCGCGTGCCCATCGGCTCCGACGGCGGCGCCTGGGCGCAAGACCCCGCCACCAATTCAGAAACCCTGTTCGTGCCCCAGGGCATCGGCGCCGACCTGATCGCCACGCTGGACGGCTACACCCGCGCCGACGTGGATGCCTTCGCGCTTGAATCCCAACGCCGCGCCACCGCCGCGCGTGCCGCGGGTTACTTCAAGAATTCCGTCGTGCCCGTGCGCGACTTCATCGGCCAGACCATCCTGGCGGAAGACGAATTCATCAAGCCCAAGACAACCCTCGAAGGCCTGGGTGCGCTCAAGGCATCGTTCGAGCAACTGGGCGGCATGGGCTTTGACGCCGTGGCGCTGCAGCGCTACCCGCAGGTGGAGCGCATCCACCACGTTCACCACGCGGGCAACTCGTCGGGCATTGTGGACGGCGCCGCTGCCGTGCTCATCGGCAACGAGGCCGCCGCCAAGGCCCACGGCCTCACTCCCCGCGCACGCATCGTGGCCACGGCACTGAGCGGCGCCGACCCCACCATCATGCTCACCGGCCCCGTGCCCGCTGCCAGAAAGGCGCTGGCCCGTGCGGGCATGACCATCGACCAGATCGACCTGTTTGAAGTGAACGAGGCCTTTGCCGCCGTGCCCATGCGCTTCATGCGCGAGCTGGGCGTACCGCACGACAAGGTCAACGTGAACGGGGGCGCCATTGCCATGGGCCACCCGCTGGGCGCCACGGGCGCCATGATCCTCGGCACCCTGATTGACGAGTTGCACCGCCGGGGCCAGCGCTACGGCCTGGCCACGCTGTGCGTGGGCGGCGGTATGGGCATTGCCACCATCGTTGAACGCATATGAGGAACACCCCCCTGAGCGGCTGCGCCGCTTCCCCCTTCTCTCATCGCTGCGCGATGGGAAGGGGGACGACGCCACTTGCCTGGCAAAGCCAGTTCCACGGCGTCCGCTGGCCTCGGCCACGCTTCATCTAAGGCCGCGCCCCACACCTGCGCTATGCCGTATTACAGATTCGGAGACATCAGCATGCAAACCATCCGCTACGAACTCATCCCCGCCCAGGGCACCGACGGCGAAGTTGCCGTCATCACCTTTGACGAAACCAACTCCCCCGTCAACACCATGTGCCGCCAGTGGCAGCAAGAGCTGGGCGAGGTCACCGCCCAGGTGCTTGGCGACCGCGAACGCCTGGGCGCTGCGCTCAAAGGCATCGTGCTGGCATCGGCCAAGACCAGCTTCTTTGCCGGTGCCGACCTCAAGGCCACCATGCGCCTCACGCCCGCCGATGCGCCCGCCGCGTTTGGGGAGATCGAGCGCATGAAGAAGCACTTTCGCACGCTCGAAACCCTGGGCATCCCGGTGGTGGCGTGCCTGAACGGCGCCGCGCTGGGTGGCGGCTGGGAAGTGGCCCTGGTCGCCCACTACCGCATCGCCGTGGCCGACCCCAAGATCCAGTTCGGCCTGCCCGAGGTCACGCTGGGGCTGATGCCTGGCGCCACCGGCGTGACCAAGATGACGCGCCTGCTGGGCCTGATGGGTGCGCAGCCCTACATTCTGGAAGGCAAGCTCTTCAACCCCGCCGAGGCGCTGGAGCTGCAACTGGTGCACGAGCTGGTCGCTACGCGCGAACAGCTGCTGCCCGCAGCCCTGGCCCACATCGCCACCCACCCACACGCCGTGCAGCCGTGGGACGACAAAAATTACAGGATGCCCGGCGGCACGCCCGCCAACCCCAAGATTGCGGGCGCGCTGACGGTGGCGCCCGCCATGCTCAAGAAGACCACCCGCGGCCGCTACCCCGCGCCCGAGGCAGCACTGGCCGCCATGGTCGAAGGCGCCATGGTGGACTACGACACCGCCCTGCGCATCGAAAGCCGCTACCTCGCCCGCCTGATGACCGGCCCCGTGGCGCGCAACATGATCAACACGTTCTTCTTCGACATGAACGCGATCAAGAGCGGCAAGTCGCGCCCCGGCTCGGCCCCACGCTACAAGCCGCAAAAGGTCGGCATCCTGGGCGCCGGCATGATGGGCGCGGGCATCGCCTGGGCCCAGGCGAGCAAAGGCATCGCCACCGTGCTCAAGGACGTGAGCGCGGAGAAAGCCGAGGCCGGCAAGGCCTACTCTGCCCGCCTCACGCAGGCCCGTGTGGACAAGGGCCGCATGACGGCCGAGGCGCAGCAAACGCTGCTCTCGCGCATCACGCCCACCGCCAGCGCGGCCGACCTGGCGGGCTGCGACCTCATCATCGAAGCCGTGTTTGAAAGCCGCGACCTCAAGGCCAAAGTCACACAAGAGGCCGAGCCGCAGCTGGCGCCCGGCGGCTTCTTTGCCAGCAACACCTCCACCCTGCCCATCAGCGGCCTGGCCACGGCCAGCAGCCGGCCCGAGAAGTTTGTCGGCATCCACTTCTTCAGCCCCGTGGACAAGATGAAGCTGGTGGAGATCATCCGCGGCAAACAGACAGATGACGAAACCGTGGCCCGCGCCTTCGACTACGTGCAGGCCCTGGGCAAGGTGCCCATCGTGGTCAACGACTCACGCGGCTTCTACACCAGCCGCACCTTCGGCACCTTTGTGATGGAAGGCGCCGCCATGCTGGGCGAAGGCATCCCCGCCGCCGCGATTGAAAACGCCGCCATGCAGGCCGGCCTGCCCGTGGGACCGCTGGCCGTGCTGGACGAAACCGCGCTGACGTTAAGCGTGCACGTGCTGGACCAGACCCGCGCCGACTATGCAGCGGAAGGCAAGACCTACACCGCCACACCCGGCGAGCTGCTGGTGGAGCGCATGGTCAAGGAACTGAAGCGCCCGGGCCGCGCCGGTGGCGGCGGCTTTTACGACTACCCCGCAGGCGCCAAGAAGCACCTGTGGCCCGAGCTGAAACCTCTGTTTGAAAAGCCCGGCGTGGAGTGGAGCGTGCAGGAGATCCAGGACCGGCTGCTCTACCGCCAAGCCATCGAGACCGCGCGCTGCCTGGCCGAGGGCGTGTTGACCAGCGTGCATGACGCGAACATCGGGTCGATTTTTGGGATTGGGTTTCCGGCGTGGACGGGGGGGGCGATGCAGTTTATTTATGGGATGGGCGCGGAAGCGTTTTGGCAGAGATCCCGAGAACTTGCCACTAAACACGGCGCAGGCTTCACAGCTACCGCGACAGTCAAGCAGGCAGTCGAACGACTTCAACCGCCCTACTAGTGAGATGCGGTAGTGTTGGGCGTTGGATATCTAAGTGCGCTAGAAATGCAATCGAGGTATCGAGAATGCACTAGGGATGTCCACCGCCCGGTTCACTAGTGACTCACGAGGGAAAAATGGGTCCTGTTGCGCTCTTCGACAAATCGTTTTTACAGTCGCTGACGCTTGACGAATCGGTCTGGTTTGATCACTTCTTTTTGGCCGTCATATGCCCAGTTTTTTATGTCGAAACACTAGCAGATCTGGCAAAAACCAAGCGTTCAAACTCTTCAAGAACCCCTCAGGATGAAGTCCGAATACTTGCAGACAAATCTCCTGTGTTGTCTGGCGCTCCATGCGTACATCACATGGATATGTGTATCGCCAACCTCTTGGGTCACCAAGCACCAAGATTGGGCCAAGTCCCCCTCGCTGGCGGCCGTCCCATAAGAACCAAAGACAACAAGGCTGGGGTTGTGTTCAAGCCCTCCCCTGAAGCGGAATCGTTTGCTCGTTGGCAACGTCACGAATTTATGGAGGTCGAACGCGATGCTGCGTCCGCATGGCGGGCAATGCTCTCTAGCTTGAACTTGCCCGAGGTCGCTCAAAGAATGAGGGCACTCGGTGTCACACCAAAAAATTGCAAATCTGTCAAAGAGGCATGGGGACTAGCTCACGGGCTCATGCACTCCCAAGCTGCTCCATTGGAGCAAATCGGTCTGCTCTTTGAATTTGTTCATGTACCGGTCCATCTCCAGGGGGAAATTCTCCATCGCTGGTCTTCTGCAGGCTTCCCTCCGCTCGCCAACTACGCGCCCTATGCAGCGCACGTTCTGAAAGTTGAGATGTTTTTTCAGATAGCTCTGGCAGCCAACCTGATCTCTGCCGATCGAGCATCGAATCGGGCCGATATTGCGTATCTCTTCTATTTGCCGTTTTGCAACTTGTTTGTCTCGGGCGATAAATTGCACAAACTATGCACCCCACCTTTCTTGGCCCCAGCCCAAGACTTCATATGGGGTCCTGATCTGAAAGCCTCGCTTTCAAGCATCAACTCTGAACTCTCCTCAATCCCCCAAGAGGAACGCGAGCAAGGTCTGCACAAAATCGCGCCGAGACCCTGTGGGAATGCCAGCAACGTAGTTGTATCGATGTGGGAAAAGCACTCCCCAAAAAGAGGAAAGCCCCTGCTTGAGGAGCCCATTGATCCGACAGCAGAGCGGAAGCTAGTGGAAGAACTTAAAAAATATTCGGAGGCGCCAACTGCGCCAGAAGTAGCACAACTCCCCAGCGAAAAGTTGGACAACCTGGCGCTTGAGAGGCTGGTTCCCGCCAGGAAAGGCTCTTGGTGGCTCCTGCCAAAAGCGGTGGTCGAACAAGAACAACGGGGGAAATAGCTTTCCAGCGTCCAGCTGCATGCTTATGAAGCGCAGAGTGCCGACCGACTCTACGGCCAGAGCGCAGATAGGGTTACCCTGCAAATTGATCACGAGACGATCAATTTGCAAGGATCTGAGGAGAGCACCGGAATGAGCTCCCTCATGTAGCACTCAGGCAATCGAAGCAGCTGCCACCCCCTTCAACCCCAACATCCCCCGCGCCTCCTGCGGCGACGCCACCTCCCGCCCCGCGTTGCGCGCGTACTCGGCCAGCTTCTCAATCAGCGGCCCATTCGAATCCGCCTTGGTCCCATCCGGCAGATAGAACGTGTCCTCCAGCCCCGTGCGCAGATGCCCGCCCAGCTCGGCCACGCGCTGGTGCACGGACCAGATCTCGCTGCGGCCGATGACGGTGGCCTGCCAGGGGGCGTCCTTGATCTTGAGCTTGAGCAGGATGGGCAGCAGGTCCGGGTCCGCAGGCATGCCGGATTCGACGCCCATCACAAAGTTGTATTCGGGCAGGCGCTCGGTGTACATGCCGGTCTGCACATACATCTCCACGCAGCGCACGATGCCCACGTCAAAACATTCGAACTCGGGCAGCGTGCCGGTCTCCAGCATCACGTCGATGAAGTCCTTGACCTTGGCGGGCTGGTTGTCGAACAGCATGGGCGGCCAGGCCCAAGTGCCGTTGCTGCGCACCTTCAGGTAGTTGAGCGAGCCGGCATTGCACGCGGCCATCTCGGGGCGGGTGGCGCGCAGGCAATCGAGCGGGCCCTGATAGTTGGGGCCGACCACGCCGGTGGTCTGATTGATGATCAAACCCGGGCAGGCCTCGCGCATGGCCTGCACGCAGTCGCGCGCCACCTGCGGGTCCCAGCTGGGCAGGTGGCCCTTGCCGGGCTCCTGGTTGCGAAAGTGCACGTGCACCACGGCGGCGCCTGCGTCGTAGGCGCGGCGGGCTTCTTGGGCCAATTGCTCGGGCGTGACGGGCACGTGGTGCTGGCCGGGGTCGGTCAGCACGCCGGTGATGGCGCAGGTGATGATGGCTTTGTTGCTGTTGTCGGTGCTGTGCATGGTGCCTCTCTCCTTCAAATGCCTAGCTGACGTGCAGCCAGGTCCTTCATGATTTCTTCCGCACCGCCGCCGATCATCATGACCTTGACCTCGCGGTAGATGCGCTCGCTGACGGTGCCGCGCATGAAGCCCATGCCGCCCAGGATCTGCACGGCCTGGTCGGCGCAAAACTGCATGGTTTGGGTGGCGTGGTTCTTCAGCATGCAGACATTGGCCACCCACTCGGGGCCGGTGCGGCCTGCGTCGGCCTGCGCGGCCACGGACTCGCACCACGCGGCGGTGGACTGGATGCGCATCTGCATGTCCACCAGCTTGTGGCGGATGACCTGGTGCTCGACCAGCGCAGCGCCAAAGGTCTTGCGCTGGCGCGCCCAGGCCAGGGCTTCGTCGTAGCAGGCCTCGGCAAAGCCCAGGGCCGATGCGGCCAGACCAAAACGCTCGCCGTTGAAGTTGGCCATGATGATGCGAAAGCCCGCGCCCTCTTCACCCAGCAGGTAACGGGCGGGCACGCGCACGTTGTCAAAGCGCAGGTGAGCGGTGTCGGAGCACAGCCAGCCCATCTTGTCGAGCTTGCTGCGCGACAGGCCTGCGCTGTGGCCGGGGATGAGCAGCATAGAGATGCCTGCACTGCCTTTGCTTCCGGCCTCCCCGGTCCTCACAGCCACGGTGATCCAGTCCGCGCGCATGCCGGAGGTGATGAACACCTTTTCGCCGTTGACGATGTACTCATCGCCCTGACGCCGCGCGGTGGTCTTGAGCTGGGCCACGTCCGACCCGCCACCGGGCTCAGTAATCGCCAGTGCCGCGATCTGCTCGCCTGCCAGCACGGGCGGAATAACCTCGGCACGCACCGCATCGCTGCCATGGGCCAACACGGGCGGCAGGCCGATGTTGTGCGACAGCAGGCTGGCCAGCACGCCGCCGCTGGCGCCGTGGCGGCTGAGCGCGCGCCACAGCGGCAGGCGCAAAGCGTAGCTGGCTGGCGTGCCGCCGTACTGCTCTGGGTAGCCCAGGCCCAGCAGGCCCAGGTCGGCTGCGCGGCGGTACAGGCTGAGAGGGAATTCACCGGCGGCATCCCACGCGTCCACATGCGGCGCGATCTCGGTGCGGGCAAAGCGGGTGACGGTGTCGGTGAGGGCGGTACGGTCTTCGTCGCTCACAGAACTTGCATCGGACGTGGCGGTCATGCGGGCGCTCCTTGCGTGGCGGGTGCAAAGCGGGCCAGCACCTGGCCGGGCGACACCTGCTGGCCGGGGGCCACGAGCAGTTCGGCCACGGTGGCGGCTGCGGAGCTGGCCAGGCTGTGTTCAAGCTTCATGGATTCGATGACCACCACGGTGTCGCCCGCCGCCAGCGCCTGGCCTGCGGCCACAGGCAGCGCAACCACCTTGCCGTTGAAGGGGGCGCGCAGCTCCGTCGCACCGCCCGCCGCACCCGCGCGCGCAACGGGTTCCCACGATGCGTCTTCCACCCAGCCGTCCACGCCGCCGGTTTGCCAGTGCCAGCGCAGTGAGCCCACCGGAACGGCGCGCACGGTGTGGTCGGCATGGCGCACATCACCCTCCGCGCCGGTCTGCGTGGTGGTGATGCGCACCATGCCCGCAGCCTGCGGCGCCAGCTGCAGATGGGTGGTGCCGCCCGCATGCTCCACCAACAGCCGCCCCGCGCCCAGCTCGCGCACGGCCAGCGGAACCACCTGGCCCTGGTGGCGCAGGCGCAGCGGCCGGGCCAGCGCGCAGGGTAGTTGCGGAGATGCGGCACCCGAAGAGTTTGAAGCAAAAATGGTCGTTACCGCGCTCTGAATAAGCACTTCAAGCTCTTCATTTGATAGCAAATCTTGCAGCTGCGAGGCGTGCTCTGCGAGAAACGGCACCAGGGCATGCCCCGCGCCAAACACCGGGTGCTGCAGACACGCCGCCAGAAACGCGCGGTTGGTGGGCAGGCCCAGCACACGGGTGCCCTGTAGCGCACGCACCAGGGCGGCGATGGCCTCGGCCCGCGTGGGGGCGTGCACGATGAGCTTGCCCAGCATGGCGTCGTAGTGAGGCGTAACCTCTGCCCCCTCCTCCAGCGCGTGGTCAAAGCGCAGCGCGCCCGGCGCGGCCCGCTCAAACGCGGTGGCAGGCGGCGCGCTGAAGTGCAGCACGCGGCCGGTGTGGGGACGGAAGTGCGCGTCTTCGGCACACAGGCGCACTTCGATGGCGTGGCCTTGCAGATGCACCTGATCTTGCGCGAGCGGCAGCGGCTCGCCACGTGCCACTCGGATCTGCCACTCCACCAGGTCCAGCCCCGTGAGCGCTTCGGTCACCGGGTGCTCCACCTGCAGGCGGGTGTTCATCTCCATCAAGAAGAATTCAGCCCCGTCCAGAAGGAATTCCACCGTGCCCGCACCCACATACCCAGCGGCCTGTGCCAGCGCCACGGCGCAGGCACCCATGCGCTCGCGCAGCGCTGCGTCCACGGCGGGGCTGGGGGACTCTTCGATGATCTTCTGGTGGCGGCGCTGCACGGAGCAATCGCGCTCGCCCAGGTGGATGCACGCGCCGTGAGCGTCGGCAAAGATCTGCACCTCCACATGGCGCGGCTGAAGCAGTGCGCGTTCGATGAGCAGGTCGCCACAGCCAAAGCCCGCCAGCGCCTCCGACCGCGCACTGGCCAGGGCAGCAGGCAACTGCGCCAGGTCGGTGACCAGGCGCATGCCGCGCCCTCCCCCACCCGCCACGGCCTTGACCATGAGGGGCGTGCCGATGCGCGCAGCCTCGGTGGCAAAGCGCTCGTCGCTCTGGTCGTCGCCCGCATAGCCGGGCAGGCAGGGCACGCTCTGCGTCTGGGCCAACGCCTTGGCCCCGGCCTTGCTGCCCAGCGCGCGGATGGCTGCGGGCGGCGGGCCGATCCAGGTCAGGCCCGCATCGACCACGGCCTGGGCGAAGTCGGCGTTCTCGCTGAGGAAGCCGTAGCCGGGGTGCACGGCATCTGCGCCGGTGGCACGGGCGGCGGCCAGCAGCTTGTCGATGCGCAGGTAGGTGTCGGCGCTGGCCGCGCCACTCAGCGCCACGGCCTGGGTGGCTTCGCGCACGTGCAGGGCGTTGGCATCGGGGTCGGAATAGACCGCGACCGTTTCGATGCCCATGCGGTGGACGATGTGAATCACCCGGCGAGTGATCTCGCCGCGATTGGCGATCAGTATCTTTTTCATGGCGTCGCACTCCAGGGCGGCGCCTCGCGCGCAGCGAACGCCGCCAGCCCTTGAGGCGCCTCGGGCCCGCGCAACGCCTGCGAAAAAGCAATTGCCGCTTCGTCCAGCAGTGCGGGCAACGGCGTTTCGGCTTGGGCCAGCAACAAACGTTTGGTGGCGGCTACAGCTTGGGGTGCGGCGGCGGCGTGGCGTGCGATGGCAGCCCGTACAGCCGCATCCATGTCGCCCTCCACCACGTCATCGACCAAGCCCAAGCGCTGGGCGGCAGCAGCATCCCAGCGCTCGCCGGTCAGCAAACACCGCCGCGCAGCAGACGGGCCAAGGCGCCGCACCACAAAGGGCGCGATCTGCGCAGGCACGATGCCCAGCGTGACCTCGGGCGTGGCGAACTGCGCGCTGGTATGGGCCAACACCTGATCGGCGCAGCACACCAGGCCAAAGCCGCCGCCCATGGCCGCGCCCTCCACCGCCACAATGAGCCACTGCGGCAGAGCGCACAGCGCCTGCAGCAGCGCGCCAAAGCGGCGGTTCAGAGGCACCAGCGGGTCGGCTTCGCCGGCGGCCAGGGGCTGGCCAATGGTCTTGGCAAAGCCGCCCAGGCTGCCCCCCGCGCAAAAGTGACCACCCGCGCCGCGCAGCACCACGCCGCGCAGGTCGGCATCGGTTGCAGCCCGCTCACACGCGGCTATCAAACCGTCCACCATCGCCTCGGACAGCGCATTGCGGCTGGCCGGGTCGTTGAGCGTCCAGGTTTCCACGCTGCCGCTGGCCAGCGGCATGCGGTCGATCAGCAGCTTATCGGCCATGTCAGTGCACGGGCCGCTTGGCGATGCCCATGAGCTTGGACAGGATGCCCAGCATCACCTCGTCGGCCCCCCCGCCGATGGACGCCAGCCGCCCGTCGCGGTACATGCGCGAGACCTTGTTCTCCAGCGTGAAGCCCATGCCGCCCCAGAACTGCAGGCAGGTGTCGGGCACCTCGCGGTTCAGGCGGCCGGCCTTGAGCTTGGCCATGCTGGCCAGCTCCAGCACGTCCTGCCCGTTCACGTACAGGTCGCAGGCTCGGTAGGTGAGTGCGCGCAGCGCTTCGACCTCGGTCTTGAGTTCGGCCAGCTTGAACTGCACCCACTGCTGGTCGGCCAGCGTGGCGCCAAACAGCTTGCGCTCCTGCGCGTAGTCGATGGTCCACTGGATGCAGTGGTTCAGCGATTCGAGCGTGCTGGCGGCGCACCACAAGCGCTCTTCCTGGAACTGCTGCATCTGGTAGATAAAGCCCTGCCCTTCGGCACCGATGCGGTAGCGCTGCGGCACGCGCACTTCGTCAAAATAGATCAGGCCCGTGTCGCTGCTGTGCATGCCGATCTTGCGGATCTTCTGTGCCACCTCGATGCCCTTGGTGAGCTTGCCGCCGGGCCCGTCGCGCATGGGCACCATCACCAGGCTCTTGTTCTTGTGCACAGGGCCTTCGCCCGTGTTCACCAGCATGCACATCCAGTCGGCCTGCAGGCTGTTGGTGATCCACATCTTCTGGCCGGTGATCACGTAGTCGTCGCCGTCCTTGCGCGCCACGCTCTTGATGCCCGACACATCGCTGCCCGCCGCAGGCTCGCTCACGCCGATGCAGCCCACCATGTCGCCCGCAATCGCAGGGGCCAGAAAGTTGCGCTTGAGTTCTTCGCTGCCATAGCGCGCCAGCGCCGGGGTGCACATGTCGGTCTGCACGCCGATGGCCATGGGCACGCCGCCGCAGTGGATGTGGCCCAGCGCCTCAGCCATGGCCAGGCTGTAGGAGTAGTCCAGCCCTGCGCCGCCATATTCCTCGGGCTTGCACAAGCCCAGCAGGCCCAGGCTGCCCATCTTCTTGAAGACCTCGTGCGCGGGGAAGATCTCTGCGGCCTCCCACTCGTCCACATGGGGGTTGATCTCCTCGTCGATGAAACGCTTGAGGGTCTTCTGGATCTCGCGGTGCTCGTGTGTGAACTGCATGGTGCTTGTCTCCTGCTGTTGCGTTTGTATGTTTGTCTGCCTGCAAACCTCGATCACGAAAGCTGAAATTGCCCCAGCGGCTGTGGCCGCCCGTTGAGCACCAGCTCCACCTGGTGCGCGCCGGGGTAGTGGGTGCGTGTGGTCATCTGCTGCAGCGACAGCGTCTTGCCCACCGCCACGGTGGCGCCGGGCGGTATGTCCAGCGTCTGCAGCTTGAACACCTTGGGCGCCGCACCGCCGTGGGCCTTGACGTAGTGCACCTTCAGGTCCGCAAGCACGCGCTGGGGCTGGGGTGTGGGGTTGTGCAGTTCGGCCTCGATGCGCACCTTGTCGCCGATGCGCGCGCAGGCGGGCACCACGCGTGCGGCCCGCACGTCCAGCGCCACGGCATGGCCCACGCCCAGGGCATCGAGCGCGCCAGCGTCGCCGCGTTTGATGAGAAAACGCAGGCCGTGGCGCACCAGGGCTGCACGCGGCGCGGGCGCGCCCTGCAGCCATGTGCGCGCGGTGCCTACGGCCAGATCGGGGTGGTCCTTGGCGATATCGCCCAGGTGGTTGGCGACCGAGCGGCGCACATAAGACGATGGGTCGTCCTTGAGCGCATCGAGCAACGGCAGGGCCAGCTGCGGGTTGTTCTGGAATGCAGGCAAACGCGGCGCCCAGGGCAAGCGGGGCCGCGTGCCTTCGCTCACCAGACGGCGCACATGGGCGTTGTCGTCCTGCGCCCAGTCCCGCAGCCGCGCTAGCGTGGCGCCCTGGTGGTGCAGCAGGTAGGGGCGGATGCAGAACTCGGCCGTAAAACGCTGGGTCAAGGCATGCTGGGCAGCCATGGCCGCCTCGAAATGCACCAGGCCCTGCGATCCGATATACAGGCTGTGGGGCAGGTACAGGAAGGCGCTGTAGGGACGGTCACCCGCATGGGGCTCTCCGGCGGCGTCGAGGCCCATGGGCGGGTCCATCGAATCGACCAGCACACCCAGCGCGCGCGGCACGTCTTGCGGCAGGTGGGCCTGCAGGGCCTGCGCAATGCGCTGGCCGCGCGCCATTAGCTCCAGCGATTCGTAGCCGGGCTCTACCTGCTGCAGAAACGCAGTGGTATCGAACTTGCGCCACGCGCGCTGCACCATGGCCGCAATGCGCGGCGGCACGGTGTCGTTGAGCAGGTATTTGAGAGGCTCGGCCATCGGGGAGATTGCGTGCTCAGCGCTTACATCCGCGCCACGCCAAAGCTCAGGGGCCGCAGCGTGCGCGCCTGGGCCTCTGCGCAGGTGTCCAGGCAAAACGCCAGCACGGCGCGCGTGTCGCGCGGGTCGATCACGCCGTCGTCCAGCAGCAGGCCGCTGGTGTAGAACGCATCGGCCTGGGCCTCGAACATGGCGACGATCTTGTCGAACTGGGCCTGCGATTCGGCCGGGTCGGGCGTGATGCCTTTGCGCGCCAGCGCCGCCTCGGTCACGATCTGCATGGTGCGCGCAGCCTGCTCGCCGCCCATCACTGCCGTCTTGGCACCGGGCCAGCTGAACAGGAAGCGCGGCGCATAACCGCGCCCGCACATGCCGTAGTTGCCCGCACCAAAGCTGGCGCCGCACTGGATGGTGATCTGCGGCACGGAGGCGTTGGTCACAGCCTGGATCATCTTGCTGCCGTGCTTGATCATGCCGCCCTGCTCGCTGTCCTTGCCCACCATGTAGCCCGTGGTGTTCTGCAGGTAGATGATGGGGTGGCCCAGCTGGCACATCCAGTGGATGAAGTGTGTGGCCTTGTTGGCGCCCGCCACGTCGATAGGCCCGTTGTTGCTGATGAAGCCCACCGCATGACCCTGGATGTGGCCCTGCGCGCACAAAGTGGCCATGCCGTAGCGGGCCTTGAATTCGAGCAGCTCCGAGCCATCCACCAACCGCGCCATCACCTCGCGCATGTCCACGGGTTGGCGCAGGTCGGCAGACATCAGGGACAGCAGGTCGTCTGCCGGCAACAGAGGTACAGGCGCGCTCGGTCGCCGGGGCATATTCCAGCCCAGCTGCGCGACCACATCGCGCGCCAGGCCGATCGCCTCGCGGTCGTCCTGGGCCAGGTATTCGCCCAGGCCCGAGACGGACGTGTGCATCTCGGCGCCGCCCAGTTCTTCTTCGGTCGCAATCTCACCCGTCGCGGCCATGAGCAGCGGGGGCCCAGCCAGAAAGGCGCGCGAGCGGCCCTGCACCATGATCACCACATCCGACAAGCCCGGCATGTAGGCGCCGCCTGCGGTGCCCGAGCCGTGCTGCACGGTGATGACCGGAATGCCCGCCGCCGACAGCCGCGCGAGGTTGCGGAACAGCGTGCCGCCGTGCACAAAACCTTCTACCCGGTAGCGCATGAGGTTGGCGCCTGCGCTCTCCACCAGGTGGATGAACGGCAAGCGGTTTTGCAGCGCGATTTCCTGCACGCGCAAGATCTTTTCCAGGCCCATGGGCTGGATGGCGCCGGCCTCGATGCCCGAATCGCTGGCCACCACCATGCAGCGCACGCCACCGACAAAGCCGATGCCCGCGACCATGCCGCCACCGGGCACGGACTTCTCGGGGTCTTTCACGTCCTGCAGGTAGCCCGCCAGCGTGCACAGCGGCAGCCAGGGCGCACCCGCATCCAGCAGCAGTGCCACGCGCTGGCGCGGCAGCAGCTGGCCGCGTTTTTCAAACTGGGGCAGCGACCGGGACGAGGCGGCGGCGGCGCGGTCTTCCAGCGCGCGCAGGGCATGAAGGCGGGCCTGCAGCGCCGCGCGGCGTTGGGTGGCCTCGGCGCTGCCTGGGTTGAATCGGGAAGTGAAGACGGCGGTCATGCGGCCTCGGTCTTGGGGGTGTGGGAAGGTGCAAACACCTGCGGCACCTGCGCGCGGTGAAAGCCGTCAAACGGCCGCACGGCCGGGTGTGCTGCGGCAGTGGCACCAGGCGGGCGCTGCGGCCAGCCCATGCGCACCTGGGGCCGCGCGCCGTCAACCCGCAACGTGGTGCCGCTGATGAAGCTGGCTGCCGGGCTGAGCAAAAAGGTGATGGCCGCCGACACCTCGGCCTCATTGCCAAAGCGCCCAAGCGGCACCGTGCGCGGCATGGCACGCAGCATGTCTGCCGCCTCGGGCGGGTAGTTGTCCATGCCGCTGGAGGCGATGTAACCCGGCGCCACGGCGTTCACGCGCACACCGCTGTGCGCCCATTCCAGCGCTGCCGTTTCCGTCAAGCTGACCATGCCCGCGCGCGCAGCCCCGCTGTGCCCCATGCCCGGCATGGAGCCCCACATGTCGGCCACGATGTTGACGATGGAGCCGCCGTGCTGCGCCATCCACTGCCGATAACACTCACGCGCCATCAAAAAGCCGCCCGTGAGGTTGGTGTGCAGCACGGCCTCCCAGCCCTTGGCGCTGATGGATTCGAGCGGCGACATGAACTGCCCGCCCGCGTTGTTGACCAGCGCATCGATGCGGCCCTGCGCAGCAAGGACTTGCTGCACCAGCGCGACCACGGCTTCTTCAGAGCGGATGTCGCACACCTCGCAGGACACACGGCCGCCATCAGCGGTGATCTCTTCGGCCACGGCCAGCAGCTTTTCTGGCTTGCGCCCCACCAGCACCACATGCGCGCCCAGGTGCGCCAGTTCGTGTGCCGTGCACCGGCCAATGCCCGAGCCACCGCCGGTGACCACCACCACCTGGCCCTGGAACAGGCCCGGAGCAAACACAGACTGGTAGGCGTTGCGCGCAGTGGGGGCCATGGTGACTCTGCCTTGATGGGGTTGTTATGAACGGATAAACAAGGCGAGTGCCTCGTCGGTGAGCGCGTCGAGCGACTTGCCCTTCTTGGGCGAGAACCATTGCACCGCCCAGTTGAGCGCCCCAAAGATGAACAGCCGCGCCACACCGGGCTCGGCCTGCAGCGCACCCTGCTTTGCCAGCGCTTCCAGCACAGGCATCCAGGTGGCCTCGTAGCTGTCCTTGATACGGGCAATGCCCTTGCGCTGCGCGGGCGTGAGCGAGCGCCATTCGTACAGCATCACCGGGATGAAGCTGCTGCGGGGCCCGAGCAGGATCTCGAAGTGGTGGCGAATGAGCGTGTGCAACTGCTCGCACGGTGTGGCCGTGGCGGGCAGTGCATTGAGTGCCTGCTGCTGGCTTTGTGTGGCCATGGTCATGCCCTCGCTCATCACGGCGTAGAGCAGCGCGCTTTTGCTTTCGAAGTGGTAGAAGGGCGAGCCGCTGTGCATGCCTGCGGCCGCCGCAATGTCGCGCGTGCTGGTGGCGGCAAAGCCCTGGGTGCGGAAGAGCTTGGCCGCGCCGTCCATGAGCTTGCGACGGCGGTTGCCGTCGTCCAGTTCTTCGGCGGTCTTGCGGGGGCGGCCGCGGGGGCGGCGGGTGGTTTCTTCGGTGGGGGATTGTGTTGTGGTTGCCGAGTTGGCGCTGAGGGGCGCTACGGCCTTGCTGCGGGGGCGGGCCGGGGGCTTCTTGAGAGTGGGGGCGATGGCGCGGGTGCGCGGCACGGGTGAGTCCATGCAGGCACGATAGCAAAACTGTTTATTTTTAGCAAGCAAGTGCTTTGTAAAAATAGACTCTCGAATTAGGTAACGATTTTGGCGGCTGAATTCTTGGATGCATTTTGGCGTCTTCCGTCCATCCATAAAGCGTTGGAAGCTATTGTTTCTATGGTTGCCTGAGTGTCTTTGCAGAGGGCGGAGGCCGGGGTGTGCGCCCGGCGGCGCAGTAACTTTCTCTTGGGTCGCCAAGAGAAAGTCACCAAAGAGAAGGCGACCCTGCTGTCTGCGACCCCTTCGCTGCGCTGCCTCGCTGCGCGCCATTGGCGCTCCGCTCGGACAACTGCGGTAAGTTAGTTCACGAAGCACGTGTGTCCTTCGGCACACATGCCACCCCGCGCCCTGCGCGCCCCAGGCGCATCCAGAAGGGAACCCGCAGCAGCCGGACATCCATTCGGGCCGTCGCTGCGCTCGGCCCCATCTCGCGGGCGCAAGCGCCGCGCGCTGCGCAAGCACGGCCGAGCGAAGCAAAGGCCCGTGTGGCTGTTTGGATGTTCGGCTGTTGGATGTTGGGCTGCCCCCCCTGCTGGCTGCGCCTGCGGCGGGGCGGTTGTGGGGTGGCATGGGCGTCGAAGCGCCCGTGCTTCGTGCTCTGACTCGCCGCAGTTGTCCGAGCGGAGCGCCGCAGGCGCGCAGTGAGTTCTGCGGCGCACCCCGCAACCGCCCCGACGCAGGTTTGCCCCATAGCGAAGCGAAGGGGTCGCAGACTGGGGGTCGCCTTTTCTTTGGTGACTTTCTTTTGGCGAAGCAAAAGAAAGTTACTCGCATGCCGGGCAACTCCCGGCTCCCGCACTCAACACGGGCATGCAGTAGCCACCGCACAAAAGCTTCGACAGGCTCAACCCGAACGAATGGGGCGAGAGTGAACTATAAAAACAATAGCTGCCAGCGCTTTATGTATAAGCGCCGGCAGCCAAAAAAAGCCTTAGAACCAACGATTCAAACCGCGCTGAAATCCGGCTTACGCTTTTACCGAAAGATCCAGCGTTCTGCTCCGCAGCCCTGCGCCGCTACGCGGTGATCTAACTTCAGACTGCGCTGAAGTCAGGTTTTCTCTTTTCCATAAACGCCGAGAACGCCTCCCGCGCCGCAGGCTCGCGCAACATGCGCCCAAAGCTCTCGCCCTCTTCCGCCATCACCTCCAGCACCTTCGCCGTCTGCCCGCCCTTCATCAACCGCTTGGTTTCGATGAGCGACGACAACGGCTTGGCCGCCAGCTTCTTGGCCTGCGCCTGTGCGACGCCATTGCACTCGGTCGGCGGCACCACGCGGTTGACCAGCCCCACTTCCAACGCGGCTTCGGCCATGAACGGCTCGCCCAGCAGCAGCGCTTCCGCAGCGCGGTGGTACCCCAGCATCTGCGGCACCAACAGGCTCGATGCGGCCTCGGGGCACAGGCCCAGATTGACGAAGGGCATAGAGAACGCCGCGTTGTCGCCCGCATAGACCAGGTCGCAATGGAACAGCATGGTTGTGCCGATGCCCACGGCCGGGCCGCAGACCGAGGCGATCACGGGCTTGGGGAAGGTGGCGATGCCGCG
Source organism: Acidovorax sp. Root267 (assembly GCF_001429215.1). Lineage (NCBI taxonomy): Bacteria > Pseudomonadati > Pseudomonadota > Betaproteobacteria > Burkholderiales > Comamonadaceae > Acidovorax > Acidovorax sp. Root267. The sequence goes on from NZ_LMJC01000029.1 coordinate 181,761, forward strand.
CAGAAAACGGAACACGGGCGAATCCTGCGTGGCGGGCGGCTGCTGCAAAAAGTCGCCGATGTCATTGCCCGCACTGAAGATCGCCACATCGCCCTGGAACACCACCACGCGCACGCTGGCATCTGCCTTGGCGGCATCGAGCGCATCGGCCATGGCGGCGTACATGTCGCGCGTGATGGAGTTCTTCTTGTCCACGCGGTTGAAGGTGATGGTGGTCACGCCCGCTTCGGTGTGAGCAAGGATGTCTTGGGTGGCTTCGGTCATGGTGGTAAGGGTTCCGGGGGCTGATGGATGGAGGAAAGAGTGCACGTGCAGAGCAACGGGCCGACTTCCTATTCCTTGTAGTAAACGATCTGGTGGCTGGTGGCCAGCATGGTGCCAGCCTCATTCCACAGCTGCACGGTCTGGTCAAAGAAACCGTTGCGGAACTCCTGCCCGCGCGCCTGGCCGAGCAGGAAGCCCGTGCCCGTGGCCTGCAGCTGCTCTGTCGTGGCGTGGAAGTACACGGTGATCGACACCGTGCCCGCAGGCACCTGGCGCGCACGGCGCAGCCACACGCGGGGGAAGAACACATCAGCCAATGCGGACAGCGCCACGAAGTCGATCGGCCGCGGTGGTGTGTCGCGCATCCACAGCTGCGTCAGGCTGTGGTCGCCGCTGCCATCCCAGGTGCGCGGGATGAAGCCAGCGATGGGGCGCATCTCGTAGCGATTGAGCCATTCCACAGCGCCCAAGGGGGCAACGATGGCTTTTTGCTCTGCGGGGGGTGGCACCTGCGGCATGGGCACATCGCCCACGCTCCAGGTCTCGCGGCGCACGGCCGTGACGGCGGTGGCCGTGGTGGTGACCACCTGCGCGCCGTCGGCACCGGCCTGCAGGATCGACAGCGTCCAGTGCTGGGTAGAGCGGTTGGTGCGCACGGGCGTTGCCTGCACGGTGAACGCACCGGCTGTCAGTGCGCCCGCGTAGTTGACGGTGAGCGACAACGGGTCGCCGAGCCGGTCAGGGTGCTGCAGGATGGCCTGTAGCAGTGTGGCGGCGGTGATGCCACCAAACGGGCCCACCATGTTCCAGTAGCCGGGGTGGGTCTGCCCTTCGTACTGGCCGGTCGGAGCGGACGAGGCCGTCAGTTGCAGCGCCTCGTCCAGCGGGTGGGCTGCGGAGGACGAAGACGAAGAAGTGGATGAAGAGGAAGTCATGCTGCGAGTGTGCCGCGAAACGACCGCTCAGGCCGTCGTACCGGAGACTTCGCCGTGGTGCACGCCGCCACCCAGGGCGGCCAGCGCAGTCGCCGCGCGCGGCCACAGGCTCTGGCGAAACTGGTCGCGAAAGAAACCGAAGTGCCCGATGCGACGCACCTGCAGATCGGCCGGCGTGATGCTCTCCACGCGGCGCTCGGTGTTGGCGTACAGATTCACCAGGTTGTGCGTGCCGCGCAAGGTCATCAGCTCATCGTCGGCCATCGACAGCGCCACCACAGGGAAACGCACCGCGCCATAACTCTGCGCCACCGCAGGCCCCTCGGCGCCCACCATGTAGGCTGGATGCAGACACCAGCGGCGCCACTGCAGGATCACCCCCGCAGGCAGGTCGCCCACCTTCTTGAGCGTGCGCCCCGGAAAGTACCCGCACAGCCGCGTGGTCAGCGGCACCAGCACCCACCAGAAATACGGAACGATGCGCTTGAGCTGAGGCGCGTTGTCGCGCCAGTAGCCGCTACCTGCGGCCACGCTGAGCAGGCCATCAACCTGCTCGGGCTTCTTCAAGAGACCGGGCAACTGCGCGCCCAGACTGTGGCCCAGCAAGTACAGCGGCTGCGCAGGCAACGCGGCCTTGGCGCCGGAGATCACCGCCTCATAGTCCTGCGCCCAATCAAACAGATCCGCCTTCACATCGCGCATCGCTCCCTGCAGCGAATCGCCATGGCCTCGGTAGTCGAACGTGGTGACCCGAAACCCCTGCTGCGCCATCCACAGCGCAAAAGCCTCGTAGAACGACTGCCGCACCCCCATCGCGCCGCCGATGACAACGCTGGCGCGCGGAGCGCCCTCCGGTTCGTAGACACGCAGCGCCAAAGACACCGCCCCGTTTACCTGCAAGGTTTGCTTGTTCATGTCTGTCTCCTTGGTTCAATGCCGATCTGCGCCAGCTTGAATGGAAAAGAAAAACAGGCAGTGCACTTCCCCTGCCTTCACACCCCGCCCTCAAGGGCGTAGCGAGCGGCTTTCAGGCTAGGCGGACGGAGCGCAGCAACCGGAACGTACTTGCGGTACGTGAGGATTGCGAGCACCGCCCAACGACGCATGAAAGCCGCGCTGTAGCCAGTTACAGCGCCTCGATGATGCCGGCGGCGCCTTGTCCTGTGCCTACACACATCGTGACCATCCCGTACTTCAGCTTGTGCCGACGCAGCGCATGCACCACCGTCGCCGCACGGATGGCTCCGGTGGCCCCCAGCGGATGCCCCAACGCAATCGCGCCCCCCATCGGGTTCACGTTCGCAGGGTTCAGCCCCAGCGTGTTGATGACCGCCAGCGACTGGGCCGCGAAGGCCTCGTTCAACTCGTACCAACCAATGTCGTCACTCTTGAGGCCTGCATAACGCAGGGCCGCAGGAATCGCCTCGATAGGCCCAATGCCCATGATCTCTGGCGGCACGCCGCGGGCGGCGTAGCTGACGAAGCGGGCCAAGGGCGTCAGTCCAAACTGCTTCACGGCCTTCTCGCTGGCCACGATCAGTGCACCGGCGCCATCACTGGTCTGCGAGCTGTTGCCCGCCGTGACGCTGCCGCGTGCAGCAAACACGGGCTTGAGCTTGGCCAGGCCTTCAAGGGAAGTATCAGGGCGGGGGCCTTCGTCAAGGCTCACGGTACGGCGCTTTTCCACCACTTCGCCGGTAGCGAGGTTGGGCGAACGCTCCACGATTTCGTAGGGCGTGATTTCGTCGGTGAACTCACCGGCCTTTTGCGCCGTGATGGCACGCAGGTGGGATTCGAGGGCGAACGCGTCTTGCGCTTCGCGGCTCACCTTCCACTGCTGGGCCACCTTTTCGGCAGTCAGGCCCATGCCGTAGGCGATGCCCACGTTTTCGTCCTTGGCAAAAATCTCGGCGTTGAACGAGGTCTTGTTGCCGCCCATAGGCACCAGGCTCATGGACTCGGCGCCACCGGCGATCAGCACGTCCGCCTCGCCCACGCGGATGCGATCGGCCGCCATCTGCAGCGCGGTGATGCCGGATGCGCAGAAGCGGTTGACCGTCACGCCGCCCACGGGGTGGTCGAACGCAAGGCCCACGGCAATGCGCGCCATGTTCATGCCCTGCTCACCCTCGGGGAAGGAGCAGCCGATGATGGCGTCCTCGATCGCCTTGGGGTCCAGCGTGGGGACCTGCAGCATCGCGCTCTTGATGGCGGCGACCAGCAGGTCGTCGGGACGGGTGTTCTTGAAATAGCCGCGGCCCGAACGCCCGATGGGCGTGCGCGTGGCAGCAACGATGTAAGCGTCCTGGACTTGTTTTTGAGCCATGGTGTTGAAACTCCTTCAATTCTTGGCGGGGCGGCTGGAAGGAATCCAGGCCCACGTAAATACACATTCGACCGGCTCTACACCGGCTTCGTCGGTCACGGTGACCGCAACCTGCACCTCGCCCTTGTCGCTGGCCAACATGGCGGCGCGCTGCTCGGCGGTCAGCATGGCCACGGCTTTAAGGCCGCCGGTGGCGCGCTTTTTGAACGCCATGGACAGCTCCTTGGCCAGCGGGATGCAGTCGTCGCGCACGTTCATGCCCACCACCATGCCCGTGGCCGTCTCGGCCAGCAGGTTCATGGCCGAGGCGTGCACGCCGCCGATGTGGTTCTGCACGCGGTGCTCATTGGCCAGGTGCACCTCGACGCGCTCGGGCGTGAGCGAGACGAACTTCACCCCGGCCGTGCCGGTAAAGGGCACAGCCCGGCGCAGGATGATGTTCTGCACGAAGCCACGCATGAAGGCGGGCGCCTCGTCCAGGCGCATCAGCGAGCGCTGGAGTTTGTTGGGGGCGTGGTCCGTCATGGTGATGGCGGTCAGTTGCGAACAGGCTTACCTGTCGAGAGCATGCCCAGGATGCGCTCGTGCGTCTTGGGCTGGGCGATCAGGTGGCAGAACGCCTTGCGCTCCAGCGTGAGCAGGTATTCCTCGCTCACCAGCGCGCCAGCGTCCACATCACCCCCACACACCACCTCGGCGATCATGGTGCTGACCTTGAAATCGTAGGCGCTGATGAAGCCGCCGTCGCGCATGTTCACGAGCTGTGCCTTGATGGTGGCCAGGCCGCTGCGGCCCGCCACGGGGAACAGGCGCTTGTGCGGCGCGCGCCAGCCGCTGGCGGCCATGGACTTGGCTTCGTTGATGGCCACAAACAGCAACTCGTCCTTGTGCGGAACGATGATGTCGGACTCCAGCAGGAAGCCCAGCTTGCGCGACTCGATGGCGCTGGTGCCCACCTTGGCCATCGCGGCGGCGGTGAAGCCCTCGGTCAGGAAGGGCAGGATGTCCTTGCCGGTAGACGCCGCCATGTTCTCGGCAGCGCGGCGTGCGATGTAGGTCAGGCCGCCGGCGCCAGGCACCAGGCCCACGCCCACTTCCACCAGGCCGATGTAGCTTTCCATATGGGCCACACGCTTGGCCGAATACACAGCCAGCTCGCAGCCGCCGCCCAGCGCCATGCCATGGATGGCAGCGACGACGGGCACCTGGGCGTAGCGGATGCGCATCATCAGGTTCTGCAGTTCCTTCTCGATGCTTTCGACGGCGTCTGCACCGCCCACCACAAAGGCCGGCATCGTGGCTTCCAGGTCGGCACCCACGCTGAAAGGTGCGTCGCCGGACCAGATCACCATGCCCTGGTATTCGGCCTCGGCCAGCTCCAAGGCTTCCATCAGCGCTTCCATCACCTCGGGGCTGATGGCGTGCATCTTGTTCTTGATGCTGGCGATGAGCACTTGGCCGTCGAGCGTCCAGGTGCGCAGGGCGTTCGACTCTGCAATGGTCGTGCCGGCCGTGCGCCAGTCGGGCAGGTTGGACTCGCCCAGCAGCGATTCGGGGAAGATCTGCCGCTCGTACACGGGCAGCTGGCGGCGCGGCACGAACTTGCCTTGCGATGCGCTCCACGAGCCTTGTGCGGTGTGCACGCCACCGGCTTCGGCCACGGGGTCCTTGAAGACCCACTCGGGCAGCGGCGCCTTGCACAGCGCCTTGCCAGCGTCGATGTCTTCCTGAATCATCTTCGCCACTTCGAGCCAGCCGGCTTCTTGCCACAGCTCGAAGGGGCCCTGCTTCATGCCAAAGCCCCAGCGCATGGCCTGGTCCACGTCGCGCGCGTTGTCCGCAATGGTGGCCAGGTGCACGGCGGCGTAGTGGAAGCCGTTGCGCAAGATGGCCCACAGGAACTGGCCGGGCGCGCCTTCAGCGTTGCGCAGCAGCTTCAGGCGTTCGGCGGCGGGCTTCTTGAGCATGCGGGCGTACACCTCGTCGGCCTTCTGGCCGGCGGGCACGTACTCTTCGCTGTCCAGCTCGAAGCGCATCACGTCGCGGCCGACCTTTTTGAAAAAGCCGGCCTTGGTCTTCTGGCCCAGATTGCCCAGCTCCAGCAGCTTCTTGAGCACGGCGGGCGTGCCAAAGCTTTCGTAAAACGGATCTGTCTCGATGCTCAGGTTGTCCTGCAGCGTCTTGATCACGTGCGCCATGGTGTCCAGGCCCACCACGTCGGCGGTGCGGAAGGTGCCGCTGGATGCGCGGCCGAGCTTCTTGCCCGTGAGGTCGTCCACCACGTCGAAGGAGAGGCCGAAGTTCTCGACCTCTTTCATGGTCGCCAGCATGCCGGCGATGCCGACGCGGTTGGCCACGAAGTTAGGGGTGTCGTGCGCGCGCACCACGCCCTTGCCCAGGCCGCTGGTGACGAAGGCTTCGAGCTGGTCGAGCACTTCAGGCTGCGTGGTGGGGGTGTTGATCAGCTCCACCAGCGTCATGTAGCGCGGGGGGTTGAAGAAGTGGATGCCGCAAAAACGCGGCTTGATGCTCTCGGGCAGCACTTCAGACAGCTTGGTGATCGACAGCCCCGAGGTGTTGGACGCCAGGATGGCGTGCTTGGCCACATGGGGCGCGATCTTGGTGTAGAGGTCGAGCTTCCAGTCCATGCGCTCGGCAATGGCCTCGATCACGAGGTCGCAGTCCTTGAGCAGGTGCATGTGCTCTTCGTAGTTGGCCTGCTGGATCAGTGCCGCATCCTCGGCCACGCCCAGGGGCGAGGGCTTGAGCTTCTTAAGGCCTTCCACGGCCTTGGTGACGATGCCGTTCTTGGGTCCTTCCTTGGCGGGCAGGTCGAACAGCACCACGGGCACCTTCACGTTGACGAGGTGGGCGGCGATCTGCGCGCCCATCACGCCTGCGCCGAGCACGGCGACTTTTTTCACTTGGAATCTTGACATCGGTATTTCTCCAGAAGGGCGGCCGCGGTGGGCGCCCTGCCCTCGTTGTTGTGCACGCCGTGCCTGGGCGCGGCGCGCACGGTGTTGTCGTCTTTATTGCACCCGGATCCAGGTCTGCGTGCGGCCAAAGGGGCCGATGGAACCGCGCACTTCCAGCTTCTTGCCGCCGTCGATGGGCGTCATGCGCAGGGTGTAGTTGCGGCCGTTCTCGGGGTCGAGAATCTTGCCGCCCTCCCACACGTCCTTGCCCTCGGCCTTCTTGGCGCCACGGATAATCTCGAGCCCCAGGATCGGCTTGCCCTTGCGGTCGTCCGAGCACTCGTCGCACACGTCATCGGCCTTGGCGTCCTTGGACAGGCGCTTTTCCAGCGCCCCGTTCAGCACGCCGCCGCCGGTGTCGCGGATGCGGATCTCTGCCTTGGCCTCGCCGGTCTTGTCGTCGATGTTGCGCCACAGGCCCTCGGGCGTTGCCTGCGCCCAGGCTGGCAACGCGCCTGCTACCAAAACAATAGCTACTACCGCTTTAAACATAAGCGCTACCCCGCAAAAAGGCTTGAAATCCGATCCATCCACCGACCCACGCATCGATCAGGCCAGGGCCAGATCGGTGTCCATCAGCACCTTGCTGCCGGCGCGCGCCGTGCGCATCAGCGTGGCCGTTTCAGGGAACAGCTTGGCGAAGTAGAAGCGTGCGGTCTGCAGCTTGGCGCCGTAGAACGGGTCGGTGTTGCCCGCGGCAATCTCGCGCAGCGCGACCTGGGCCATGCGGGCGAACAGGTAGCCGAACACCAGGTGGCCGGCCACGCGCAGGTAGTCCACTGCGGCGGCGCCCACTTCGTCGGGGTTCTGCATGCCCTTGAAGCCGATCTCGGTGGTGAACTTGGTCATCTGGTCGCCCAGCATGGCGACGGGGTTGATGAACTCGGCCATCTTCTCGTTCACGCCTTCTTCGTCCACCAGCTTGCCGATCAGCCTGCCCAGCTTCTTGAGCGTCGCGCCGTTGTTGCCCAGCACCTTGCGGCCCAGCAGGTCCAGCGACTGGATGGTGTTGGTGCCTTCATAGATCATGTTGATGCGGTTGTCGCGCACGTACTGCTCCATGCCCCATTCCTTGATGAAGCCATGGCCGCCGAAGACCTGCATGCACGCATTGGTGCTGATGTGGCCGTTGTCGGTGATGAAGGCCTTGACGATGGGCGTGAGCAGGGCGACGAGTTCTTCGGAGTCCTTGCGCACCTTTTCATCGGGGTGGCTGTGCACCTTGTCCAGCAGTAGCGTGCAGAAGATCTGCAGCGCGCGGCCACCTTCGGCATAGGCCTTGGCGGTCAGCAGCATCTTGCGCACGTCGGGGTGCACGATGATCGGGTCGGCGTCCTTGTCCTTGGCCTTGGTGCCGCTCAAGGAGCGCATCTGGATGCGGTCCTTGGCGTAGGCCAGCGCGTTCTGGTAGGCCACTTCGGTCAGGCCCAGCGACTGGTTGCCTACGCCCAAGCGCGCGGCATTCATCATCACGAACATGGCGGCCAGGCCCTTGTTGGGCTGGCCCACCATGGTGCCGATGGCGCCGTCGATGGCGATCTGCGCGGTGGCATTGCCGTGGATGCCCATCTTGTGCTCGAGGCCCGTGCAGTAGATGGGGTTGCGCTCGCCCAGCGAGCCGTCGGCCTTCACATTGAACTTGGGCACGACGAACAGGCTGATGCCCTTGCTGCCCTTGGGCGCGTCGGGCAGGCGGGCCAGCACCAGGTGCACGATGTTGGCGGTCATGTCGTGCTCGCCGGCGCTGATGAAGATCTTGTTGCCGGTGATCTTGTAGGTGCCGTCGGCCTGCGGCTCGGCCTTGGTGCGCAGCAGGCCCAGGTCGGTACCGCAGTGGGGTTCGGTCAGGCACATGGTGCCGGTCCACTCGCCGCTGGTCAGCTTGGGCAGGTACAGGGCCTTTTGCTCTTCGGTGCCGTGGGCGTGCAGGGCTTCGTACGCGCCGTGCGACAGGCCGGGGTACATGGTCCAGGCCTGGTTGGCTGAGTTCATCATTTCGTACAGGCACTGATTCAGCACGAACGGCAGGCCCTGGCCGCCGTAGGCGGGGTCGCACGACAGCGCCGCCCAGCCGCCTTCGACGTACTTGGCATAGGCGTCCTTGAAGCCCGAGGGCGGCTTCACTTCGTGGGTGGCCTTGTCGAGCACGCAGCCTTCGGTGTCGCCGCTGATGTTCAGCGGGAAGGTCACTTCGGCCGCGAATTTGCCGGCTTCTTCGATCACGGCGTTGATGGTGTCCACATCCACCTCGGCATGGGGCGGCATTGCCTTGAATTCATCACTGACCTTGAGCACTTCGTGCATGACGAATTGCATGTCGCGCAGGGGCGGCGTGTAGATAGGCATGGGGTTTACTCCTTGGAGGTGGTGGTTTGGTTGGAAACTTTGCGGCGCTTGGCGGCAGCAGGCGGTGCTGCAGACGCGGCGGCGGCCGGGGTCGTGGCCTGGGCACTGCTGTAGCGCGCCAGGATGTTGTGAAAGCCCTGCACGGCCCGGCCCATGGAGCCAGGGGTCTGCAGGAAGCGCGCTTCGTAGTGCAGCGCAAGGATGAGGCCGTGGATCTCGAACAGCATCTGCTCGGCATTGGTGTCCGCGCGCAGCTCGCCCAGGCCCTTGCACTGCTCGATGGCGCGGCGCATGGCGGCATGCCATGTCAGCACCGAGCTGGCCAGCGCGTCGCGCACGGGGCCGGTGCGGTCGTCAAATTCGACCGCACCGCTGATGTAGATGCAGCCTGAATCGATTTCGATGGAGGTGCGCTTCATCCAGTTGTCGAACATGGCGCTGAGCCGGGCCAGGCCACGCGGCGCGGACATGGCGGGGTAGAACACTTCCTGCTCGAAACGCGTGTGGTATTCACGAACCACGGAGATCTGCAGCTCTTCGCGCGAGCCAAAATGGGCAAACACGCCCGACTTGCTCATGCCCGTGACGTCGGCCAATGCCCCAATGGACAGGCCTTCCAGCCCGATGTGCGTGGCCAGCCCGAGGGCCGCCTCGACAATGGCCGCCTTGGTTTGCTGGCCTTTTTGCAGGGCACGGCCGGTACCGCTGCGAGCGCGCGGGATGCGGGTGACCTGGCTGGAAGAAGAGGTTGCGGACATGCGGGCAAATAAAAACGAACGTTCGTTCTATTTTGCAGCAAATTACCCCTCTGACCAAAACCCCCGGAAAAAATAGGGAGGCCCACCCAAATCGCCCGTTGCAGGAACGCAACCGCGTCTCTGCGTTCCCGGACCTGCACGTTGCAGCCAATGAGTGAAGGCCGCAAAGCAACCTCAGCGCACGGAGCGCTTTCGGGCTCGGTGCAGGGCGCAGCAACAACGCCAGAAGCGTTTTGGAGCGCCCTTAAAGCATCAGCGCCAGGCTGGCATCCAGATGCTCGGTCGGCAGCCGCTTGAAGCCCGAGCGGGCGTAGCGCTGCAGTCGACCCTGGGCAAACGCCGTGAGCACGCTGGCCGCCACCTGGGCATCGACCGTGGGCGTTGCAGAGCCCGCTGCAGCCGGGCGCAGGCACTGGCGCAAGGTGGACTCGATGCGTTCAAAGAACTGGTTCATGCGCTGCTGAAGGCGCTCGTGCTCGAACACCAGCGCATCGCCCACCATCACGCGCACCATGCCCGGGTTGCGCTCGCCAAACTGCAACAGCAAGGCCACGATGCGCGCGGCTTGGCGTGCACCCACCTCGGCAGGCTGATCCGGATCGGGCACATCGCGGCCAGTGATTTGCTGGACCAGGGTGAACACGGTCTGCTCGATGAATTCGATCAGCCCCTCGAACATCTGCGCCTTGCTGGCGAAGTGGCGGTACAGAGCTGCCTCGCTGACCGACAGGCGCGCGGCCAAGGCGGCGGTGGTAATGCGCTCCGCCCCGGGCTGTTCCAGCATGGCGGCCAGTGCCTGCAGGATCTGCACCCGCCGCTCGCCCGGCTTGGGCCGCTTGCGCGCAGCGGGCGTTTCGCCGGCATCGTCGGTACTGGCTGGCTCGGGAAGGGGCGAAAGTTCGGACATGCAGGAACAGGGGCTCGGGTAGGGCCAGACGGCCAATGGCGCCCTGCACCTGGTTCACATGCCGGATGGGCATGCACAGGCCTGCGGCAGGGCGTAAATCATGTGTGGAAATGATTCTCGCACAGGCCCCGCACCCGGCTGTGCAGGCACAGGCCGGGATGGCGCCGCAGCCCCGCTTTACAGCGGAAACACCACAGTCACCAGCAGGCCGTGCCCCTGCGGACCGGCGCCCAGCGTGAGGGAGGCGCGGTGTACGCGCGCAATTTCGTCGGCAATGGCCAGCCCCAGCCCGGTACCCTCACCCACCGTGCCTGGCACCCGGTAAAACCGTTGCATGACACGGCCCCGTTCGGCATCGGGCACACCCGGTCCGTCGTCTTCCACCTCGATGAACACGCGTGGAGGCCCCGCGCGCCACTGGCGCATGCCGCAGCGTATGGTGACAATGCCACCCGCCGGGGTGTACTTGATGGCGTTGTCCACCAGGTTGGACAGCAATTCGCGCAGCAGCCAGCCATGTCCGGTGACATGTACAGGCTGGACTTCCAGGCCCAGGTCCAGTCCTTTGCCGGTGGCCGGGTCGAGAAAGGTCTCCAGCAAGGTTTCGCACAGGTCCTTGAGGTCTACGCGCTGGGGCGGCTGCGCGTCCAGGCTGCGCGCATCGGCGCGCGACAGTGCCAGCAGCTGGTGGGCGAGCTGTGAGGTGCGCCGCGTGGCATTGCGCAGCTTCTCAATCTGATCAACTCCTAAAACAATAGCGCCTTTCGCATGTCCATCATGCGCTAGCGGCACTTTTCCATCAAAACTTGGCAACGACACCCGGGGTGGCGCCGCCGCCTTGGCCATCATGGCCCAGGCTTCGACCTGCGCCTGCAGGCCCGCCAGCGGGGTGCGCAGCTGGTGCGCCGCGTCGGCCACAAAGCGGCGCTGCCCTTCCGCCTGCGCATTGACCAGCGCAAACAGGCGGTTGAGCGAATGCACGAGCGGGCGCACCTCGGCGGGCGAGGAGGCTTCGTCGATGGGGCTCAGGTCACGCGGCGAGCGGTGCTCCACCGCTTCGGCCAAATCCACCAGCGGTTTGAACGCCCGGCCCACGGCCCAGTGGATGGCCAGAGCGGCAGCGGCCACCAGCACCAGGTTGGGCAGCAGCACCCGCAGCAGGAGCTGCTGCGCCCACTGCTGGCGCGGGTCCGATCCATCGGCCAGCGCCACCACCATTTCGCCGGCCCCGGTGCGGCCGCGCTGCACGGCCACCCGGTAGGTCACGCCGCCAAACTCGACGCTGTGGAACTCCGGCGCTTGCGTGGTGGGCACGGCCCCGTGCACCCAGTCATCGCCCAGCAGCAGACGGCCAGAGATATCGCGCACGCTGTATCCGGCAAAGCCAGTGTTCTGCCGCAGAAACTCTTCCACCGGTGGTGCCAGCAGCAACAGGGGCGGCTCGTTGTCACGGATCGACGGGGCCAGCACCGAATCGGCCAGCGCGGGCAATAGCCGCAGCAGGCGCTGGTCATGCCGCCCGGCGGCCTCGTCGGCGGAGCGGTAGTCCAGCCACACACCCACAAGGGCCAGCGCGCACAAGGGCAGCACCAGCAAAAGCAGCAGCCGGTTGCGCAGATCGGAGGTCATGGCGCGCAGGCGAGGCCGTTGCGAGGGGGTGGTCCGATCCGGCGCCGTCATCATCTTCACCGAAGGGTTTCAGCCTGACCGATTCCGCTCAGGCAGTCTGGAGTTCAAGCCGATAGCCGAACCCGCGAATCGACCGGAGCGCCACGCCGTGGGGCTCCAGCTTGCCGCGCAGGCGGGACACATACACCTCCACCGCGTTGGGCGTGATCTCCTTGTCCCAGCCCGTCAGGGCCTGCAGGAGCTTGTCCTTGCTGGCTGGCTTGGGGGCATTGATGAGCAGGTACTCCAGCACAGTCCATTCACGGGGGCCGAGTTCGATGACCTGTTCCCCGTCCCCGGTGCGGATGCTTGCACGGCGGCCGGCCGTGTCCAGCTCCAGCGGGCCAAAGCTCAGGACCGCAGTGGTGGCAGCCTGCGAGCGGCGCAGCAGGGCGCGCAGCCTTGCCAGCAGTTCAGGCAACTCAAAGGGCTTGACCATGTAGTCATCGGCCCCCAGGTCCAGTCCCTGCACGCGGTCGTGCAACGCGTCGCGCGCAGTGAGGATCAGCACCGGCAGGGACGGGGTTGCCATGTCGGTGCGGCGCAGGCGCCGGGTGAGCTCCAGCCCATCCATGGCCGGCAAGCCGATGTCGATGATGGCAGCGTCGAACGACTCGGTACGCAGCACCTCTTCGGCACGCTCACCGCTTCCAACCCAATCCACGGCATACCCCGCATCGGTCAGCCCCAGCTTGATGCCACTGGCCACCATGACGTCGTCTTCGACCAGCAACAGCCGCATGTCAGTGGCCTCCTGCGTTGCGTGAGGCCCACAGCCAACGGCACTGGCGCGGCAAAGACCAGTGCCACCGTGGAACTGGCTCTGCCAGGCCACTGGTGGCGTCCCCCTCCCGAGAAACGAGAGAGGGGGAAGACGCGACGCGGCTCAGGGGGTGCATTTCAATGGCTGCGGATCATGGTGCCGTAGGCCTGGTCCGTCAGGATTTCGAGCAGCATGGCGTGCGGCACACGGCCATCGATGATGTGCACCGCCTGCACACCCGCCCTGGCGGCATCCAGCGCACCGGCAATCTTGGGCAACATGCCGCCGGAGATGGTGCCATCGGCAAACAGCGCGTCGATCTCGCGGGCGGTCAGGTCGGTAAGCAGATTACCCGCCTTGTCCAGCACGCCGGGCGTGTTGGTCAACAGCATCAGTTTTTCAGCCTGCAGCACCGTGGCCAGCTTGCTGGCCACTACGTCGGCGTTGATGTTGTAGCTCTCGTTGTTCTCGCCAAAACCGATGGGGCTGATGACGGGAATGAAGGCGTCGTCCTGCAGCGCCTTGACCACGCTGGGGTCGATGGACACGATATCCCCCACCTGCCCCACATCGTGCTCAATGGATGGGTTTTTGTTGTCCACCATCTTGAGCTTTTGCGCGCGGATCATGCCGCCGTCGCGCCCCGTCAGGCCCACGGCCTTGCCCCCGGCCTGGTTGATCAGACCCACGATGTCCTGCTGCACCTCGCCAGCCAGCACCCACTCAACCACTTCCATGGTCTCGGCATCTGTGACGCGCATGCCCTGGATGAACTCGCCCTTCTTGCCCAGGCGGTTCAGGGCCGTCTCGATCTGCGGGCCGCCGCCATGCACCACCACGGGGTTCATGCCCACGAGCTTGAGCAGCACCACGTCTTCGGCAAAGTCGGCCTGCAGCGCAGGGTCGGTCATGGCGTTGCCGCCATACTTGATGACCATGGTCTTGCCATGGAATTTGCGGATATAGGGCAGCGCCTGGGCCAGGATTTCAGCCTTGTCGCGTGGGGCAATCGAAAGAAGGTCGGTCATGGAGGCAGGCCATCCAGAGAAAACGGTAAGGCGCAAATTGTGCCGCATTCGCGCGGCGCGCTGGGTTTGCCAGCGTGCCCGCCGTCAGTGGCGCAACCAGTTGGGCACCTTGAAACGCACAATGGCCAGATAAGCCATCACATAGCTGATGACGAACAGGCCGCAAAATGCCATCAGCAGCGGGGTATTGCTCCAGAACAGCACCGCCGGGACCACAGTCAGCAGGGTAAAGCCCCAGAGGTAGGGGGAGGTGCGGTTGTTGCGCATCAGTACCCTGCGCGATTCGTCGTCATGGAAGACGCCTCGCACGATACGGCGGTAGATCAACTGATGAAAGTGCAACGCATCGGCCACGCCAGGAGACACCCCCCGCACGGTCTTGCGGTAGATCGAGAAGATCGTTTCCCACACGGGGTAGATCAGCAAAAGCATCGGGAACCACGGCGACACATCCGCGTTGCGCTGCACCAGGGAAATGCTGGCCAGGGCAATCACGCCACCCCACACGTAGGCACCGCCATCCCCCGCGAACAACATGCCGCGCGGGTAGTTCCAGACCAGAAAACCGCCCGTCGCCGCTGCGGTGGACACCAACAGGGCAGCCAGTGCACGGTCTCCCACTTGCAGGGCCACGTGGGCCAGAGCCAGGCAGACGATGAGGGCCACCATGCCAGCCAGGCCGTTGTAGCCATCAATGATGTTGAACGCATGAGGAAGCCCCGCAACGGCCAGGACAACAACCGCAACGCCGAGCCACGGGGCAGCGGCCAGCAGGGAATCCAGCCAGGGCCACCCCATGCGCGGCAAAGTCAGATCCAGCAGGATCACCGCCAGAGCGCCGGATGCGCCCGTCAGACTTAACCGGTATCGCACAGACAGGCGCTGGGTCATGTCCTCCGCGATACCCCCTAGTGCGGCCGGCAGCAACGCCACCAGCCAGCCCCCCACCCAAGCCCCGAGCTTGAGCGAGCCGGGGTCCCCCCAATGGGTGGATTGCAGGACACCGAGACCCCAGCTGCACCCAATGCCCAGCAGCAACGCGGCACCGCCCAGACGGGGGACGTCCCCCAGATGAAAGCGCTGGGGCATGCCATTGCCATAGACGGAAGCATGGCTGTGCATCCACCGCACGATGAACCCTGCCGCCAACGCTGCCACGATGAATGCCACCACAGATAACCAGATCATGAGCGGCCGATGGTACCCGCACTCGGACAAGGCGCCTGTAAGAAAGCGCTAGCCGGCCGCGCCCCCGCAGGGTGCTTAGGCACTTTGGTGTGAAATATTGCCATCTGGTGCGAAGAACCCTGCATAAAGAAGCCACAAGGATCTGCGACGGAGATCGGTCCAACCCTCGGCAGCTCCCAGCAGGCCATGGCAAGGTTCACGTGGTCAAAAACCTGGCGCGCTACCGAAGCATGCCACGGTAAAAACGCATCACCTTTTCCACATACTGCTGTGTTTCGGGATACGGGGGGATTCGCCGGCCATGCTTGATCACAGCACCTTCACCAGCGTTGTAAGCAGCCAGCGCCAGCTCCTTGTCGCCATCAAACATGCGCAGCAGATCGGCGAGGTAGCGGGTGCCAATCTGCGCATTCACCTTGGGCTCCATCGCAGCATGCTCTCCTTCCGAGGATGGGCGCGCAGCAACCCCATAGCGTTCGGCCGTTGCCGGCATGACCTGCATCAACCCCAGTGCACCTTTGCGCGAAACAGCCTTCACATTGAAAGCCGACTCTGCAGCGGCAACGGCAATCACAAACGCAGGGTCCAGCGACTGCGCCACGGCCGCTGCTTCCAGGTGCTGCTTGACGTCGTCGTAGCCCGAAAACTGCAGTGCAGAAGGACCACGATCCTTGCCCTTCATCGCCGAAGCAGGTGGCACACGGTTGAGCCAGATCACGCCCCGCGATGCAGCGGAAGGGGGCACATTGCCGATGTGGGTCACGCCGTCCCCATCCACAAACTCCCACACTTGGTCGGCCCAAGAGGACGGCAGCAGTCCCAACAGCAAGAAAACCGAAAGCACGGCGCTGCGTAGGCTTGGCGCTTCACGAAACAGGCGCTCAGCCCTTTCAACCCCCTGGCAAAACACACTTTTTATTGTCATTTGATCTCGCGTTCTTGGCGAAAGAAACGTTTCAGTTCAGCACCGGCCCGTTGAAACCAGGAGGTGGGAGTCTCCGCTACGGGCCATGCCCCCCCCTTCCTTGAACGGATCAGCCGAGCGGGCATGCCTGCTGCCACCATCCCCGCAGGCACGTCCTGCCGTACCAGCGCCCCCGCTGCCACCACGGCACCCCGGCCAATGGTGACACCCTCCAGGACAATGGCACCCGCACCTATCCAGGCGCCATCTTCTACAACGATTTTTGCCCGGGTGATACGGTTGCGCGCAATGACAGAATCACCTTCATCGATGGCGTGGCCTGCAGACAGCAGCTTGGCATGGGGACCAATCAGGACATCGTCGCCAATCTCCAGACCACCCTCACCAGACAGGTACCCACCCACGTTAACGATGGTGCGGGCGCCGATGTGGATACCCACGCAGGGGTCTGCCACCACATCCCCCAGCACCAGCCGTGTCTGGGCGTAGATGCTGACGCCATCGGCCAAGCACAACACATCGGCACGTTGCCCAAACCGCATGACGGAAACGGACGGGTCGATCCGGCAATCGACGCCCATTCGGTCCACACCTGCGTGTGACGTAGCGAAATCTGGAATTCCCAGCAGCATGTCCGTCGCGCTCAATGGCTGTGATGCGAACCCATGAGCCTGCGCCAACGGCTGCGCCAAGCACGGTCAGTCAGCTCCGCCGTCCTGGCCTGCAACTCTATTCGCGTCTTTGCTAGCTCCGACTCCACTGCAGCCTTTTCGGAACGCAGCGAATCCCCACCTGTGCGCAACGCGTTGATCTCTTGCTGCAGTTTCGCAATGACTTCCTTGGCTTCCGCAAAGGCCTTCTGGTGCTCCAGCAGCGAGGCTCTTTCGCGCTGGTGCAGCACCGTGAGGGCCTGCAACTCATCACGCATGCTGTCCACCATTCCCCGGGCCTCTTTCAGCTCCCATGTCGGGGCATCCACAGAAGGAGTGACCATCACCATCCACTGGTAGACATCGAAGTCCTGCCACCCTGCCATCAACGCCTGCCGCTGGTCGCCAGACAGCGCACTCCAGTGCCCCGCAAATTCACTGCATTCGACAGGCACCCTGTTGGCTTCCCAGACTCTTGGAGCCCACCCACAGTCCAGCAGCACCTTTTCGATGCTGCGTTTGGTAAAAAAGTGAACATGGGTTCTGTCTAACTGCCCTTTGTCGGAATAGTCGAAGATCCCGCTGCGCATTGCAGCCAGCACCCCGGCATAGGCAATATTCGGGACGGAAATCAGCAGACAACCCATGGGAGCGACAAATTCGCTCAACCGTTGCAATACGTCTTCCGGTTTTCTGAGGTGCTCCAGCACATCACAGGCCATCACCGTATCAAACTGCCGACCCTTGACCGCATCCAGCCAGTCCGCCCCATCCAGGTTTCCGGAGATGATCTCCACATCCAATGTCTTGAGCACTTCCAGTGCCTCGGGGTCGTTTTCCACCACCGTGACCCGATGGCCTCGCGCCAGCAAAACCCGGGTCATGGCGCCAGGCCCCGGCCCAAGCTCCAGCACCGAGCCTCCGCCAGA
This sequence comes from Acidovorax sp. Root267, assembly GCF_001429215.1. NCBI lineage: Bacteria > Pseudomonadati > Pseudomonadota > Betaproteobacteria > Burkholderiales > Comamonadaceae > Acidovorax > Acidovorax sp. Root267. The sequence goes on from NZ_LMJC01000029.1 coordinate 199,426, forward strand.
CGGTACGCGGCGCAGCAAGCGGGCAGCCCATTCCTCGCCGTCCGGGTCGAATGCGTAGTCGTATCGCTCAATATTGGTCATGGATTTCCCTCCGCCTTTGGCCCCGGTTCCGGTTGCCACATCTGATCCCACAGCCCCCATTGCCACCAAGCCCAGGGTCGGGCCTGCACATCCTGTTCAAGCCGCTGAATGACTTTATCCATCGCCTCCCTGGGATCTTCCGACAATGGTTCCACGACTACCTCCAGGTGGTCAGGGCGCCGCGAATAAGTCACAGCATGCAGCAACGGCACGCCCGTGGATTGCGCCAAGCGCTCAATGCCAGTGGGCAGGTTCAGTCGCCCGCCCAGAAAAGGACTACCGCGCAGACGGCCAAACTCGGGCCGCCATGCATCCGCCAGAATGACCCACCCTTGCCCCGCCCGCAGGCTTTCATGCACCGAGCGCAGCCCTTCACTGGTGGTATGCCATTTTCCACCGGTCACCTCGGTATAGCCCTGAATTTTCCGCAGCAAAAATCGGCGCTGCGCCGCCGCAAGCTCCGGGTTGTCCAAGACCGGCATGGTCAGGACATTGGTGGCAATCCCCTCTCTTGCCAAGGCAACCGGAGCAGTCAAAAGCCGGTCATAGTGATTCAGAACCAGGATAAATCCCTTGCCTTGGCGGACCAACTCCTTGGCGAATTCCGCACCCTGCAGGTCAATGGCCGGTCCCCCGGGACGGCCCAGGCGACTGAACGCCATGGCATCCACCATCTCCTGCGCCAACATCGCCAGATGGGCACACGCCCATTGCACATGCTGCTCTGCCGTCGCTTGGGGGAACACCCGCGCGAACAGATTTTCAAGCCAGAGCAGCAGGTGCTCGCGCTCGGTCGCCGACTCGCCACGCCCCACCCGCCCGGCCAGCCTCCAGGGCAAGGTTGTAGGCAGTCGGGCAATGCAGGGGAAAAGCAGGTCCAGGGACCAGGCACGGGTCATTCCGCCAGCACCCACTCGTGCTCCAACCAAGCGACACCAAACTCGCGGTGCTTCTGATTCAGGACGGTAAAGGGCTGGATCAGCTCGGCCATGTCCAGCACCTGGATGCCTGAATCATCCAGGACATACACACTCCACAGGTATTCGCCCGACAGCAGTGGCAATCGTGGAAACCTGGCACGAATACGGTGGCTGCCGATGCCTTGCAGCGGCGTGCCATCAGCACGGAACTGCGTGCTGGTGCCAAACACGTTGTCCTTGTCGGGGCGAACGATCGCAAACAGTACATGAAACGGCGCATCCCCATAGGACTCGATTTCAATCTCCACCGACAGATCCTGGAACGAATCCACCTGTGCCGGATTGATGCCGTCCCCGGTCTCGATCGTCAGTCCCGCGATTTTTACCAGAGGGGCGCCCGATGACGCGACGGCTGTGGGCTGTGCAGCGGCGTCCTTCTTTTCAGCCTCATGGGCCTCAACCCGCAGATGGGCATACCTGCGCCGCTCATGGGATTCGTAGGCAGTCACCACATCCTCGGTCGCACCAATCGCCTGCACGTGGCCACCATGAATCCAGGCGGCCCGCTGGCATAGGCTTCTCACTTGGTACAGGTTGTGGGAGCAGAAAAGCACCGTCGCGCCCCGCTCGCGCAGCTCCAGAATGCGGTTTAGGCTTTTCTTCTGAAAGTGCAGGTCACCCACCGACAGGGCCTCGTCTACGATCAGTACATCCGGATCAATAGCGGTCGCGGCGGCAAAAGCCAAGCGCATGAACATACCCGAGGAGTAGGTCTTTACCGGCCGTTCAAGCGTTTCCTTGGTCAGCTCCGAGAATGCCGTAGCTCGGACAATGAAGTCCTCCATCGCCAAACCCTCCAGGCCATGCAGCGCGGCCATGAAGCGGATGTTGTCGTAGCCCGACTCCTCAGGATGAAAGCCCGCGCCCAGCTCCAGCAACGCGGCAACGCGACCTTCTTGTGACACCTGCCCACGGGTGGGGCGGATAGTGCCTGCGGCAATCTTCAACAAGGTGCTTTTGCCAGCGCCGTTCTCGCCGATGAGGCCAAACGTTTCACCCGCCTGTACTTCAAAATCCACACCCGTCAAAGCTACGTGAACGCGGTGGCGCTGCTTGCGTGTCACCCACTCCCACAGCCGGTCCTGCGGACGGCTGTAAACCATGTAGGTCTTTTCAATGCCCTCAAAGCGTATCGTCATGGCTTTACAAGGCCTCGCCCAATGCAGACTTCATCGAGCGAAAGAACCACCATCCGCCGCCACCGAGCAAGACCACCCACACAACCAGAGCGAGGGGTGTTCCCGATGGCACCGGCATATGCAATACAGTGCTCTGCACCATCAGCACCAAGCACGCCACCGGATTGAGGAGAAACCAATTGTGGAACTTCTCTGGCACCTGGGACAACGGGTAGACAACAGGCGTCAGGTAGAACCAAAGCTGCAGCGCAAAGGCCACCATGGAACCCACATCCCGCCACAGGAAATGGGCCATGCTCAGCAACAGCGTGAGGCCAAAGGTCAGGGCAATCTGGGCCAGCACCAGCACCGGTAACCAAGCCAGCGACGCATACGGCCCCACGCCCTGCGAAACGGACAGAATGAGCAACAACCCATACCCAATGCCCAGGACCAATAGACTGCCCCCTACCGACACGGCGGGCAGAATCTCCGCAGGCATGGGCTGTTTGCGCAAAAAGTCCTCATATGCTGCCAAAGATCCCACGCCTCGCCCGATGGCATCTGTAAAGGGCAACCACACGGCCAGCCCTGCCAAAAGGTGCAGCAGATAGCCGTTGCTGACATCCAGCCCAGGCACACGCACCGCCAAGACCAGACCGAAAAGAACGTAAAAAATTGCCAACGTGGCGAGAGGCTGGACAAAAGCCCAAGCAAAACCCAACACCGAACCGGCGTAGCGGGTCTTGAACTCGCGCACCATCCAATATCGCCAAAGCACCCACAACTGGCGCGGGTTGCGTGGCGCTGCCGATGACACCGCTGTGGAGTGGGAAGCTGGGCGCGTCATGCTACCGTCCGTAGCCATTCGACCGACTTGGCCACCCCATCCTCGAAAGCCATCGTTGGTTTCCAGAGCAGTTCTTTCTGGGCACGCTGAATATCCAGCACGTTGACCGGTGGATCAAAGGGTCGCGCCGAAAACACGCGCCGCTCTACGGTACGCCCCAGTAATTGTTCCAGGGTACGGACAATGTCATTCACACTGTGCCCGGCTCCGCCACCAATGTTGAAAATACGGGTCTCGCCCTCATGGCGCGCCGCAGCTGCAAATGCATGCCCCACATCAGCGGCATAGACGAAATCTCGTACCACGGACCCGTCCCCCCATACATCCAGCGGCTGTGAACGGAGCGCACGGTGTGCAAAAACAGCAATCACACCCTGGACACCATGGGGCTGTTGCCACTCGCCGTAAGGATTGCTCAAACGCAGAATCCTGCATGGCAGACCATGCTGAGCCTCCTCTATGCGCAAGTGGTGCTCAATCGCCAATTTGGTTGCCCCGTAGGCGCCCATCGGCATCGTAGGGTGAGACTCGCACAAAGGCACAGATTGCGGCCGTCCGTACACAGCCCCGCCGGATGACGCGAACAGCAGCTTGGGCCGCGCAGCCTTTTTGCGCAGTGCTTGAAGTAGGCGCAACGTACCTACCAAATTGGTCTGCACGTCCTGGATGGGATCCTCACTGGCCGTGGCCGGCACGGTGGAGGATGCCAGATGAACAATCACATCCGCACCACCCACCACATCCCACCAAGACGAGAGGTCAAAGCAGTCGGCCTGTACTTCACCGGCTAGCCAAGGCGCACTACCCGCGGCCGGCAATGAACGGTCTACCGACCACACCTCAGCGCCTTCCGACGCCATGGCACGTCCAATATGGCGGCCTAGAAACCCAGCACCTCCCAGAATCGCGCAACGCATCAAAAAATCTCCCGCTGATCCTGGGCGCGCGCGTGCAGCAGGGCCGCTTCAAAGTCCTTTGCAACCATTTCCCACGTCTGCGCCCGCGCGAACCTCTCGGCACGTTCGCTCAGTGCGTGGCGCCGTTCGTCATCCCGCAGCAGCTCACAAACAGCATCCGCGAGCCCCTCAGGGGAAGACTCTGCCAAAACGGCCACCTCCTCATTGAGCAGCCACTCCACATTAGGGCCTCGGTTGGAAACCACGGCGCAACCGGAGGCCATCAGTTCCAGGGGCAACAGGGATGCGTTCGTGAGCGATAGAACCAGCGCCACGTCACACTGGCTGTAAAGATCCGGCAGGTCATCCAGCGCCACCGTGCCACAGCCCAGGTGCGGAAACGGAATGTGATAGCCGGCAGTGTCCCAGCCTGCCAGCACAAACTGCACCTCAGGCATGCGCTCCCACACCGCGTTCAGCACCAGGAGGCCTATTTCAAACGCCCTGCGGGGCGTGGGGGGGCGCGCGTAGAAAAATACCCGACGAATCTCCGGTTCCCTGCGCGGCAGGCGTCGATAGCGCTCGAGCTCCACGCCAAAACCTACAGAGTGAGTGGCCATGCCATAGTCGTTCGCCAGCTTGCTGGCCAGCCAGCCACCCGCCGTGATACCGAAAAATCCGAAGTGGTAAGTGTTCTGTGCCAGCACCGACTCGGACCCCACGGGATAGAAATGTGGCTCGTAATCCTGCACAAAATACAGCTTGTGCATGGCGCCCGTGAAGGCACGTACTGCATATGCCGTGTCCCAGCCAGTGGCAAGAGCAAACTCGCACGGCGGCAGATCGTCCAGACCCAACAGAATCTGCGCCTGCAGCGGGAAAAAATTTTTTCGGATGGACTCTCGAGCCTCCTGCGCATCGTGGTGCATGACGGGCTTGCCAATCACGATGCTTGAGGCGTAGCCCATCTGCTCCAGATGCCAGATGGTGCGAAAGATGTTCAGATGTCCACCGGACCCGACGTTGAAATCAGGAATGAACCACAGCAGAGTTCCCCGCTTGGCCTCACCGGGCTGGGCAGGCAGAACATAGGGGAGGGCAAAGTCGTAGTGTCGAAAGACATCCACATACCGCCCTGGCCCTTGGCGGAGGCGACGTACCACCGCGCGAAGAGCGGCAAAGACGCCTTCTTTGCGCGCCATTTCTTTCACACGCCATATCTTTTTTGACAGATTCAGCGCCATGGTCACACGGCTCCTGCGCGCTGCAATTGCTCATCGCGCGACACAGAGCGCAATAGCCATGTGGGCAGACGGTCGTGCCGCGTACCCAGATATTGGCCTGCAACCCGGGCCATTTCAATAAAACCCATGTAGACGGCATTCTTGAAGAGGCGCCAGCCGCGCAAACCACCGTTGCGCAACCAGCCGAGGTCTCGCTTCGCCAAGTACACACCAGACCTCAAGGCCTGCAAGAGACTGCCCTGGATGCGGTAGCCAAAATAGAGATTAAACGAACGCGCTTCGTCGAAATTGCGCTGCAGCGTTTCCCAGACACCAAAATCATGTGAGTGATAGACCACCGCGTCTGGCACAAAGGCCTTCGCGTGCCCAGCCTCAATGGCGCGCAGCGCCCATGTCTGGTCCTCAGCAAACGCGACCTCGGGCAACGGCAGTTGCTCCCACACGGAGCGGCGGATACAGGAGTTGTTGCTGGAAAAAAAATGCAGCCACTGGCGATAGCCAGGGTCGTTGGCAAATCGGGCGCGGTCTTCGAGACGGACCACTGAAAGCTTATCCCCGAAACCTGCAAAATGTTGGTTCAGTTCGCAATGGGTGACGTGCCGAGCCTGGGGATGCGCCCGATGAGGGCCAAAAGCCCCCGCCACACTCGGATCAATATCGCAGCCTTGCACCATGTTGGCAAGCCATTGCGGGCTGGCCGGCCGCGCGTCTTGTGTGATGAACACAAGAAACTGTCCCTTTGCCATGGAAGCCATCAAATTGCGGGTACGCCCATGGCCAAACTCCGAAGCTGGAATGCTCTCTACATGGATACCACGCTGACGAGCACATTCCACAGAATCATCGGATGACCCGGAATCGACCACGATGACCTCGAACGGCCAAGGGGCCTGCTGGGAGAGAACAGCATCCAGCACTTCACCCAGCAAGGGCCCTCCGTTCTTGACGGGGATCAACACGGAGGCGCGTATTTCAGTCATTGGCAGAGTTGCAGGGATCTCACTAGGAAGGTGGCGCCACGCGCCTGATCGTCAAATTGCACATTTTCGGCAACAAGGCCCCAGCAATTCGCAAAACCGATCATTGTACTGTGCCCCTCCAAACCAAGCTCGACCACCACACCCCGGCTGCTGACATTGACAGCGACTATTTGGCTGCAGGCTGCTTAAAGAACAGCGCTCTGATCGCAACGTTATCCAGTTCAACACCGTATTTCGCAAACAAGTCGCTTCGAACTTTCTTAACCCCCTCCTGGCGACAGAAGGACATGGCACGGGCGGGCACAGACACCGCAACCTCCGCCCAAGCCAACTGACGTCCCTCACGTTTTTCATTCACCTTGAAAAGATAGGCAAAATCCCCTTCACGCAATGGCCCCACCATCTCCCCTTGTTTTGTCGTAGCCAAAACACGCAACACGCTGGCATCTTCGTCAAAGAGGGTAATCCACCCCAAATCGCCTTGAGTATCCAGCTTGTACACAGCCTCTGCTTGCTTGACCAGATCATCAAACGACTTCTTCCCAGAGGCAACAGCTTCCGCCTCTTTCATAAGCCAAGCTGCAGCAGGCTCACCCTCCAGGGTCTCGGATGCAGGAAGAATCACACGACTCAGCCGAGCCATCGGCGGCACCCGGAATGCCTGAGGATGGTCATTGAAAAACTGACGCGATGCCTTCTCGTCGGCAGGAGGTGCACATGCAGGAACCAATTTGGAATAGACAGCTTGTGCATAGACATCATCAAAACGCTGCCCCTCCTTTCCCTCTGGGCGCGGCTCCCCCATCCGCGCGCCCTCCAGGGATAGCACTCGTACCGCGGCCATTTCCCGCAATACGGTTTGTACACCCCAAACATTGCGACTGGACGCACGCAGATCTACCCGCTTCTCCACATAGGCCGAAAAGTCATCTTGACTAATCGTTTCACCATTGGATAAACGAACCAACGTCTCCGACGCATTTGCCAGCGAGGCAGTAGCGACCGCAACACACATTACAAAGACTCGAGTCCAGCCCAGATTGCACAAAGAAGGGGTCATAGAAATATCCAAAAAATAACTCACAGGCGTTCGGCAGCACGATCCCAAATGGGGCCGTAGATCACATCCACGACGGCATCGACGGAATTCAGCACTACCAGATCTCGCTCGCCATCTCCGTCTAAATCGATGAGCTGCAAACCCGTAGAGAACCCACTGGTCTTTATCCAGCGCGTTTCCAGCACTTTGGCATCAGCATCAAGGCGCTGAAGGTACATCTTTCCATCTTCAGCCCACACCACCAAATCGTCAGACAGTGGAGCAACAGCAACACTGCCCGTCAGAGGTGACTGTATGTATTGGAGTTCCCCGCTTTGCATGTTGATACGGGCATTGCGCGCCCCCGTTTCCAAAGCTACATACAACCATTGACCGGAAGGCGAAGGGCGGGCATGGCGAGCGATGGCACCAAAAGTAGCAAGCACCCTGGGGGTAGCCAAGAGGTCTGAATCCGAAACGGCAACCACCTTGCGGTCGTCAAGGCACGCTACAGCAAACCCACCGCTTTGAGTGCCGGGTATTTTATTTACGCGCGTAGGATGCCACGGGGCCTCACACCATCGTACCTTTTTTGATGCAGCCGCCTGACGGTTGTCTTCGTGCCAATCGATCCAGGCCACCTCCTTTCCGCTGTAAGGTGTGGCCAACATCTTGTATTGGCCTTGCGACGCACTGACCAAGATGACATCACGTGGCGCAAAGCCTACGGGCGCTTGATGAACCCGCACCAGGCGCCCCCCCTCCACCCGGAAGATATCGAGACTGCCCGTAGCCTCAACAGCGGCAGCCACCAGAGTGTCCGACAACCACACCGCAGAATCCGGATGATAAGCCACTGGTTGGCGGTCCAGCTGTCGAGAAGTTCTTCCATTGAGTTGGTGCAGCACCACCTTTCCCTCTTCATGTTCGACCAACACGAAGCGGCACTCGCCCTTGGCGAAACAACGTACCTCCCCCCCCCAGACCATGGGAGCTTCAATGACAATTCGATCAGAAGCCCCTTGAGTTACCGGCGCCTTGGCAGGAGGTGGAACCCCCACCCCTTCAACAGATACAGGCTGCATCTGGCAACCCACTAGACCCCAAACACCCAGCACCGCGAGAAGTCGAAAAGGAACAGAGCAAGACAATTTCATAAAGACCCCAGACATGCAAAAAAAATGGCGCCGAAAGGCGCCATTTTTTAGAGCAGCCCCAATGGGGCCGCATATTTTTCTTTTTACACACAGTGCAAGCACCGTGTGTTTCAAGAAAAATTAGTTGTGCGTGCCAAGGATGGACTGCACAGCGCCGAAGGCAGGAATGCTGATCACGCTGTACGTGAACACAGAACCACCCAAGGAGAACAGCGACTGACCAGAAGTACCTGGGTAGTCCGAAGGCTCAGCAGCCATAGGCGACCACTCGATGAAGCCATCGGTGAAGTTTGCAGGACGGCCAGGAATGGTTTCTGGGTTGAAGAACGACAGCTCAGCTTCGGCCAGAGCGAAGTTCACCGACTTACGGTTTTGAGCCGCATCGTACATGTTGACCGTGTGGGTACCACGGTGGTCACCAGTGGACCAGACCACAATGCGGGTTTCCAGGCCAGCGTTCAGGGTGCTGTCCACGGCGTAGCGCATGCTGAAAGCAGGCACAACCGAAGGAGTATTACCCGTCACAGCGCGTGCACCACCAACGGCCAACAGGCTCAGAGGGCCCATGGTCGTCAGGTCAGTACCAGTAGCCAAGGTCAGAGGACCATCGATCACTGGAACATAAGCCACGTCTTGCGTAGCGGTGCTCACATGGAAAGCGCTAGCGCCGATTTGGCCAACACCCATGCCAGCAGCGGCGTTTGCAACATTGCAAGCGCCAGCAACGGTGGTGGAGGCAGTGTTAGCGCCCACGGCGAACACCAAGTAACCACGCGTGCCAGCCAGACCGGTACCGGATTGTTGCGACCAGATGAAGGGCTCGAAGTCCTTGTTGGTCATGGGGAAGCAACCGTCGGTGACGTGGTTGGAGTTCGCATCGAAGAACGTCCAGAACACAGGCACAACGTTGCCGGTTTGGTTGACGATACCCACTGCGGTGGTATCGGCGTCGCCGTTGTGGATCACGTTAGGAACCACGAAACCATTGCTGTACGTACCCACGGTGTACGCCTGCGCCACACCTGCACTCAGCGCAGCGGCTGCAACGGCTGCCATTGCAAATTTTTTCATCTTCTCAGTCCTTAGATAATTGAAGGAAGCTTTCCCACCCTGTGCGGGATCTGCAACCCATCCGTACTCCGTTTGGGTTGATGCAATCTTATACTGATACCTTCGATTTTTTCAACCTATTTCAGCCAGAAAACCACTGCACAGCAGTTTGTTGCACCCAAACAACGAACCATCACGACGGTGTTGGGAACATGACACTACGGCGCTGCACATGGTGCCACACACCATCAATCCGGCGCCATTCATCTTCCAGAACAGATTCCTGTTTTTTTACACGCAGCAACGGTAGGGAGTAGCGCATCCACACGTTGACGATAGCGCGATCTCCGTCAATGCTGCGCACGCCACGGACTTCCACCGCATCGTACGTGACCCCTCCTCGCTTTAAATAGGCTTCCAGCGTAGCGCTTGAATCCTTGGAGAGTTCTTCGTAAGCCCATGCCCCCACACGGTCATTGCTGCGAATGAGTGCCCAATAAGCTTGGGCCCGCTTTAGCAAAGCTACCTGATCATCTTCGGCCGGCACCACTGCGCCACCAGTGGCAGCACAGCCCACCAGCACCGCCAGAACCGCAGGCGCTGCCATGGTCACAACGAGATGACGACGGGTAACGGGCTTTGTCATGTGAAGAATCTCCTGATTGACTATCTATATTAGGGGTGTGTAACGTTGGCTAGGCCCATAGCAGCCAGGCGCAGTCAGCGCGAGGGTTGCAACGGGGTATCTGGCGGGCGGAAACTCATTGGTTGGGCCTGCAAGGATAAGGAACGCATACGTTCGCGCATCTCTGCACTGGCCGAACGCAATTGGTCATCGTCCTCCAGGGCGCGGGGCGTCATCAGCACCAGCAGCTCCGTGCGGTTACGCAGGTTTGACGTATTGGAGAACAGGGCTCCCAACAATGGGACGTCTGCAAGCCCCGGCAAACCGCTACGAGTGTTGCTGTCATTTTCACGGATCAACCCCCCGAGAACAATGGACTCGCCGGAACGCACTGCGACACGCGTTTGTATTTGCCGGGTCTGAAAGGACCGCTGTTTTGTCACATCGTCCTCCTCGCCCACATCGGTGACTTGCTGCGAAATATCCATGGAAATCAATCCCCCCGCATTGACGGATGGCGTGACGGAGAGCAGCACCCCAGTGTCTTTGTATGTAATGGACTGAGTGATGAAATTACCGCCAGTAGCGGCCGCAGTTGAACTCAGAATGGGCTGTTGCTGTCCGACCTGAATGTTGGCAGTGTGGTTGTTCAGAACCAAGATCGACGGACTGGACAACAACCGCACTTGTGATTTGGTGGCAACGGCGTTCAGCGTGGCGCGAACCACATCCGCCTTGCTGATGGAGTACGAAAAACCAGGAACTTTAGGGCCTATACCGCTGGTGCCGAGGTCCAACAACGCCTCGCCTTGGCGGCCCCTGCTCAGACCGTTCTGCAGATACCATTCCACGCCGTATTCGAGGTTGCCCGTGAGGCTCACCTCCACAATGCTGGCCTCGATCAACACCTGCATTGGAGCCCTGTCCAATTCGCGCAGCGCCTGCTCGATGCGGCGGTATTCGGTGCGCGGCGCGCGAATCAGCAGGGCGTTGCGCTTCTCATCCGCAACCACACGAACATTGCCGTCCAATTGGCTCGTCGATGTGAGGGACGTGTTGTTGGAAGATGCCCTGTTCCCACCGGCCCCAAGTGCAGCGCCCATGGGACTGCCGCCCGTCCCAGCACTGCCGGTATTGCCATAGAGACTGCTGGAACTACCCGTATTGCCTGTACCCAAGCCGGAGCCCCCCATCCCGGCCCCCTGGGAGAACTGCGTGGGCGCCGACCCTGCTGCCACGCCTCCCGACTTGGCTTGCCCGGACTGGCCACCGAACAAACCATTGAGCATCTCCGCCAACTGCAAAGCTGAACCGTTTTGCACCGGATACACAAACAGGCTGGCTTCCAGAGTGTCGGTAGGGCGGTCCAGGCGGCGAATCCAGGTTTCCACCTGTGCCAACAGGTGGCTGCGCGGCGTGACCACGACCAGAGCATTCAGGCGTTCAACTGGAAAGACGCGAATCAAGCCACCCAGTGGGGTCGCCATCTGGGCGCCGGCACCGCTGGCGCTGCCACCTGCGGCCGCGCCACCTGCGGTGTTGGGCGCACCCCCTGCAGGAGCGGCACTACCACCACCGTAGGGATCGGAGGATTTGTCGGAGCCTAGCATCGCCTGCAGGGCATCACGCACCACATTGACGTTGGCGTTTTCCAGTACGAACACCCCGAGCGACATGCCTGAGAGAAAGTCCACGTCGAACGCTTCTACCATTTCCAGCCAGCCACCCAACTGGGCCTTGCTGCCCTGCAGCACCAGCAAGTTACGAATGGAGTCCACGTAGACGATGGCCTCACGCGGTGCGATGGGCGCCAGAATCTTGGCCATTTCGGCCGCTGCAATGTGATTCAAGGGAACGATGACCGTCCCGGCACCCGAGAGGTCCTTGAATTTAGACGCCCCGACCACCGGACGCGCGCCCAGGGTGACTGTGCGTTTGGTCACGTGGTAGACCCCCGCGTTGTCGCGAACGATGGCAAGGTCGTGGGGCAACAGCACTGCATCCAACACATCCAGCACCTGATTGCGCGCCAGCGGTTGGCGCGTATGCAGACTCACCACCGTGTCTCCGCCTGCATCGATGGTGTAGTTGAGTTTGAGCAGATCGCCCAGCAACGCCACCGCCAAGTTGCTGACAGTGACATTTTCGAAATTGAGCGCTACCTTGTCGCCCTTGGCAAGGACTGGATCAACGACAGGCGCCTTGTCGCGCTTGAAGAACTGGTCGTTGCCGGGATAAAGCTTCGTACTGGAAGATGCACTCTTTTGCGCTTGCGCCCCGGCCGACGATGCTGCCTGTACGGCGTTTGGCGCCACCGGCGTAGGCGCCACAGTAGCGGCAGCTTGCGATGGACCCGAGGTCCCTGCAACCGTGACCTTGGACTCTGCCGCGCTGGACGCCGCAGGACCACCCTGCGTACTGGCACAGCCTGCCGCCAGCAACGCGAGCAAGAGGATGGAAGGCCGAATGTTCATAGAGATAGCTCCAATATTGGGGTATGCCACAGGGGCTTACTGATTTGTTGCAGGCCTGCGCAGGCGATCACCGATCGGCCCGGCCTTCACGGTCGCAGCACTTCCGGCTTCCAGTGGGCGTTCCACGCGTTGGTCATCTGCAGACACAAAGAATGCCTTGCGGCCATCAAAGGATTCAACTCGCCAGGGTTTGGTTTCCCCGGTGATCTTGAGGGTGCTGCCATCTGGGCGCTGCAAGATGGCGACCCGGTCGCTGCCAGACTCCAGCACGGCGGTGAGGCGTGACTGCATCAACTCTGTGACCAGACTGCTCTTTTTCACATCCACCGCCACCGGACGCCGAGACATCCACAACAAAGGCTGCTCGACCGCCTGCTTCGCACGGACCTTTATCGCTTGCGGCATAGGCTCGACCTTCGGCAGATCAGGTCTACGTGCCGCTGGGGGGACCCAGCGTTCTTTTTCGGCATGCCACCAGTAGACGCTCGCAGCCAAAGCTACGGCACCCAAAACGGGGCCAAGGTACCAAGGTTTGATCATGGCTTGGCCTTCTCTGGCGCCAAGGGGGCTTCCAGTTGCAAAGACAGGCGCGCATTTTGCGGACCAGCGCCAGAACTGGCCCCTTCACGCGTGATGTTGGCAGTGCGCACCCAGAAAGGAGGGCGGTGCGTCTGGAGACTTTCCATGAAACTCACCAGTTTGACCCATTCGCCGCTGACGGTCGCAGTAAGTCGTATGCGCGCCAGCTTGCCATCCACTCCAGGCTCCAGCGCAACCTGGGATGAAACCAGCGTGCTGCCAGAAGCCATGATCATTTGGCGAAGCTTTTGCTGGATATCGTTTTGCGAAGTTTCACCCGCGGGGTGCAACAAGGGCGCCACAGTGCTGCTCGCAGAACCAAGCAGCGTTTCGATTTCGGAACCGGCATTCACAACCCCTTCGAGACGTTCGCTGCGAGGCTCCAACTGCTGCAGAGCGTTGTCGTAGCGAACCCAGAGGGTTCTATAGATCAATGCGGCGCAAGCCAGCGCACCAACAAACAGCAGCAGCAGAAAAACCACCGAACGGCGACGCCACACATTCATTTTCATGGCTTTGCTCCCTCACCTCGCCAGCGCATCTCAAAGGTAAAGCGCTCCTTGTTCAGGGTGCCATCGCGCACGTTGGCCCCCGTAGCACGCACATCGACCAAACCAGGCTGGCGCCCCAGGTGTCCAATGAGTTCCGTGGCGTTCGCCGTCAAACCCGTAATCTTGATCTCGCTGCCATTGACCTCAATGCGGTCCAGCCACGTGTCGGCAGGAATGGCTGCCGACAGCGCGTCAATGACACTGGCGAGAGGTAGATCCGTACTAATGTTCTTGCGAAGTTCGTCCGCCAGTTCGGCCTGGCGACGCAACTCATCCATCTTCTGGCGCAAAGGCGCCGCCTTGGGCTCCAGCATGCTGACATGCTCAACGGCACGCACCACCGCCTGGCGCTTCAAGACCAGTGGCATGAGCGCGGGCAACGACAGCACTGCGAGCAATACCAGCAGCAATATGCCCCCCCCCCAATCCATCCAACGCTGGTGGCGGTCCTGCTTGCGCCATGCAGCGCTGCGGACAGGGAGGGCTCGCCCCTGGCGCATCAGATAGACAGGCGCATTCTCTGCAAAACCGTGGTTCGCCATTTGTTGGGTCAAGGTGGTGCGCCGGCACATACCCCACTCCACCACCCATCCACCTTGGGCTTGGGGCTCTGCCCGCCAGGCAGCCACAATCTGCTCCGGAGGCATCGGAGAAACCCGCCAAAGAGCTTCTTCAACCCCCCCCGCCAAAGAGCTCCTCGGCATGTTCGGCAACTGCACTGTGCCCCACAGGCAATCCGACTCCGGCACCAGCAAGCTGGAAGCCTTTCGGTTGTTGGATCGCTTGCGCACGTGGGTTGCTGTGACAGTCCACCTCCCACCATCGGACGCCATCGCCGCACTCGCAACCGCGGGCCAGGCGCGATGCTCCATGAGAACGCGTTTGAGATCGCCGAAACCCCAGGCCATTCGGTCCAGCGCTGTTTGCGCACGAAGAGATAGCTGCCCCCAACCTGTCATGGCTTGAATTCCTGTTCCGGCTTGTTTAAGCGGCGTGTTGGCTCCAACGAGAGCGTTGTCCAGGGGGTCAATCCGCCCGGGCGCTCGCTGAGATCGACCCATGCTTCACGCTGCCACCAGCGATCGCCTTCGGCTCGCACCAACGCCTTGAGGCGCACCGTTAGTCCCCCTCCCGCCCTGGCAGGCGCGAAGAAATCTGCGGCGGCTCCGGTCAAGAGCACGCCAGCCCGCGTTTCCGGTGGGGAGTTGTGAATGCGCGCCCCTAAACCTGGCTGTCCCGTCAGGACATCGATCAGGGCAGGGGGGGCTGAATCGATTTCGATGCGTTGCTGCCCGTTGATACCCAAGTGGGGCGCGATTATCTCATAGAGCTCAGACGTCATTCCCAGAACCGACCTCAGCTCGGAAAGATCGTCCAGGGCTCCGTTTCGGGGCATGGAGGGCCAGCCAGCCGCGCGGTACTGAGCAGACTCAGCCCCACCCACGCCGCCTGGCGTGTCGTCAGGGTCGAGAAAGTCCCGCACACGTGACGTCAGAATGGCTGCCTCCCCCGACGAAAGACGCCCGGCTCTCTGAAACAACGCCTGCATCAAGGCTTCGCTGGCGACATTGACATCCACCAGCCCTCCAGATGGCGTGATCTCCACCCAGATGTCATTCGACCCCATGGGTAAGCGCTGAATACGGTACCAGCTGTCTGCTGTCTTCTCGGCCATCATTCGCTGCGCTGTTAGCTGGATGGCCGCATCCAGCACGGACTCTACGCGCAAACGCTCCAGATCCAGGGCCGCGCGCTGCGTCTGCTGGCGAACCCCACGCGCGCTCGCCATCACCACCAATGACAGGGATGCCACCAACCACAGCACCAGAATCAGCGCAGCGCCCCGGCTGCCCCGTGCCCACCTGACCATCATCTTGCCCTCACCAGAGGGAACACCAGTGAAGGCCAATCGCCCCGCGCATCGGCAATTTCAACCCGAATCCGGGCTGGGTAATAAGCTTTGGCGGAGTCCCATTGCTGAGTCCACTGGCCCGTTTGACCGTCTTGGTAATGCCATTGAAGGGTCCGCACGTCTGTCAAAAGCGTCTCGCGCAAGGCCCGACTCCAATCTAACGCCATCAGCGCGCCGTCATAAGGAACGGCCTCTACCGACAGATCGACTCGCCCATCCCCATGGCGCAGGGGGGTCGTACGGAATACATAGAGCCCCCCCGCATCCCCACGCTCCGGCAAAGGCGCCACCCAGATCGCACCTGCCGCATTGCCGCTGAAAAAATTCACAAAGATGTTTTCGTCGCGCCGGCTCAACAAGCGGAGGGTATCGAACTTGCGACCGAGCCACTGACTGACCACCAGCATGCGTTCAGAGCGCTCAATGACACGTTGGTTGCGCTCTTGAGAACGCCCGATCACCCCCACGCCCGCGAACATCAATGCAACCACGGCAGACGTGACGGCCAATGCAATCAGCAACTCCAGCAAGGTAAAACCCCGGGAGGATTTTCGAGAGCCGTGGATCATGGTGCGGACCTGTAGGGCTTCCACGTGGTCCACGTGACCGCTGTCACTCCGTCTTTGCTGACCTCCACGGTGACCCTCGCGGCACGCAAAGGCGCCGCCTGCGCCGGACGGCCACTCTCTTCCATCAGCGGAACCTGTTCAGGCGTCACCTGAATGCGCCAATGCCAAACGCCCGACTGACCGGAGTCCTGCCGCATCAAATCTTCGGCAAAGGTTCCAGCGGCCAACGCCGACCGGGCCACCAGGGATGCCTCCACGCGAGCCTCTACGTCCACCACATTCTTGGAGCCTTGCCCCACGCTTCGATAAAGGCTTGCCAGCGCGATGGAAGCGATTGCCATGGCCACCAGGGCCTCCAACAAACTAAAACCCCACTGCTTCCGAGGCACTCGCCTAAATGACGGGAGAGGCAGATCAAACAGAGGCGTCAAACGGCACGTCACGGTCATGACTGAGGCACGGCCATGCCTTGCTCCACGGTTCCAAGCAGCCAGTTCACACGAAAGGTGACACCCTGCCCACCTCGCAGCACTGCAAGCCGCCCACCGCGAGCTCCACCGTCAGAATTGAACACAAAAATTGGCTCCCCGGCTGCCGCCGCACCCTTGCCAGACCGAGGGTTGCGCTCGATGGCCTCCCACTGGACCACCAGTGATTCCGGCACCCCCAGAGACTCCCGACCATCCACCACCAACTTGCGAATTCCTGGCTGGTAGGTCACGGTCACCGACCGCCCCTCCTGGACGCTGAGTGCGCGCGCCTTGTTGAGTTGACTAGACACATCCCGTACCGTCTGGTTGTAGCGCGACCGCTCCATGAATGCCTGTCCTCCAGCTCCCACCACCGAAACGGTAATAGCAGCCAGCACCAGTACAACCAGCAGCTCCAGCAGGGTGAAACCACGGGAGCGGAAGGCTGGCGCCGACAAACAGCGTCTCATGCGAGGCAAGTTACTGGACAGCACTGCAAGGTGAAAAACGCGAGAGGACGGTCAGTTGAAAACGTCCGCGCTCTCACCGTCACCACCCGGCTTGGCATCTGCCCCCAAAGAGAACACGTCCGGCCCACCATTGCGCCCCGGGTTCTTGTACAGGTAGGCAGCGCCCCAAGGATCGGAAGGCAGGCCCTTCTTCAGATATGGGCCATTCCATCCCTGGGCCGTTGCGGGCCGGTCCGCCAGAGCGCGCAACCCTTCGGCGTCATTGGGATAACGGCCCACATCCAATTTAAAAAGGTCCAGGCTCTGCTCAATTTCCGAGATTTGAATACGGGCTGTCTTGGACTTGGCGCCGCCGAGCTGATCGAGCACTTTGGGCCCCACCAGCCCTGCAAGCAGCGTCAAGATCACCAGAACCACCAGCAGTTCAATCAGCGTGAAGCCCGAAGAGCGTTGCGCTCGTGCCATTACTTTGCGGCCAGAATTCTCTACATTCATATCAAAATCTCTCAAACAATTCACAATCAAATCGTGTCGTTAATAGACAAGACACCGCCCAAAATTGCAATAATGATGAATGCAACCAAGGCCCCCAAAACAATAATGATCAAGGGTTCCATGGCCGCCAAAACACGCCCCATGGTGCGCCGACCTTCATCCTCGTAACGATCAGCCAGCCCCAGCAGGGTGATATCGAGTTGACCGGTTTCCTCCGCAACACGAATAAGCTGCGGAGTGCTGGATTTAGCGAAGTATGGAGACACAAACCCCGTGGAAAGCCGCTTGCCGGTTTTCACAATACCGACCAGGGGTTCAATATCCTTGCGCAATGCGGTATTGGTCAACGTGTCCACCGCAATTCGCAAGGCATCCACCATCGGTACACCCCGCTGCAGCAGGATACCGAACGTCCGGAAATAGATAGCGAACTGCAGATTTCGCAACACCTTTCCGAACAGCGGAAGGTCCAACAGCACGCTATCCACACGCAAACGCCCTGCGGGCGTGGCACTCCAACGCGAGCCCAGGAACAGGACAACCGTTAAGCCTAACAGGATTGCCATCCAATGCGAGCGGATCAGATCACTGAGATCGACCACCAACCGGGTGGAGTAAGGCAGCTTGTCACCCATGGAGTCAAAAATCTCTCGAAACTGGGGAACCACAAACGCCAGCAGAAGCACGACAGACATCACAGCAACCACCAACAGGATCACTGGGTACGTCATGGAAGAAATGACGTAGTTGCGCAACTTGTCTTCCGCCTCCAGCTGCACCGTGAGTTCTTTGAGGACCACCGCCAACGAACCTGAGGTTTCCCCCGCCCGGATCAAGACGAGGTATTGGCGCCCTAGATCCCGCTCAAACGGTAGCAGCGACTGGTACAAGGACTTGCCGCCCCGTACCCCTTCCTCCACCTTGGCAATGAAGGCTTTGAGCCGCTCCGTGTTTGCGGTCTCTTTAAGCATGACCAGCGCCTTGTCGAGCGGCATGTTGGCCTGCTTGAGGTGCGCCATCTCGCGGCTGAACAAAAGTATCTCGCCGCGCTTGAGCTTGCCGCCCCGGCTTTGCTGTTCATCTTGGGCGACGGCAGCTGACTCGTCCGCAATACGAACCGGCGTTACGCCCTGCCCGATGAGCCGCAGCCGCGCTGTCTCCACGTTCAGCGCGCGAATCGTCCCTTGGCAAGCCTTGCCATCGGACGTGATTCCATCGTATTGAAATTCAATCATTTTGACGCGCGACGCGCAGGACTTCTTCTGCGGTTGTCAGACCCTTGAAGACCTTGGTGGCGCCATCCTGCAACAAGTTCCCCCCAGCATAGGCGCCGTCTCCGCCCCCAAGGGAAGAACCTCTTTCGAGAACCACCTTCTTCACGTCTTCCGTCATGACCAGCAACTCATGAACCGCCAAACGCCCCCGGTAGCCGGTGCCCCGACAGGCAGGACAACCGACGGACCGATAAATGGCCTGCCCCTCTTCCATGGCCACACCCAGGGACGCTGCGGCGGCTTGTGCCTGGTCTGGCAACAGAGGCGCCTTGCATTCCTCGCACAGCTTGCGCACCAGGCGCTGGGCCAACACGCCGATCACAGACGCCGTGATCAGATAGGGCTCCACGCCCATGTTGATGAGCCGCACAATGGCCCCGAGCGCGCTATTGGTATGCAGCGTGGACATGACCAAATGACCCGTCAACGCCGCCTGGACCGCAATCTCAGCGGTTTCCCCATCGCGCATTTCGCCGATCATGATGACATCAGGATCCTGGCGGAGAAAGGAGCGAAGTACCTTGGCAAAGGTGAGTCCGATCTGAGGCTGAACCTGCACCTGATTGAGCCACTGCAGCCGGTATTCGACCGGATCTTCCACCGTCAGGATCTTGAGGTTCTCACCCTCCAGCTCCTGCATCGAGGCATACAGCGTGGTGGATTTCCCGGAACCCGTGGGGCCTGTCACCAGAAAGATGCCGTGGGGCACACTGAGCAACTGGCGCATGGTTTTGAGCGTGGGCGGCGTGAAGTGCAGGCTTTCCAGCGAGAGCAGGTCAAAGTTCTTTTCCAGCAAGCGCATGACGACCGATTCGCCAAACATGGTGGGAATGGTGGACACGCGAGAGTCCATTTCCTTGCCATGCACACGCAGCTTGGTACGCCCGTCCTGAGGCATGCGGCGTTCCGCGATATCGAGCTGCGAAAGTATCTTGATACGGGACACGACGGCTGGCGCATCCTTGTTGTCAATCTCGTCTATGGGATACAACTCCCCATCCACCCGTATGCGCACCACCGATTTTTCTTCGTAGGTTTCGATGTGAATGTCAGAGGCCTGCGCCGCCACGGCCTGGGACAGAATATGGCTCACGCGCTGGATAATGGGCGCCTCCGAGGCCATATCCCTCAGGTGCTCAATGAACTCCGAAGCCTCGAACTGGTCCGCAACGACCTCTCCGTCTGGCTCCGACTCCTGGACGTACCAGGCGTTGAGCTGATTGGATATTTCGGACTCAAGACCAAAAAAGACCTTGGGAGCAGCCCCAAAGACCAGGCGCAATGCATCGCGCAATGCGGCGCTTTTCGGATCTACCGACGCGAAATCAGGCGTGGACTCGGCATCCTCCGCGTTTCCCAAGGGAAGCAGATTGTTGGCCAGCAAAAAACTGGTGTTCAACCGCGATGTATCCGGTTTTTCCTTCGGAAAGGCGTCCTGGCGCACCAAGGGCAACCCTGCCTGCCGGGACAATGCAGAGTACACGTCAATCTCAGACACCAGCCCCAAGCTGATAAGCAGACGCCCCAGACGCCCGCCCATGGAACGCTGAACCTCCAGCGCCCTCTCCAGGTCATTGCGTGACAATTTCTGGTCCGCAAGGAGCATCTCCCCGAGCCTGGGCGCAGCGAGGTCAACGCTTTCCACTTCACCAACTTCAGCCGAGAGCTTCATTACTAACGCCTTTGAACATTCTTCCAACCACCAAATAGCCGGGGACGATGCATATCACCCAAAGAATCGAATCACTTGAACCACAACAAACAGCGGCTTATTCGATCCAGTTCGGGGCCCACATAATATTGTCGATATCCCACCATCCTCACCCAGAAGGGCCGGCCTCTCCACGCAAGGTATTCTGACACGTAGCCCCCATCCAACCCCACGGCTCGCAAGCGCAGTTGCAGCGCCTGCGCCTGCAAGTAGGTGGCGCCTCCGAGCACCCTGACGCGCCCAACGATCCCTGCGCCATTCGTCAATAGACGCAGCAAGCGTGTCTTCAGGCTGCGGTCTTTGGCGCCCACCTGGTTGGCACCATGCTGACGGTACAGGATCAGTGGCGCTGGCACGAAACGGCGACGGCCACTCCCGCTCACCAAGCCGCACCACCAGTCATGCATGATGGTCTCGCGCGGCAAGGGCAAGGCGATTTGCAACAGGGTGCGATTCACCATCATCGTGCATCCCGTCACCTGATTCACACTGAGAAGTGAAAGCGGCGAACACTGCCGTGGATCCATGCGCTGGTATCTGGCGAAGGAGTCCGAGATGACATTCAGACTCTCATCGACGACCGTCAGGTCGGAATGCACCAGGCAGGGCAACCCTTCACCCCCCTCTTCCTCCATCCGCACCATTTCGTTCAAGCATCGCTCAATTTTTTGAGGAAGCCAGACATCGTCCTGGTCCGAGAAAGCAACCCATCCCGCCTGCCCGTCTTGCAGGCTGGCCACCATGAGGTTCTCAAAGTTCCGGACCACTCCTTGCCCGCAATGGGGATTGGGCACTACCACCAAACGCCCCTCGAAGCGCGCCCGATAGTTCTCCAAAATCTCAAGCGTCGCATCCGAAGATCCATCATCACTGACCAAGACGCGAAAATTCTGGTGCGTCTGGACCAGTAGGGAATCGAGCTGGGCATGGAGATATTTCGACCCGTTGTATGTCGCCAGCAGCACATCCACCAGGGGCTGTGCGGACGGGACAGCCCCGGCCAACCCGCTGTGCAAGGCTGATCCATCCCTCGGGGCAATCACACTACGCCTGTACCTGTTGTCGCCGTGCGATGAGGCTGGCATTCAGAATGCATCAGTGCTTCATACGCATCTGTGATTCCATCCCATGTGTAGTGCTCTGCCACGATGTCGCGGGCACGCTGGCTTCGCTGCGGCCGCACGGCTTCCGACCGATCCACCACAAGGTCCAAGCAGCGAGCGAGTTGCTCGGGGGTCTCGAAGTAGTCGGCCGCATCGCGTGCCACTTCGCGATTGAACGGGTTGTCATGCGCAATGACCCAGTTTCCACAGGCCAGCGCCTCCAGAAGCGAAGGGTTCGTCCCGCCCACCGAGTGGCCGTGCAGGTAGCAGGCCGCATGCACACGCAGGCTCGCGAGTTGCCCTGCATCGTAGATGCCGCCAACAAAACGCACACGCTCACTGGCCTGCTGCCGCAATTGTTGCTGATAGGCCGTGGCACCAGACACGTCTCCCACGATGACCAGCGGCCAATCACCGCCATGCATCCCATAACCCTGGATGATTTCAAGGATATGGTTTTCTGGCTCTGGCCGCGCCACGACCAGCATGTACCGATGGGCCTGAAGCCCCCACACAGACAGCAAGGAAGGGTCTGCATCCTGGTCTTGCACCAATTCAGCACCGTAGGCAATGAAACTCGACGGCGCCCCCTTGGGATAGGTCTGGCGGAACCTCTGTGCAATGGCCTCGGCATCTGCGATGAGGCGTGTGGCAACCCGGCTGGCCACCCACTCCATGCAACGCAGGTAAATGCGCGCGCCCCGCCCCCATTTGCTGCGGGCCCATTCCAGTCCGTCTACGTTGATCCAGACCGGAACCCCAAAAACCCGGGGCCACCAGCAGGCCCACGCAGCGCCATAACCCAGCATGTAAACCAGATCGTATCCCCGGCGGGCGTCCCACAGGCAGGCACAATCGTAGGCCAGGACCGAGGCAGCCCCCCACTGGGGTCGGCGCTTGTGGCACACGCGAACACCTTGGTAGAAGGTGTCTGCGACGGACGACTCGCTGGATTCTGCATACACAGTGACCTCGTGGCCACGCGCCACCAGGCGTGTCGAAAGCTGTTCGGCGAATGTCTCGAAACCACCATAACTTGCGGGAATGCCCCTGGCGCCCAACAAGGCGATCCGCAGCTTGGCAGGACCGCCCGAAGGACCGGTCACAGGCCCCAACGCCGTCGTCAAAGGTCAGCCTCAGCGAACCAGCGCCCCGCCTGATCCTTCGCCGAAAGCTGAATGGAGGCCTGCACCGCAGGCCAGGCGATGGCAAGCTGTGGATCGTCCCAGCGAATGCAGCGCTCGTGCTCCGGGCTGTAGTAGTCGGTGGTCTTGTAGAGGAAGTCTGCCGATTCGGACAACACCAAAAAACCGTGGGCAAGCCCCGGCGGCACCCAAAGCTGCCGGTGGTTGTCTTCGGTCAGTAGCGCCCCTACCCACTGGCCAAAGGTAGGCGAACCCTTGCGGATATCGACCGCCACGTCAAACGCAGCGCCGCGCACCACCCGCACGAGCTTGCCCTGCGCCCTGGGGGGCAACTGGTAGTGCAGGCCGCGCAGCACGCCCTGGCTGCTGCGGCTGTGGTTGTCCTGCACAAATTCGCACTCGACACCCGTGGCCTCACGAAAGGCCTGCTGATTGAAGCTTTCGTAGAAAAAGCCACGGCTGTCGCCGAACACCTTGGGTTCGATGAGGACAACGTCTGGAATGGATTGCCGGATGGAGTGCATGGGGTGATCAATAGACTTTGTCGTTCAGCAGGCGCTGGAGGTACTGGCCGTAACCGTTCTTGGCAAGAGGCTGTGCCAGGCGCTCCAGCTGGGCGCTGTCAATCCAGCCGGAACGCCACGCAATTTCCTCGGGGCAGGCGATCTTGAGGCCCTGGCGATGCTCCAGCGTCGCAATGAACTGGCTGGCCTCCAGCAGGCTTTCGTGGGTGCCGGTATCCAGCCAGGCATAGCCACGGCCCATGATCTCGACGTTCAGTTGCCCCTGCTCCAGGTACAGCCGGTTCAGGTCGGTGATTTCGAGCTCGCCGCGTGGCGATGGCTTAAGGCTCCTGGTCATCTTTGCGACCTGGTTGTCGTAGAAGTACAGCCCGGTAACGGCATAGCTGCTCTTGGGTTGTGCAGGTTTTTCCTCCAGCGACAACACTTTGCCCTGGGCATCGAATTCGGCGACACCGTAGCGCTCCGGATCGTGCACATGGTAGGCAAACACGCTGGCACCCGCCGTGCGCTGCTGGGCACTGCCCAGCAATTCATGGAAATCGTGCCCATAGAAAATGTTGTCTCCAAGCACCAAGGCACTGGGTGCTCCATCCAGAAAAGACTCTCCGATCACAAACGCCTGCGCCAACCCGTCCGGGCTGGGCTGCACGGCGTATTGCAGGTTCAAGCCCCATTGGCTGCCGTCACCCAGCAGCTGTGCAAAACGCGGCGTGTCCTGCGGAGTGCTGATGACGAGGATGTCCCGGATGCCGGCGAGCATCAGCGTGCTCAGTGGGTAATAGATCATGGGCTTGTCGTAGACCGGCAGCAGCTGCTTGCTGATGGCCAACGTAGCCGGGTGCAGCCGAGTGCCGGAGCCTCCTGCGAGGATGATGCCTTTGCGTTGCGTCATGGTCTGGGGTCCGTTCAGAGAATTTCCGTGAGCATGCGCGCCACACCGGTCTGCCAATGGGGCATCTGCAAGCCAAAAGTGGACTGCAGCTTGTGGGTGTTCAAGCGCGAATTTTGGGGGCGCACGGCAGGTGTCGGGAACGCGCTCGTAGGAACAGGCGCCACCTCTTTTGCTTTTATTTCGATAGCATGCTGCGCTTTATGGGCCTGCGCCAACACGTATTTTGCGTACTCATTCCAGTTGGTCTCACCACCGGCCACGCAGTGGTACAGCCCGGCATCCTGCGGGCGCTGCTGCAGGTGGCGCAGCGCGTGGGCGGTCACATCGGCCAGCAGGTCGGCGCCGGTGGGTGCACCCCATTGGTCATCAATCACCGTCAGGCGCTCACGCTCTTGCGCCAACCGCAGCATGGTCTTGGCGAAATTACCGCCGCGCGCGGCATAGACCCAACTGGTGCGCAGGATGAGGTGCTTGACGCCCGACTGGACAATGAGCTGCTCGCCTTCGAGCTTGGTGCGGCCATACACACTCAGGGGCGCGGGCGCATCGGTTTCCACCCAGGGGCGGTTGCCGCTGCCGTCGAACACATAGTCGGTGCTGTAGTGCACCAGCCAGGCACCCAGCTTCGCAGCCTCCTGCGCAATCGCGCCGGGGGTGGTGGCGTTCAACGTACGGGCGAAGTCACTTTCGCTCTCGGCCTTGTCCACGGCAGTATGGGCTGAGGCATTGACGATGACGTCGGGACGGAGCGCACGCACCGTCTCGGCCACGCCGGCCGGATTAGAAAAGTCACCGCAGTGTTCCGTAGTGTCGAAGTCCAGTGCCGTGACTGTGCCCAGCACCGACAGGCTGCGTTGCAACTCCCATCCCACCTGACCACCCTTGCCAAAGAGCAGGATGTTCATGCGCTGGCGCCCACCACGGCTGCGGGCTCCTGCGCATACTGGGCTTGCACCCAGTCGCGGTAGGCGCCGGTCTGCACGCTGGCCACCCAGTCGGCATGCTCCAGGTACCACTGCACGGTCTTGCGGATTCCCGTATCGAATGTCTCGGCGGGCTTCCAACCCAGCTCGCGCTCAATCTTGCGCGCGTCGATCGCATAGCGGCGGTCGTGGCCCGGGCGGTCCTTCACGTAGGTGATCTGGGTGCGGTAACTCTGGCCGTCGGCGCGGGGACGCAGCTCGTCGAGCAGGCTGCAGACCATGTTCACGATCTCGATGTTGGGCTTCTCGTTCCAGCCGCCGACGTTGTAGGTCTCACCCGGAGCCCCGGCCTCCAGCACGCGGCGGATGGCGCTGCAGTGGTCCTTCACGTACAGCCAGTCGCGCACCTGCATGCCGTCGCCATACACCGGCAGCGGCTTGCCGGCCAGTGCGTTGACGATCATCAGCGGGATCAACTTCTCAGGGAAATGGTACGGCCCGTAGTTGTTGCTGCAGTTGGTGGTCAGCACCGGCAGGCCGTAGGTGTGGTGCCAGGCGCGCACCAGGTGGTCGCTGGCGGCCTTGCTGGCGCTATAGGGGCTGTTGGGCTCGAAACCGCGCGTTTCGGCGAAGGCCGGGTCCGTGGGTGCGAGCGACCCGTACACCTCGTCGGTAGAGACGTGCAGGAACCGGAATGCCTCGCGCTCACCCCCGGGCAGTGCGCCCCAGTAGGCGCGCACGGCTTCCAGCAGTCGGAAGGAACCGACGATGTTGGTCTGGATGAAATCCTCAGGGCCATGGATGGAACGGTCCACATGCGATTCGGCCGCAAAGTTGACCACCGCGCGGGGCTTGTGCTCGGCGAGCAGGCGAGCGATCAAGGCGGTATCGCCGATATCGCCCTGCACGAAGAGGTGCCGCGCATCCCCCTGGATGCTGTCCAGGTTGTGCAGGTTGCCCGCGTAGGTGAGCTTGTCGAGGTTGACCACAGGCTCGCTGGAGGCAGCAAGCCAGTCAAGAACGAAGTTGGCGCCGATGAAACCCGCGCCGCCAGTAACCAGAATCATAGGGAGGGCTGTGTGAAATGCCAGCTCGGCAGAACCCACGATTATCCCACCCTGCCCGGCCCCCGGGTAACAGAGTTCAACGCGGGGGTTTCTGCGCGGGCCGGATGGTCATTAGAAGTGGATGCCCCGCATCATCTGCTGCAGCGCCACCGCCTCGGCCGACAGCTGCGGCTTGGCGTCCTTGCTGCCCTTGGCGGCGGTGGAATCCGGGAACATGCGAAAGCTGGTGTTCATGGTGATCTGCGCCACACGTGGCACCAGCGCATGCAGCAACTGCCCGGTGATGCCCAGGCGCGTGGCGATGCGCACCGGCTTGAAGATGCAGGCCTGGGCGATCATGTCGGCAGCCTCCTCGGGGCTCAGCGTCGGCACGTTGTTGTAGATCTTGGTGGGCGCGATCATGGGCGTGCGCACCAGCGGCATGTTGATGGTGGTGAAAGTGATGCCCTGGTCGGCGAACTCGCTCGATGCGCAACGAGTCCAGGCGTCCAGGGCCGCCTTGCTGGCCACATAGGCCGAAAAGCGCGGTGCATTCGTCAGCACCCCGATGGAGCTGATGTTGACCACATGGCCCTTGCGCTTTTCCACCATGCCGGGCAAAAAGCCCATGGTCACGCGCAGGCAACCGAAGTAGTTGAGCTGCATGGTGCGCTCATAGTCGTGGAAGCGGTCGTAGCTCGACTCAATGGCGCGGCGGATGGAGCGGCCTGCGTTGTTGACCAGAAAGTCCACGCCGCCGTGGTTGTCGATGAGCAGCTGCACAAAGCGGTCGCAGTCGGCCATGTCGGCAATGTCGGCCGAATACGCGATGAACGCATAACCCTTGGCCTTGGCTTCGGCACAGGCCTCGTCGAGCTTGTCCTGGTCGCGCCCGCAGATGATGGTGGTGGCGCCCGCCTCGGCAAACTTGTGCGCCGCCGCCAGGCCGATGCCCGACGACCCGCCCGTGATCAGCACCACCTTGCCGGCCACCGTACCCTTGAGCGTGCGGTCGATGAACAGCTCGGGGTCGAGATTGCGCTCCCAGTAATCCCACAGGCGCCAGGCGTAGTCCTTGAGGTTGGGGCAAGTCACGCCCGAGCCCTTGAGCGCCGCCAAGGTCTCGCGGCAATCGAAGCGCGTGGGGTAGTTCACGAAGGTCAGCATGTCCTCGGGCAGGCCCAGGTCCTTCAGCACGGCGTTGCGCACGCGGCGCACGGGCGCCATGGCCATCAGGCTCTTCTTGATACCCTTGGGGATGAAGCCCAACAAGGCTGCGTTGATGAACAGGTTCATGCGCGGCGCATGGGCGGCGCGGCTGAAGATGTCCAGGACGTCGCCCACGCGGTAGCCCACCGGGTCCACCAAGTGGTAACACTTCTTGACGATGTCCTTCTGGTGGCTGATCACATTGAGCGCGTTGACCACGAAGTCCACCGGAACGATGTTCACGCGCCCGCCTTCCAAGCCCACCGTGGGCATCCAGGGCGGCAGCAGCTGGCGCAGGCGCTGGATCAGCTTGAAGAAGTAGTAGGGCCCGTCGATCTTGTCCATCTCGCCGGTCGTGCTGTCGCCCACCACCATGGCCGGGCGGTACACCGTCCAGGGCACCTTGCAGTCCTGGCGCACGATCTTTTCGCTCTCATGCTTGGTCTGGAAGTACGGGTGGTCCAGGCCCTCGGCCTCCTCGAACATGTCCTCGCGGAACACACCTTCATACAGGCCGGCCGCCGCGATGGACGAGACATGGTGGAAGTGCCCGGCATCGATGGCCTTGGCCAGGTCCACGGTGTTGCGCGTGCCCTCGATGTTCACGGCCACCTGGGTTTCCTCGTCCGCACCCAGGTCGTACACCGCCGCCAGGTGGTAAAAATGGTCAATCTGGCCTTTGAGCTTTTTGACGTCTTCCGCAGCCACTCCCAGCTTCTTCGCGGTGAGGTCGCCAAACACGGGAATGGCACGCGTGGCACCCACGCCCCAGAAGCTGCGCAGATCGGCCACCTTGTCCGCACTTTCCTTGCGGATCAGGAAATGCACCACTGCCCCCTTGCGCTCCAGCAGCTTCTTGACCAGCCGCTTGCCAATGAACCCCGTTGCCCCCGTCACGAAATACTGCATGGAAAACTCCTGTGAGATATCTTCATTCTTGCCCAAGGCTTGGGCGCCCCAATTCAGCAGAAACCCGCGCCGATGCTAGGCCCCCAGGCCACGTGCGGGCTAGATGGCGCGCTCTACATTTTTAGGAGCGCACGCCTACACCTTGTGCGCCGTGCGGCGTACAGTGCGGCCATGCGTCAGAGGCAACCCGCCCTGGCAAACCCAACCAACCGCACAACGGAGGCCCCATGGTCAAGAAACTGCAGAAACTCAGCGCCGACAAAAAGAAGAGCAACGCCCAACTGTCCAGCACCGTCAAGGACTCCGCCCAGCAGATCTGGCTTGCCGGCCTGGGCGCCTTCTCCAAGGCGCAGGAAGAAGGCGGCAAGGTGTTTGAAGCCCTGGTCAAAGAAGGCTTGACCATCCAGCGCAAGACCCAGGCCGTGGCCGAAGAAAAAATCACCGAAGCCACCAGCCGCGTGACCACCATGGCCAGCGACATCGGCTCCAAGGCCCAAGGCCAGTGGGACAAGCTCGAAAACATCTTCGAAGACCGCGTAGCCAAGGCCTTGTCCAAGCTGGGCGTGCCATCGGCCCGCGACCTCGAAGCCCTGAGCGCCCGTGTGGACGCACTGGCCAAGGGCAGCAAGGCCGCACCCGCCAAGGCTGCAGCCAAGCCCGCCGCCAAGGCGCCTGCCAAGAGGGCCCCCGCAGTCAAGAAGGCAGCCCCTGCCAAGGCTGCAGCCAAGCCAGCCGCCAAGGCCCCTGCCAAGAAGGCTGCGGCCAGGAAGCCCGCAGCCCGTGCCGCAGCCGACACTGGCGCCAGCACCCCATCGGCCAGCTGATCGCTCACCACTGACTAGCGCAGGCGGGCAGCAGCCCGCCCGCTGAAAGCGGCCCACGTGCAACAGCGCGCTGGCCGCTTTTCTTTTTTTGCTGAAACCCATGAAGTGCGTTAAAAGCAATTGCAGCATGGGTTTGCCGCAAGACGGCATGCCGCACTGCAGCATGACTGCGTGGGTTAGAGTAGGCATCAGAGACACCGAAACAACGAAGCACAACGACGCGAAGGGGCCCGCACACATGGTGAAGAAAGCGCCACGCCGCACCGCAGAACGCATTCTGGAAGTGACGCTGGACCTGTTCAATCGGTTCGGCGAACCCAACGTCTCCACCACCCTGATCTCGGCCGAGCTGCGCATCAGCCCCGGCAACCTGTACTACCACTACCCGGCCAAGGACGAGCTGATCAACGCGCTGTTTGATCGCTACGAAAGCTCGCTCACCGAACTGCTGGCCGCCGCCGATGGCGTGCGCAATGTGGAGGATGCCTGGTTCTTCATGCACTCGCTGTTCGAGTTGATCTGGCAGTACCGTTTTCTGTACCGCGATCTCAACGACCTGCTGTCCAAGAACCGGCGCCTGGAAACCCACTTTCAGGCCATCCTCAAGAACAAGACCCGCGCCGTGCGTGCCATGCTCGATGGCATGGGCCGCGCGGATACCCTGCACATCGACTCGCGCGAGCTGGAAGCCACCGCCACCAGCATGGTCGTGGTGCTCACCTACTGGCTCAGCTTCGAGTACGTGCGCGACCCACGCCGCGCGCTGGAGCCCGAAAGCGCACAGGCGGCGCTGCTGCGTGGCGCCCACCATGTGCTCAACCTGCTCATGCCCTACCTCGAAAGCGGCCAGCGGGCCCACCTGCTGGAGCTGGTGGGCGCCTACGCCACCACGCCAAGCTGACGGCGTGCGCAGCTGCGCCCCCAAGCCACTCGCCAACAAAAACTTCCGGAGACATACACCATGGCCAAATGGACCCCCTTCCCCCACGCAGGTGATTACACCTTCGACGCTGCGAGCGTCAAGAAGCACTGGGCACGGCTGCATGGCGGTGATGCCGAACCCTGCCCCAAGGACGCTGCCGTGCTGGAAGCCTGGGCGCTGTTCCACAACGGTGATTTTGAAAAAGCCGCCGCAGCGGGCCTGGCGGCCGGAGGCGCGGGCATCACCGCGGCCAACAAGGCCACCTCCATCTACGCCAACTACCTGGAGCCCAAGGAAAAAACCCGTCTCGATTTCTTCACCCAGGTGGCCGAGCGTGCCGAGGCCCAGGCGTCCAAAGAGCCCGACAACGCCAACGCCTGGTACTGGCACGCCTATGCACTGGGCCGCTATAGCCAGGGCATCAGCGTCGCCAAGGCCCTGGCCCAGGGCCTGGGCGGCAAAGTGAAGGAATCCCTGGAAAAGGCCATTGCCCTGTCACCCAAACATGCCGATGCGCGCATTGCGCTGGGCGCGTTCCATGCCGAAGTGATCGACAAGGTGGGCTCGCTGATTGGCGGCATGACCTATGGCGCCAAGAAGGACACCGGCCTCAAGCTGTTCCAGGAGGCGCTCAAGCTCAACCCGGGTTCGGCCATTGCGATGATCGAGTACGCCAATGCCCTCGTCATGCTGGAAGGCGACAAGAAAATGAAGGAAGCCACCGCGCTGTATGAAAAGGCCGCCGCCGCCGAACCCATGGACGCCATGGAACGGCTGGATGTGGAGATGGCACGGGCGGAGCTGGAAGAAGAGTAAATTCGGTACATCCCCCTGAGGCGCTTCGCGCCTTCCCCCTTCTCTCGCCTCGCTGGCGCGATGCGGGAAGGGGGACACCGCCAGCGCGGCGGGGCGGCCCTTGCGCGGCGGTCGCTGGCTTGGGCCGCGCCAGTTTATGCAGCAGCGCCAAGAGCAACCACTGAATCAGCGGTAGTCACAACACTGCATTGGCGCTGACCTGAGCCCTCAACCCCCAAACCGCTGCGAGGCAATCTCCAGCAGCCCATCAAAAATCAGGTTGTCCACCAGCTCGAACGGGCGCGTCATGCTGGGCGCCATCTTCCAGCCCGCGCCGCCGGTCATCAGGCAAGCAGGCTCCTCGCCGCAGTGCTGGATCACGTGCTGCACCATGCGCTCCACGGCCCCCGCGATGGCGTAGGTGCCACCGCTGGTCAACGCATCGCTGGTATTGGTGGGGAACATGCGCACCTCGCCCGTGGGTACATGCAGGCCAGCAGTGCCGGATTCGAGCGCACGCAGCATGATGCCGTGGCCCGGCAGGATGAGCCCGCCCATGAAGCGTCCCTCGGCGTCGATGCACTCCACCGTGACCGCTGTGCCCACCATCACCACCACCAGAGGCCGCGCAGGCCCCTGGGCCAGCACACGGTGGCGTGCGCCGATCATGGCCACCCAGCGGTCCGAGCCCAGTCGCGAGGGGTGGTCGTAGCCATTGGTCAGTCCCGCCTCCTGCGCCGACGACACCACCCACGAAGGTGCGACGTCCCAGAGTTCCATCTGCTCTTGCACACGGCGCTTGACGGCATCCCCCGCCACCACGCAGCCCAGCATGCGTTCGGGGTGGGGCAGCGCCGCCCAGCTGCCTTCGGCCAGGCGGTCGATGTGGTCCAAGAACTCGGCGCCATGCGCAATGAGCGCAGCCCCGGGGCGGGGAGCGTCGTACAACGCCCATTTGAGACGGGTGTTACCGACGTCGATGGCCAGAAAAGTCATGCGGCGGATTATCCCGAGTTTTGCGATGCGCCCCTGCCCGAGGGCGACAGCCCACCGCCGCATTACTCCTCGCCGTCCACAAATTGTGAAAAATCGTGTCGCGCCCCCGTCCGACACGTTGCAGCCGCCCATTGCCGCTACAGTGGTCCTTCCTGTTTCTGCAACATTAGGAGGTACGACATGGGTCTTTTCAGTTTCATCAAGGAAGCCGGCGAAAAGCTGTTCGGCGGCAAAGAAGCACAGGCCGCCACCGCAGCCGCCCCCACGCAGGATGAACTCAACGCCAAGGCGTCCAAGGCCATCGAGACCTACATCGCTTCCCAGAACCTGGGCGCCAGCAATGTGCAGGTGGCCTTTGAAGGCCCCGAAGGCAAAGTCACCGTGAAGGGCACGGCCCCCACGCAGGCCGCCAAGGAAAAAGTCACCCTGTGCTGCGGCAACGTGGCCAGCGTGACCAGCGTCGAGAACCTGATGGAGGTGACCAATCCTGAGCCCGAAGCCCAGTACCACGACGTGGTGCGCGGCGACACGCTCAGCGCCATTGCCAAGAAGTTCTACGGCGACGCCAACAAATACCCTGCGATCTTCGAGGCCAACAAGCCCATGCTGAGCCACCCCGACAAGATCTATCCCGGCCAGAAGCTGCGCATCCCCGCACTTAAGTGATCCCCCTGAGTCGCCTTCGGCGCCTTCCCCCGAGGGGGACGCACCCGGTGGCCCGGCGTAGCCGGTTCCACGGGTGCACTGGCGGGGACGGGGGTGACGTGAAAGCCTGTGGGAAAGGGACTGCAACGAATGCGGTTCCCATGCCGTCGCAAGGCAAAATTTGAATCGAAATAGCTGCTACCGCTTGATAGACAAGCGCTGGCAGCTATTTTTTTAGGAGCATCATCCCTGCTTCCACGGCAGCCCGTGGAAGCGCCAGCCGCCGCGTTGGCCGCGGTGGCCCTGGGCATCCGCATCGCCTTCGAAGCCTTCGAGGATGTTGTAGGCGGTCAGGCCCAGTTCCGTGGCGCGGCGGGCGGCGGCGATGGAGCGCACGCCGCTGCGGCACAGCAGCACGGCGGGGGTGCCGGCAGGGACGGCGGCGCGCATCTGCGCATCAAAGTCGGCGTTCATCGCCATGCCTGGCCATTGTTTCCAGGCCACGGCGGCGGCGCCGGGCACCTGGCCCACCCATTCGCGCTCTGCGTCGCTGCGCACATCGACCAGCACGGCCTGGCCGTTTTGCACCCATTGCCAGGCCTGCTGGGGCGTGATGTCGCCTGCATAGCCTTCGGCCGGGGGAATCGTTGGTTCGGTCATCGTCATGGTCCTTTCAATCCCACAAAGGGGCCGGTTCGTCACGCAAGCGGCTGCGCAGCTGCGCATAGTCGGGCACGACGGTGGCCACGGTGTCCCAAAAGCGCGGGCTGTGGTCCATCACGCGCAGGTGGGCCAGCTCGTGCGCCACCACGTAGTCGATGACAGCCGGGCGGTAGTGCAGCAGGCGCCAGTTCAGGCGGATGGAACCATCGGCCTTGGCGCTGCCCCAGCGGGTCTGCGCGCTCGACAGCCGCAGGCTGGCCCAGCGCACGCCCAGCAGCGGCGCAAAGTGGTCCAGCCGGGCCGTGAAGTGGCGCCGTGCATCGCGCATCAGCCAAGCCTGCACGGCGTCGCGGATCTGCACCGGATTGGCACTGTGGGGCAGGCCGATCTGCAGGGTGGGCATGGCGGCACCACCCGGCTCGGCAGCCGCCACCAGCGCCCCGCCCTTGCCCGCAAAGCCGTGGCTGGGGTCCAGCACCACCGTCAGCGGTTCACCCAAATAAGGCAGCACGGCTCCGTTGGCCCAGACGATGCGCCCGCCCTCCAGGCGCTGCTGGCGCTCGCGCGCATCCGACAGCTTGCGCAAGATCCAGTCGGACTTCTCGCGCAGCGCAGCATCCACCGCACCCAGCGTGACCCAGCTGGGCGCACGCACCGCCAAGCCATCGGCCCCCACGGTGAAGCCGATGGTGCGGCGGCGTGCCCGCGTCAGTGCATAGGCCACCACGGCGTCGCCCAGCAGCACTTCGCGGCTGGCCTGCGGGTGGCGAAATTCGGCGGGGGACAGCAGCGAGGGCAGAGGCACTGCGGGCGCCGCCGGCCGATTCACTATCGTTTTAGGAGCTACCAGCGCTTTCTCATCCAGCGTTGGTGGCTTTTTTTGCTTGAGATCTGCAGCATTCACGACCGGTGCCGCTGCCGGAGCCACAACCGGTGAGAGGGGCGGGTCGAAAAGGTCGAGCGCCAACTGCACAAGCCGCTGCATCACGGTGGGCTTACTTTCCGTTGGCCGCGTCGGTGGTCCGGGCGGGCGGGATGACCACGGCGGGGTATGCATCAGGGTCCAGGCGGCGCATCTCGGCCTCGATCCAGGCCTCCACCTCGCGCATCAGTTCGTCGGGCTTGCGGCCTGCACTGGGAATGGGCTTGCCGATGGACACATCCACCACGCCCGGGCGCTTGATGAAGGCCTTGCGCGGCCAGACCTTGGCCGAAGTAACGGCAATCGGCACCACGGGTGCGCCGGTGTCGATGGCCAGGCGGGTGCCGCCGGTCTTGTAGTTGCCCTTTTGGCCGCGCTCGATGCGCGTGCCTTCAGGGAACATGATGATCCAGATGCCCTGGGCCAGCAGGTCCTTGCCCTGCTGCACCACCTTGTGGAAAGCCTGCGTGCGCTGGTCGCGGTCGATGTGGATCATGTCCAGCCGGCCGATGGCCCAGCCGAAGAACGGTACACGCAGCAGCTCCTTCTTGAACACGTAGGCCAGGGGGTGGGGCATGATCGCGGGCATCAGAAAGGTCTCGTACGTGGACTGGTGCTTGACCAGCAGCACCGCCCCCGCGTTCTCGCCCTGCGGCAGGTTCTCCATGCCCACCACGTTGGTGCGGATGCCAAGGATCACTCGGGCACCGCTGATGCACAGCGAAAGCCACGCGCGCGCGATGCGGTACAGCGGCTTGCCGCGCACCCCCAGCAGCGTGCCCAGCATGATGGTCAGCGCATAGGGCACCACGGTGATGCCCATCCAGAGAAGGTGAATGACAGAACGGATAAAGGCCATTTTTATGGTTATTTTGGCCGCCAGCGCTTTTCTACCAAGCGCCAACAGCTATTAAATGAATAGCATCAAGAAGTGACACCGCCCGGCGTGGGCAGGGGCGTCGCAGCCAGCGGTGGCGCGGCGAACTGCACGGCGGGCAAAAGCTGGTCCACAAAATCCCCCAGGCTGGCATACACCCGCGTGCCCGGCGGGACCCCCGCAGGCAGGGGTCCGCCCGGGTGCACCTGCGCCGACTGCCCCGTGCACACCAGGTGCAGTTGTGCGCCCAGTGCGGCGCCTGCCTGCAGGTGCGCGACGCAGCTACCCACCACCTGCACATCGTCACGTTCGACACCATAGCGGTCACTGATCTGCTCAAGCAGGCCGGGGGCGGGCTTGCGGCACGCACATTCTTCATCGGCCGCGTGGGGGCAATAGAAGACGGCGTCGATGCGCCCGCCCACCGCCGCCACCTGCCGGTGCATCTTGGCGTGGATGGCATTGAGTGCCACCACATCAAACAAGCCCCTACCCAGGCCCGGCTGGTTGGTGGCCACCACCACATGCCAGCCCGCATGGTTGAGCCGCGCAATGGCTTCGAGCGCACCCGGCACGGCGGTCCACTCGTCGGCAGCGGTGACATAGTCGTCCGCCAGCGGGTTGAGGGTGCCGTCGCGGTCGAGAATGGCGAGTTTCATAGGAGGGGTTTGCCTTGTGAGAACCGCCAGCCTAGCAGCTTGTGCAAACCGGTCAAACCGCCAGGCGAGAAAGGTCGGCCACGCGGTTCATGGCCTCGTGCAGGCTCTTGAGCAGGCCCTGGCGGTTCAGGCGCAGGTCCATCTGCTCGGCGTTGACCATCACGTCGTCGAAGAACGCGTCCACCGGCGCGCGCAGCACGGCCAGGGTCTGCAGGCTGGCGGTGTAGTCGCCCGCGTCGAACTGCGCATTGGCCTCGGGCACGAAGCGCTGCAGCGCGGCGTAGAGGTCCTGCTCGGCTTTTTCCTGCAGCAGGTCGGGATTCACATGGGCATCCACCGGGCCTTCGACCTCGGCCTTCTTCAGGATGTTGCCCACGCGCTTGTTGGCCGCGGCCAGGGCCGGGCTTTCGGGCAGTGCGGCAAAGGCGCGCACGGCCGCCAGCTGCTTTTCGACCAGGGCCAGGCGCTGCGGGCGCAGGGCCATGACAGCATCGACTTCCTGCGCGCGGTAGCCCTGTTCGCGCAGGCTTCCGGCGAGGCGGTCGTAGATGAAGTCGGCCAGGGGCGCCGATGCATCGGTGATCTTGTTGCCAAAGGCGGGCACGGCACCGGCCAGCAGGTCGTTGAGCTGGAGCGGCAGGTCTTTTTCGACCAGCATCCGGATCACGCCCAGTGCATGGCGGCGCAGCGCGAACGGATCACGGTCGCCCGTGGGCAGGTTGCCGATGCCGAACATGCCCACCAGGGTTTCGAGCTTGTCGGCCAGCGCCACCACCACGCCGGCGGTGTTGCGCGGCAGCGTGTCGCCCGCGAAGCGAGGCTTGTAATGGTCTTCGATGGCGTGCGCCACCGTCTCGCCCAGGCCGTCGTTCAGGGCGTAGTAGCCGCCCATGATGCCCTGCAGTTCGGGGAACTCGCCCACCATGTCGGTGACGAGGTCGGTCTTGGCCAGTTGTGCGGCCAGGTCGGCATCAGCGACCAGAGCAGCATCGCCCAGTTGTGCAGCGATGGCTTTGGCGATGGCGCGCACACGCTCCACGCGCTCGCCCTGCGTGCCCAGCTTGTTGTGGTAGACCACTTTGGAGAGGCCCTCGACGCGCGAAGCCAGGGTCTTCTTGCGGTCCTGGTCGAAGAAGAACTTCGCGTCGGCCAGGCGCGGGCGCACCACGCGCTCGTTGCCACCAGTCACAAAGCTCGTGTCTTCGGGGCTGATGTTGCTGACCACCAGGAACTTGTTCGTGAGCTTGCCCGCGGCGTCCAGCAGCGGAAAGTACTTCTGGTTGGCCTTCATCGTGAGGATGAGGCACTCCTGCGGCACG
Source organism: Acidovorax sp. Root267 (assembly GCF_001429215.1). Lineage (NCBI taxonomy): Bacteria > Pseudomonadati > Pseudomonadota > Betaproteobacteria > Burkholderiales > Comamonadaceae > Acidovorax > Acidovorax sp. Root267. Next base: position 236,324 of record NZ_LMJC01000029.1, read on the forward strand.
TCGAGAAACTCCGTCTCGAACGAGCAGGTGACCACGTTGGGCCGTTCGACCAGCGCGGTCACTTCGTCGAGCAATGCCTCGTCCTCGATGGGGCGCGCGCCGTTGCCCACCTGGGCGGCAGCAGCGGCCAGCTGGCGGGCGATCTCGGCCTTGCGCTCGGCAAAAGAGGCGATCACGGCGCCGTCCTTCTTGAGCGTGGCGGCGTAGCTGTCGGCGTCTGCCAGCACCACGGGTGACACGGCGGCTTCAAAACGATGGCCCTGCGTGCTGTTGCCCGCCGTCAGACCCAGCGCCTTCACCGGCACCACAGTGCTGCCATGCAGCGCGACCAGGCCGTGCGCGGGGCGCACGAAGTTCACGCTGCTCCAGCCGGGCAGTTCGCAGTCAGTCTCGAGCTGGTAGCTCATGACCTTGGGGATGGGGAGCTTGGCCAGGGCTTCTTCAAGGATTCCCTCCAATCGGCGTTCTAGAGGAACACCTGTCGCAATGTCCTTGTGGACAAGAACAATGTTCTTCCCGTCATTCACCTCCGAAACCCGCTCCCTGATGATGGAGGCGAAATCAACCTCAGCGTGGTATCCAAGCGCGGTTTGCAACTTCTTGATCAAGGCGGGGGTCGGGCTTCCATCAGAAGCGAGGCCCACCGATTTCGGCATCAGCTTCACTTCCATAGGTTTCGGAAGAGAGTCCGATTGAACCGCGGTGATGTGAGCTGCAAGTCGACGGGGCGACGCAAAAGTTGTTAGCACAGAGCTTTCTGTCAGAAATTCGCGGCCCTCTAACCCACGATAGAGCTCCTTGCCAAACGCTTCGCCGAGCTTTTTAAGCGCCTTAGGAGGAAGCTCTTCTACAAACAATTCAATCAGAAGATTCTGGATATTCATTTCAGCAGTTCCTAAGCTGGCTCACGCAGCCTTTTTCGCCATTTGTTCCACCCACTCGCGCGGCGCCATGGGGAAGCCCAGGCGCTCGCGGCTCTCGTAGTAGCTTTGCGCCACGGCACGAGCCAGGTTGCGGATGCGGCCGATGTACGCGGCGCGTTCGGTCACGCTGATGGCGCCGCGCGCGTCCAGCAGATTGAAGCTGTGCGCGGCCTTGAGCACCTGCTCGTAGGCGGGCAAGGCCAATTGCTGCTCCATGAGGTACTTGGCCTGCTTTTCGTGCGCATTGAAGGCGGTGAACAAGAAGTCCGCGTCGCTGTGCTCGAAGTTGTAGGTGGACTGCTCCACCTCGTTTTGCTTGTACACATCGCCATAGCTCAGCGTGTCGGTCCACTTCAGGTTGTAGACGTTGTCCACGCCCTGCAGGTACATGGCCAGGCGCTCCAGGCCGTAGGTGATCTCGCCCGTGGCGGGCTTGCAGTCGATGCCGCCGACCTGCTGGAAGTAGGTGAACTGCGTGACTTCCATGCCGTTGAGCCACACCTCCCAGCCCAGGCCCCAGGCGCCGAGCGTGGGGTTTTCCCAGTCGTCTTCGACAAAGCGGATGTCGTTCTTCTTGAGGTCGAAGCCCAGGGCTTCAAGGCTGCCCAGGTACAGCTCCAGGATGTTGGCCGGCGCGGGCTTCAGGACCACCTGGTACTGGTAGTAGTGCTGCAGGCGGTTGGGGTTCTCGCCATAGCGGCCGTCCTTGGGGCGGCGGCTGGGCTGCACGTAGGCGGCCTTCCAGGGCTCTGGGCCGATGGCGCGCAGGAAGGTGGCGGTGTGCGAGGTGCCGGCACCCACTTCCATGTCGTAGGGCTGCAAGAGGGCGCAACCCTGCGCGTCCCAGTAGGACTGCAGCTTCAGAATGATTTGCTGGAATGTCAACATGGCGTCTGTGGCGCTGGCAAGCCAGGGCCGGGCAAGTAAGGGAGAAAAGAAAAGGCGGTGCGTGTGCCAGGCCCACTGCCTGCAGCCAACAACGGTTGCAAGCGCGGGCGTCGCGCGCGCAACCGGTCATTTTACGGCGCTGCGGCTGGGGCTCGACAAACAAGCAGCATCCGCCCTCCCATGAAAAAAGGCCGGAGCCCTTTTGGAGCCCCAGCCTTCCCAACCAGTCACGCGGGCTATAAGCCGGTGCGTACCGGTGACCACCTTTGCGGGCAGCCCGTCGGCGCACGTGTTGTGCGCCAAGTCTCGTTTCAAATATTCGCTGCGCGGTTCATCACCTATGGCGCTTCCAGAGGGCATGCCTTCAAGCCGGTGCACCCGTGGAACTGGCTCTGCCAGGCCACCGGGTGCGTCCCCCCTCGGGGGGAATGCGCCGAAGGCGACTCAGGGGGGCTCAATACTCCCAGAAGATCCGTTGCAGTTCCTTGCTGTCGTTGGTCTTGGTAAGGGCCACCATGGCCAGGATGCGCGCCTTTTGGGGGCGCAGGTCGTGGGCAACCACCCAGTCGTACTTGTCGTCAGGCTGCTCGGCATTGCGCAGCACAAAACCGTCGGGCACGCGGGCCGAGCGCACGATCTGCACGCCAGCCGCACGCAGCGCCTTGAGCGAATCCACCGCCTGCGCAGCCACCGAGCCGTTGCCCGTGCCGGCGTGGATCAGCGCCTTCACGCCCGCCTTGCCATAGGCTTCGATGCCCGTGGTGTTCATGTTGCCGTAGCCATAGACAATGTCCACCGCAGGCAGGGCCTTGATGTCGTCGATGTTGAACTCGGACTGGGCGGTATGGCGCTTGACGGGCGCGCGGAACCAGTAGTTCTTGCCTTCCACCACCATGCCCAGCGGGCCCCATTGGCTCTTGAAGGCCTCGGTCTTGATGTTGATGGTCTTGCTCACGTCGCGGCCGCTCTGGATCTCGTCGTTCATCGTGACGAGCACACCCTTGCCGACAGCGTCCTTGCTGGCGGCCACGCTCACGGCGTCGTACAGGTTCAGCGCGCCGTCGGCCGACAAGGCCGTGCCAGGGCGCATGGAGCCCACAACCACGATGGGCTTGGTCGTGCGCACGACGAGGTTCAGGAAGTAGGCGGTTTCTTCGAGCGTGTCGGTGCCGTGGGTGATCACGATGCCGTCCACATCGGCCTGCTTGGCCAGGGCCGAGACACGCTGGCCAAGGCGCAGCAGGTGCTCGTTGGTGAAGCTCTCGGAGGCGATCTGGAACACTTGCTCGCCGGACACCTTGGCCACACTGGCCAGCTCCGGCAGGCCTGCCAGCAGCTTGTCCACCGGCACCTTGGCGGCGGCATAGGTGGCGCTGTTGGCGGCCGAGGCGCCCGCACCGGCAATGGTGCCGCCGGTGGCCAGCACGACCACATTGGGCTTGGCAGCCTGGGCCATGGCCACGGCCGACGCAGCCGACAGCAGCAGGCCCGCGAGCCAGCGGCTGGCGGTGGGGGAAGAGGAAATACGCATGAAGATGTCTCCTGATTTTTTGGTTGGCAGCGCGCGTTGCGCCGCTCTGTGCAAACCCCGCCGTCGAAGCGGTGCCGCATCCTATGAGAAAGCAGAACACAGTCATGCGGAATAATTGACCCACCCTTATGAATTTCACTCACACCCCAGACGCCTCCGCCCGGCCCCAGTTTTTAGGCCACACAGGCAAGCACCCCGGAGCAGCGCCGAAATGAACCTGCGGCAACTGGAAGTTTTTCAGGCCGTGCTGCAGACCGGCAACATGAGTGCAGCGGCGCGCCTGCTGTGCATCACGCCTTCGGCGGTCAGCAAGGCGATTGCGCACACCGAGCTGCAGCTGGGCTACCGGCTGTTCAACCGCACGCCTTCGGGCCTGACACCCACACCCGAGGCCCAGGTGCTGGCTGCCGAATCCACCGGCATCTACCGGCAGCTGGACGCGCTCAAACGCACTGCCCGCAACCTGGCCACCAGCGATTCGGGCGATGTGCGCCTGGGCGCCATCCCGTCGATCACCCACGAATTTCTGCCGCGCCTGCTGCAGCACCACGCCGAGCAGCACCCGCAGGTGGGCGTGGAAGTGCGCACCATCCACCAGGACCAGATGACACAGGCACTGCTCACGCGCAGCGTGGACTTCTGCCTGGGCTTCTACAAACACCCCCACCCCCAGATTGCCAGCGACCTGCTGGTCAGCGGCAGGCTGTATCTGGCGGTGGCGACCAGCGTGTGGGCCCGCGCGCCCCGCGCCGCCACCCCGGGGGCGCGGCTGGCGCAAGTGCCCGTGATCCGCCTGGTGGGCGACGACCCCATGCGCCAGGCCATTGATGAGATTGCGCAACGGCTGGGATCGCCCGCTGGACCAGGGATTCAGGTGCAGACCTCGCGCTTGGCGCTGGAGCTGGTACGCCGGGGCATGGGCTGGACGGTCGTGGACTTCCTCACTGCCAAGGGACTCGACCCCGCGCAAATGGTGGCGCAGGAGCTGCACGAGCTGGCGCCCATGTCGCTGTACAGCTACCACGCACGGGCCTTGCCGCCGGGCCTGCAGGCCACGCGCATGCTGGCCATGCTGCCCACCCTGCTGCACGAAGCCCTGCAACCCAACCCCAAGCCCGCACGGCGCTGACGGCCCGGTAGCCCATGACATGACTGGTGCAAAACAGGGCTCAGGCCAGCGGTTCGCCCCAGGGCGAGGCTGGTGCCACATCCCAATTTGCGCAAGTCCCACGTGAAAACGGCCTGCCTGTCCGGAGACAGGCAGGCCGTTTGGTGTGGGAAGGCTGCGGTCAGTCGTTCCAGCGGCGCAGCACCAGGCTGGCGTTGGTGCCACCAAAACCGAAGCTGTTGGACAGCACGGTGGTCAGCTGCGCGTCGCGCGTCTGGGTGACCAGGGGCATATCGCCCAGTGCCGGGTCGGGCGTCTCCACATTGGCAGAACCGGCGATGAAGCCCTTGTTGAGCATGATCACGCAGTAGATCGCCTCTTGCACACCCGTTGCACCCAGCGAGTGGCCAGTGAGCGACTTGGTGGACGAGAAAGGAGGCACCTTGTCGCCAAACAGGGCACGCATGGCGCGCACTTCCTGCATGTCGCCCACCGGCGTGGAGGTGCCGTGGGTGTTGATGTAGTCGATGGGGGCGTCGAGCCCTTCCATGGCCTGCTGCATGCACGCAATGGCACCGTCGCCCGAAGGGGCCACCATGTCCTCGCCATCGCTGGTGGCGCCAAAGCCCACCACTTCGGCCAGGATGGTGGCGCCGCGCGCCTGGGCGTGTTCGAGGCTTTCCAGCACCACGGCGCCGCCGCCACCCGCGATCACAAAACCGTCGCGGTTCGCGTCGTAGGCGCGCGAGGCCTTCTCGGGCGTGGCGTTGTATTTGCTGGACATGGCGCCCATGCCGTCAAACAGCAGCGACATACCCCAGCTCAATTCTTCGCCACCACCCGCAAACATCACATCCTGCATGCCCCAGGCGATCTGCTGCGCGGCCACACCGATGCAGTGGGCCGAGGTGGAGCAGGCCGAGGTGATGGAGTAATTGATCCCCTTGACCTTGAAGTTGGTGGCCAGGCACGCGGACACGGTGGAGCTCATGCAGCGCGTGACCTGGTAGGGGCCGACGCGGCGAATGCCCTTTTCGCGCAGGGTGTCGGCTGCTTCGATCTGGTTGGCGGGAGAGCCCCCACCCGAACCCATGATGAGGCCGGTGCGCGGATGGCTCACCTGTTCGGGCGCAAGGCCTGCCTGGGCAATGGCGTCTTCGAGCGCGATCTGCGCATACGCGGCCGCATCGCCCATGAAGCGCAGTTGCTTGCGGTCGATGCGCGTCTCGATGTCGATCTCGGGCGCGCCACCCACCTGGCTGCGCAGGCCCAGCTCGGTGAATTTTTCGACGGCCTTGATGCCGCTTTTGCCTTCACGCAGTGAGGCTTCCACGGTGGCCAGGTCGTTGCCAATGCACGAGACGATGCCCGCGCCGGTGATGACTACGCGCTTCTTGGTGCTCATGCTGCGTCCTTGCCGTCTTCCTCGCGCTTGAACAAGCCCACGCGCAAGTCATTGGCTACATAGATTTCCTTGCCATCGGCCAGCAGGCGGGCATCGCCAATGGCCATGACCAGCTTGCGCTTGATGACACGCTTGATGTCGATTTCGTAGGTGACCAGTTTCACATCGGGGCCCACTTCGCCCGTGAACTTGACCTCGCCCGCACCCAGCGCCCGGCCACGCCCTGGCAGCTGCAGCCAGGTCAGGTAAAAGCCGATCAGCTGCCACATGGCGTCCAGCCCCAGGCAACCGGGCATGACCGGGTCGCCCTGGAAGTGGCAGGCAAAGAACCAGAGATCGGGCTTGACGTCCAGCTCGGCGCGGATCTTTCCCAGCCCGTGCGCGCCACCATCGCTGTCGATGTGCGTGATGCGGTCAAACATCAGCATGGGCGGCAGCGGCAGGCGCCCGCTGTCAGCGCCGAACAGCCGGCCCTCGCCCGAGGCGATCAGTTGTTCGTAGGAAAAGGAATCAGCCATCTTCAGTCGTGCTCCAGAACAGCGGTGGGCCCGCTTCAAATCATCGTTGTATGTCAACACAAGCCCCCGCTTGTGGGGCTCCATTATCAAGGCAGAGAAAGACACATCCCGGTTTTGGCCCGGCAAGGCGCCGGGACACCCCGGCGGCGCATGACCTGGATCAATTTCCGCGCAGTGTCTGCAGCCTCCTTGCCACCAGGGCAAAAAACAGGGCCACCCCCCCGAAAATCCACAGGGGCACCAGCCCCCAGCGCGACACCCACCACGCATACGGCGTGATGTGCCAGCCACTTTGCGCATCCAGCCCCCGGCCCTGCACCTCGCCCTTGAGCACGCCCCGCGTGTAGCGGGCCAGTTGCTGCGTCACCACACCCCGGTGGTCGATGATGGCCGTGGCGCCGGTATTGGTCGCGCGCACCATGGGGCGCTCGAACTCCAGGGTACGCATGCGGCTGATGTGCAGGTGCTGGTCAATGGCCACGGTGTCGCCAAACCAGCCGATGTTGCTGAAGTTGACAAACACCGTGGGCGCCTGCGCCGGGTCGATGAAACGCGCCCCCAGCTCTTCCCCAAAAAGGTCTTCGTAACAAATATTGGGCGCAATGCGCTGGCCCGCCCAGGCAAAGGAGGGTTGCCCCACCAGGCCCCGGTTGAAGTCCCCCAGCGGGATGTTCATCATGGCCGTGAACCACTTGAAGAACGGCGGAATGAACTCGCCAAACGGCACCAGGTGGTGCTTGTCGTAGCGGTAGGGGGTGGCCTGGGTGGCGGGGCTCAGGCCGAGCACCGAGTTGGTGTAGCCCAGCGCTTCATTGCCCAGGGGAATGCCCAGCAGCGCGGCCTGCGGACCCTGTGCATAACGCTGCTGGATGCCCTCCAGGTAGCCCGGAATGAGCTGCTGGGGCAGCAGCGGGATGGCGGTTTCGGGCGCCACCACCAGGTCGGCCTTGGCGTCGCGCAGCGCTTCGGCATACCACTTCAGTGCCAGTGGCACGCCGCTGCCCGACTGGAATTTTTCGTCCTGCGGGATATTGCCTTGCAGCAGTTCCAGGCTCAGGGGAGGCGCCGGGCGCTGCATGGGGGTGTGGCAAAGATGGATGGCACAAAGGCGGTCTACCGTAGCCAGAGACAGCACCGCCCCCAGTGCCAGCAGCAGCACCCACAGGCGCCAGCCAAGGAAGTCGGCCCGCCGGATCTGCACTGCGCCCATCGCCAGCATTGCAGCCACGGCCCCGATGCCGTAAACGCCGACGTAGCGCGCCAGCGCCGCCAGCGGCCCGTCAACATGGGCATAACCACCAGCCCCCCAGGGGAACCCCGTCCACCAGATGCCGCGCGCCAGCTCGGCCAGGAGCCAGAACGCTCCAAAAATGATAGCCGTTAGCACCCTATTGGCAAGCGTCAGGCGGCAAAAAAGCCCCACCATCGCCGCGTAGTAGCTGGCGAGGAACGCGGCCAGCCCCAGCACCGCGGCCACGGCCAAGGGAGCGGCCAGCCCGCCGTAGGAGTGCATGGAGATGAACAGCCACCAGAAGGTCCCGGCGAGCCAGGCCGTGGCAAACAAGCCCCCGATGACCACGCCGCGCTGCCAAGGGACCGACACCGTGGCACGTGGGCGCACCAGCCAGGCCAACACCGCCATGGATGCGATCTGCAGCCACCACAGGGGTTCGCCGCCCCAGGGCCAGGCCAGCGAGGCTGCCTGCGCAACGCCGGCAGCCACGGCCAGCAGCGCCTGCAGGGCCAGTGGCAGCCCCGGCGTCGAGGAAGCGCGGGCCATCAGTCGCTGGCGCTGGCTTCTTCGATCCGCGACACCTTGAACCAGCGCACGGCGCCGCCCTTGGTGTGCAGCACGACGAAGTGCAGGCCGCCCAACTGCAGGTGCTCGCCGCGCTTGGGCACATGGCCCATTTCGTGGGCAATCAGGCCGCCGATGGTTTCGAAGGTTTCGTCGGGGTCGCTGCCCTGAACCAGCACATCAAATGCCTCGCAAACCCGCTCCACCGAGGTGTCGCCGCTCACGCGGTAGGTGCGGTCGGCCAGGCCAAAGATGTCGCCGTCGTCCTCGGGGATGTCGAACTCGTCCTCGATCTCGCCCACGATCTGTTCGAGCACATCTTCAATGGTGATGAGCCCGGCCACGCGGCCAAACTCGTCGATCACGATGGCCAGGTGGTTGCGGTTGCCGCGGAATTCGCGCAACAGGTCGTTCAGGCCCTTGCTTTCGGGCACGAAGACAGCGGGGCGCAACAAGGCGCGGATGTTCAGCTCGGGCGCCCGCTGCAGCTTGAGCAGGTCCTTGGCCATGAGGATGCCGATGATGTTCTCGCGCTCGCCCTGGTACACAGGAAACCGCGAGTGCGCGGTGTTGATGACAAGGTGCAGCATCTCGTCAAACGGTGCATCGATGTTGACGAGGTCCATGCGGGGTGCAGCCACCATCACGTCGCCCGCCGTCATGTCGGCCATGCGGATGACGCGCTCGAGCATTACGCGCGACTCGGCCCCAATGACCTGGTTGTCTTCGGCTTCGGCCAGGGTTTCGATGAGTTCTTCCGTGGAGTCCGGCCCCGGATGGATGAACTCGGCCACTTTCTGCAGGAAGGTGCGCTTGTCTTCCCTCTCGGGCAAGCGCCCGGGGTGCGCAGGGTGCGGGTCAGACACTGTTTGAGAGCGTGTTATGCACTTTTTCGTGCCCACGAAAGCCGGGGAAAGGCCCGGCAACTAGGCGCAGTACGTGCAGCGGTATGGATACCGCAAGCGTGCTGCAACAACGTGGCCGGGCCTTTCCCCGGCTTTCCCAAAGGGTTGGGCCCTGAGGCCAGCGCTCGCATCGTTGCTGACCTTGCCAAGGCGCCCGGCCTTAGCAGCGGCCCGCGCCTCGCGATCACTGGCCTCAGGGCCCAACGTGGGTACGAAAAAGTGCATAACACGCTCTTTGGTGCAGGACGTGCGGTAGTGAATCAAGCCCCTAGGATAGCGGATAGTTGTGACGGCCCGCTACGCAATCCCCGCAGCCCGCACACCGCGAGCGTGGGGATGGATGGATTATTCGGCCGACTGGTGGCGCGCGTGCTGCACGCCACTGCGCACTTCCTGCACACCGGCCAGGAAGTCCCAAAACTGCTTGGCCTGCTTCTTGAGCTGGTAGTCCACCTCTGCAAACTGCTGTTCCACGATCTCGGCCATGCGTGTGTCCAGGCTGGCTGGCTCGATCTGGAGGTAGGCCTCGGACTCCGAGCCATCACGGCGCACGGTGGCTCCGGCCTTGCGGGCAATTTTGAGCATCGCGGTGTTTTCGGAGAGCGCATGGATAAAGACCATGTTCACGCCTTCATTGCGCGCATGCATCACGGCCCGCTCGAAAAGGCGTGCCCCGAAGCCTCGCCCGCGCGCCTGCTTGAGCACGGACACACCGAATTCGGCGCAATGTTTGTACTCAGGGTGCTCCGAGAAAGCCAGGTGCGCCATCGCGATGAGTTCGAGGCGGCGGTTGTAGATGCCAAAGATCTCGTCTCGATTGAAGTCGAGCTGCTCGGCATAGCGGCGGATCTGCTCATCGTTGGCGGCATAGCCAAAACGCAGGTAACGGTCTGCGGGCTCCAGTTGGAGCAAATGCTGGGTGATCCGCTCCCGGTAGGAAGGGCCCAAAGCGCGAATGGGGACCATCACGGGCACCTCCTTCTTGACGCGAATTTCATGGCCAGACGGGCCACCTGTGACGGGGCGCAGCAGATCCCTGCCTGCATACCAGGAAGCCTTGAGCCAGTCTTTCGTTGCGATCATGGCTACAAATATAAGGGTTTTCCCTCATTATTTCCAGTCCAATTTGCTGCGTTGCAGCAAAATAAGAGGGTGGCATCCAATATGAAAGAAAACAGCTTCCAGCGCTTATCCGAAAACGATTTTTAGCTACCCTTTTGATAACAAAGCCCGCCACTCCACGGGGAACGTGGTCGCTTCCGCGACTTTTTTGCGGGGCACCCGGGGCATGGCCCAGACCTATCCGGGAAGAGGCGCACCCATCCCCACCCTCTGTGCCCAGGGTATAGCGATGGCGCCTTGGCAACAAGCTGAAAAACGAGGCGACCGGGCGTTAGGGGGCTGCAACCAGCTCCAGGGGGCGGGACGCGCCCGGTGCGCTGGCCATGGCTGCCGTGTCTGCACAAGCCTTTGCGTCCGTGGCACCCACCAAGGCCGCACGCCCGGGAGGCAGATCAAGCGCTGCCACGCGGTCCAGCGACAGTGCCACGGTGTCGCCCAGCCGCAGTTCCAGGCGCCGCAACCCTTCGGACCGTTGCAGGCGCACCCGGCCGGCGTGCGCCTGCACGCGCACGGCCCGCATGTTCTCGGCTTGAACCTCCAGGCCCTCCTCGCGCGGCCCGTTCCGGTGCTCGCTGGGGCCGCACAGGGGCGAGCGCAGATCCAGTTCCCTCACAAAGCCTGCCACCGTAATCTGTTCGCCCAGTATTGCCAGGCTCTCCACAGGCTCCCGGACCTCGATGGAGGCCCGCTCGATCTGCAGGTGCCGGAAATGCGCGGGCAATTCGATTTTTTGAATCCATGCCAGGGCCCGATGGCCCTGCCTGGCCTCTGTGCGCGGCGCACGGGCCCGCAGCACCAGCGTCTCTCCTTCGCGAAAGGCAGTGATCCATCGGGCGGGCTCGGGGGCTTCAGGCGCTGTATCCCGGTCGGATACGCGGGGGTGGATGCTGACATCCGAGGCGAACCCCACCCGCACCGAAACGTCAGGCCGGTAGCCCCCGGCCTCCCCGTCTTCCTCCAGGCGCAGGCGCGTCACCCCCACCAGGTCTGCCGCACGAATCAACTGCACCCGCTCGGCGGTCGAGGAGGGCTTGAGCCGGCTCCAGCCGCTCAAGGCCACCAGCGCCCAGAATCCCACAAGCACCAGCGCGAAAAGCCACACACCTTTTTGGCGCTGCACATGGATTTGCAACCAATAGCCCATCAGTGCAGCTCCTTGTCACGGAGGTGGAGATAGGCTTGCAGCCACAGCAGCGTGGGCAAACCCAGCCACAGCACGCCGTTGAGGATCTGCACGCTCGCGGGCGAGGTCACCGGCCTGCGAAGCCACCACGCAAAAAGCACCGCATCGCTGGCTCCTGCCAGGGCGGCGATCAGGAGCGTTGCCAGGAAAAGCACAAAACCCAGGGCCAATGTCTTGAGCATGGCCGCACGCTGAAAGTACAACGAGCCCGCGACTACCAGGGCCTGCAAGGCCCACAGACCAATGAACCAGCCCATCTGCTGGCGCGCCAGCAGCGCAGCCGAAGCCCCGTCGGAGGGCCACAGCGGCAGAAACAGCGCGTGGTCCGCGGCGCTAAAGCCCCCTGTCGGCGGGTACAGCGCGCCAATGGCCAGCACGATGTGCTGGACGGGCCACGAGATCGCCAGATACAGCACGCTGTAGCCCAGCGGGTACAGCACGCCCACCACCAGCACGCACAGCAGCCATTTCTCGAACACGGATGCGGGGCGCATGAGCATCAGCAGTGCGGACTCACGCCGCGTCATCGCGTCGAAATAGCGGGCAGCAAACACAAAACCCGTGAGAAGCAGGCCCCAAAAATAGAACAGCTGCTGTGTCCAGGTCTGAAACTCGCGCCCCGACGAGAGCGTGAGCATGAACAACAAGACCACCACATAAAGAATGCCCACGACCAGCAGATGGCCCAGATACTGCCTGCGCTGCTCGGCCCAATGTGCCCGCGCCAGCCGCAAGAAACGCGGTGCGCTGAAGAAGGCGGAGGTGCCCTGGTCCGGGGCTTTTCCGACCGCCGATTTTGCGGACGCTGTCATGCAGCCTCCTTCACATCCGCAGGAAGCACTGCGAGCAAAGCGTCGCGGCCCAGGCTGAGCGCCTTGTACAAAAGCTCCAGCTGCACGGCGCCTTGAGGGCCCGGGCTTTCTGCCCCGCGTGCCGCCACGTAAGCCGTGTGGGCACCAATGGACTCCTGGAAAACGATGCCACGAATGGAATCCAGCTCCTGGGCACTGCGGGCAACCCCCATGTGCAACCACTGCGCCAGATCCTCCATGCGAGCCGACAAGGCCAGCCTGCCCTGGTCGATGAACCAGATGTGGCTCAGGATGCTCTCCAGGTCGTGCGCCTGGTGGGTGCTGATGAGCACCACCCGATCGGCATGCTCGGGCCGCTGCATCAGCTGCCGAAACTGGCCCCGCCCCACGATGTCCAGCCCGTTGGTGGGCTCGTCCATCAGCAGCAGCGGCGTGCCGGTGGCCAGCGCGAAGGCAATGGCGGCCTTCTTTTTCTGGCCCAGGCTCATGGCCTCGAAGCGGCTCGCACTAGGGACCTCCAGCTCTGCCAGGTATTCGCCAAACCGCTGTGCAGAAAACCGAGGGTAAAACACCCCTTGTGTGGCGGCCAGTTGACCGGGGGTCAGATTGGGCAGGTGGAACTCTTCCGGCACGATGCAGATGGACGCCAGCAGCTGCGGCGCACGTTGGCGCGGAACCTGCCCCAACACCTGCACCTGCCCGGCCCAGGGCGTGAGCAGGCCACAGATCAGCTTGAGCAAGGTGGACTTGCCACTGCCATTGCGCCCGAAAAGACCGTAGATGCCGGGCTGATCGATCCGCGCACCAAAGCCTTGGTAAAGCGCATGGCGGCCATAGCCGAATTGCAGGTTATCGATGGCGATCATGAACAATCCGTAAGAACCTGTTCAAGGTCTTTTCGGGGTTGCACAAGTACCTTGCCCGAAGGGTTGGCGTGAAATCGGGCGATTGGACGCCCCGCTGCTTGCATGGGCATGAGCCCATGCGGCGCATCCGAAGCATCCACTCATCCCGATTGCACTCCAATGCGATCCCCGAAAAGACCTTGAACAGGTTCTCCCCCACCATCGAGGGCGCGCGGATTGTCACACAGGCACCGCCGTGGTCGCCTTCACACGGTCCAGCACAAAACTGGTCTTGCAGTCCTGCACGCTGGGGTGCTTGAGCAGCGTGTCCATGATGAACCGGCTGTAGTGCGCCATGTCGGCCACCACCACACGCAGGAGGTAGTCCATTTCGCCCGTGAGCGATGCGCACTCCACCACTTCAGGCCAGGTTTGCACGCTGGCACGGAACAGGTCCATGGGGTTGCGCTTGTGGCTTTCGGTGTGTTTTTCGAGGCGAACGTTGAGGTAGGCGGTCAGCCCCAGGCCCACGGCCTCGGGGGGCACCAATGCAACGTACCGGTCGATCACGCCGCTCTCTTCCAGGCGCTTGACGCGGCGCAACACCGCACTGGGCGACAGGCCCACCTGCTCGCCGATGACGTCGTACGTCTCACGGCCATTTTCTTGCAGGCGGCGCAGGATGGCCCTGTCCAGCTTGTCGAGTGCGTTTAAGGCTTGCATGGCGCAATATTTTATGAAGTTTTTACTTTTTGCGCTTTTTGAATTGCAGGCTGGGGTATGTCCCGATAGTGACTACGCACGAAGAAAAGAAGAATAAATCCTGCAAAAACGAACGGTCGTTCTTTTTTGTAGGCACAAAAAAACATATTTATGGAGACAACTGCATGACCGGATTTCTCAGCCGCTTGTCGAGGCGATTTTTTCTGGCCGCGACGGCCGCATTGCTGCTCGTCGGCGCCAGCGCGCAGGCCCAGACGGGCACCACCCAGACCCGCTACCCCATCGTGCTCGTACATGGACTCTTCGGGTTTGATTCGGCCCTGGGCGTCGACTACTTCTACGGCATCCCCGACGCCCTGCGCCAGGGCGGCGCGAAGGTCTACGTGGCCCAGGTGTCGGCCGCCAACAGCACCGAGGTCCGGGGCGAACAACTGCTCGCGCAGGTGAACACCATCCTGGCCATCACGGGCGCGGCCAAGGTGAACCTGGTGGGGCATTCGCACGGTGGGCCTACGGCACGCTACGTGGCCGGGGTGGCGCCGGGCAAGGTTGCCTCGGTGACCTCGGTCGGTGGGGTCAACCGTGGATCGCGGGTGGCCGACATCATGCGCGGCGTGGCGCCCGCAGGTTCGGTCTCCGAAACCATCGCCAGCGGGGCCGCATCGGCGCTGGTCGCACTGATCAACCTGACCTCGGGCGGCTCGGGCCTGCCACAGATGCCCACCGCAGCGCTGGACTCGCTCACCACGGCCGGCTCCGCCACTTTCAACCGCCGCTTTCCACAAGGCGTGCCCACCTCGGGCTGCGGCAGTGGCGCAGAACTCGTCAACGGCGTGCGCTACTACTCCTGGACGGGCACCAAGACCCTGACCAACGTGCTGGATGCAAGCGACGCGCTGCTGGGCGTGCTGGGCCTGGTGTTCGGCGAAGCCAACGATGGCCTGGTGTCGGCCTGCTCCTCCCGCCTGGGAAAACACCTGGGCGACTACCGCCAGAACCACCTCGATGAAGTGAACCAGTTGCTGGGCCTGCGCGACTGGTTCTCGACAGACCCGGTGACGCTGTACCGCCAGCAGGCCAACCGCCTCAAGACGCAGGGCCTGTAAGCCGTGAAACGCGCCCGTGCCTTCGCGGCAGGAGCGGCCCTGGCCGTCGCCACGGCCGCCGTGGTCTGGTGGCTGGGTTCGCAGCAAGGCTTGCCGGGCGCGGCGGGCCTGCGCCCGGAGCCCGGCGCCGCTGCCGCGCAGGCCACCGGGGCGGGCCAGCCCCCGTCGGCACGGCCCATGGAGAGCAGCTTCTTTGCCACCCGCCGCGCCACCGACCCCGACCGCAGTGAAGACCCCCTGCTGGTGCACGGCCTGCGCGACACGCTGGAGGCGCTGCTCACAGAAGCCCTGGAGGACGGCGCGACAGACCCCGCCGCACTCAAACAACGCCTGGCCGGGCTGGTGGGCAAGCACTTCCCCGCAGCCCTGGCCACGCGCGCATTGGCACTGGCCGAGCGCTACGTGGACTACCGCGTGGCGCTGGGCCAGCTGCGCACGCCCCAGGACCCGAACGACCCCGCTGCCCTGCGCGAGGCGCTAGAAGCGCGCCACAAGGTGCGCCAGCAGTTTTTTGACGGCCCCGAGCACGACGCCCTGTTCGCCCGCGAGGCGGAACTGGACCGATACACCCTGGCGCGCCTGGAAATCGAACGCAACCCCCAGCTCACCGCCGAGCAACGCGCCCAGGCCTTGCGCGATGCAGAGAACGAACTGCCCCAAGCACGCCGCGCAGAGCGCGCCGCGACCACCGAACATATGAACGCCGCCGCCCAGACCGCCGCGTTCAACGCACAAAACACCGACGAGCGCACCCGCCATGCAGCACGCAGCGCGCAATACGGCGAGGCCGCTGCCCACGCCATGGCCCAGCTCGACCGGGAAGAACAACACTGGCAGCAGCGGCTTGACCAGTACAACCAGGCGCGCGGCCAACAAGGCGAAGGCCCCGCATTGCAGCAACTGCGCCAGCAGCTTTTCTCCGCCGAGGAGCAGCAACGCATCGACGCCGCCCTGGCGCTGCGGCGCCTGCCACCTGCTGCGTCAGGCTCCTGAGCTCCCCTGGCCCCACGCAAGAGACAGCCGCCACATACCGGGGTAGCGCCCTGGTCTTGCGCTGAAATTTGATCATTCACAACATTCCTGCAAATCGGAGGCCAAAGCCTCTTGATTTCGCCAGAAACATGAGGCAGGGCGCGCCTACAGTCCATGACATTCCTCAACGAATGCCGGAGACACCCCATGAACGCCGCCTTGCCGCAACAAACCGCCGCCCAGCTCGAAGCCTGGGACAACCCCATGGGCCTGATGGGGTTCGAATTCGTCGAATTCACCTCGCCCACCCCTGGCGTGCTGGAAGGTGTGTTCGAGAAGCTGGGCTTTACGCTCGTGGCCAAGCACCGCTCCAAGGACGTGGTGCTGTACCGCCAGAACGGCATCAACTTCATCCTTAACCGCGAGCCCCACAGCCAGGCCGCCTACTTTGGCGCCGAGCACGGCCCTTCGGCCTGTGGCCTGGCCTTCCGCGTGAAGGACGCCCACAAGGCCTACAACCGCGCGCTGGAGTTGGGTGCCCAGCCCATCGAGATCCCCACCGGCCCGATGGAGCTGCGCCTTCCCGCCATCAAGGGCATTGGCGGCGCACCGCTGTATTTGATTGACCGCTTTGAAGACGGCAAGTCCATCTACGACATCGACTTCGAATTCATCGAAGGCGTGGACCGCCGCCCTGTGGGCCACGGCCTGAACCTCATCGACCACCTCACGCACAACGTGTACCGCGGCCGCATGGGTTTCTGGGCCAACTTCTACGAGAAGCTGTTCAACTTCCGCGAGATCCGCTACTTCGACATTCAGGGCGAATACACGGGCCTCACGTCCAAGGCCATGACCGCGCCTGACGGCAAGATCCGCATCCCGCTGAATGAAGAATCCAAGCAGGGCGGCGGCCAGATCGAAGAATTCTTGATGCAGTTCAACGGTGAAGGCATCCAGCACATCGCGCTGATCTGCGACAACCTGCAGGACGTGGTGGACAAGCTGGGCATGGCCGGCGTCTCGCTGGCCACCGCGCCCAACGACGTCTACTACGAAATGCTGGACACCCGCCTGCCCGCCCACGGCCAGCCCGTGCCCGAACTGCAGGCGCGCGGCATTCTGCTGGACGGCACCACCGCCGATGGCACGCCGCGCCTGCTGCTGCAGATTTTCTCCACCCCCATGCTGGGGCCGGTGTTCTTTGAATTCATCCAGCGCGAAGGCGACTACCGCGACGGTTTTGGCGAAGGCAACTTCAAGGCGCTGTTCGAATCGCTGGAGCGCGACCAGATCCGCCGCGGCGTACTGAACACGTAAGACATCAGACATCCAGGGTTAACCCTGAACAGATGCCTATACTGCGCGCTCCCCGGAACTCAAAAGGATCCCGATGTCGCTCCGTAGCACCCTGTTCAGTGTTGGCCTGACCTGTGTGGCCACCATTGCCATGGCCCAAAGCCCCTCTGCCCCGCTCACCATCGTGGTGCCCTACCCCGCTGGTGGTCCGCTGGACATCTCGGCCCGCATCGTGGCCGAAGGTGCTGCAGCCCAGCTTGGCTCCATTACCGTGGAGAACAAACCGGGGGCGGGTGGTAGTACCGGCGCCGACCAGGTCGCCAAAGCCGGGAAGACCAGCAACCAGGTGCTGATGGGCGCCGTGGCCACCCACGCCGTCAACCCCTGGCTGTACAAGAACTTCCCCTACAACGCGCTCAAGGACTTCAAACCCATCGCCCTTGTGGCACGCACGCCCAACGTGCTGGTGGTGAATGCCGAGCAGGCCGCCAAGCTGGGCATCAAGACGACGCCGGAGTTGGTGCAGTACCTCAAGAAGAACCCGGACCAGGCCAAGTACGGCTCGGGCGGCAACGGCAGCATCGGCCACATCTCGGCCGAGATGTTCAAGTCGCTCACCAACACCAGGATGGGCCACACGCCGTTCCAGGGCTCCAAGCCCGCATTGGCTGCGCTGGAGTCCGGCCAGGTGCTGATGGTGTTTGACAACCTGGCCTCGGCGCTGCCGCAGATCCAGTCGGGCAAGCTGCTGGCGCTGGGCGTGACCACCTTGAGCCGCAACGAGGCGCTGCCCAACGTGCCGAGCATCAACGACAGCGTGCAGGGCTTCAACGTGTCGACCTGGTTCGGCCTGTTTGCGCCCGCCTCGCTGCCCGACGCCGATGCGCGCCGCTACGCCAACGCGTTCACCGCTGCCATGCACTCGCCAGCCGGCAAAGAGAAGTTCAAGAAGATGGGTATCACGCCCGAAGAGCTCACGCTCGACGGGTTTGCGCAGTTTGTGCGCTCGGAAAACAGCAAGTACGAGTTCCTGATCCGGGCCGCAAAAATCAAGATCGATTAGCAGCCGCGTGGGCTGGTGCGCACCACTGTCACGGTGCGCCGACCATGGCGGCAAAGGAGAAAAAAATGGGACAAGCCCCTGTCGTCTATGGTCAATCCACCCGCCCCCCGCGTGGCGACTACTCGCGTGCCAGCGAGGACTACACCTGCCCGCAGGACTACGCGAGCTACACCGCCGCCGATCACGACACGTACCGGCGCCTGTACGAACGCCAGCGCGCGCTATTGCCGGGCCTGGCCAGCCAGGCGTTCATTGACGCCCTGCCCTCGCTGGGCGCCAGCGACCGCATTCCGCGCTTCGAAGAGGTCAACGAGCGCCTCTACAAGGCCACAGGCTGGGAGCTGGTGGGCGTGCCCGGGCTGATCCCGGAGGTGCCCTTCTTCACCCTGCTGGCCAACCGCAAGTTCCCGGTGACGGACTGGATCCGCAAGCCCGAGGAGTTCGAGTACATCGTCGAGCCTGACATTTTTCATGACCTGTTCGGGCATGTGCCGTTGTTGTTCAACCCGGTGTTTGCGGACTACGTACAGCGGTATGGGCAGGGCGGGCTGAAGGCGCAGGGGCTGGGGTCGTGCGAGATGCTCTCGCGGCTTTATTGGTACACCATCGAGTTCGGGTTGATCCGCGAGGCGGGGGAGCTGCGGGCATACGGCGCGGGCATTTTGAGTTCGTCGGGCGAGCTGGCGTATTCGGTCCAGAGCCCGGAGCCGCAGCGGATTCCGCTGGCGCTGGAGAGGACGATGCGCACGAAGTACAAGATTGATACGTACCAGCAGACGTATTTTGTGATCGATAGTTTTGAGCAGCTGTTTGAGATGACGGCGGCGGACTTTGCGCCGATCTATGAGCGGCTGCGGGGGTTGCCGGAGTTTGCGGCGGATGAGCGGGATGCGGTGGTGGCTTGAGTTTTTTTGATGAAATTGGCTGCTTGCGCCTGTCCATAAAGCGCTGGAAGCTATTACTTCTATAGCAAACCTTCAACCGTTCGGGCTGAGCTTGTCGAAGCCTGGGCGCGCTGGTTTGAAAGGCGTGCCTGGGTTGAGAGCGGGTGCTGGGGTGACTCCCGGCCTCCGCACTCGCCACAAGCATGCGCTTCAAACCAGCGCGCCCAGGCTTCGACAGGCTCAGCCCGAACGGTAGGCGAAAACTCGACAACTACAAAAACAATAGCTGCTAGCGCTTTATACATAAGCGCTAGAGGCCAAAACAATCAAAAAATCACCCCCGCCCCATCTCCTCAAGACAAGCCTTCATCACCCCAGGGTCAAACGCCATCTGCACATGCGCCACCCCTTCCACCAACCGGTTGTCCGCCCCCGCCAACGCCGCCGTGGTCGCCGGGAACACGATGTTGTCGCAGTTCGAATACCAGCAGGTAAACAACGCAGCCCGCCCCGCCGGCTCCGCCCGCTGCAACGCCAACACCCAGTCCCCCGCCAGGCTCATCTGCCGCCCATTCACAGCGCGACTGAAACGCCCCAGCCACGTGCCCCCATGCGGCGTGCCCAGCGTCAACACCCGATGCACCCGCCCATCGGCCTGGTGCGCCCGCAGCCACGCCCGCACCGCCAGCCCGCCCATGCTGTGGCACAACAGCACCGGCGCCTGGCCCGTGGCGGCCGTCACCCGCAACACAGCGTCTTCAATGATGTCGGCGTATTCATCAATCGAGCCCATCACCGGCTCCAGGTTCACCGCCACATGGGCATGGCCCCCAGCGCGCAGGCCCGCGAACCAGGGCAGCCACAGACCCCGGTTGCACATGAAACCATGCACCAGCACCACACCACGCTTGCCCGTTGGCGTGGCGGGCAGCCAGTCGGGCAGTGACTGGTAGCGAAACGGCTGGCGCCAGCAGAACACCAGCAACGCCACCCACACCTCGGCCCACCAGGCGTCCAGCACCTGCGAGGGGCGCGCACGCGGCGCGGCATCGGCTCGGTTGGTGTGGTGCAACAGCACAAACTCCACCGCCATCACCAAGAGGTAAATGCCCAGCGGCAACAGCGCTCCCAGCACGGCGCGCAACGGCGAATGCGGCCATTGCCACACCAGCCAGGCGGCCATGGTCAGCAGGATGAACAGGAGCAGGATTCGTTGCCAGCGCGCGATCATGGTGGTGATGGGCAAATGTTGTAATTGACCAGCCGCATTGTGCGGTCTGACCACAGCCCGACACCGCACCCCGCAGAACGCAGAAAGGACCCCGCCCCATGGATGCCGCCCAGACCATCCGCGACTGCATTGCCGACGTGACCGCCCTGCGCCTGCACCGCACGGGCGACCCGGCGCTGGGGGCCGCGGTGTGCAGCGTCAAAAGCCTGCAGGCGCGGCGCTTTCGGGGCACCTATGCGGACCTGATGGGCTCGCCCTCGTTTGGCCCGGCGGCCCGGTTTTTTCTGGAAGAGCTGTACAGCGACACCGACTACACCGACCGCGATCTGCAGTTTGGCCGCATCGCCGGCACGCTGCAGACCATGTTCCCCCAGCCCGTGGTGGCCACGGCCATGGCCCTGGCGGTGCTGCATGCGCAGACCGAGGGGCTGGACCAGGACATGGGCCGTGCGTGGCTGGCGCATGCTGCGGACGCAGCCAGCGACCCGACCCGCTACACCGCCGCCTGGCGCACCGTAGGCCAGCGCCACACCCGCCAGCAGCAGCTGCAGCGCGTGCTGGCCATGGGCAATGACCTGGCGCGCCTCACGCGCACGCCCGGCCTGCGGATGATGCTGCGCATGATGCGCGGCCCGGCCAACGCTGCGGGCATGGGCGCGTTGCAGCGGTTTCTGGAGGCGGGGTTTGACACCTTCGGCCAGCTCGCGCGCCAGCGCGGCGGGGTGGAGCAGTTCCTGGCCACCATCGAAGCGCGTGAACGCAGCCTGATGGAGCAGCTGTTCGACGCGGATGCTGTCACCTGCGGGACCCAACTCGCAAACACACTAGGACAAGCCCGGTAACCGATCATCCCCACCTGCTTCCACAATCTGTGCCCACCTATCAATGGCATTTGGCGAGCACAAGCGAAGGAAACAAGCGCATGGAAAAGATCTGGCTCAAGAGCTACCCCCCGGGCGTACCGCACGACGTGCAGCCCGAGCAATACCGCTCTGTGGCCCACCTGCTGGAAGAGTCCTTCCGCAAACACGCATCGAGCCCGTTTTCGGTCTGCATGGACCAGTGGATGAGCTATGGCGAACTGGAACGCCACTCGGCGGCCCTGGGTGCCTACCTGCAAAGCCTGGGCCTCGCACCCGGTGCGCGCGTGGCCATCATGCTGCCCAACATTCCGCAATTCGGCGTGACCATGGCCGCCGTGCTGCGCGCGGGCTACACCTGCGTCAACGTGAACCCGCTGTACACCGCCCGCGAGCTGGAGCACCAGCTCAAGGATTCGGGCGCCACGGCCATCGTGATCCTGGAGAACTTTGCGCACACGCTGGCCGAGGTCATTGACCACACGGCCGTCAAACATGTGGTGATGGCGTCCATGGGCGACCTGCTGGGCTTCTGGTTCGGCAAATGGATCACCTTTGCCGTGCGCCATTTGGCCAAGATGGTGCCCGCCTACGAACTGCCACTGACGGGTGGCCGCAAGGTCGTCACCTTCAAGAAGGCGTTGTCGCTGGGCGAGCACAAGTCGCTCACCCCGAGCCAGGCCACGCTCGATTCGATTGCCTTCCTGCAGTACACCGGCGGCACCACGGGCCTGTCGAAAGGGGCGGTGCTGACCCACCGCAACATCGTGGCCGCCACGCTGCAGGCCGAAGCCTGGTTCACCCCGGCGCTGTCCAAGGTGGGTGACCTCAGTAAAGCCAACTCCATCGCCGCGCTGCCGCTGTACCACATCTTCGCGCTCACGCTGTGCCTCTTGGCCATCCGCCAGGGCTCCAGCCTCACGCTGATCCCCAACCCGCGCGACATCCCCAAGTTCATTGCCGAGCTGAAGAAGCGCCCCTTCCACATGCTGCCCGCCGTGAACACGCTGTTCAACGCGCTGCTGCAGAACCCGCAGTTCAAGACACTCGACTTCTCGCACCTGTGCGTGTCGCAGGCTGGCGGCATGGCGGCCAGCGAAGGCACGGCCAAGCAGTGGCAAAAGGCCACGGGCAGCACCATGATCGAAGGCTGGGGCATGAGCGAAACCTGCGCCATCGGCACCAACAACCCCGTGACCAACACCGAGTTCAGCGGCACCATCGGCCTGCCGCTGCCGGGCATCGACATCGCCATCAAGGACGACGCAGGCAACAGCCTGGCCCAGGGCGAGTCGGGCGAGATCTGCATCCGCGGCCCCAACGTGATGACGGGCTACTACAACCAGCCCGAAGAAAATGCCAAGGCTTTCACGCCCGACGGCTTCATGCGCACGGGCGACATCGGCATCATGGACGCCCAGGGCTACACCCGCATCATCGACCGCAAGAAGGACATGATCCTGGTGAGCGGCTTCAACGTATTCCCCAACGAGCTGGAGCAGGTCATCAGCCTGTGCCCTGGCGTGGTGGAATGCGCGGCCATCGGCATCCCCGACGAGAAACAGGGCGAGGCCATCAAGGTGTTCATCATCAAGAACGACCCCACCCTCAGCGAGGAAGACGTGGCCCGTTACTGCCAGGAGAACCTCACCGGCTACAAGCGCCCCAAGTACATCGAGTTCCGCGACGAGCTGCCCAAGAGCAATGTGGGCAAGATCTTGCGCAGGGAGCTGCGCAAGGCCTAGAGCGTTTCACCCGGTGGCTGCGCAAATCAGCGTGGCAGCCCCTCCATTGCAACCAAGGGCGCTCCGGCGCCCTTTTTCTTTGCCCGTTTCCTGTGAAAACGGGGAGACACAGCACGGTTTCGGCACGGGTGAAGGGCCACGGAGAACCCGTCCAGCAACCCCTCTCAGCTCCCGTTTGTTCGGGTTTTTACTGATTAGCAAACGTTTGCGCAAACGTTTGCTTTGGATATGATCCACTGGCGACAAGGCACCGGGTCGCGCGCATTCGTGGCTTTTCCCCGGGTTTCGCGCACCTTGCGCACCGCTGTCCGCTCGCCTTTCTCGCCCACCATTCCAACAGGAGACAACCCATGCAGTTCACCCGCCGTTCCGTTCAGACCGCCGCCGCCCTCGCCGTTGTGGGCAGCCTGCTGGCCAGCCCTGCGTTTGCGCAGGACAAGCCCAAGATCGCGCTTGTCATGAAGTCGCTGGCCAACGAGTTCTTCCGCACCATGGAAGACGGCGCCAAGGCGCACCAGAAGGCGCACGCCAGCGAATACACGCTGGTGGCCAACGGCATCAAGAACGAGACCGACACCGCCGCGCAGATCAAGATGATCGAGCAGGCCATGGCGCAAAAGGTCAGTGCCATCGTGCTGGCCCCGGCCGACTCCAAGGCCCTTGTGCCCGTGGTCAAGGCCGCCATCGACAAGGGCATCATCGTGGTCAACATCGACAACCAGCTCGATACCGATGCGCTGAAGGAAAAGAACATCACCGTGCCCTTCGTGGGCCCCGACAACCGCGCGGGCGCCAAGCTGGTGGGTGACCACCTGGCCAAGACGCTGAAAGCCGGCGACAAGGTCGGCATCATCGAAGGCGTGTCGACCACCTTCAATGCACAGCAGCGCACCCTGGGCTACCAGGACGCGATGAAGGCCGCCAACATCACCGTGGTGGGCGTGCAGTCCGGCAACTGGGAGATCGAAAAAGGCAACACCGTGGCCGCCGGCATGATGCGCGAGCACCCTGACCTGGTCGCCCTGCTGGCCGGCAACGACAGCATGGCCCTGGGTGCCGTGGCCGCCGTGAAGGCCGCTGGCAAGGCCGGCAAGGTGCAGGTGGTGGGCTACGACAACATCGGCGCCATCAAGCCCATGCTGGCCGATGGCCGCGTGCTGGCCACTGCCGACCAGTACGCCGCCAAGCAGGCCGTGTTCGGCATCGAGCTGGCCCAGAAGGCGCTGGCCGCCAAGACGCCCCAGGCGCAGTTGCCTGCAGCCGTCAAGACGGATGTGGTGCTGGTGACCAAGGGCAGTAAGTAAGTAGCAACCAGCAGAGAAGCCAGAGAGCGGCGAACAAAACGCTTCTGGCGTTGTTGCCGTGTCTTGTCGTACTACCCGTACTAACTGCGACACGGTGCCTCGCCAGAACCGTTTCGCGGAGCTTTGTTCACCGCCCAAAGAATGAACGCCACTCCGCGGCCCGCCTCAGCGAACCCCACCATGCCAATCCCCTCCCCCACT
The DNA here is from genome assembly GCF_001429215.1 of Acidovorax sp. Root267. Lineage (NCBI taxonomy): Bacteria > Pseudomonadati > Pseudomonadota > Betaproteobacteria > Burkholderiales > Comamonadaceae > Acidovorax > Acidovorax sp. Root267. The sequence goes on from NZ_LMJC01000029.1 coordinate 260,750, forward strand.
TCCCAGTCCACGCCCTTGCTCGCCATCCAGGCCGTGGGCAAGGACTACACCGCCACGGTGCTCGATGGCGTGAATGTGGAGCTGTTTGCGGGCGAGGTGCTGGCGCTGACCGGCGAGAACGGCGCGGGCAAGAGCACGCTGTCCAAGATCCTGTGCGGGCTGGAGCAGCCCACGCGCGGCGGCATGTTGCTCGGCGGCCAAACCTACACGCCCACCTCGCGCCGCGATGCCGAGCGCCAAGGCGTGCGCATGGTGATGCAGGAGCTGGGCCTGGTGCCCACGCTCACCGTGGCCGAGAATTTGTTGATGGGCCGCCTGCCCCACCGCCTGGGCTGGCTGCAGCGCGATGCGCTGCACACGGCTGCACGCGCGCAGCTGGCCAAGATCGGGCTTGACAGCATCGACCCCGCCACGCCCGTTTCGCAGCTGGGCATTGGCCAGCAGCAGATGGTGGAGATTGCGCGCAACCTGCAGGACGACACACGCATCCTGGTGCTCGACGAGCCCACGGCCATGCTCACGCCGCGCGAGACCAATTACCTGTTCGAGCAGATCGCGCACCTCACCGCACGCGGCGTGGCCATCGTCTATGTGTCGCACCGGCTCGAAGAGCTGCGCCGCATTGCCGACCGCGTGGCCGTGCTGCGCGACGGCCGCCTGGTGGACGTGCGCCCCATGGCCGGCATGAGCGAGGACGACCTCGTGCAGCGCATGGTGGGCCGCGTGGTGAGCGACCTGGACCACCGCCCGCGCCGCCCCGTCGGCCCGGTGGTGATGAGCGCCCAGGGCCTGGGCCGGGGCACCGCCGTGCAGGACGTGAGCCTGGAGCTGCGCGCGGGCGAGATCTTTGGCATAGCCGGGCTGGTCGGATCGGGCCGCACCGAACTGATCCGGCTGCTGTTTGGCGCGGACCGGGCAGACCGGGGCAGCGTCACACTGCACCCCGAATTTGAACAAAAACAGGCCCTGGCGCTTGATGAACAAGCGCCATCAGCCACAAAAAACATAGCAAACAAAAACCCGAAGGCTTCCCAAGCCGCACCGCGCACGATCCCGCGTGGTTTCGCCTCCCCCCTGCAGGCCATCGCCGCAGGCGTGGGTCTGGTCACCGAAGACCGCAAATCCCAGGGCTTGCTGCTGGCGCAGCCTATTCGCATCAACGCCACGCTGTCCGACCTGTCGGCCGTCTCGCGCGGCGGCTGGCTGCAGCGTGGGCTGGAAAACCGCCTGGTGCAAGGTTTTGTGCGCACGCTGGGCATCCGCTGCCGCAGCGCCGAGCAGCCTGTGGGCCAGCTCTCGGGCGGCAACCAGCAAAAGGTGGTGTTTGCCCGCTGGCTGCACCGCGAAGGCCGCGTGCTGCTGCTGGATGAACCCACGCGTGGCGTGGACGTGGGCGCACGCGCCGAGCTGTATGGCGAGTTGGACCGCATGGCCTCCGAAGGCCGCGCGCTGCTCATGGTGTCGTCCGACCTGCGCGAGCTGATGGCCATGGCCGATCGCATCGGCGTGATGAGCGCTGGCCGCCTGGTGGCGGTGTTCGAGCGCGGTGAGTGGTCTGAACAATCCCTGCTGGCGGCGGCGTTTTCCGAGCCCGGCGGGCGCACCAACACAACCTCTTTAACCCCTTCTCCTGTCACCGCATGAACGCCCCCATCACGTCGGCTGCCGCATCCGCGCCAGCACCTTCCTCCGCCTCGGTCTGGCGCAGCCAACTGGGCACCTACCTGGGCCTGCTGGCCGTGCTGGCAGGCATGGTGGCGCTGTTCTCGTCGCTGTCCGAGTACTTTTGGAGCACCGAAACCTTCATCACCATCGCCAACGAGATCCCGGCCCTGGCCGTGATGGCCGTGGGCATGACCTTTGTGCTCATCATCGCGGGCATCGACCTGTCGGTGGGCTCGGTGATGGCGCTGGCCGCAGCCACCTCGGCCGCCGCCATCCTGCAGTGGGGCTGGACAGTGCCCGCCGCCGCCGCCCTGGCGCTGGCCACGGGCCTGGTGTGCGGCACCATCACGGGGGCCATCTCGGTGGCCTGGCGGCTGCCTTCGTTCATCGTCTCGCTGGGCATGCTCGAAGCCGTGCGCGGCAGCGCGTATGTGGTCACTGACTCGCGCACGCAGTACGTGGGCGATGCGATCTCGTGGCTGTCGGCCCCCTTCTTTGGCGGCATCTCGTTCGCGTTTTTGCTGGCGGTGGTGCTGGTGGTGGTGGCGCAGCTGGTGCTGTCGCGCACGGTGTTCGGCCGCTGTGTGGTGGGCATCGGCACCAACGAGGAAGCCATGCGCCTGGCGGGTGTGGACCCGCGCCCCATCCGCATCATCGTGTTTGCCATGACTGGCCTGCTCGCGGGGCTGGCAGGGCTGATGCAGTCGGCCCGGCTCGAAGCCGCAGACCCCAACGCAGGCACCGGCATGGAGCTGCAGGTGATCGCCGCCGTGGTGATTGGCGGCACCAGCCTCATGGGCGGGCGCGGCTCGGTGATCAACACGGCCTTTGGCGTGCTCATCATCGCGGTGCTGGAGGCCGGCCTGGCCCAGGTGGGCGCCAGCGAGCCCAGCAAGCGCATCATCACGGGTTTTGTGATCGTGGCGGCCGTCATCGTGGACACGCTGCGCCAGCGCCGCGCTGCGCACTGAATCACGGTCTGACACCACTCCAACCCAACGACTTCTCACTTTTCGCATGGCTACTATCAAGGACGTTGCGCGCCACGCCGATGTATCGGTCACCACGGTGTCGCACGTGGTCAACGGCACACGCCACGTGAGTCCCGAGGGACGCGAGCGGGTCGAGAAAGCCATCCGCGCGCTGGGCTATGTGCCCAGCGCCATTGCGCGCAGCCTCAAGAGCAACAACACGCGCACGCTGGGCATGCTGATCCCCAACAGCTCCAATCCCTACTTTGCCGAGATCGTGCACAGCGTGGAAGACCGCTGCTTTGGCGCGGGCTACAACCTCATTCTGTGCAACACCAACGACGAGGCGCACCGCCAGGGCACGTATCTGCAGGTGCTGGCCGAGCGGCGCATCGACGGGCTCATCGTGGTCTCCACCGGGCACGACGCCACGCTGCCCACGCAGCTGGCGGGCCTGTCCATCCCCACCGTGCTGGTGGACCGCGAGATCGAGCTGGCCGAGCAGCAGCCCTGCGACCTGGTGGAAACCGCCCACATGCAAGGCGGCCTGCTGGCCACGCGGCACCTGCTGTCGCTGGGCCACCAGCGCATTGCCTGCATTGGCGGCCCGGCCGGTATTGCTCCCAGCGAGCAGCGCATCGCCGGCTGGCGCACTGCGCTGGCCGACGCAGGCTGCGGCACAGGCGACGGCCTGCTATGGCATGGCAACTTCACCAGCCAGGGCGGGTATGAAGCCATGCACGCCGTGCTGCGCGCCCCCGAGCCGCCCACCGCCGTCTTCGTGTGCAACGACCTCATGGCCATGGGCGCACTGTGCGCGGCGCACGAACGCGAGCTGCGCGTGCCCGAGGCGTTGTCCATCGTGGGCTTTGACGACATTGAACTGACCGCCTTCACCAGCCCGCCGCTGACCACCGTGGCCCAGCCCAAGCAGCGCATCGGCGCGCTGGCGGTGGACATGCTGCTGGAGCGCATCGACGGGAAGCGCCAGGACGCGCGCAAGGTGATGCTGCAGCCCGAGCTGCGCGTGCGCTCTTCCACGGCCCCCGCCACCATGGTCGCCCCCGACGCCCGCCGTGGAGGGAGGCCTGCATGACCGCCGTGACTGCTGTGACCGCCAACCTCCCGCCCCCCCGCATCGCCGTGGTCGGCAGCCTGAACATGGACCTGGTGCTGCAGGTGCAACATGCCCCCGGCCCCGGCGAGACCGTGCTGGCCGATGCCCTGCTCCTGGTGCCTGGCGGCAAGGGCGGCAACCAGGCCGTGGCCTGCGCCCGCCAGGGCGCCCAGGTGTTTCTGTTCGGCCGCGTGGGCGACGATGGCTACGGCCACACGCTGCGCGCCGGGCTTGACGCCGATGGCATTGACCACCGTGGCGTGCAGGCCGATACCGAAGTCACCACCGGTGTGGCCGCCATCACCGTGGAAACCACGGGGCAAAACCGCATCGTGGTAGTGCCCGGCGCCAATGGCAGGTTTGTGCTGAATGCAGAGGCCTTGCGCGGCAGTGTGCAAGGCGCGGGCGGCCTGGTGTTGCAGTTGGAAATCCCCATGCCGCAGGTGCTGGCCGCCGCCGACGTGGCCCATGCCGCAGGCTGCCCGGTGCTGCTCAACCCCTCTCCCATTCAGCCGCTGCCCGATGCGCTGTGGCCGCTGGTCAATATCTTGGTCGTGAACGAAGTGGAGGCCGCAGCATTGGCAGGCCAGAGCGTCGCCACCCCCGCAGACGCAGCGCAGGTCGCACAAGCCCTGCGCTCCAAGGGCCCCGCCCAGGTGGTGGTGACCCTGGGCGCCGCCGGTGCCGTGGCGGCGGATGCCACAGGTTGCCGCTACCACCCCGGCCTCGTCGTGCAGGCCGTGGACACCACTGCCGCAGGCGACACCTTCCTGGGCGCACTGGCTGTGGCGCTGGCACGCGGCGAGCCGCTTGATACCGCCGTGCGCGATGGCATCCGCGCGTCCGCGCTGTGCGTCACGCAACCCGGCGCCCAGCCCTCCATTCCCACCCGCGCAGCCGTCGCGCACAGCCCCCAACCACCCGCCTGGAGCCCCCTGTGAAACGCACCGCCTTGCTGCACGCCGAACTCTCCCACGCCATCGCCAGCCTGGGCCATGGCGACATGCTGGTGATCGGCGACGTGGGCCTGCCCATTCCGCCCGGCCCGCGCCGCATCGACCTGGCGCTCACCCCGGGCATCCCGGCCGTGGCCGATGTGCTGCGGGTGGTGCTGGAAGAAATGCAGGTCGAAAAAGCGCTGATCGCCACCGAAGCCGTGGAGCGCAATGGGGGGCAGCTGCCCGCCTGGTGCCACTTGCCGGTGGAGCCCCAGGCCGTATCGCACGAGGAGTTCAAGCGCCTCACCCAGCAGGCCCGCGCAATGGTGCGTACCGGCGAGTGCACGCCGTATGCCAACGTCATCCTGGTGGCGGGCGTGACGTTCTGATACAGCTTGGGGCTTGCGAAGCCATGGCTGCACCTTCGTTTGCGGGTTTTGGAGGACTTCGGGCAGGCACTACCTGCGGTACGCTGGACCGCAGCCCACGGCGCGGCACGGATGATGCCCGCCACCGACGCCCCGAATTCCTGCACCCATGCCCACCATCGCGCCCCACGATCTCCTGCCTCCTGAAATCACCGTCCTCGAACGCGGCTGGCTGTCGGCCAATAACATCCTTTTCATCGGCCAGCACGACACGGCCATCGTGGACACCGGCTACTGCAGCCATGCCGAGCAGACCGTGGAGCTGGTGCGCGGCACGCTGCAAGGCCGCCCGCTGGACCGCGTGCTCAACACCCACCTGCACAGCGACCACTGCGGCGGCAATGCGGCGCTGCAAAAGGCCTGGCCCGGCGTGCTCACAGCCATTCCGCCCGGCCAGGCCGACCATGTGCGCCAGTGGGATGCCTACGCACTGAGCTACACCCCCACAGGACAGGAATGCCCGCCCTTTCGGGCCGATACGCTGCTCATGCCGGAATCCTGCGTGCTGCTGGGCGACAAGCCCTGGCAGGTGCATGCCGCACCGGGGCACGATCCGCATTCGGTGGTGTTGTTCGAGCCCCAGGGCCGTGTGCTGATCTCGGCCGACGCGCTGTGGGAAAACGGCTTTGGTGTGGTGTTTCCCGAGCTGGAAGGCGACGACGCATTCGCACACGTTGCCGCCACGCTGGATGTGATCGAAAAGCTGGCGCCGCAAGTCGTCATACCGGGCCACGGGCCGGTGTTTGCCGATGCCCCGCGCGCCATCGACGGCGCCCGCCGCCGCCTGGACGGCTTTGTGCGCAATCCCTCCAAACATGCGCTCTATGCAGCCAAGGTGCTGCTCAAGTACAAACTGCTGGAGTGGCAGCAGATCCCCATGGCCGAGCTGGCGGGCTGGGCGCAGGCCACGCCGTACTTCGGCATGCTGCGCGAGCGCCACTTCGCCGATCAGGCCGAGGCCGAATGGCTCGGCAGCCTGGCCGACGAACTGGTGCGGTCCGGTGCGGCCACCCGCCAGGGCGACATGCTGCACAACACCTAGACATGGCTTCCCCCGGAATCCTGGTGTTGCGCATTGCCCGCTGCAGCTGGCCAGCCCCCAGGATCAGTGCCACCGTGGACCCGGCTTAGCGGGGCCGCTGCGTCCCTATCATCGGGGGACGCTGCGAAACGCCTCAGCAGGCCTTCAATGCTTGTGCTGCTTGTCGCAGCCCATCACATGGTTGTTGCTGCTGGACATGCACTGGTAAAACGCCTTCTTGTTGCCCGACGCACCCTGGCAGTCCGACATGCTGTACTTGCCCTTGGCTTCGCGGATCTTGGGTGCGGTCTTGTCGAAGTCGGCCTGGGCCATGTAGCCGTCACGCACGTTTTTCTGGCCCACTTCCAGCATCTGGTCGGCCTGGTAGTGGATGTTGTCCACGGCGGCGGAGCAGTTCAGCGTCACCGATTTGCTGTCCACCGTCTCCAGGGCCTTTTTCATGCCCTGGCCAAACTCTTCCACGTCCTTCGAGATCTTCTTGGTGCCGTCGGCGTTGTACTGCTGGCCCGGCTTGCCGGACGAGGATGACGAGCTCTTGGTCGTGCCGTTGCTGCCCTGGAGCTTCAGCGGCTCGGCGTCTGCCTTGGACGGCGGGGGCTGCGAACCGTAGTGGGTCTTGCCCTCGGCATCCACCCATTTGTAGACGGGCTGCGCCTGCACGCCCACCCCCAGCCCTGACACCAGGGCGGCTATCGCCAGCCACGACAGCTTCTTCATCATCTCCATCCCTCCATTCATGGTCAAAAAGGCATCCACCGCTTACTCAACAAGCGGTAATAGCTATTATTTTTATAGCAATTTGTTTACAAACGTGGCACAAAGACTCAAGGCAGATCCTTGTTCACTTCGGGCGCCGCCGCGTCGCGCGGGCCGATGGTGCCCAGGCGGCTCTTGAGCGACTGGGGCTGGCCGGTGAGCATGGCGGCGTAGTTGGTGGTGTTGGCCAGCACCTTCTTCACGTAGTCGCGCGTTTCGGCAAAGGGCACGTTTTCGGCCCAGATGGCGGCGTCCAGCACCGGGCCGTTGCGCCAGCTGCGCGGGCGGCCGGGGCCGGCGTTGTAGGCGGCAGCGGCCATGGGCATGGAGCCCGCAAAGTCGTCCAACGCGAGCTTGAGGTAGGCCGTGCCGATGGTGATGTTGGTGTCGCGGTCGTTGATCTGGTCGGCGGTGAAGTTGTTCAAACCGATCTTCTTGGCCGTCCAGCGCGCGGTCGCGGGCATGACCTGCATCAGGCCCGAGGCGCCCACGTGGGAGCGTGCGTCCATGATGAAGCGGCTTTCCTGGCGGATGAGGCCGTAGACATACGCCGGGTCGAGGCCGATGCCGTTGGCGCGCTCCACCACCGCGCTGCGAAACGGCGTGGGGAAACGCTGGGTGGTGTCCACCACGCTCTTGGTGCGTTCGCTGGTGTTAATGCAGCGGTCCCACACCTCGCGCTGGCAGGCGAAGTCGGCGGCGGCCAGCAGTTCACGGTCGGGCATGCCGCCGCTTTGGTGCAGGTTGGTGGTGTAGTTCCACTCGCGCACGCCTTCGCTGCGCAGGCCCAGCAGGATGGCATACAGCGCGCGGTTCAGGCCCGGGTTGGCGCGGGCGGCGGCTTTTTCTTCGGCGGTGAGGGGGGCAGGCGCGGGCGGCACGGTGATGCGCTGGCCAATCTCTTCGAGCGCCAGTTGCTCGTAGAAGCCGCGCGTGCTGGCGATGCCTTCGAGCAGCTGGCGCGCTTCGGCGCGTTCGGCGTCGGTCACGCGGCCTGCGAGCAGCGAGCGTGCCTTCCAGTACACCCAGGTGCTGTCCTGGCGGGCTTCGGGGCCCATGGCGTCCACAGCCTTTCCGACGGCCTTCCACTGGCCGGCGCGCAGGGCGGCGCGAACCTTCCAGCCCAGAAGGTCGTCGTTGAGGTCGCTGTCCTTGGTCACGTTCGCAAAGTAGCTGTGGGCGTTGCTGGCCAGCTTTTGCGCAGCGGTCTTGCCGATCACGGCCCAGGCCCAATTGCGCTCCTCGGCCGAGAGGTGCACGCTCCACTTGCTGTCGAGCTGGTAGGCCGCGCCGTCCGGGTCGCCGGTGGCCAGTTTCAACAGGGCCAGCAGCACCAGTTCCTGCTTGGCCTTGCCGGCGGCCGTGGCGCGCGACAGCAGGTATTTGCTCGGCGCATCCAGCACGTCCTTGACCTGCGGCAACGATTCGGGCGAGACGATCTCGACCGCCGCGCGCACCACGCGGGGGCGATTGGCCTCGACCCCCAGGCGGGCCTTGCGCCACACGTCCAGGGCTGAGAGTTTTTTGTAGCCATGCAGCTCGCGTGCGGCGTGGGTGCAGCCGTCGTCGCCGTCGCGCTGGGCGTACCAGTTGCTGCGCACGTCCTCGGCCACGGTGGGGCTGGCTGTGCCCTTGATCTGGTCGATCAGCAGCGCGTAGCAGCGCACCTCGCGGTCGTCCGACATGCGGTAGCTGGGGTGCTGCTCGGCGAACTGGCTCCAGTCGCGGCGCTGGCCCAGTAACAAGAGCCAGTCATTGCGCAGGCGGTCTTCCTGGTAGCTGCCGGCGTAGCGCTGCAGGAAAGACTGGATCTCCTGTGGTGACGCCTCGCCCAGGCGCACCCGCAGCTCCCAGTAAGCGGCCCAGGGCTCCAGCGCATGACCACGCGCAGTGGGCAGCAGCTGCGCGAGCTTGTTGCGGTCGCCTTTGCGGAAGGCCTGCTGCATCTCCAGCAGGGTATCGTCCCCACGGTTTTGCGCCATGACAAGGGGCGCGGTGGCTGCCAGCACGGTGGCGGCGACAAGGGGTGTCAGAATCGCTCTGAGAAATTGCATGGGGGAATTATCTGATGGACAAAGCAGCCCTTCGGCGCGCGTTGATAGAAGAACGCCTCAATCTGCCCGACCGCCTACAGCGAGCCGACCTGTTACAACAGGTGATGCGCATCTGGCTGGTGAACCGGCCGGATACGGTCATTGGAGCCTATTGGCCCATCAAGGGCGAATTTGACCCCCTGCCCGCGCTGCACCGCTGGAAGGAAGATGGCGAGTTGCTGGACGAACCCCAACTGCGCCGCATCGGGCTGCCGGTGGTGAACAAGCTGCACAAAACCCTCACCTTCCACGCCTGGTACCCCGGCTGCCCCATGGAGGAAGACGCCTACGGCATCCCCAAGCCCAAGGACACCGAGGTCATCGTGCCCACCCTGCTGTTCGTGCCCTGCGTGGGCTACGCCCCCGGGGGCTATCGGCTGGGCTATGGCGGCGGCTTTTACGACCGCACGCTGGCCACCCTGCAGCCCAAGCCGTTCACGGTGGGCCTGGGCTTCACCAATGGCTACCTGGACGACTTCGAGCCCGAAGAGTTCGACCTGCCGCTCGATGCCATCCTGAACGACAACGGGGTGGTCTGGCCGGTCTGAACCGCTGCGCCATTGCCCGTGATGCGTGCCACGCATCATTCAGGCCGTGTTTTCGCATCGCTGGCGCGCGCCACTGCCGCTAGCATGGCGGGCTGACTTTCTTTTCTCTGTTTTCCATCGGCAGGTGCCCCATGCTCAAGCTCTATATCGGCAACAAGAACTACTCCTCCTGGTCCATGCGCCCCTGGGTGCTGCTCAAACAGGCGGGCATCGTGTTTGAAGAAGTGCGCGTGCGCTTTGACAGCTTTGACGCCGATTCAGAGTTCAAGCGCGCGATTGGCGCCGTGAACCCCACGGGCAAGGTGCCCGTCCTGGCAGATGGTGACCTGGTGGTGTGGGACACGCTGGCGATTGCCGAATACGTGGCTGAAACCCACCCTGACAAAAAGCTCTGGCCCACGGACGCCAAGGCCCGTGCGCGCGCCCGCAGCATTTGCGCCGAAATGCACAGCGGCTTCACCGCCCTGCGCAGCAACTGCCCCATGAACATCGAGGCGAACCTGGCCGACACCGGCGCCCTGATCTGGCGCGACCAGGCCGGCGTGCGCGCCGACGTGCAACGCCTGGTGGACATGTGGAGCGCGCTGCTGCAGGAACATGGCGGCCCCATGCTGTTTGGCGAGTTCACCGTGGCCGACGCCTACTTTGCCCCCGTGTGCATGCGCCTGCACACCTACGCCCTGCCCGTGCCACCCCACATCGCCGCCTATGTGCAGCGCGTGCGCGCCCTGCCCGGCGTGAAGGCCTGGATCGACGACGCCCTGGCCGAGAAGGACTTTCTGGACTTCGAAGAACCCTATCGCCTGCGCCATACCGAAGGCTGAGCACCGCCATGGCCGTCACCATCTACCTGCGCTACGTGCTCAACACCAGCAAGCTCAAGGAGTTTGAGCACTACGGAAAACTGTGGATACCGCTGGTCGAGAAGTTCGGCGGCCAGCACCACGGCTACTTCATGCCCAGCGAGGGCGCGAACAACATCGCACTGGCATTGTTCACCTTTGACAGCCTCGCGGCCTACGAGGTGTACCGCCAGCAGTCGATGCAGGATGCGGAATGCCAGGCGGCGTTCCGCTATGCCGAGGAGACGGGGTGCATCGTGAGCTACGAGCGGAGTTTTTTCAGGCCGGTGTTCAACTAAGACTTCAGGTCGGGTCAGTAGGAAGCCCAGCGCGAGGACTCTGTCTATTCGCGCTGGATCAGCTTGCCTTCATCGTCATATTCGTTAGCCCAGCCAATGTGAATCGCCATCTGGCCCAATCCCACCAGCGCGACAATGGCTGCGATCGCGAATAGAAATGCGCGGCCATCGGAGACAGCTTCGTATGGATAGAGGATCCGCTCCTTGTCGGCGATCTGGAACACGCGCGCGCCATCGTGCCACACGGTGAGCTGCGCTTGACGCGCCTCCATTCGAACCAAGTGTTCTATAGGGCATCCCCCCGATTTGTGTCCACGCGCGCAGGACACCTGCGCGCCCGACGCTGTCCGAAAGACGGCCTCGCGCGCCATCGGCCCCGGGTGCTTTACTCCGACAGTGGCACTCTCCACCGTCAGTGTTTCAAGCGGAGGAGCGTACGGCCATAGAGCCATTCCCGTCAGCAAAGCCGCCAAGGCAAAAGTAAACACCGTCACACGTTTTTTCATCGCCCACGCTACCGAAACTGCTTGCGCAAAAACGGCTTGTGCCGCGCGATGTGCGCCAACTGGGCGGGGGCCACGGTGCCGCCCAGGTCTTCCTCTTCCGCGTTGAGCACCTGGTTGGCATAGGCCAGCGCACGCGCCACCACCTCTTCCTCGCTCACCCCCTGCTGCGCGGCCAGGTCCAGCGCCACGCGCTTCATGGCGCGCTGCGACAGCATCCACATGGCGCCAAAGGCATCCCACGCGGCCATCGCTTCCTTGAACTTGTCGCGATCGGCCAGGATTTCATTGAGCGGCTTGGCCAGGATCTCCTGCAGGTCGTCCACCTTGGCTTTCAAAGCTTCGAACTGCGCCTCGCGCTGCAGGGCTTCCGCTGCAGCGTTGGCGGCTGCGTCGGGCGCCGTGGGCACGGGCACGCTGCCGTCGGGGTTGAGCTGGGCGATGGTGAGGTCGGACGATAGGGACATGGTGGGCTGGAATATACGGCCGGGGGCCCGGCCTAAACTACACCGATGCAAATCTACATGGTGGGCGGCGCTGTCCGCGACAAGCTGCTGGGCCGGCCCGTGAACGACCACGACTGGGTGGTCGTGGGCGCGACGCCCGAGCAGATGCTGGAACTGGGCTATCTGCCCGTGGGGCGCGACTTCCCCGTCTTTTTGCACCCCGACACGCGCGAGGAGTACGCACTGGCCCGCACCGAGCGCAAGAGCGGGCGCGGCTACCGGGGCTTTGTGGTGGAAAGCTCGCCCGATGTGACGCTGGAAGAAGACCTTTCGCGCCGCGATCTTACTATCAATGCAATAGCTACCAGCGCTTATGGGATAAGCTCTGGAGGCATTTTTGACCCCTATTTTGGTGCCCAAGACATCGAGGCGCGGGTGCTGCGGCATGTGACCGACGCCTTCCGCGAAGACCCGGTGCGCATCCTGCGTGTGGCGCGGTTTGCGGCGCGATTCACCGACTTCACGGTGGCGCCCGAGACGATGCAGCTGATGCGCGAGATGGTGCAGCACGGCGAGGCGGACCACCTGGTGGCCGAGCGCGTGTGGCAGGAGCTGGCGCGCGGGCTGATGGAAGAAAAGCCCTCGCGCATGTTCGAGGTGCTGCGCGAGTGCGGCGCGCTGCAGGTGCTGCTGCCCGAAGTGGCGCGCCTGTGGGGCGTGCCCCAGCGGGCGGAGTACCACCCCGAGGTGGACACGGGCGTGCACCTGATGATGGTGCTGGACATGGCCGCGCGGCTGCAGGCGCCACTCACTGTGCGGTTTGCCTGCCTGGCGCACGACCTGGGCAAGGGCACCACGGCCGCCGACGTGCTGCCACGCCACATCGGACACGAGGAGCGCAGTGCCGAGCTGCTGAAGGTCGTGGCCGAGCGCCTGCGCGTGCCGGTGGACTGCCGCGAGACAGCCGATGTGGTGGCCCGTGAACACGGTCACATCCACCGCAGCCACGAACTGTCGGCCGCCGCCCTGGTGCGGCTGCTGGAGCGCTGCGATGCCATTCGCAAGCCCGAGCGTTTTGCCGACATCCTGCTGGCATGCGAATGCGATGCGCGCGGGCGGCTGGGATTTGAAGAGTCGGCCTACCCCCAGCGCCAGCGGCTCSCCGCCGTGCTGGCGGCGGTGCAGTCGGTGGTCACGCGCGACATTGCAGCGCGGGCAGCGGCCAAGGGCATGAGCGGGCCGCAGGTGGGCACGCTGATCCACCAGGCCCGGGTGGAAGCGGTGGCGCAGTGGACAGGCAACAACAACGCCACCTGACCCAGGGCCGCGGAAAACAAGGCACACCCGTCAAAAACCGAGGGCAAAACTTCCTACAATCCGCGTCCGCTTGCGCCCCGCCCCGGGGTGCACCTTTGCAAGTTCCTGGCGCATGCTCGCGCCCTACAGCCATTCCAACGCCTCCATGACCGCTGTGCACATCCGCCCCGCCGCCCCGGCCGACGCCGACACCATCGCGCCGCTGTTTGATGCCTACCGGCAGTTCTACGAGCAGGCGCCAGACCTCGCTGGAGCCCGGACATTCATCGCACAGCGGCTGGAGCGCGGGGAGTCCGTGGTGCTGCTGGCACTGGATGCATCGGGAGCAGCGATAGGTTTTTGCCAGCTTTACCCAACCTTCTGCTCGGTGGAGGCAGCGCCCATCTACACGCTGTACGACCTGTTCGTGGCCCCCGCAGCACGCAAGACAGGCGCCGGGCGCAGCTTGCTGGTGGCGGCGGAAGCCACGGCCCGCGCGCACGGCAAGGTGCGCATGGATCTGACCACGGCGCACACCAACACCACGGCGCAGTCGCTCTACGAATCGCTGGGCTGGACGCAGGACACCGTCTTTCGCGCCTACAACAGGCGGGTAGCGGCCTGACCTGACCGCCACCGCGCCGCTGCCCAGATAGCAATTACCAGCGCAGCAGGCGCGGCCCCAGTACGGCCCCAAGCGCCGTCGGGATGGCCATGCCCGCCAGGTACCAGACCGCCAGGAACGGCGTGGCCATCTCGGGGCAATGCAGGGCATACACCAAAGCGCCCAACGCGCCCGCCAGCAACCCGGCGCCCGCGCCCGCCCAGGCCAGGCGCGTGGGCGCGGCCCCCTTCAGGGCCCAGAAGCCCGCAGCCAACGCAGGCACCGACAGCGCCGCGATATTGAACGGACAGGTGCGCCAGGTGCTGCCCAGGATCAGCGGCACACGCTCTACCGCAGTCACCTGCGACAACGCCCACAATGCCATGGCCCACAACACCAGCGGCGGCACTGCCAGCAGCAGCGCCGCAGGCCCCACCGCCATGCCGGGGCGGGCCATGCGGCGCAGCAGCGCCAGCCCAGCGGCGGCCAGTGCAGCTGCAAACACCAGCTTGCCCCAGAACATGGGCAGCGCCATGGTCGCCAGCAGGTCGGGGCGCAGCCCGAACAGGGCCAGCATCAGCACCCCGGCACCGGCAATGCCAACTGCGGCGGCCACGGCAAACCGTTGCTCTATCGCGTTGTTCTGCACCGGCCGGTCATCGGCGGCGAGCAGGTGGATCAATTCATCGGTTTTCATGCTATTTCCCCTGGGACTTACGCACATCAGAATGCAACAACGACCGGCCTTCTGTACCCGGCGGTTTGCCTGACCCCTGTTGCGCGTAAGTCATGTCCCTGATCTTGGCGGCCAGGGCCTTGAGCCCCCGGTGCACGCCGACTTTGACGGCCGACTCCGACAGCCCCGTGAGGCGCGCCGTCTCGACGACCGACAAACCTTCCAGCTTCACGCACTCGATCGGCAGACGCTGCTTGTCGGGCAAGGTGCGCAACAACTGCCCCAGGTCGCGCCGGGCTTCGGCGGCCTCGCTGTCGCTGCTGGCAAACAACTCATCGGCATCGTCCAGCGGGTCGTTGCGCCCTTCCTTCACGGCGTGCGAGCGCAGCCAATCGATGAGCTTGTAGCGCGCAATCGCATGCGCCCAGGCCGTCACCGGCATCTCGGGCCGATAAGTGTGGCGCTGGTTGTGCACCGCCAGCAGCGTCTCCTGCACCAGGTCCTCCACCTCGTCGGGCCGCTGCATCAGACGGCGGCGCAAAAACGCACGCAGGTGTGCGCTCAGCTCTTTCAGAAAGCGCTGGTAGGCGGCTGCGTCGGCGTCCAGCCCTTGCAGCAGCAAACCGCGCAGGCGCTCTTCCACTATCTCCATGGTGTCTCCCTGCAAGGAATTCGTACTCCGAGGCCAATGGGTTACAGGCAACAGAAAAAATATTTACGCCATGCCGCCACGATTCTTTTGCGCAGCGCTGTAACCCGCCTGCTGCACAGCGCGAATTACAACGCAGATCGGGCCATTCAACGCGACCTCTGTGTCGCAACCCGGTCGGATTCAACCACTACCCAACCCTTGGAGAACCGTACCATGACCACTCGCACCCTCAGCCTCGGCGCATTCGCCCTCATTGCCCTGACTTCTGGCGCCGCCATGGCCCAGACCGCCCCCATGGAAGGAGCCAAGCCCGCCATGGAGAAGTGCTACGGCGTCTCGATGGCTGGCAAGAACGACTGCGCAGCAGGCCCCGGCACCACCTGCGCCGGCACCTCCAAGATGGACTACCAGGGCAACGCCTGGAAGTTCGTGCCCGCAGGCACCTGCGCGTCGATCAAGACGCCCAAGGGCATGGGTTCGCTGGCACCCGCCAAGGCCTAAGAGGCTGATGCCATGACTCCGCGCCCCCTCACCGCTGGTCTGGGCCTCAAGCCCCAGCACTACGGCGAGGCGCTGCAGTGCACCGCCCCCGGCCTGTGGTGGGAGGTGCACCCCGAGAACTACCTGGCCGATGGCGGCCCGCGCCTGGCGTATCTGGATGCGATCCGCGCACGCCACCCCATGGCGCTGCACGGCGTGTCCCTGTCCCTTGCGGCCGATGCACCGCCCGATGCGGCGCACCTGGGCCGCCTGGCGGCACTGGCGCGGCGCGTGGAGCCTGTGATCATCTCGGAGCACCTGGCGTGGTCCACCTGGCGCGGTCAGTATCTGCCCGACCTGCTGCCGTTTCCCCGCACGCACGCGGCGCTGCACCGCATTGCAAGCAACATCGCCCGCACACAGGATGTGCTGCAACGGCCCATCGCCATCGAGAACCCCACGCACTATCTGCACATCGATGGCCACGCATGGGCCGAGACCGACTTTCTGGCCGAATTGGTGCGGCGCACCGGTTGTGCGCTGCTGCTGGACGTGAACAACGTCCATATCAGCGCGAACAACCTGGGCTTTTGCGCGCAGGCGTACCTGGATGCGTTTCCCCTGCACGCCGTGGCCGAGATCCACCTGGCGGGCCACCATGCCGACCCGGTGCATGGCAACACCTTGCTCATCGACAGCCACGACGCCCCAGTGGCGCCCGCCGTGTGGGCGCTGTACCAACGCGTGATCGAGCGCGTAGGTCCCATCCCCACCCTCATCGAGCGTGATGACAACCTGCCCGACTTCTGTGAACTGCTGGGCGAGCGTGACCAGGCCCACCATGTACTCATGGCTGCGCACACCGAGGAGGCCGCATGCAGCTGACCGACTTTCAGGATGGTTTCTCGGCCGCCCTGCTCGGCGCGGGCCATCCCCCAACCACCGCGTGGCTAGTGGCCCTGGAGGCCCAGCCCGGCTTTGCCGTGTACCGCAACACCGTGCTCAAGGGCTGTGTCGATGCCCTGCAGGCCAGCTACCCCACGGTGTGCCAGCTGGTGGGCGAAGGCTGGTTCCGCGCCGCCGCAGCGGTCTATGCGCGCCAGCAACCGCCTTGTGATGGACTGCTAGTGGACTACGGCGCTGGGTTTGGCGACTTCCTGGCCGGGTTTGAACCTGCGGCCGGGTTGCCCTACCTGCCCGCCATAGCGCGCCTGGACCGCGGCTGGACCGAGTGCCATCTGGCAGCCGACGCTACCGCCGTGGACCGAGCCTGGTGGGCCCGGCAAGCGCCAGAAACGCTGCCCGCCTTGCAACTGCATCCCCACCCCGCTGCGCACTGGACCTGGTGCAATGGGCACCCGGCCTATCGCCTGTGGCAGAGCCACCGTGAAGGCTTGGCCCTACCCGAATCGCTGGCCTGGGCGGGTGATGGCGGCCTGCTCACCCGGCCACACGCGGAAGTGACCTGGCGCCCGCTTTCGCGCGCAGGGGTTGCTTTTTTGGACGCCTGCGCAGAGGGCCAGACTCTGGAAGCCGCCGCCACCCGCGCCTTAGATACCGATCCCGCCACTGACTTTGCCGCGCTCCTGGGCACCTTGCTGGACGCGGGGGCCCTGGTCCCACCCCATTCACATCCACATTCACACCCACAGGCCGAGGAGGCCCTATGACCACCCACACCCAATCCCCCCACTTCCCCACAGCACCCACCAAAGGCCCCCGCGTTCTGCTGGCCCGCCTGGCCGATGCCGCTGCCTGGCTCACCCCCCACAGTCTGCTGGCCCTGGTCAACCGCGTGGCCATCGCGGGCATCTTCTGGCTGTCTGCCCGCACCAAGGTCGATGGCTGGTTCACGATCTCCGACAGCGCCTACGCGCTGTTCCGCGAAGAATACAAACTGCCCTTGTTGCCGCCTGAACTGGCGGCGCAGATGGCCACCGTGGCCGAACATGTGTTTCCCATCCTGCTCGTGCTGGGCCTGTTCACGCGCCTGTCGGCTGTGGCCTTGTTGGGCATGACACTGGTCATTCAGGTTTTTGTGTATCCGGATGCCTGGCCCACGCACCTGTCGTGGGCGGGGCTGATGCTGTACCTGGCAGGGCGCGGTGCGGGCAATGTGTCGCTGGACCGCGTGCTGGGAATTCGCTGAAACCCTTGCATCAGCCCGCGGCCGTCTGCACCCAGCGCACGATGTCCGCAGCACCCAGCGCGCCTGAGATACGCGCCACCTCACGCCCCTGCTGAAAAAGGACCATGGTCGGAATGCTGCGGATGGCATAACGTGCCGCGATGGCCTGGTGTTCTTCGGTATTGAGCTTGGCCAGGCGCACACGCGGCTCCAGCTCACGGGCCGCCTGGGCAAAGGCGGGCGCCATCTGGCGGCACGGCCCACACCAGGGCGCCCAGAAATCCACCAGCACCGGAATGTGGCTGCGCCCCACATGTTTGTCAAAACTCGCCCCATCCAGTTCCAGAGGGGCGCCCACAAAAAGCCCCTGGTGGCACTTTCCGCAATCGGGTGCATGGGCCAGATCTGCGCTTTGCACGCGATTGGTGGTGTGGCAGTGCGGGCAGACGATGTGCAGGGCTTCGGTCATGGGGTGAGATCAGGTTCAAGCAAGAGCAAGAGCGGGTTTTTTACACATTGCGGCAGAAGCTTTGCGTTTCAAGGGTGGTCCTGCCAGACCAATGGCAATGGCGGCCCAATGTTGCAATGGGTCGCACACCTTGCGCGCGTTTACCAACGCTGAATCACCCTTTCCCCCCGGTCAGCTTCACGGCGTCTGCTAAGGTTTGACCCATGCAGCTGCTCCCCCTACTGACAACTGCCCATGCGCTTTTTCTGGACTTCGATGGCACGCTCACCGAGCTGGCACCACGCCCCGAGGCGGTGCGCGTCGCCTCCGGGCTGGTCCCAACGCTGCTATCGCTGTACACCCACCTGGGGGGTGCGCTGGCCATCGTGACCGGGCGGCCTGAGGCCGACATCGACGGATTCCTGGCCCCGCTGCGCCTGCCGCTGGCGAGTGAGCATGGTGCCCAATACCGCCTGGCCGACACTTCGCTTCCGGCCGTTCTACCGCCGGATCTGGAGCCCGTTCTTCGGGCTGCGTACGACCTTGCAGCGCGCAACCCCGGGCTGCTGGTGGAGCCCAAGCGCGTCAGCGTGGCCCTGCACTACCGCCAGGCCCCCCAACTGGCCGCGTTGTGCCACGACACCCTGGTACGCGCCATGCGCCATGTGGAGGGCGTGGAACTGTTGCATGGCAAATGCGTCTTTGAAGTGAAGCCCCGTGGCGTCGACAAGGGCCAGGCCATTGCTGATTTCATGACCCAGGCACCCTTTGCAGGACGTATGCCAGTCTTCGTGGGCGATGACGTCACCGACGAAGCTGGCTTTGCCGCCGTGCAGGCGCTGGGCGGCTGGGGCATCAAGGTGGGCGAAGGGCCGACCATGGCACAACACCGCTGCATGACACCCGCCGCATTGCGTGGCTGGCTGTCGGCCACGCGAACCCATTGGAACCACCTGAACCCGGAGCGCGAACCATGAACACAGCCGCCAACGACCCCCAAGCGGGATCGCTCAACCTGGGGATGATCGGCAATTGCGCCATCAGCGCACTGATCGACAACCACGCCCGCATGGTGTGGTGCTGCCTGCCGCGTTTTGATGGAGACCCGGTGTTCAACGCCCTGCTGCAGCCCGGCGACGAAGGCAGCCACTTCGCGATCGAACTCGAAGACCTCGCCTCGGCCCACCAGTGGTATGAGCCCAATACCGCCATCCTGCGCACGCAGCTGTTTGACAAGGCAGGCCATGGGGTGGAGATCACCGACTTTGCGCCGCGCTTTTACAGCCGCTCGCGCTACTTCCGGCCCATGACGCTGGTACGCCGGGTGCGCCCCATCCAGGGCGCGCCGCGCATCCGCGTGGCGCTCAAGGTGCGCTACGACTGGGGCCAGACCACACCCGAAATCACGCGCGGCAGCAATCACATCCGCTATGTGGGCGAGGGCATGACGCTGCGCCTGTCCACCGATGCACCGGTCTCGCACGTGCTGTCAGGCCAGGCGTTTGTACTCACGCGCGAACACAACTTTCTGCTGGGGGCCGACGAAACGCTGGTGGAGGGCATTGCCGACACCGCGCGCCTGTTCGAGCAGGAGACCACGGCCTACTGGCGCAGCTGGACCCGCGCCCTGGCCGTGCCGCTGGAGTGGCAAGAAGCCGTCATCCGTGCGGCCATCACGCTCAAGCTCTCACTGTACGAGGACACCGGTGCCATCGTGGCCGCCATGACCACCAGCATCCCCGAGTCCGCCCACAGCGGCCGCAACTGGGACTACCGCTACTGCTGGCTGCGCGACGCGTTCTTCGTGGTGCGCGCGCTCAACAGCATCTCCGAAGTGGGCACCATGGAGGACTATCTGCGCTGGCTCAGCAACGTGGTGGTGGAAGGCGGCGATGGCCACATCCAGCCGCTGTACGGTATTGGCCTGGAGCAAGAACTGCCCGAGAGCCTTGTGCCCCAGCTGGCGGGCTACCGGGGCATGGGCCCCGTGCGCGTGGGCAACCAGGCGGCAGAGCATTTCCAGCATGACGTGTACGGCAACATCGTGCTGGGCGCGGCCCAGGCCTTTCACGACCACCGCCTGCTGCACCGCGCGGGCCTGGCCGAATTCACGCGGCTGGAACAGGTGGGCGAGAACGCAGTGCGTGTCTACGGCCAGCCCGATGCAGGCATGTGGGAGCTGCGCACACGTGCCCGGGTGCACACTTCGTCCGCCCTGATGAGCTGGGCCGCCTGCGACCGGCTGGCCAAGATCGCCGCCACCCTGCAGCTGGCCGACCGCGCCAGCCACTGGCAGCAGCATGCGGACCGCATGCGCGCCGAAATCCTGGACAAATCGTGGTGCGAAGCGCGCCATGCGTTTGCCGAAAGTTTTGGCGGCCATGAACTCGATGCCAGCGTATTGCTGATGGCCGAGGTCGGCCTCATCGACCCGAAAGACCCGCGCTTCGTGAGCACCGTGGAGGCCATGGAAAAGAGCCTGTGCGACGGCCCCTACATGCGCCGCTACGAGGCGGCCGACGACTTCGGCAAGCCCGAAACAGCCTTCAACATCTGCACCTTCTGGCGCATCGATGCCCTGGCGCGCATTGGCCGCAAGGCCGAGGCGCGCGCCATCTTCGAGACCATGCTGGCCGCCCGCAACCCGCTGGGCCTGCTGTCCGAAGACACGCACCCCGAAACGCGCGAGATGTGGGGCAACTTCCCGCAGACCTATTCGATGGTGGGCGTGATCAACGCTGCCGTGCGCCTGTCAGCCCCCTGGGACAGCGTGATTTGAGGCCCTGTCCGACAACGGCCTGGGGCGATCCACAACGATGATCGACCCATGAGCCGCCTTGTCGTCATCTCCAACCGCCTCGCCGATCCCCGCAAACCCGCTGCTGGCGGCCTCGCCGTCGCCCTCGGAGAGGCCCTGAACCAGACAGGCGGGCTGTGGTTTGGCTGGAGCGGCAACGTGGTCGAAGGAGGGACACCCGGCGAGGGTGAACTGCACACGCGGCAGGCTGGTGCCGTCACCCTGGCCACCGTGGACCTGTGCCGCGAAGACCATGACAGCTACTACCATGGCTACAGCAACAGCGTGCTGTGGCCGGTGTTTCACTACCGCCTGGACCTGGCCGACTTCAATGCCAGCTACATCGCGGGCTACCGGCGCGTGAACCAGATGTTTGCGCGCAAGCTGCTGCCGCTCTTGCGCGACGATGACATCCTCTGGGTGCACGACTACCACCTGATTCCGCTGGCCGCCGAGCTGCGTGCCATGGCCTGCAAGCAGCGCATCGGTTTTTTTCTGCACATTCCGATGCCACCGCCGCTCATCATGGCAGCCATTCCGCAGCACGAGTGGTTGATGCGTTCGCTGTTCGCCTACGACCTGGTGGGCCTGCAGAGCGAGGCCGACGTGTCGCATTTCACACGCTACGTGCGCAACGAAGGCAGCGCCGAGGAGGTGGACGCCCAACGGCTTCGCGCGTTCGGCGGCACGGTGCAGGTGCAGGCCTTTCCCATCGGCATCGACGTGGACGAATTCACGCGCCTTACGCACGCGCCCGATGCGGTCGAAACGTACGAGAACATGCGCGACGAGTATTCACGCAGGCGCCTGCTGCTGGGCATTGACCGGCTCGACTATTCCAAGGGCATCCCGCACCGCGTGCGCGCGTTCCGCGAGCTGCTGGACCGTTACCCGGAAAACCGCGACAGCGCCACACTCATCATGATCGCCTCGCCCACGCGCGACGACGTCAACGCCTATGCCGACCTGCGCCAGGAGCTGGAGGGCCTGTGCGGCGCGGTGAACGGCGACTATGGCGAACTCGACTGGATGCCGGTGCGCTACATCCACCGGATGGTGGCGCGCAAGCGGGTGCCGGGTCTGTGCCGCGCCGCCGCCGTGGGCTTGGTCACGCCACTGCGCGATGGCATGAACCTGGTGGCCAAAGAGTATGTGGTGGCGCAAGACCCAGACGACCCGGGCGTGCTCGTGTTGTCCCGCTTCGCGGGTGCGGCCGAGCAACTGAAAGAAGCGCTGCTGGTGAACCCCTACGACACCCAAGGCATGGCCGACAGCATCCAGCAGGCGCTGCAAATGCCACTGGCCGAGCGGCAGGCGCGCCACCAGAAACTCATGGCTCGCCTGCGCGAGCACGACGTGCACTGGTGGCGAAAGTCGTTCCTGAAGGCTCTCCAGGCGGCGGGCGACTGACGACCTCCACGCGCCGCCTGGCTAGCCCCGTCGCGCGCAGCGAAGGCTCAGAGCAACTTCGTCAGCAGGCTCAACACAAAGCTCAGAAGCAGCGTCGAAGCCAAAGGCACGTCCCAGTCCCGGCCGAGCCAGCGAAAGCGCAGGTCGCCAGGCAAGCGGCCAAACCCCATGCGCCGAAGCAGGGGCGAGAGCCAGCTCAGCAACATCAGAGCCAGAAAGACGACAAGAAGCCAGCGGATCATGCCCACAGTGTAGGGCGGCAGGTCCTTTCAGCGCCTCTCGACGCACATGCAGGCGCAGCGCTGCCGCACTGGGGTCTTCCCCCTTGAGGAAGGAAGCACCACAAGCGATTCAGGGACCTTCGTTCTTTCAGCGCTGAACACCCCAGCGCCGCACCGTCAGCCGCTCCAGCGTATGGAACCCCAGGCTCTCCACCGCCAGGCCGATCAAAATCACCAGCACCAGTCCCGCGAACACCTTGTCGGTATAGAGCTCATTGCGGTTCTGGAAGATGTACCAGCCCAGGCCGCCCTTGCCCGACGACGCGCCGAACACCAGCTCGGCCGCGATCAGTGTGCGCCAGGCGAAGGCCCAGCCGATCTTCAGGCCCGACAGGATGGACGGCAGCGCGGCCGGCACCAGGATCTGCAGCACATAGCGGATGCCGGTGAGGCCATAGTTGCGGCCGGCCATGCGCAGCGTCTCGGGCACGGACTGGAAGCCCGCGTAGGTGTTGAGTGCCAGCGGCCACAGCACCGAGTGGATCAGCACGAACACCAGGCTGCCCTGCCCGAGGCCGAACCACAGCAGCGCCAGCGGCAACAGCGCGATGGCCGGCAGTGGGTTGAACATGGAGGTCAGCGTGGACAGCAGGTCGCGCCCGAACTGGGTGGACACGGCCAGCGTGGTGAGCACGAAGGCCCCGAAGATGCCCGCGAGATAGCCCTTGAGCAGCACCGACAGCGAGATCGCCGTCTTGCCGATCAGCTCGCCCGAGGCCAAGCCCTCCACCAATGCCTTGGCGGTCTGCAGGAAGGTGGGCAGCAGCAGGTCGTTGTCCTGCCAGCGCGCCACCAC
The DNA here is from genome assembly GCF_001429215.1 of Acidovorax sp. Root267. Lineage (NCBI taxonomy): Bacteria > Pseudomonadati > Pseudomonadota > Betaproteobacteria > Burkholderiales > Comamonadaceae > Acidovorax > Acidovorax sp. Root267. The sequence goes on from NZ_LMJC01000029.1 coordinate 283,966, forward strand.
CTCCCACAGCACGGCCAGCACCGCCAGGATCACGAGCTTGCGCACCCAGGCCTGCTGCCAGATGCGCGCGGCCAGCGGCAAGGGTTGCACGGGCGCGATACCGCCCAGCGGCTCCAGGCTGCGCTCGAACTCGGGGCGCACGGGAGGGGTCAACAACGAAGCGCTCATACGGAAATCTGGAAAGGCAGCGAACCCGCGGGCCGCTGGGGATTGATGAGCGGCACTCCGCCCTGGCGGCCGGGCGCCAGGGCCTCGGCATCGGCCTGCACCGATCCTGGCACCGCGCCGGCGGCGGGCTCGTCGAACAGCAGCCGGTGGATGCGCTGGGCCGTGGCCTGGAATTCGGTACCGCCCAGGCTGTGCAGCCCGAATTGGTGGCTGTTGACCTCGGCGCGCAGCCGCCCCGGATGCGGCGAGAGGATTGCGATGCGGTTGCCCACCACCAGCGCCTCCTCGATGGAGTGCGTGACGAAGATCAGCGTGAAGCGGAACTCGTCCCACAGCGAGAGCAGTTCTTCCTGCATGCGCCGGCGCGTGAGGGCGTCGAGCGCGGCAAAGGGTTCGTCCATCAGCAGCACCTGGGGCTGCATGGCCAGCGCGCGCGCAATGGCCACGCGCTGCTTCATGCCGCCCGACAGCTGGTGCGGGTGCACGTCGGCGAACTTCGTGAGACCCACCTTGTCGATGTAGAGCGCCGCACGTTCGGCGGCCTCCTTGCGGCCCACGCTGCGCGAGGCCAGCAGCGGAAACATCACGTTGTCGCGCACGGTCTTCCACGGCGGTAGCTGGTCGAACTCCTGGAACACCACCACCCGGTCGGGCCCGGGCCGCGTGACGGCACGGCCGTTGAGCAGGATCTGGCCCTCGCTCGGAGCAATGAATCCAGCAATGGATTTGAGCAGCGTGGATTTGCCGCAGCCCGAGGCCCCGAGCAGCACGAAGCGGTCGCCTTTATGCACGTCGAAGCCCACGCGGTGCGTGGCGCGTACCACGCGCTCGCGCGTGCGGTAGTCAATGCTCACGCCCTGCACCTGTAGCAACGCGGTATCGGCAGGGACTGGCACGGCAGCGGCACGGCTCTCGCCCACGGTCAGGCCCAGTGCCTCGTCCTCCAGCGCCGTGCGTTCGCTCTGCAGCGGGGGTGAAAAGGGCCCCAGGCGGATGGTGTGCTCGCTCATGCCAGGAGGCTCACTCAGTTGCCAGACGCCGTGAGCGCGTCTTCAAAGAAGTAGTCCTTGAGCGCGGTCGGCTGGTTCTTGATGGCGCCCACGCGGTGCAGGAACTGGCCCATGCCCAGCGTGTTCTCGGGGCGCACCTTGAACTGCACCTCGGGGTTCTGGATGATCTTGAGCAGCAGGCCCCGGTCGGTGTTGCCACCCGATACCTTGAGGTAGATGTCGGCCGCCTTCTCGGGGTTGGCGGCGACGAATTTCGCGGCTTCATCGAGCGCATCGACGAAGGCCTTGTAGGTCTTGGGGCTCTCGGCGCGGAATTTCTCGGTGGCGTAGAGCACGGTGGCCGATGCCGGGCCGCCCAGAACGTCGTACGAGTTGAGGACGATCTTTGCCTTGGGGTTGCCGGCCAGTTCCTGCTCCTGGAAAGGCGGGTTGCCGAAGTGGCCGGTGATCTCGGTGCCGCCCTTGATGATGGCGGCCGCCGCGTCGGGGTGCGGCAAGGCCACCTGGTTCTTGTCCAGGCGGTTGAACTCCTTGTCGCCCCAGAGCTTGGCCGAGGCCATCTGCAGCACGCGCGACTGCACCGACACACCGACGGCCGGCAGCGCGATGCGGTCCTTGTCGGTGAAGTCTGCAATGGTCTTCACGGCCGGGTTGTTGCTCACCAGGTAGTAGGGAAAGTTGCCCAGCGAGGCCACGCCCTTGACGTTCTGGCGGCCCTTGGTGCGGTCCCACAGCGTGAACAGCGGGCCCACGCCGGCACCCGCGATGTCGATGTTGCCCGACAGCAGCGCATCGTTGACGGCCGAACCGCCCGACAGCTGCAGGAACTCGACCTTGATGTCCACGCCCGCGGCCTTGCCGTGCTTCTCGATGAGCCTCTGTTCCTGCGCCACGTTGAGCAGCAGGTAGACGATGCCGAACTGCTGCGCGATGCGAAGCTGGCCCTCGACCGCATGGGCCGGCGCCGACAGCCCGAGGCTCCCCAACAGCAGCCCCGTGGCCGTGAGCCATCCAGCGGTCTTGCGGCCCAGGGTCCTGCGATCAAGAAAGGGACGGGTCGAAAGGGTCATGGCAGTCTTCCAAATCAAAAAAATCAAACAAAAAGTGGCCCTAGCGCTTGATCCATAAGCGCTGATAGCTATCAAAATTAGAGCACCCTCAAAAAGGCAGGTCGCCTTCGATGGTGGTGCGATAGAGTTTTCGGCGCTCGCTGTCGGGCGTGCCCGCAGCCAGGTGGGTGACGGACCGGTTGTCCCAGAACACCAGGTCGTGCGGCTGCCACTGGTGGCGGTAGGTGAACTCGGGGCGCACGCTGGCGGCGAACAGTTCGGCCAGCAGGGCCTGGCTTTCGGCCTCGGGCAGGCCGACGATGCGCGTGGTGAAGTGCTCGCTCACGAACAGTGCCTTACGGCCCGTTTCGGGGTGGGTGCGCACCACGGGGTGGATGGAGGGCGCCACCTCGTCGATCTGTGCCTGGGTGAGTTGGGGGCGCCAGGGGCTCTTGGCACGCAGCTCCTCGTACTTGGCCAGGTAGCTGTGCTCGGCCTTGAGCGGCGCGATGCGCGCCTTGAGGGCTTCGGGCAGGGCGTCGTACGCGGCGTGCTGGTCGGCGAACAGGGTGTCACCGCCTTCGCACGGCAGCTCCTGCGCGTGCAGCAGCGAGCCCAGGCTCGGCTTGTCCTTGTACGACAGGTCAGAATGCCAGTAGTGGCCCGCATCGCCCAGACCAATGGGCTGGCCCGCAGCGTCCTTGATGTTGGAGACGATCAATATCTCGGGGTGGCCCGCGAGCTGAAAGTTCTTGAGCACGTGGATCTGCAGCGGCCCGAACAAGCGGCTGAAGTCGATGTGCTGGCGCGGCGTGATGCGCTGGTCGCGGAACACCAGCACGTGGTGGTCCAGGTGCGCGCGGTGGATGCGGGCGAAGTCCTCGCGGCCCAGCGGCCGCGACAGATCGAGCCCCAGCACCTCAGCGCCCAGCGGGCCGGCAGCGCCTGCCACGGGGCGGATCACCAGACCTTGCGGCGGCGCGTCGCCGGCAACGGCGGACAGGGGATGGGAAGCGGGTGAAAGGACGGCCGACATGGGAACCTCGTGGGGAATCTGGGCATATGTGCCCCTGAGACCTTCACTCTAGGTCGCGCCGCTTATTCTGGGAACGAATGTTTTCTCAGTTATTAACAACCAAAACAGCTAAGCATCGGCCGCCTTGCGCCCCCTTCAAGCACCCTGCAGGCGCTGGAGCGCCAGCGCGTGCAGCGCCGGGGTGGCAGCCGCCACCACCCTGCCGTCCGAGTCGACCGAAAGCGCACGTCCCTGCCAGTCGGTGATGCAGCCGCCGGCCCCCTCGACCAAGCACACCAGCGCGAGGTAGTCGTAGGGCTGCAGGCCGGCCTCGACCACCAGGTCCACATGCCCGGCCGCGAGCTGGGCGTACGAATAGCAGTCGCCCCCGAACCGCCGCAGCGCACATTCGCGGCTCAGCGCATCGAAGCGGCGCCATTCGTCGGCCGCGAAGGCATCGGGCGAGGTGGTGTAGATGCGCGCCTGCGCCAGTGCCTGGCAGGTGCTTGCGCGCACCGTGTGGCCGTTGCATTGCGTGCCCTCGCCGGCCACGCCCACCCAGCGCTCGCCCAGCGCCGGCATGTCCATCAGGCCCAGCAACGGCCGGCCCTCGTGCAGCAAGGCCACCAGCGTGCCCCACAGCGGGGAGCCGGTGATGAAACTCTTGGTGCCGTCGATAGGGTCGATCACCCACAGATGGAGCGCCTCCAGCCGCTCGCGGCCATGCTCCTCGCCCAGGATGCCGTGGTCCGGGCATTGCGCGTGCAGCACGGCACGCATGGCAGCCTCGGTCTCGCGGTCGGCGATGGTCACCGGGCTTTCGTCCGATTTGGTGAGCACGTCCAGCGGCGTGCGGAAGTAGCGCATCGACGGGGCGCGCGCCGCGTCGGCCATCGCCAGTGCAATGGGCACGAACGATGCTCCGCTGAGGATGGCAGAGGAAGGAGTGGTGCTGTTCATGGGAGTCGGCCGGTCAGGGCAATGGAGGTTGGACGGAGCCCATCGGCGGACCTCGGCACGCAGCGCGAAGGACCCAGCGGTTGGCATATTTAGTGCTTATGTATTTTCGTGCAAAAACAATAATTAGCACAAGTGCAATAAAACGCACAAACATGGTGAGAGTCCTGCGGCCCGCCGCCCCAACTTCTTGCAACGCACCGTTCTGGAGAAATTCATGCTGACCCACTCCCCCGCTCTTTCGGCCTTGCGGTTTCTTGCGCTGTGCGGCGTGCTCGCCAGCGGCCTGCCGGCAGTACATGCAGGCACCGTCACCGCCTACACCGCCCTCGAAGAAGACGAAATCAAGGAATACGTCGCCGCCGCCAAGAAGGACATGCCCGACGTGGACGTGAAGGTGCTGCGCCTGTCCACCGGCGACCTGGGAGCGCGCATCCTGGCCGAGGCCAGCAACCCGCAGCACGACGTGATCTGGGGCTGGGCGCTCACCAACACCCTTGATCCGCGCATCACGGCACTGCTGGAGCCCTACGCGGCCAAAGGCAGCGACAAGCTGGCCGCCAAGGACAAGGCGGCCGACGGCAAGTGGTTCACCACCACCGGCTACATGGCCGCCTTCTGCGTGAACACCGAAGTGCTCAAGGCCAAGAACCTGCCCATGCCCCAGTCGTGGAAGGACCTGACCAACCCCGTCTACAAGGGCGAGGTGGTCATGCCCAACCCGGTGTCGTCGGGCACGGGCTACCTGCAGATCGCGGCGCTGCTGCAGTCCAAGGGCACAGACGAAGGCTGGAAGTTCCTCAAGGCGCTGGACGGCAACGTGGCCCAGTACATCAAGTCGGGCTCGCGCCCCTGCAAGGCCGCGCGGGCGGGCGAGTTCGCCATCGGCACCTCGCTGGCGTTCGCGGCCATGCAGTCGGTGGAAGAAGGCTTCCCGCTGAAGATGGTCATCCCGACCGACGGGGCGGGCTACGAGCTCGAAGCCTCGGGCCTGATGGCGGCGTCGAAGAACAAGGCCGATGCCAAGCGCTTCCTCGACTGGACGCTGTCGCCCAGCGCCGCGGCGCTGTACACCAAGTACAAGGAAATCGTGACCATCCCCGGCGCGCCCCAGTCCAAAGCGGCCAAGGCAGCCGGCCTGCCGGCGGACCTGTCCAAGACCCTGTACCCGATGGATTTCGCCAAGTCGGCCAAGGACCGCGACACCATCCTCTCGACCTGGCAAAAGACCATCGGCCGCTGAGCCACGAGCACCGTTTCGACGACCACCCCAGAACCAGAAGGCGCGCGCACCACCATGTCCCTGCAGATCACCGACCTGCACAAGAGTTTCGAGGGCCAGGTGGCGCTCGAACGCATCACGCTTACCGTGGGCAACGCCGAGTTCGTGTGCCTGCTGGGGCCCAGTGGCTGCGGCAAGACCACGCTGCTGCGCATCGTCGCCGGGCTGCTGCCGGCGGACGGTGGCGCCATCATGCTGGGCGAGCGCAACCTGGCCACGCTGCCGGCGCGCGAGCGCGGCTTTGGCATCGTGTTCCAGTCGTACTCCCTGTTTCCGCACATGACCGTGGCACAGAACGTGGGTTACGGCCTGGCCATCCGCAACACGCCTGCCGCCGTCACCAAGGCGCGGGTGGCCGAACTCCTGGACATGGTGGGCCTGGCCGACTTCGCCGGGCGCTACCCCGCGCAGCTGTCGGGGGGCCAGCAGCAGCGCGTGGCGATTGCGCGCGCGCTGGCCGTGAACCCCTCCCTGCTGCTGCTCGACGAGCCTCTGTCGGCGCTGGACGCGCGCGTGCGCGCCGACCTGCGCCATGAGTTGCGCGAAGTGCAGCGGCGCCTGGGCATACCGACCATCATGGTCACCCACGACCAGGAGGAGGCCATGGCCATGGCCGACCGCGTGGTCTGCATGCACCAGGGCCGCATCGAACAGGCCGGTACGCCGCGCGAGCTGTACCTGCGCCCGCGCACCCGCTTCGTGGCCAATTTCATGGGGCACAGCAACCTGCTCACCCCGGCGCAGGCGCAGACGCTGCAGCCAGCACTACCCGGCTCGGCACCCGATGGCATGGCCCTGCTGTGCGTGCGGCCCGAGCGCCTGCGCATCGAGGCGCGTGCGGACGCGCCCGGGCGCGTGCTCGGCACCACCTTCCTGGGCAGCATCCAGCGCCTACAGGTGCGCTGGCACGACCTGGACCTGCTGGTGGAAACCAGCAGCGCCCAGCCGCTTCAACCCGGCGATGCCGTGGCCCTGGGCCTGAACGCCGACGACTGCGCCTGGGTGCAGGCATGAGTGGCGCCGCCCTGCCCCCCATGAGTGCAGGCGAACGCTGGCTGCTGCGCGCCTGCCTGTGGCTGCCACTGGCGGCGCTGGTGCTGTTCTTCGGCATTCCCATGCTGTCCATCGCCTGGCGCAGCTTCATGCAGGACAGCGGCGGCATCGGCTGGGGCAACTACGCCGCGCTGCTGGACACACCGGGCGTGTGGCGCGCCCTGTCCAACAGCCTGCTGCTGGGGGCGGTGACCACGGCCGTCACCTTGCTGCTGGCCTTCGTGGTGGCCTACGGGATGGAGCGCACCTGCATGCCGGGGCGCAATTTCGTGGGCATGGCGCTGGCGCTGCCCATGCTGGCCCCTTCGCTGGTACTGGGCCTGGGGCTGATCTTCCTGCTGGGGCGCAACGGCATCGTCGGCAAGATGCTCGGAGTGCGGCCTGAGATTTACGGCTTCTGGGGCCTGCTGATTGCCGATGTGCTGTACGCCCTGCCCCAGGCGGTGCTGATCGTGCGCACGGCACTTCGCCAGGGCGACGCGCGCCAGCACGACGCCGCCGAGGTGCTGGGGGCCACGCCGTGGCGCCAGTTCCGCGACATCACGCTGCCGCAGGCGCGCTACGGCCTGCTGAGCGCTGCCTTCGTGGTATTCACCATCACCATCACCGATTTCGGCAACGCCGTGGTGATCGGCGGCAACTTCCCCGTGCTGGCCACCGAGATCTACAACCAGGTCAGCGGACAGATGAAGTTCGGCATGGGGGCGGTGGTCGGCCTGCTGCTGCTGGCGCCTGCGGCGCTGTCGATCTTCATCGAGCGCTTTGCGGCACGGCGCGCGGGCGCCGGGGCAGAATCGGCCCTGCCGCCCACACCCACACGCCGGCCCGGCCGCGACACCGCGTTCTTCTTCGCCAACCTGGTCATTGCCGGTTCCATCGTGGCCGTGGTGGCCACCGTCGTGCTGGCCAGCTTCATCCGCCTGTGGCCCTACCGGCTGGACCTGTCGCTCAAGCACTACGACATCACCATTGCGGGCGGCTATGCGCCGCTGTGGACCTCGCTCTGGGTATCGGCCCTGGCCGCCAGCATCGGCACCGCCCTGCTGTTCCTGCTGTGCTTTGGCATACGCCGCCTGCCGGGGCCTGCGGCACGCGCCGCCACTCTGCTCTCGGCCCTGCCGGTGGGCGTGCCGGGGCTGGTGCTGGGCCTGGCCTACGTGTTCACCTTCAACGCGGGCGGCATGCCCTGGGGCTTGTTGTACGGCACGGCCATTCTGCTGGCGCTGTGCAATTACTATCATTACCACACGCAGGGCTTCGTGACCATGATGACCGGCATGCGAAACGTGCCCGCCACGCTGGAGGACGCCACCACCGTGCTGGGCGGCGGCACCTGGCGCGTGCTGCGCGATGTGGTGCTGCCCGCCCTCATGCCCACGCTGCTGGCGGTGCTGGTGTTCCTGTTCATGCGCTCCATGGTGACCCTGTCGGCCGTTATCTTCCTGATCACCCCGTCGCTGCCCATGGGTGCGGTCACGGTGATGCGGCTGGACGAGGCCGGCTTCACCTCGCAGGCCGCGGCCTTCTCGACCTGCATCATGGCGGTGGTGGGATCGCTGGCACTGGCACTGCACCTGCTGGCGCGCAAGCGTCGGCCCACCCCATGAAGAACGTACACGACAGGACCTGAAGGACATGCTGCAGGAAGAACGATTCATACGCATTCGCACACTGCTGTCGACGCTGTCGCGCGTGGGCTCCGAGCGCATCGCGCAAGAGCTCGGCGTATCGCGCGAGACCGTGCGGCGCGACATCCTCGAACTGGAGGCCCAGGGCGTGCTGCGCCGCGTGCACGGCGGTGTGGTGGCTCCGGGCCCCGAGCCCGAGCCGCCGCTTTCCGTGCGCCAGGCCGTGCGCGAACGCGAAAAGCGCGCCATCGCCCGCGCCGCGCTGCAGCAGTTGCAACCTGGCCAGACGCTGTTTCTGGATGCCGGCAGCACCACCACCATCCTGGCCGAGGAGCTGTCGGCCTTGTCCGGAATGACGGTGGTGACCAACGGGCTCAACGTGGCCCTCAAGCTGGCCGGGGCCGATGCCGGACGGGCGGCGCGCAACGAGGTGATCCTGCTGGGCGGACGCACCGATCCCGAGGTGCAGGCCACCCATGGCGACACCACGGTGGCAGAAATCCACCGCTACCGGGCCGACGTGGCGCTGCTCTCGCCCGTGGGCGTCCACGGCCAGCACGGTGCCACCAGCTTCGAGCACCGCGAAGCTGCGGTGGCCCGCGCCATGGCAGGCCAGGCTCAGCGCCTGATCGTGCTGGCAGACCACAGCAAGATCGGCCAGGCCAGCCGCGTGGTGTACGCCGGCCTGCCCGACATCGACACCATCATCACCGACACCGGAGCGCGCGCGCTGCCGGGCCTGTCGGCATTGCAAGCGGCGGGCGGCCGCGTCATCATTGCCTGATCTCCCCGGGCCCTTGCGCATGCCAGCCACCTACCACCACACCGTCAGCGGCCAGCGCTGGTCGTTTGGCGACCTGCGCGAGGTGATGGCCAAGGCCACGCCTGCGCGCTCGGGCGACGTGCTGGCCGGCATTGCGGCCGGCTCGGCGGTGGAGCGCATGGCCGCGCGCATGTGTCTGGCCGATGTGCCGCTGGCGCGCTTCCTGAACGAGGCGCTGGTGCCCTACGAGGTCGATGAGGTCACGCGCCTCATCATCGACACACACGACGCGATGGCGTTTGCGCCCATCGCCCACCTCACCGTGGGCGGGCTGCGTGACTGGCTATTGGCCGCAGACACGGCCGCCCTGACCGCCGTGGCACCGGGCCTGACGCCCGAGATGGCGGCCGCCGTGAGCAAGCTCATGCGCAACCAGGACCTGATTGCCGTGGCGCGCAACTGCCGGGTGGTCACGCGCTTTCGCAACACCCTCGGTCTGCCCGGCCACCTGGCCGTGCGCCTGCAGCCCAACCACCCCACGGACGACCTGCGCGGCATCGCGGCGTCGATGGTCGATGGCCTGCTGTACGGCGCGGGCGACGCGGTGATCGGCATCAACCCGGCCACGGACAGCATTGCCGCCCTCACGGGGCTGGTGCACATGCTGGACGAAGTCATCACCAAGCTGCAGATCCCCACGCAGTCGTGTGTGCTGACCCACGTGACGAACACTGTGCAGATGATCGAGCAGGGCGCGCCGGTGGACCTGGTTTTCCAGTCCATCGCCGGCACCGAAAAAGCCAACGCCGGCTTCGGCGTGAACCTGGCCCTGCTGCAGGAGGCGCGCGAGGCCGCCCTGTCCCTGAAGCGCGGCACGCTGGGCAACAACGTGATGTATTTCGAGACCGGCCAGGGCAGCGCGCTGTCGGCCAACGCCCACCATGGCGTGGACCAGCAGACCTGCGAGGCACGGGCCTACGGCGTGGCGCGTACGTTCTCGCCGCTGCTCACCAACACGGTGGTCGGGTTCATCGGACCGGAGTATTTGTACGACGGCAAGCAGATCATCCGCGCCGGCCTGGAAGACCATTTCTGCGGCAAGCTGCTGGGCGTGCCGCTGGGCTGCGACGTCTGCTACACCAACCATGCCGAGGCCGACTCGGACGACATGGACACGCTGATGACGCTGCTGGGCGTGGCGGGCCTGACCTTCATCATGGGCGTGCCGGGGGCGGACGACATCATGCTCAACTACCAGAGCACCTCGTTCCACGACGCGCTGTACCTGCGCGAGGTGCTGGGTTTGAAACGCGCGCCCGAGTTCGAGGCCTGGCTTGCGCGCATGCACCTGGCCGATGGCACGGGCCGGCTGCTGCCCGCCGCGCAGCAGCAGGCGGCCATTGCGCAGCTGCGGCAGATCGGGATGCAGAGATGAGCGAGTCAGCCCCTATCACCGGCCCTCTGCCCGACCCCTGGGATGACCTGCGCGCCCACACCGCCGCGCGGCTGGCGCTGGGCCGCGCGGGCACGGCCGTCCCCACGCGCGAGCTGCTCAGCTTTGGCCTGGCCCACGCCCAGGCGCGCGATGCCGTGCACCTGCAGCTCGACGCGGACGCGTTGGCGGCGCAACTCAGGGAGTTGGGCTGCAGCACGCTGCAAGTGGCCAGCGGCGCGCCCGACCGCGCCACCTACCTGCTGCGGCCCGACCTCGGCCGGCGGCTTGGCGGTGCGGATGCGGAGCGGCTGCGCGGTCTGGGGGACGGCCACACACACTGCGACCTGCTTGTGGTCGTGGCCGACGGGCTCTCGTCCCTGGCCGTCGAACGCAACGCCGTGCCCCTTGTGGAAACCATTGTGCGCACCGCGCCGCAGGGCTGGCAGATCGGCCCCGTGGTCGTCGCCACCCAGGCCCGCGTGGCGCTGGGGGACGAGGTGGGCGCGCTGCTGGGCGCACGCATGGTCGCGGTGCTGATCGGCGAGCGCCCGGGCCTGAGCTCGCCCGACAGCCTGGGCATCTACCTCACCTGGCACCCGCAGGTGGGCCGCAGCGACGCCGAGCGCAACTGCATCTCCAACGTGCGGGCCGAGGGGCTTGCGCCGTCGGCAGCGGCCGCGCGCCTGTGGTGGCTGTGCCAGGAGGCCCGGCGCCTGGGTCTCACGGGCGTGAGCCTCAAGGACCGCAGTGACGCGGCCACCCTGCCGGCGACGAGCGCACCAGCCGGTCTGGGCACGGGCAGCAGCGATGCAGCTGCGTGACTATTTGCGTCGGCATCTTTGAACTTGAACCCACCCGCTCGGCTGAGCCTTTCGAAGCCCTGCGCGTCGCTTCGACAAGCTCAGCGTGAACGGTTCAAGTGGATGGACGCCGAATCAAACAGGTGACTACGTGAAACGGATGAAATGCGCCGATGACCACGCCTTGCTGTCGTCGCGCTGGCGCCCATGGAAGTACACCGGCCGAAAGCCAAAGGCGGCGTTGTCGGGCGACACCGGCACCACCCCCTCCACCGACTGCGGCAGGGGCTCATCGGTCAGGCGCTCCAGCGCCACAAAGAGTTCCGTGCCGCCCAGGTCGAGCTGCAGGCGCCCGGCCTGTACCAGCTCGGCCCCGGAGACCTCCCAGTGGAAATCCGGGCGGTGCACGAACGGGTTGCGCTGCAGCGGATCACCCACCTTGATGAAGCTGTCGATGGTGCCGCTCACGACGATGCGCAGGTCCGCCAGGCGGCTGACCTCGATCTCGATGCTGTCGGCGTCGCCATAGGTGTCGCTGCGAAAACCCAGTTCCGTGGGCCCTGCGCGCCAGGCCGATTCTTCGGCGTGCTCGAAGCCATGGCTGCGAAAGCCCAGCACCGTGCCGCCCAGCACCTGGATGCGCCCCTGCCACGCGGCCCAGCGGTAGCGATCAGGGATGCGCGCGCCGCCCCAGCGCAGGCGGATGCGCCGCTCCGAGTAGCCCAGCTCGCGGTGCAGGTCGCGCTCCCAGATGCGGCCCGTGTGGTCGTAGGCGGCCAGGTATTCCCAGCCGCTCTGGCCCAGAAACTGGTATTTCACCGGGGCCTCGCCTTGCCAGTCGAACGCATCGCCCTGGCGGTGCGGCCCCACGCGGGTGATGACTGCAGCGTGCTCGCCCGTGGTGGCCCACGTGTGGCGCGCGCGCAGGGCGCGGCCCACGCTGGCGCGGTCGAGCTGGTCGGCCAATACGCCGGTGAGCCCACCATGCACGCCAAACACCTGCACCCCCGGGGCGCCGCCACCGGGGCGCCCCCTGTGTTCGTCGCTGCTGGCGGCCACGCCCAGCTGGTAGCCGCGCCGGATCACGTCCTGGTAGAGCCAGCCGAAATGTCCCCAGGTAGAGGCGATCTCCACCAGGCGTTCGAGGCCCGGGTGGTGCCAGTCGGGGATGTAGCGGCGCCCGCCCACATGGGGCATGACGAGGTGGTTTTCGACATCGTCCGCGTACGCGGCCCACAGCTCCTGCACCGGCCAGCGCCCCAGGCTCACGCCCGTGCCCTTCATGTCCTCGTTCCACACAAAGGTGCGGTTGTGTTCGCCGCGCTCGTTGTGCGGAAAGCCGGGCGTGGCATCGCCCAGGAACACCACGTTGTGGTCGCCCCCGGCCGTGGAGCTGCCGCACCATTCCTGCACCGCATAGGCCACGAACTCGCCGGGCACGTTGGCGGCCTGCACGGCCTCCAGGCCCACGCGCCAGTTGTGGTCGGTGATCTGAAAATCGTTGGCCGTGTAGCCAAAGATATCCACGCCGCCGATCTCGCGGGCGTAGGCGGCGTTGTAGCCCGGGCTGTTGGTGCCCACGGTGTCGTGGGCATGCACGTGCAGGTCGGCATAAAAAGGCCGGGCGGTGGGGAAAGTGGCAGCCACATCCACCGCAAACCGCGCGGGCGGCACCTGGGGAGCGCCGGGCAGGTGCGCCTCGATCTCGTAGCGCCCCTCGAGCAGGCGCAGGGCCTGCTCGCCCGCCAGCCCGGTGCTGGCCCAGCCGTCGGCGGCAAAGGCGAGCGGCGCCTCCTGCACCAGTGCGCCGGCCTGCAGCACCCGCACCTGCAGGGGCTGCGGCCAGTCGCGCACGATGTTGCCCCAGCGGTCGAGTGCCGACACGCGCAGCGGCAGCGGCTGGCCAGGCTGGGCGTAGCGCGGCGCGTTCAAAAAGAGCTGCGAGGCGGGCCCGTGCGCCACCCGCAGCACCACGTCGTCGGGCACCGCCACAAACCGCGAGGTGCCCAGCGGGTCCACGTAGAAACGCACATGGAAAGCGTCTTCCACAAAGGTCTGCACCCGCGTTCCGGGCCCACCCCGGCGCCGGTCGCCCAGGCGGATGATGATGTGGTCGCCGGCGTTGAGGTAGCCGTCCACCACGTCCACGATCACGGCCTTTTGGTACGGGCGCTCGTGGCCTTTCTGGTCGAAGCGCACGGCCAGCGACTGCACCGACGCGGGGCTCTGGCCCGGCAGCAGCGGGCCGGCCTGGTACTCGGCACTGATGAAGTTGGCGCCGGTGGGGTCGCTGGTCTGGAACAGCGCCCAGTCCGAATAGAACTTGAACGTTGCCTTGACGCAGGCACCGTCGGCCACGCCGGAGGCGCCGACCTCGAAGTCCAGGATGATTTCCTGCCAGCTGCCCGCCTCGACGGCCGTGGTGTTGCAGGTGACGCGGCCGATGAACGGCTGCGCCTTGCTGTGGGCGTACAGGCCAGCGGGCGCATGGTGCAACCCGGCGGCGGGGATCGCGGGGTCGTGCTGCAGGGCAGGAAAGGGGTGGACAGGAAGCAATGCACTCATGCCAGTTACTCCACCCGGATGCCGGCGGACTTGACCAGCGCGGCGTATTTGCGGGTCTCCTGGCCCACAAACGCCGTGAAGCGGCCCTGCGGGTAGCCGGTGGCCCGGATGCCCTGTGCGGCCAAGTCGCTGCGCACCTTGGGCTCGGCCAGCACACGGGCCACCTCGGCGCCCATGGCTTCCAGCACGGCCGGCGGCGTGGCCGCAGGTGCAAACAGCCCGAACCAGGTTCCAGCGCGCAGGCCGGGGTAGGTTTCCTCCAGGGTCGGCACGGCCGGCAGCAGCGGGTGGCGGGCCTCCCCGCCGCTGGCCAGGGCCACCAGGCGCCCCGCCTGCACATGCGCCAGCGCGGGGCCCACGGCGATGAACATCACGTCCACCTGCCCCGCCACCACGTCGGCCAGGCCCACCGGGCCACCGCGGTAGGGAATGTGGGTGACGTAAATGCCGGCCTGCTGCTTGAGCAGCTCGGCCGCAAAGTGCTGGGGGCTGCCGTTGCCCGCAGAGGCGTAGTTGTACTGGCCCGGGCGGGCCTTGGCGGCGCGTACCAGGTCGGCCACGGTTTTGAAGCCTGTTTTGGGGTGGGCCACCAGCAAAAAGTCCGTCTCGCCCAGGGACACCACGGGCACGAGATCACGTCGGGGGTCGTAGGGCAGGCTGGCCGAGAGCGTGGGCAGGATGGTGATGGGGCCATCGGCCCCCGCGAGGAGGGTGTAGCCGTCGGGTGCCGCCTTGGCCACGGCATCCACGGCAATCACGCCGCCCGCACCAGCGCGGTTGTCCACCACCACCGGCTGGCCGAGGTTTTCTGCCAGGCGGGCGCCCACACGCCGCGTCACCACATCGAGGGCACTGCCCGGCGTGTTGTGCACCAGCACGCGGATGGGTTTGTTGGGGTAGCCATCGGCGTAGGCCGATGTGAAAACCACGGTGCTGGCCAGCAGGCACAGCGGCAGGAGGGGGCGGAACAAAGCGCGCATGGCGGACGCCGGTGGAGCACCGGCCGTGGAAGCAAGAAGCCACCGAGCGTAGGCAGCACCCCGCTGTCCACCAACGAAGTTTCTCGCAGACCCTTATGCGCCGAACAGATATGGCAGGACAACGCGGCGTGGCGCACGCCTGGCGGCTACAGCCGGTGCGACCGGTCCCCGTGCACAAACCCCACAGGTTCCCACGCCTCGCCCGCGCCCAGGGCCAGCACCTTGAAAAGCTCGCCCATTTCATGTTCCATGATCAATTTGGCCGCTGTCGCCCGCTGTGCTTGCGGAAGCAGCTCCATTTTTGATAGCAAACCGCAGTTGATGAGAAAGTGCGCCTGCGTGGTGTAGCCCAGCACCTGCAGCCCCGCATCCTGCGCGGCCAGCGCCATGGCGGTGAAGTTGACGTGGGCCGTGATGTCCTTCAAGCCCACCGCCACCAGCGGGTCGCCGTCAGCCAGGTGGCCCTGGTGGCACATCACGGTGCCCATGTGGCGCTGGGGGTGGTAGTACTCGCTTTCGCCAAAACCGTAGTCCAGCAAAAAGGCCGCGCCACGCGTGAGCCGGTCGGCCAGCGTGCGGATGAAGCCCTCGCCCTGGGCGTGGATCTCGGTCAGGTAGTCCTGCGGGCCTTCGATGTCCACGGACGGACGCAGGCCGGTGGGGCGGTCGGCCCAGGCAAAGCGGCCGTCGCCATCCACCACCACGCCACGCTCATGCCACACGCCGCCCTGCTGACCACCGTGGCGCGCGAGCAGTTGCACGGGCATCGCGTCGAGCACTTCGTTGCCCACCACCACACCGCTAAATTTTTCGGGCAGTGCGTCCACCCAGCGCAGCTTGTGGGCATGCGCCACCAGCTTGGCCTGCTGGCGCGCGCGCAGGCTGCCCGACAGATCGACGATGGTGTAGCGCTGCACCTGGTCGCCC
The DNA here is from genome assembly GCF_001429215.1 of Acidovorax sp. Root267. Classification (NCBI taxonomy): domain Bacteria; kingdom Pseudomonadati; phylum Pseudomonadota; class Betaproteobacteria; order Burkholderiales; family Comamonadaceae; genus Acidovorax; species Acidovorax sp. Root267. Next base: position 299,598 of record NZ_LMJC01000029.1, read on the forward strand.
AGGGCGTCCAGCAGTTGCAGCGCCAGCGCGCCCGAGCCCGCACCAAACTCCCACACCTCATTGGTACCGGTGTGCGCCAGGGCCTCGCCCACCTGCACGGCCAGCGTCTGGCCGAACAACGGTGTCATCTCAGGTGCGGTCACAAAGTCGCTGCCAGACTCGGGCATGGCGCCGAATTTGGTGGAATCGTTGGCGTAGTAGCCGAGGCCGGGCGTGTACAGGGCCAAGGCCATGAAGCGGTCAAAACCCAGCCATCCGCCCTCGGCGGCAATGGCCTGGGCAATGTGCTGGTGCAGGGCGGTCGTTAAACTGTCGGGTCTTTGGGTCACGGCCCGCATTGTCTCCCACCCCACATGTCTGCCCCCTCCCATCCACGCACCGTTCTGGTCACAGGCGCCGCCAAGCGCCTGGGCCGCAGCATTGCGCTGGCCCTGGCCGCGGGCGGCTGGCAGGTGGCGGTGCACTATCGCTCATCGCAGCAGGATGCTATCGATACCGTAGCTGCTTGCGCACGAATGACAGGCGCCAGCGCCCATTTTGATGCTGATTTTGACGACGAAGCTGCCGTGCGTGGACTGTTGCCCCGCGTGGTGGCGCACTTTGGCCGTGTGGATGCGGTGGTCAACAGCGCTTCGCTGTTTGAGCACGACAACGCCGCCACCTTTGGTTTTGCCGCGCTCGAAAAGCACCTGCGCAGCAACACCGCCGCCCCCGTGCTGCTGGCCCAGGCCCTGCACCAGCATGTGGCCGACCGCGCCACAGCGGGCGAGGCCGATGCGCAAGGCGCCGTGGTCAACCTGCTGGACCAGAAGCTCTGGAACCAGAACCCCGATTTTGTGAGCTACACGCTCTCCAAGGCCGCGCTCGAAGCCGCTGGCACCATGCTGGCCCTGGCCCTGGCGCCGCGGGTGCGTGTGGTGGGCGTGGCGCCCGGCCTCACGCTGACCAGCCACATGCTCAGCGACGACAAGTTTGCCCAGCTGCACGCCCTCTCCCCGCTGGGCCGCTCGTCCACCGCCGAGGATGTGGCCGCCACCGTGAAGTTTGCGCTGGAAAATCGGTCCATCACCGGCACCACGCTGCTGGTGGATGGCGGCCAGCACCTGATGAAGTTTGACCGCGATTTCTCGTTGATGTGAGCGCACGCACACACGTTCACTCAATCCAGGACCTATTCATGACCCCCGCTGCAGGCACCCAGATCCTCACGCTCACCGGTTTGCGCTTTGACGCCAACCTGGGCATCCTCGACCACGAAAAAACCGCGCCGCAGCCCATTCAGGTCGATGCCGAACTGAGCCTGGGCGTGCAGCCGCTGGCCCCGCGCGACGACGACATCGGCCATGTGCTGGACTACCGGCGTGTGCGCCAGATCATCATTGACGAATGCACCGCCGAGCATGTGAACCTTCTGGAGAGCCTGATCGGCAAGCTGGCCAACCGCCTGATGCAGCTGCCCGGCGTGCTGGGCGTGCGGGTGAAGATTGCCAAACTCGAAATTTTTGACGACTGCGAAGTGGCCATTCGCATCGAGACAGGACAGTGGTGACCCCATGAGCGCAGTATTGAACGAAGCCCCCACCTCCGCACCTTCCTCCGGCTGGGCCGATGAGCCTGCAGAAGCCGCAGCGAGCGGCGCCGCCCGCATGAAGATCGAGCGCGAAACCCACAAGCTCGAAAAACGCCTGTGCCGCGAGGTTGGCAAGGCCATCGTCGACTTCAACATGATTGAAGAAGGCGACAAGGTCATGGTGTGCATGTCGGGCGGCAAGGACAGCTACGCGCTGCTCGACATCCTGCTCAAGCTCAAGGCCCGCGCCCCCATCCACTTCGATCTGGTGGCGGTGAACCTGGACCAGAAGCAACCCGGTTTCCCCGAGCATGTGCTGCCCGAATACCTGGCCAGCACCGGTGTGCCCTTCCACATCGAGAACGAGGACACCTACAGCATCGTCAAGAAGCTGATCCCCGAGGGCAAGACCACCTGCAGCCTGTGCAGCCGCCTGCGCCGGGGCATTCTGTACCGCGTGGCCGACGAGCTGGGCTGCACCAAGATTGCGCTGGGCCACCACCGCGACGACATCCTGCAGACCTTGCTGCTCAACATGTTCTTTGGCGGCAAGATGAAGAGCATGCCACCCAAACTGGTGAGCGACGACGGCAAGCATGTGGTGATCCGCCCGCTGGCCTACGTGGCCGAGAAGGACACCACCCGCTGGGCTGCACACCGCAACTTCCCCATCATTCCCTGCAACCTGTGTGGCAGCCAGGAGAACCTGCAGCGCAAGCAGGTGGGCGAGATGCTGCGCGAGTGGGAAAAGCGCTTCCCGGGCCGCGTGGAGAACATGTTCAACGCGCTGCAGAACGTGGTGCCCTCGCACCTGCTGGACGGCAGCCTGTACGACTTCAAGAGCGCCAAGGCCACGGGCATCGCCAGCGAAGACGGCGACAAGGCGTTTGACAAGGAAGAGTTCGTGGCGCCTTCGCCATCGCTGCCGGGCGTACAGGTGGTGCAGCTGTCGTGAACCCTGACGGGCTTCGGCACTCTCACAGAGATCTCTTTTTCTGGAGCCTCTGACCATGACGCAACGCCGATGGATTCCCGTCCTTTTGTTGGGCCTTGCCGCAGCCCTGCTCGCGGGCTGCAGCACCACGCGCCTGGTGGACGGCCAGGTGCAAAGCTTCTCGACACTGACTGCCGTGCCCGCGCCAGCCACCTACCGCATAGAACGCCTGCCATCGCAGCAGACCCCCTCGTTTGACGCCATCGCCACGCTGGCAGAACAGTCGATGGCACGCGCCGGCCTGCAGCGCGACGATGCCGCGCCCCGCCTGCTGGTCCAACTGGGCGTCCAGGCCGATGCCGTGCCACGCAATGACCCCTTCCGGCCATACGGCGCATACGGCCCGGGCCCCTGGGGCTTTGGCGGCTGGGCGGGCCGGGGCTGGGGCGTGCATGGAATGTGGCGTTTTGGCGAGCCCACGCCCCTGCACCGCCGCGCGGTCAGCATCGTGATGCGCGACGCCAGCACCCAGGCCGTGGTCTACGAAACCTCTGCCGTGCACGAGGATGTGTGGGTGAGCGACCCGGCCGTCTACGGCGTGCTGTTCGACGCCGCGCTCAATGGCTTCCCGAAGCCGCCCCAGGGGCCCCGGCAAGTGCGCCTGCCGCTGGTGCATGCCGCTCCCTGACATCGCCCCACTCCCCTTTTCATCACCTGCATGCACGCCACCCGCATCGTTGCCATCCGCCACGGCGAAACCGCCTGGAACGTGGACACCCGCATCCAGGGCCACCTGGACATCCCGCTCAACAACACCGGCCTGTGGCAGGCCAATCAGGTGGCACAGGCCCTGGCGGGTGAGCCGATTGCCGCCATCTACACCAGCGACCTGCAACGCGCGCACGCCACGGCCCAGGCCGTGGCCCGCACCACGGGCGCGCCTTTGGTGACCAATACCGGCCTGCGCGAGCGCAGTTTTGGCCACTTTCAAGGCCGCACGTTTGCCGAGATCGAAGCCGAACTGCCCGAAGACGCGCTGCGCTGGCGCAAGCGCGATCCGCACTACACGCCCGAAGGTGGAGAGTCACTCGTCACACTGCGCGAGCGCATCGAACACACGGTGACCGCCCTGGCGCAGCAGCATGTGGGCGAGCAGGTGGTAATGGTGGCGCACGGCGGCGTGCTCGACGTGCTGTACCGCCTGGCCACGCGCCAGGACATCCAGGCGCCGCGCACCTGGCAACTCTCCAACGCCGCCATCAACCGCCTGCTGTGGACACCCGACGGCCTGACCCTGGTCGGCTGGGCTGACACCCAGCACCTTGACAACAACGCCCTCCGCGATGAAACCCATTCCTGAAGCACTCCAGGCCTGCATCGGCCAACGTGTGGACCTGATCGACACCCCGGCCCTCGTGGTGGACCTGGACGCCATGGACCGCAACATCCAGCGCATGGCCGAATTTGCGCGCAAGCACCAGGTGCGCTGGCGCCCCCACGCCAAACTGCACAAAAGCGCCGAACTCGCGCTGCTGCAACAGCGCTCTGGCGCCCAGGGCGTGTGTGTGCAGAAGGTCTCCGAGGCCGAGGCACTGGCGGCCGGCGGGGTGGATGACATCACCATCACCAACCAGGTCATCGCCATGCCCAAGCTGCACCGCGTGGCCCGGCTGGCTGCCCAGCTCGCGGCACGCGGCGGGCGCCTGGGCGTGGCCGTGGACCACGCGGAGGGCATCGAGCGTCTGGCCGAGGCGATGGCGCAAACCGGCAGCGATGCCGGCATCGATGTGCTGGTGGAGATCGACGTGGGCCAGGGCCGCTGCGGCGTGCCTCCCAGCGAGGCCGCAGTTCCACTGGCGCAGGCCGTGGCGCGCAGCCCCCGCCTGCGGTTTGCGGGGATCCAGGCCTACCATGGCCGCGCGCAGCACATGGCCAGCACCGTGGGCCGCAAGGAAGCCATCGCGCAGGTCGTGCGTGCGGCCAGCCACACGCGGCAGCTGATCGAGGCGGCGGGGGTGCCCGTGCCGCTGATCACAGGCTCGGGCACCGGCACGCTGGTGCACGAGGCCGCCAGCGGCATCTTTGGCGAGTTGCAGGCAGGCTCGTTTTTGTTCATGGACGCGGATTACGCACGCAACGAACGCGAACCGGCGCAACCTGCCTTTGAACACGCGCTGTTCGTCAAGACCCAGGTGGTGTCGGTGCGCGAGAGCCATGCCGTGTGCGACGCGGGCCACAAAAGCCACGCCATCGACTCCGGCCTGCCAACCGTGGCCCTGCTGCCGGCTGACCGCGCCCTGCGCTTTGCCAACGGCGGCGACGAACACGGCCTGATCTACGCCGACGGCCCCAAGGCCCGCCTGCCCACCCTGGGCCGCATGCTTTGGCTCATTCCCGGCCACTGCGACCCCACGGTGAACCTGCACGACTTCCTCATCGGAGTGCGCGGGGGGCTGGCCCTGGGCACGGTGGAGCGCATCATCAGGGTTGATGCCAGAGGCGCGCTGACCTGATCGGGGCAAGAATCGGCGAACTCTTTGTCTCGCCGCCATGAGCCCCAGCCAGATCATCGTCCTTGCCACGCCCGTCTTCTTCGTCCTGATCGCCATCGAGCTGGCGGTCGGCTACCGGCGTCGGCGCAACACCTACCGCCTGGCCGACGCGGTCAGCAGCATCAGCCTGGGGATGCTGAGCCAGACGAGCGCGGTGTTCACGCGGCTGTTGCGCATCGGCATCTACACCGCGTTGTTCGAACACGTGGCACTGTGGCGCAGCGATGCGTTCTGGACCAGCCTGCCGGGTTGGCTGCTGGCGCTGGTGTTCTACGACTTTTGCTACTACTGGCTGCACCGCATGGGGCACGAGTCGGCGGTGCTGTGGGCGGCGCATGCGGTGCACCACCAGAGCCAGGACTACAACCTGTCCACCGCGCTGCGCCAGACCAGCTCGGGCGCGCTGCTGGGCTGGGTGTTCTACGTGCCCATGGCGCTGGCGGGCGTGCCGCCGCTGGTGTTTGCGGTGGTCGCCCTGGTCGACCTGCTCTACCAGTTCTGGGTGCACACCGAGCAGGTGGGCAAGCTCGGCTGGTTCGACCGCTGGTTCTGCAGCCCCAGCAACCACCGCGCGCACCATGCCGTGAACGACGCATATCTGGACAAGAACTACGGCGGCATCCTGATCGTGTGGGACCGGATGTTCGGCACCTTCAAGGAAGAAGACGACCAGGACCGCTGCGTGTACGGCACGCGCGGCCTGCTCAACAGCTGGGACCCGCTGTGGGCCAACGCCCAGGTGTACGCGGGCCTGGCGCACGACAGCTGGCATGCGCGCAGCTGGGCCGACAAGCTCCGGGTGTGGATCAAGCCCCCGGGCTGGCGGCCGGCCGATGTGGCAGCGCGCTTTCCGAAGCCCGCGTTCAGCATGGCGCAGATGGTGCCCTACCACCCGCCGATGTCGCGCGCGGTGCAGTGGTTTGCGCTGGTGCAGTTCGCGCTGATGCTCGCGGGTGTGGCGGCCTTTTTGTGGCGGGCCGATAGCGCGCCGCTGGCCGAGAACGCGGTGTGGTTTGCCACGCTGCTGGTTGCGCAGTGGGCGCTGGGTGCGGTGATGCAGGGGCGTATCGGCATGCTGATGGCGCTGGTGCTGCAAAGCGGCGCGCTGGCCACTGCCACCAGTGCGCTGGGGTTTGTGCAGTGGCACTGGGTGTTCAAGCCGCTCACCATGGTGATTGCTATTATTTTGGTAGCTGCTAGCGCTTATCAGTTGAGCGGTAGATTCCGATTTGACTCCAAAACCTGGGTGCTGCTGGGCGCCGCGCTGGTGGGGTCGTTGGCGGGGGATGTGTTTTTGATGGTCGAGGGGTTCTTCATCCCGGGGCTCGTGAGTTTCTTGATCGCCCACTTGTTCTACGTGGCACTGTTCAAGACCGGCCAGCGGTGGTTTCCGCACCGCGGGGCGCTGGCGGCGACGCTGGGTGTGGGCGTGGCGATGTACGCCTTCTTGTGGACGGGCGGCCTGCCGGCCGCGCTGCGAGGGCCGGTGGCAGCCTATGTGCTGGTGATTGCGCTGATGGCCGCGCAGGCCATCGGGCGGGCCAGCGTGCTGCGCGACAGGGCGGCGGTGCTGGTGGCGGTGGGGGCGGCGTTCTTCATGCTCAGCGACTCGCTGCTGGCCACGCACCGCTTCGTGTCGCCCCTGCCGTGGTCGCAGGTGTGGGTGTTGGGCACCTACTACGCGGCGCAGGCCTGCATCGTGGCGGGGGTGCTGAAGGCGGCAACGGCGCCTGATGGCCTGCCGGTCGTTGCGCCTGTTTCTGCCGTGGCTAATGTGACCACGTGCGGGCCAGCGCTGCGGACGGAACATACACCGCACCCGCAATGAACAGAACGCCCGCCAGGGTGAAAAATCCCCCGCTGAGCAGCCACAGTAGCGTGTCGGCGTTGTACCAGCCGGGCCGCGCCTTCAGCAGGGCGACCATGAGTGGTTCCTGCACCGCGATCAAGCCCCGCCCTGCGGTGTAGTGGTACAGGGCGCCGCCCAGGGCCCAGAACCCGGTCAGCACGCACGCCAGGCCATAGAACGCATACCCGGTGCGCCAGCGCTTGGTGCTGCCCGCCGTACACCACACGCCCAGACAGCCCGCCAGCACCGCAGCGGCCACCGACAAACCCTGAATCCGGTCGCTGGCCACCGGCAGCAGCCAGTGCCAGGCCCAGGGCAAGGGCGTCAGCAGCCATTCCGATGGGGCCGCCAGCCCCGGCCAGCGCTGTGGGGGCAGGTCCATGGAGAAGCGCGGTCGGTCCACCATGGCCAGCACGAATGTCACCGGCACCAGCACGGCGAACAGGATGTACGCACTGGCGCGGCCCACCAACAGGCGGTGCGCCCACGCGGTGGTCGCCCCGCCCTGCCTGTGGCCGCCGATCAGGTGCGATGCCAGGCCCGCCGCCAACGCGGCTTCGGCGATCGCGCCGCACACGGCCACGCGGCCGCGCAGGTCGGCAAAGCCTTCCAACACAAACACCGAGAGCTGGCCATAGACGAGCGCGCCCAGCGCATGGAAGGCCACCGTGCCCGCCAGCAAGGCCACGGCACAGGACCGCAGGAACTGTTGCTCGGGCACGGTCACGCGCCCGTCCGACCCGGCCCCGCCGCGCGCGGCGCGTGCGCGGGCCTCGGCGCGCAGCTGGCGGCGGCGGTCGTTCTTCTTGGACGGTTTGCGCGGTGGGGCCATGGCGGTGCTGCGTGGCCTGAGCGGCAACGGGCGTGGAGAAAGGGTTCTCAGGCCCCGAAAAGCCCTGGCGCTCCGGCGCTGGGCGGCGTCACGCCCAGGTGCCGGAACGCCGCCAGCGTGGCGATGCGCCCACGCGGGGTCCGCTGCAAAAAGCCCTGCTGGATGAGATAGGGCTCGATCACGTCCTCAATGGTGCCGGCCTCTTCGCCGATGCTGGCAGCGATGTTGTCCAGCCCCACGGGGCCGCCGTCAAAGCGGTGGATCACGGCTTCGAGCAGCTTGCGGTCCATCACGTCAAAGCCCTGCGGGTCCACGTCCAGCATGGCGAGCGCCTTGTCGGCGATGGTTTTGGTGATGCGGCCGTCTCCCTTGACCTCGGCATAGTCGCGCACGCGGCGCAGCAGCCGGTTGGCAATGCGCGGCGTGCCGCGTGAGCGGCGGGCGATCTCGAAGCCGCCTTCATCGTCCATGGGTGCGTTGAGCAAACCGGCGCTTCGCTTGACGATGCGCGCCAGCTCTTCGGAAGTGTAGAACTCCAGCCGCGCCACGATGCCGAAACGGTCGCGCAGCGGGTTGGTCAGCATGCCGGCGCGCGTGGTGGCACCCACCAGAGTAAAGGGCTGCAGGTCGAGCTTGATGCTGCGCGCAGCCGGCCCTTCGCCAATCATGATGTCGATCTGGTAGTCCTCCAGCGCGGGGTAGAGGATTTCCTCCACCACAGGCGACAGGCGGTGGATCTCGTCAATGAAAAGAACATCGTTCTTTTCGAGGTTGGTCAGCAGCGCCGCCAGATCCTTGGGCTTTTCGAGCACAGGGCCACTGGTCTGGCGCAGGTTGACCCCCAGCTCAGCCGCAATGATGTGACTGAGCGTGGTCTTTCCCAGGCCGGGCGGGCCAAACAGCAGCACATGGTCCAGCGCCTCGCCCCGTTTGCGTGCCGCGCCAATGAATATCTCCAGCTGCTCGCGCGCCTTCACCTGGCCCACGTACTCCTGCAGCAGTTTGGGGCGCAGCGCGCGCTCGATCGCCTCCTCCTGGGGCGATGCGGGCACGGCGGAGATGACGCGTTTGGCGGGGGCGGGGGCGAAGTCGTCGGTCTGGATGGTCATGCAGCCCCGTTATTTGTCCGCCCAGACATAAAAGCCAATGCCTTGCTCAAGATACTGCTGGCCCAGATTGGCATTGATGTAGTTGCGCTCTGCCGCACTGGTTGTATAGAAGTAGGTTCCCGTATTGCGGTTGAGGTAGCGGTAGACGGGCATGGCTCCATTGCCCGGCGCAGCCTGCCCCCACCATGCCGTACCTTCCAGAGCCACGGATGGGAACGTCTGGCGCATCGCATCGCGCTCCACTGGGCTGGCCGTATAGAGATGCATCTTGCGTGCCAGATCCACCAGTCGATACACCGGGAACAGGTTAGAGCCCTCAATGGGGTACGCGTAGAAGATCGCGCCTTCATAGACGAAGTTCGATGCAAACTGATTGATCAGGAGATCCCGCTCGCCCACGTTGCTGGTATAGAAATGTTCCAGGCCAGCAATGTTGTAGAAGCGATAGACAGGCACCCGGCCCGTGGGGCCGGAGGGCGGCGTGGCGGACGACAGCCAGTTCTTGAGTGCTGCGTTGAAAGCCACATCAAAGCGGCCATAGAAATCGGGGGATGCAATCGCCGAGCAGCTGGAGCTGCCGCCGTAGAGCGTACCGATCACATATGTGCCATCCCTGAACAAGGCGGAGCCACTGCTGCCGCCTTCGGTGGTGCCCTCGCTCCAGCTCACTCGGTAAAAATTACCCGACGAACCGCTGCACTGGAACTCGGTGCCACTGGTGGCCGTGCAGGAAGTCAGACTCGTCAACGAGCCCAGGCTCACCTTGAGCAAATCGCCCCGGGGATGGTGCAGGCCCACCACCGACGAGCTCAGTGCCTGGGTGCCGGCATCCCAGCCGGCGAAGACGGCGCCCGATGGAGGGGTGTCGTTGAGACGCAGGAACGACGTGTCCGTACCCGCCGAAGCGTAGAGCAGCGAGGCACCGTTGACGCGCTTGGTGGTCGTGCTCGACAGGGTGCGGCTGTTGCACACAGGGGCGCGGTAGAACCAGTCGGTCTGCAGCGAGGAGGCTTCGGCCTGCTTGGAAATGCAATGGTTGGCCGTCAGAAAATACGGCGTGCCCGACGACTGGCTGTCATTGAGCAGTGTGCCGGTGCAAAGAAAGGAGTTGGCTCCGGACGTGAAGATCATGCGGGCCACGGCATTGCGCTGGTTCGCGTAGGCTTCGTAGCAGCTGGCGTCCAAGTGGCAGGATGCCGATTCGTTGATCTTGGTGGAAAGCTCTTCCTCGGTGGGAATAGACAGGTTCTCGAAGATGTGCGAGACGCGCGGCACCGAAAGGTCTACCGTGCCGGGGTTAGCACCCGCAGGCAGCTCCAGCTCCAGCGTGGCCTCGTTCGACCCCACGTCTGGCGTCCACCAGGTCTGACCGTCCAGGGTGGTGTCGCCAGCCTGCGCATTGCGCTGAATGCGCTGCAGCACTTCCTGGCCGGAAATCTGGAACACCGTGGTCGTATCCGCCTGGCTGTAGACACGCAGCACGGCCCCCGGGGGCAGCGCGCGGGCCACCACGCCCAGGCGCAACCCATGCGCCCCTTCGGCAGAAAAACTGATGGCAGCCACCTGGCCGCCGCTGGGGGTCGGCTTCCACTGCAACTGTTGCAGTGTCTGCTCCACAGTACGTGTGGCCGCCACATCGCGCGCCATCCCCACCTGGCGTGGCCCAATGCCACCGCCAAGCGATGCGGTCTTGGACTCTTCCAAGGCACCCAGACTCACCTTCGAAGGCGTGGGCGCCGCGACGAGCGCGCTGCGGGACTTGACGTTCGACACGCCCTGGTCCACGCTGGCGGGCTGCACCCAGCCATCCACCATCAGCACAGAGGCGGCTTTCTGCGCGCTTCCTTCTGTCCCGCCTCCGCCGCACCCCGCCAGCAAAGCAATCGCCGCACTCCAGGCGACACCCATGCGCAACATCACTCTAAATTTCATTTCTTTCCCCCACTCCGGTCAAAACCGCCATTGAACACGAAAACAACTGCCGCAACAAACCCGCGTACGCCTTACTTGGCCAACGCCTTCAGTGCCAATTTGATGCCATCGCTCACGCCCACCTCTGAGGGCAAGGCCTTGAGGGCCGCAGCGGCCTCCTTGTCGTTGTAGCCCAAAGCCAACAGTGCCTGCAGAATGTCGGCCTGCGCATCGCTGGCGGCGGGGCCGTGGGCAGCGCCCATGTCTGCGCCCAGCTTGCCCTTGAGTTCCAGCAACAGCCGCTCAGCCGTTTTCTTGCCGATGCCCGGCACCTTGACCAGGCGGCCCGCCTCCTGCAGCGTGATGGCCTGTGCCAGATCGGCCACCCCCATGCCCGACAGGATGGACAGCGCCGTGCGCGGCCCGACACCCGATATTTTGATCAGCTCGCGGAATGCCTGGCGCTCGGGCGCCGTGGCAAAGCCATACAGCAGCTGCGCGTCCTCCCGCACAATGAACTGGGTGAGCAGGCTCACCCGCTCGCCCACGGCGGGCAGGTTGTAGAACGTGCTCATGGGCACATTCACCTCATAGCCCACGCCATGGCAGTCCAGCAGCACCTCGGGGGGATTCTTCTCCAGCAGGGTGCCGGTCAATTTGCCTATCATTGATGTCCTTTGCCGCGCACTGCGGCGATCCAACGGGAATTATCCGCGTGATCCTGCGCCACACCTTCACCCCCCACAACAACACCCGGCTCACCCACCTGTGCGGCCCGGCCGACGCACACCTGCGCACCATCGAAGTGGCCCTGCAGGTGAGCATTGCGCACCGGCATGAGCAGTTCAAAGTGGACGGCCCCAAAGCCAAGGCGACCCAGGCCATGGAGTTGCTACAAGCGTTGTACGAGATGGCCGAGCGCCCCGTCACGGAAGACTACCTGCAGCTCATGCTGGCGGGCGACACCGCGCTGGTGGAGGCGCCCGAGGGCGCCATCGTGCTCAACACCCGCCGGGCCGACCTGCGGGGCCGCACACCCACGCAGAACCTGTACCTGGAAAACATCGCCAGCCACGACATCACCTTCGGCATCGGCCCTGCCGGCACCGGCAAGACCTATCTCGCCGTGGCCTGTGCCGTGGATGCCCTGGAGCGCAGCGCCGTGCAGCGCATCGTGCTGACCCGCCCGGCAGTCGAGGCGGGCGAACGCCTGGGTTTCCTTCCCGGCGACCTGGCGCAGAAGGTGGACCCGTATTTGCGCCCGCTGTACGACGCGTTGTACGAGCTGATGGGCTACGACAAGGTGCAGAAGGCCTTCGAGCGCAATGCCCTGGAAATCGCACCGCTGGCGTTCATGCGCGGGCGCACGCTGAACAATGCCTTCGTGATCCTGGACGAGGCGCAAAACACCACGCCCGAGCAGATGAAGATGTTCCTCACACGCATCGGCTTTGGCGCCAAGGCGGTCGTCACAGGGGATGTGAGCCAGATCGACCTGCCCAAGGGGTCGATGAGTGGCCTAATCGATGCCGAGCGGGTGCTCAAGCGGGTCAAAGGCATCTCCGTGACCCGCTTCACCACGGCTGACGTAGTGCGCCACCCGCTGGTCGCGCGCATTGTGGATGCCTACGACGCGCCGCGCCGCGCCCCGGCTTCTCGCAGCCGGGACTAAAACTATCATTTTTATAGCTGTCAGCGCTTATCCATCAAGCGCTGGCGGCAAAAAAGCAAAAATGTCTTTGAACCAACTCTCCCTGTCGCTGCAGTTCGGCACGTTTGACGGTGCGGCCGCGCACCGCGCCGTGCTGCCACGCCACAAGGTCACCCGCTGGATTCGCCACGCGCTGGCCACCGATGCCGAGATCACCGTACGCATCGTGGGCACCGAAGAAGGCCAGCAGCTCAACCGCGAGTACCGCAAGAAGGACTACGCCACCAACGTGCTCACCTTCGACTACACGCAGGAACCCGTGGTGACTGCCGACCTGGTGCTGTGCGCCCCGGTGATCGAGCGCGAGGCCAAAGAGCAGAACAAAAGCCTGGAAGAGCACTACGCCCACATGCTGGTGCATGGCACGCTGCATGCCCAGGGCTGGGACCACGAGACCAGTGAAGAAGATGCGCAGGCAATGGAGTCCTACGAAACGGACATCCTGGGCGAACTGGGGTTTGCAGACCCTTACGCCACTGGTCCATAGCTCCTCTGTTACGGGGGGCACTCAGCCCCAGTCTTTGGAACCCAGACCAAAGCGCCCCCGGAAACAAAAGGTATCAATTCTTCTGCTCCTTTACCAGATGGTATAAAAGTTTCCAACTTTCAGGGAGTTGAAAATAATGCACTTACCAGATGTGAAGGTACGGCGCATGCTGCTGCGCGCCTTTCAGTTCAGTGCAACGGGTGCTTTTGCTGCTTTGGCGATCAGCGCCTGTGGTGGAGGCAGTGGCGATGCGTCTTTGGACAAAACAACTGCCCCCTCCGGCTTCTCGGTCAGCTACGACACCAAGGGCTACCTGTTCCACTGGGGCTCCACGGCAGGCGCCACACACTACGAACTGGTTGAGGACCCAGACGGCCTCGGCCCCTTGCCCGAAGCCCAGGTGGGTGGAGCCATCGCCCCCACCAGTTACGCGCACAGCCTGGCCGCACAACTGTTGTACGAACGTGTGAACGCCAGCTACCGAATACGCGCCTGCGATGCCAGCGGCTGCGGCACCTTTACCAGCGCCGTCGTGCCTGACCTGGCCAAGGCCATCGGCTACTTCAAAGCCAGCAACAGTGACCAGGGCAAGGGCTTGTACGGCGCTAGCGTTACGCTGTCAGCCGATGGCAGCACCCTCGCGGTCGGGGCGCCTGATGAAGGCAGCAAATCTACTGGCATCAATGGCGACCAGGCCGACAACTCCCTCCGATCCGCCGGGGCCGTGTATGTCTTCACGCGGGCCTCCGGTAGATGGCGCCAGCAGGCCTATATCAAGGCCAGCAACAACCGGGAAGTCCTCCTGTTTGGCAGCATTCCACTTGCCACCGCCCGGTTTGGCACCAGCGTTTCGCTCTCGTCCGATGGCAACACGCTGGCCGTGGGTGCACCCGACGAGTCCAGCAATGCCAGAGGCGTTGATGGCGACCCAACGAATGCACTGGCCCCCGGCGCAGGTGCCGCCTACGTTTTCACGCGCAGCAGCGGCGCATGGAGCCAGCATGCCTACGTGAAGGCCAGCAATACGCAGGCCAAGGCCGATATCGTGATTGGCCTCGGGGTCTTCGGCGTGCGCTACCCCGCCCAGTTCGGCAGCAGCGTGGCGCTGTCTGCCGATGGTCGCGTGCTGGCGGTGAGTGCGCCAGGTGACACCAGCAATGCCAAAGGGATCAATGGCAACCAGCAAGACACGTCCGCGCCATTTGCTGGCGCCGTGTATGTGTTCGCCCGCACCCCCGCTAGCTGGACCCAGCAGGCCTACATCAAGGCCAGCAACACCGCCGAACAGACCCAGTTCGGCAGCGCCCTTGCGCTGTCGGAAGACGGGCGTACGCTGGCTGTAGGGTCCAGACATGAGCACGGCACGTCCAGCGGCATCAACGGCGACCAGAACGGCTCCGGCACCCTCTTCTCAGGCTCCGCCTACGTATTTGTCCACAACGGCGACGGCCAATGGAGCCAGCAAGCCTACGTGAAATCCAGCAATGCGGACGCGTTCGACTCCTTCGGCTACAGCGTTGCCCTGTCGGCCGACGGAAACACCCTGGCCGTGGGTGCGCCCAAGGAATCCAGCGACACGGACGGGATCAACAAGGCACCCGGTCCGCGCTCTCTGATAGGTGCTGGCGCCGCCTACGTGTTCACACGCAGCAACTCCAATTGGAGTCAGCAGGCCTTCATTAAGCCCAGCAAAGCCGGGGTCAATGCCGCGTTCGGATCGAGCCTGGCGATTTCGGCCGACGGCAACACGCTGGCCGTGGCTTCGACGTCTGAAGCCGGCAGCGGAAGAGGCTTCAACGCCAACCAGGCTGAGCTGTCGGCCGGGGCCGCAGGCGCCGCATACATATTCCAGCGCAGCGGCAGCGCCTGGACGCAGAAGGCGTACGTGAAGGCCAGCAACACCGACCCCTTGGACCACTTCGGTGCCAGCATTGCACTGTCGGGGGACGGGGCCACGATGGCCGTGGGAGCAACGGGTGAAGGTAGTCTGGCTACGGGCATCCAGGGCAACCAGGCCGACAACCGCGGGGCACCCGTCATATCCGCCGGGGGCATGGCGGGCGTTGGCGCGGTGTACCTGTACTGATCACAGATAGACCCACACGCACCATTCCGCCGGGCAGCAACGCGCCATCACCACCAGGAAACCCACCATGCCATGGATCCCCCGGCGCCTGAGCGCATTGTTGCTCGCTGCGCCCCTGGCGCTGGCTTTGACGGCCTGCGGTGGCTCCGGCAGCACCGAGCCCTCTGATCCTGCGCCCTCAGGCCCCGTGCCCCCCACGGGCTTCACCGTGGGCTATGACGTCAAGGCCTACAACTTCAGCTGGAATGCCAGCCCTAACGCATCAAGGTATGAACTGTTCGAGGACCCCGATGGCGCAACGGGCTCCCAGCCAGCGGCGCAGATCGGCGGCGCCCTTACAACCACCGCTTACGCACACAGTCTGACATCCCAGTTGCTGCACGAGCGGGTGAATGCCATCTACCGCGTTCGCGCCTGCGATGCCAGCGGCTGCGGTGCCTTTACCGCCGCGCTACTGCCCAACCTCACGAAAGCCATTGGCCAGATTCAGCCTAACCACACGGGCCTATCGGCACGATGGGGCAGCAGCGTGGCCCTCTCTGCAGACGGCAGCACCCTGGCCGTGGGGGCAACGGGCGACGACAGCGGCGCCACCGGCATCAATGGGGATCCGGCGAACGCCGCAGCGTCCGACTCCGGCGCCGTGGTGGTGTTTGTGCGCAGCGGCGGCGGCTGGACCCAGCAGGCTTACATCAAGGCCAGCAATACCGCGTCCCAAACGTCATTTGGCTTCAGTGTGGCACTGTCGGCGGACGGCAATACGTTGGCCGTGGGCTCCATTGGGGAACGTGGCGGTGCCACGGGCATCAACGGCGACCAGACGGATACCTCCAAGCCGGGCAGCTCCGGAGCGGCGTATGTCTTTACCCGCAGCAACCGCCAATGGAATCAACAGGCCTATGTGAAACCGAGCAACACCGGCGTGGCCCAATCGTTAGGCTGGAGTGTTGCGCTGGCGGCAGATGGCAACACACTGGCCGTAAGCGCGGTGGGTGAATCCAGCAACGCCACCGGCATCCATGGCGACCAGACGAATTCCATGATGCCAACCGCCGGGGCCGTTTACGTATTCAGCCGTTTTGCGAACACCTGGAACCAGCAGGCCTATGTGAAGGCAAGCAACACCGAGCAGACGCCCGAATACGTGACAACCCCCGGGTTCATCAATGTCATCGCCAACGCCCAGCAATTTGGCACCAGCCTTGCCCTCTCAGCCGATGGGAACACGTTGGCGGTTGGTGCGCTGGGCGAACGCAGTGCGGCAACGGGCATCAACGGCAACCAGACAGACAGGTCCGCGAACAAAGCGGGGGCCGTATACCTGTTCACGCGAAGCAGCAGCGTCTGGAGCCAGCAGGCTTACGTCAAGGCCAGCAACACCGATGCCAACGACTTTTTCGGTTATCGCCTCGCCCTTTCAGGGGACGGGGCAACACTGGCTGTGGGCGCGCAGGGCGAAGCCAGCAAGGCCACGGGCATCCAGGGGGTGCAGAGTGACAACTCTGCACAAGGAGCCGGGGCCGCCTACGTCTACACGCGAGGCAGCGTCGGCTGGAACCAGCAGGCCTATATCAAAGCCAGCAATACCGACACCGGGGACGTGTTCGGCAATGCCCTGGCGCTATCGTTTGACGGCAACACACTGGCCGTCGGCGCCCCCCAAGAGGCAAGCAGCGCCACCGGCATCAATGGCAACCAAGCCGACAACACCGTCTGGCAGGCAGGCGCCGCGTATATCTACCGCCGCGACGGCAGCACCTGGAACCAGCGCGCCTATGTAAAGCCCGTGAGCACCAATATGTCGCTTGCCTTCGGCCGGACCCTGGCCTTGTCGGCCGATGGACACACGCTGGCCGTCGGGGCGGACAGCCAGTTCGACGGTGCGCTGTATCTTTACTGACCGCCCTCCAGAAGAAGGGCACCACCATGCTTTCGATCCTCCCGTACCGGGGCACCCTTTTTTACAGCCGCGCTGCTGACGCTGGTTGGCTGCCTATGGCGATGACTCCTCCGGCCCAGTGAAGCCTCCGGCCCCTCGGCGCCCTCAGGCTTCGCCGTGGACAATGGCGTAAAGGACCACAACTCCAGCCGGAACGCCAACGCCACACGGTACGAACTGTCATGTGGACGTTGGCCCTTGGATGTACGCAGACAAAACTGTTGCACCCGCGCCAGTACTAATGACCGCTGCGCCGCCTTCTACCATCGGTGCATGTTTAACACCGCCCTGCTGCTCACCGCCGCCTTCGTCGCTGGCGCCCTCAATGCCGTCGCCGGGGGCGGCAGCTTTCTGACGCTGCCGGCCCTGGTCTTTACCGGTGTATCCCCAATCATGGCCAATGCCACCGGCACCGTGGCACTGCTGCCCGGCTACATGGCCGGCGCATGGGGGTTCCGCGAAGACACGGCCCCGCCGCCGGGGCTGTCGATGCGCCTGTTGGTGGTGCTCTCGCTCATCGGGGGCGCGGCGGGTGCAGCGCTGTTGCTGGTCACGCCCGACGCCACCTTCCGCCGCGTGGTGCCCTGGCTACTGCTGGCGGCCACGGCGCTGTTTGCCTTCGGGCCACAGTTGCGCAAGGCCATGGCGGGTGGCCACCCCTCCACCACCAAAGCCACCGTGGGGGTGCTGGCCGTGGCGGCCTATGGCGGCTACTTCAACGGCGGGCTGGGCATCCTGCTGCTGGCGCTGTTCGGCCTGCTGGGGCAGACCAACCTCCACGCCATGAATGGCCTGAAGAACTGGGTGTCGGCCCTGCTCACCGCCATTGCCGTGGCGATCTACGCTGCTGGCGGCGTGGTGCTGTGGCAGCAGGCGCTGATGATGATGGTGGCAGCAACCGCTGGCGGCTACGGCGGCGCGCGGGTGGCGCGGCGCATTCCGGCGCAGTGGCTGCGCTGGGGGATTGTGGCCACGGGGCTGGTAATGGCGGGGCTGTTTTTCCTGCGCGGCTGAGGAACTACACGGCGGCGCGCTGCAACAACGGCGAGCGTGGCAAGAAGCGAAAAGCGGTGGAAGCGGCGGCCAGCATGCAGGCGATGCCGATCATGACAGCTTGATAAGGCTCATATCCATGGCGCTGCGCCCACGCGGCCAGCAAGCCGGTGAGCCACTGCATCAGCGCCACGCCCAGGAACATCGACATGGTGTACAGCGACAGCGCACGCCCCGTCATTTCAGCGGGATACGAGGAGCGCACGTCCGCATACTGCAGCACGCCATAGCCAGACAGCAGCCCCATGAGGAAGATGAGCGCCACATTGGCGGTGGCATCGTGCAGAAAGGCCATCAGCAAGAACAGGCTACCCATGAGCAGCGAGAAGTTGGTGATCCAACGCCGCCGCCGGGCAGGCCCCGGATCAATGCGACCGAACGCTGCAGGCACGAACAGTGCGATCAACGACAGCACCAGGGCAACGTTGCCGCTTTCGATGAGCGAAAACCCGTAGCGCCCCATCAGCAAAGGTCCCAGCCACAAACCCCGCAAAGTCAGGAAGGCCGCGTAGCAGGACATGCCCAGGACCAGGATGCCCCAGGTGTGCGGCACCTTGAACAAGCTGCCGAATCGGCCCGCCGCCTGCGCCCATGACTCGCGGGGGCGCTCCGATGCAAGCGTCAATGTGGGCTCATGCACACGCAGAAAAATCAGCAGCCACGACAGCAGCGAAAGCACCGCCAGCACCGCAAAGCCCGTGCGCCAGCCCCAATGCTGAACCATCCAGGCCAGCGGGGTGCCGGTAAAGAGCAGCCCCAACCCGCCCACGCCCATGCCCACACCCGAGAAAAACGCAAAGCGCTGCGCGGGAAAGTGGCGCGAGATGAAAACGGTGCAGGCCAGGAACGCGGGAGAACAGCCCACACCGATCAGCAGTTGCCCCAACATCAGCCAGCCGTAGCTGGGCGCCATGGCCGACACGGCGGCCCCCAGCACCGCCAGAGGGAAAGCCACCAGCACAGTGCGGCGCAGGCCATGCAGGTCCATACCAATACCCATGAGGAGTTGGGCCACGCCGAAGGAGAGGCCAAACAAAGCTGCGAACGCGCCCAAAGAGTCCGGTGAAATGCCAAAGCTTGCCTGCAGGCCCGTGGCGATGATGCTGGTCACAGTGCGGTAAGCCTGGCTCAGCGCAAAGGCCGACAGCAGGCACAGGTACATGGCCCACAAGGTGCGCGGAGGCGGCAGAGGCCCGACAGACGGGTGAGTGGTGGATTCAGTCACGGCTGGGCAGGCAGATGGTTCAGAAGATAGGAAAAGCGGTTGCCCGAGCCTACAGACATTGCGCAGGACGCACCGGCGGCGCCCCGAACACGCACCCTTTCACGAGGGGTATGTGCGCTGCAGGAATGCAGCAGCTGGCCACTCTCATGCCACAGCGGCGGGTGCCATGCGCAACGGAATGGTGATCGGCCCGTCATTGATCAGGTGCACCTGCATCTCGGCGGCGAACCGGCCCGTCTGCACGACGGGATGCGCGGCGCGGGCACGCTCCACCAAGTAGTCAAACAACCGCCGCCCCTCTTCGGGCGCAGCGGCCTGTGTGAAGCTCGGGTGGTTACCGCCCGTGGTATCTGCCGCCAGAGTGAACTGGCTGACCAGCAGCAGGCCTCCCGCCACGTCCTGCACGCTTTTGTTCATCTTGCCTGCCTCGTCCGAAAAGATGCGCAGCTTGAGAAGCTTGGCCAGCAGCTTGTCGGCCTCGACCTCGGTATCGCCGCGCTCGGCACACACCAGCACCAGCAGGCCCATGCCAATGGCGCCCACGGTCTGCCCTTCCACGTCGACTCGCGCTTCGCGCACACGTTGCAAGACACTGATCACTTCATTTCATCCTTCGGGTCGTCAAAATGCGCTTCCACATCGGTGGGCAGCAGCTCGATGGTGGCACGCAAGCCGGGCACGGCCGTCATCAGCGCGCGCTCGACCTGGCCGCGCAGTTCGGCGGCGTGGCCCAAGGTCCAGTGGGCGGGCATGTGCAGGTGCATGTCTACAAACTGGCGCTGGCCAGCACGGCGGGTGGAGACATGGTCAAACCGCACGGCGCCGGGCGGTTGCGCCAATACGAACTGCTGCAGCGTGGCGTCGATGGTGGCTTGCACCTCGGGTTCCACCGCCGAGTCCATGAGGCCCTGGGACGAGCGCCAGACCAGCTCCAGGCCCTCTTTCAGGATATTGAGCGCCACAGCGATCGCCGCCAGGGCATCGAGCCACAGCCATCCCGTGACGGCTGCACCGGCAATGCCTACCAGCACGCCTGCCGAGGTCCACACGTCGGTCACGAGATGGCGGGCATCGGCCTCCAGCGCGATGGAGCGGTGCTCGCGCGCCGAGCGGAACATGAGCCATGCCAAAAAGCCATTGAGCGCCGAGCTGAGCACCGACAGGCCCAGACCCCAACCCACCTGCTCGATGGGCTGCGGGTCCATCAGCCGATGGCCCGCCGCCCACAAGATGCCCGCCGACACCCCCACGATGAGGATGCCCTCGAACCCCGAAGAAAAATATTCGGCCTTGTGGTGGCCGTAGGGGTGGTCGTCATCCGCAGGCCTTGCGGCCACCGTCACCATCGCCAACGCAAACATGGCACTGGCAAGATTCACAAACGACTCCATGGCGTCGGACAACAACCCCACCGAGCCGGTAACCACCCAGGCCAGCGTCTTGAGCGCGATGGTGACCACCGCCACCGCAATCGACGCCCACAGCAAGTTGCGAGGTGTGAGCCAGTGGTGTGACTTGGTGGGGGAAGGAGCCATTGGAAGTATTTGAAGAGCGCAAGGAACCGGATTGAGAATTACACCAGAGCCGTCTTAAGAACTGCTTTAACCGTTGGCACCGCAAGCTCTCCAAAACATCCCCATGCCAGAATCCGCGCATGACCCCGGCATGGCGCCGCCGCCTTCTTTCGCACCGCACCCTGCACCTCCCTAGCCTGTTGCTGTGGGTCGTGGTCGCCTGCGCGGGGGCCAGTTGGCTGGCGGTGGCCCGATTGCAGCAATTGCAGGCAGCGTTCGAGACCGACGCCCGCATCGTGCACCGGCTTCTGAGCCAGCGGGTGGTGCAGCACGACGCCATCATGGCCACGCTGGCGCTGCTGCAGCCTGCCGCAGCAGCAGGTGACAACAGCACATCACCCTTGCCTCGCCTGACCTCGGTGTACCCCCAGATCCTGGCGGTGCTGCAGCGCACGGCGCAACGCGACTGGCCCGACGCGCTGCAGGCGGAGCTGGCTACGGCAGAAGCAACCTCGCGCCGCACCGGCCATGCCGCCATGGCGGGGCTGAACCTGGCTGCGGGCCGCTACTACCTGGTGCTGGCAGGCGTGCCCGCCAGCTATGCGCTGTACATCGACCTGCGCACCACCACTCCGGCCGACGAGTGGCCCATGGACATCACCACCAGCCCCGTGCGCGTGACACTGGAGCGTGGTGGCGATGCCTTTGTTGTGCAGCCGGGCCGGGGAGATCTGGGCAGCGGCATCCGCACCTACGACTTCCACAAACTGCTGGCCGCGCCCAGCCAGCCGCTGGACTTGGTGGCCCGCCGCAGCGTGGGCCCGCCTGAGCTGCCCTGGTGGCGCATGCTCGGCTGGTGCCTGCTGACGGCAGCCCTGTGGGCGGCAGGCCGCGCCCTGTGGCGCCAGCACGTGGCCCGCCAGCGCGCAGAAGAACTGCTGCGCCTGGGCCAGGTGGCGCGGCTGAACACGCTGGGCGAACTGGCAGCGGGCATGGCGCACGAGCTGAACCAGCCGCTGACCGCCCTGCTGTCCAGCACCCAGGCCGCCCAGCGCCTGCTGGCCGATGACCCGCCCGATCTCGACACCGCCCAGACCGCCATGGCCCGTGCCGTGGAGCAAGCGCGCCGCGCCTCCACCGTGGTGGGCCGCCTGCGCCGCCTGGTGGAACGCCCTGATCTGGCGGGCCAGGCCCAGCCACTGGCCCTGCCTGCGGCGGTGCACGACGCACTGCACCTGCTGGAGCCCGAGCTGGCCCAACGCGGTGTGGTGCCCGACATAGCCACTGCCACCGACCTGCCCACCGCGCTGGCCGAGCCCGTGGCCCTGCAGCAGATCATCCACAACCTGCTGATGAATGCACTGCAGGCGCTGGAGCAGGTGCCGCCCGCCGAACGCCTGCTGCACATCACCATGGTGCGTGCGGATGCCGGGCACGTGACCCTGTCGGTGCGCGACCACGGCCCCGGGATACCGCCCGAGGCACGCCAGCACCTGTTCGAACCTTTCTACACCACGCGAACCGGCGGACTGGGACTGGGCCTGACACTGTGCGAAAGCCTGGCGCAGGCCATGGGTGCGCAGTTGACCTTGGCACCTGAAGCACCTGTGCCCACCCAAGCCCAACGGGGCGCCGAGTTTGTGCTGACCTTGCCCACAGCGCCGCCCACCAATGACCGATAGCGCCCCCTCCCTCTCGCCCCTGATCCACCTGGTGGACGACGACGCCGCCGTGCGCGACGGCCTGGGCCTGCTCATCAGCACCGTGGGCCTGCGCGTGCAGACCTGGGCCGACCCGCAATCGTTCATGGGGGGGTTTGACCGCGCGAGCATTGGCGCCATCGTGCTCGACGTGCGCATGCCCGGTATCAGCGGCCTCACGGTGCTGGAGCAGTTGCTGGCGCAGGGCGTGGACCAGCCGATGATTTTGCTGACCGGCCACGGCACGGTGGAGATGTGCCGCCGCGCATTCAAAGCCGGGGCGGCGGAGTTTCTGGAAAAGCCCGTGGACGACGAAGTGCTCATCGAAGCCCTGCAGAACGCGGTGCGCCAGCATGTGCGATCCCGCGAGCGCCACCAGGCCGACCAGCAGGCGCGCGAGCGCTTTGCGCAACTGTCGGCCCGCGAACGCGAAGTGCTGGGCCTGATCGTCGAGGGCCTGACCAACAAGGAAATCGGCCGGGCGCTGGAGCTTTCGCCCCGCACGGTAGAAACCCACCGCGCCAACCTGTTTGGCAAGCTGGGGGCGGAGTCGCTGGCACAGCTCATCCGGCGCTATGCGGCGCTGGTGGATGCGTCCTGACCCAACCAGCACTGCGTAGTTCTACGGAGGGGTGAACGTAGCGGCACGAATAGCCAGAAACGGCGGCAATTTCTACAGTTCTCCCACGGCGCCACAACGGGTGGCGCCGACACACAAACACCGGAGAACACCATGCAAAACCGCCTCACCACCGTAGCCGCCCTCACCCTGTCCCTGATCGCCACCGCCGCCGCCCATGCCGAAGGCGTGCGCACCGAAAAGAACATGTCGCTGGACCTGGCCACACAGATCGCCGCCCAGACCGTAGCCACCTGCAGCGCCAACGGCTACAACGTGACCGCTACCGTGGTGGACCGTGCAGGCACCGTGCGCGCCGTGCAGCGCGCCGACAACGCAGGCCCCCACACGCTGGAAGCCAGCCGTTTGAAGGCCTACACCTCGGCATCTGCCAAGAACACCACGCTGGCCATCATGGAAGGTTCGCAGAAGAACCCAGCGGCCGCCAACCTGGGCCAGATCCCCGGCTACCTGCTGCTGGGCGGCGGCGTGCCTGTGAAGGTGGGCAATGAAGTGATTGGCGCCGTGGGCGTGGGCGGCGCGCCCGGCGGCCACCTGGACGAGCAATGTGCCGTGGCGGGTATCGCCAAGGTGCAGGATCTGCTGAAGTAATTTCCTACCCGCATCTACAACGCACGCCATCGGAAGCACCCATGAAGCACTGGAACCTTGCATACGCGCTGGCCATTGCGCTGGCCTGCGCCGGACCCACCATCGCCCAGGTGCCGCCCACGGCTGCCGAAACAGCGGCCTACCAGGGCCTGCATGCAGCCGCAGCTCGGGGCGACTTGCCCGCGCTGAACAAGCTGATTGCCGCAAAGGGTGACCTGAACGCCCGCGACGCGCAGGGCCGCACGCCGTTGCAAGTGGCTACGTACGCACGGCAGGCCGAGGCGGTTCGCGCCCTCGCCAAGGCCGGCGCCCAGCTGGACCTGCTGGAAAACGACCGCTACGACGCCGTGACCATTGCCTCCGTGGCCGACGACGAGGCCACGTTGCGGCTGCTGCTGCAACTGGGCGCCAGCGCGAAGCAGGTGACCAGCCGCTACGATGGCACCGCCCTCATCGCGGCGGCGCACCTGGGGCACGACGGCGTGGTGCGGCAGCTGGTTGCAGCCGGCGCCCCGCTGGACCATGTGAACAACCTGCACTGGACGGCACTGATCGAATCCATCGTGCTGGGCAACGGCGGCCCGCGCCACCAGGCCACCCTGCAGGCCCTGCTGCAAGCGGGTGCCAGCCACACGCTGACCGATCGGCAGGGCAACACGCCACTGCAACTGGCGCGTCAGCGGGGTTTCAGCGCCATGGTACGAATGCTGGAAGCAGCAGGCGCCAGGTAGGTTTGCGGGATGCGTCCGCGCCGATGCATTCCCCCACTTCAGCGGTACAACTCTGCGCCCGCAATGCGCACCCTGCTGGCGTGCGCCGCGCCCAGGGCATTCACCACCGGCTCCCACACACTCGTGTAGGCGGGCATCGCGTCCGGTGCAAATGCAGTATGTGGCCAGTCCGAACCCCACACCAGCCGCTCGCCCATTAACCCGGCCACGCGGCGGATCGCACCGTGCAATTCAGCATAGGGTGCCGCGGCCTGCAAGCGGTACCAGCCCGACAGCTTGACCCACGCGCCCAGGTCGGCCAGCCTTGCCAGCGCCCGCCAGGCCGTAGCGTCCTGCGCCAGGGCCGCATGCATTCCCGCCAGATGGTCCAGCACGCAGGGCAGTCCCGTTTGCGCATGCAGCTGGGCAATCTGCGCCAATTGGGCCGGTGCCGCATACCACTGCACATGCCAGCCCAGTACCTTCAGGCGGGGCGCCAGTGCCTGCACGGCCTGCGCCCCGTTGCCCACGGGGGACACCAGATTAAAACGCACGCCACGCACGCCCAGTGCGTGCATGGTCTGCAGCGCGTCGTCGGCAATGTCTGTCTCCACCACCACCACTGCGCGGTGCCGACCCGGTTCGCGCACCAGGGCGTCGAGCACCAGCCGGTTGTCGGTGCCATACACACTGGGCTGCACCAGCACCAGACGCCCTACACCCAGCCGCGCGGCTTCGGCCTCTATGCGTTCGAGGGGCTGGTGAATAGGCTGGTAGTGCCCGGCCTGGACCGGGGCGGTTGCGTCAAAGACATGCACGTGCGTGTCCCATCCCTCCAAGGCATCCCGCAACGGCGCGGATGTGGTCAGCGCACCCATGGGTCAGCCCACCACGATCTTGCGCTCGCGGATGACCTTGCCCCACTGCGCTTGCTGGGCCTGGATGAACTTGCCTGCACTGGCCTGGGTCGCATCGGGAAAGGCATCGCCGCCCAGCGCGCGGATGCGGCCCAGCACCTCGGGGTCAGCCAACGCCTTGCGGATGGCATGGACCAGCTGCGTACGCACCTCAGGCGCAATGCCCGCCGGGGCCAGCACAGGGTTCCACTCCAGCACTTCGTAGTCGGCCACGCCGGCCTGAGCCATGGTGGGTACATCGGGCAGCGAACGGGCGCGCAATGCGCTGGTTACCGCCAGCGGGCGCAGCTTGCCTGCCTGGATGTGGCCCAGGGACGAGGCCACATTGGCAAAAAACAGCGGCACCTGCCCGCCCATCACGTCGTTCATGGCAGGGCCGCCTCCACGGTATGGAATGTGAGACAGGCGCACGCCCGTGCGCTCTTCAAACAGCGCCCCAGCCAGATGCTGGGCCGAGCCATTGCCGGACGACGCATAGGCCACGTCCTCGGGCTTGGCTTTGGCGCGTGCGATGACCTCCTTGACGGAGTTGACGCCGAAGCCTGGATGGCACACCAGCACGTTCGGAAAGGTCGCCAACACGGCCAGCGGCACAAAGGCAGTGTTGCTGTCGTAGGGCAGCTTGGGATACAGCGACGGATTGACGGCGAACGACGACGCATCGAGCAGCAGTGTGGTGCCGTCGGGCGTGGCACGGGCCACGGCCGATGCGGCCAGCTGGCCGCTGGCGCCGGGCCTGTTGTCCACCACCACGCCCTGCCCCAGCGCTTCGGCCATGCGGGGCGCGATGATGCGGGCCATCAGGTCGGCACCGCCGCCTGCCGGGTAGGAGACGACCAGGGTCACGGTGCGTCCGCCGCCAACGCCCGCTGCGCAGGTGTGCACCCAGGGGGCGGCCAGGGTGGCGCCCACGGCAGCCAGCGCCGCGCGGCGCGACAGGCCAGGGGGGTTCAGAGGATCGGACAGATGGTGCATACAGGTCTCCTTGGTTGAGTCTTCAGTCGTTCAGGGGGCCGCACCTGAAGCTGGGGAACCCCAAGCCAGTAGGCGCTGTGGAACTGGCTTGCCAGGCCCGGGCAGTGCTCAGGGGTTGCCGCTCACGTAATGGTCACGGTGTAGTGAAAGGCATGTGCATCGCCGCGCGTGGTGCGCCATTCGACACAGCGCCCTCCCAGGTCGTAGGCGGCCCGTTGCACCACCACGCCCGGATGGCCTGCGGCCAGCCCCAGGTGGCTGGCCTGCGGGGCTGTCAGCACAGCAAAACCAATGTCGTCCACGGCGCGGTGCACATGCACGCCGCAGCGGCGCGCGAACATGGGGTACAGCAGGTCGTCCCAGTCGGCGGTGCTGCCTTCGGCCAGGGGCGCGAACACATCCAGCGGCAGCCACAGGTCCTCCAGCAGACAAGGCAGGTCGGCCAGCAGGCGCAAACGCTGCAACCGCAGCACCATCTCGCCCGTGGCCAGGCCCAGCCTGCGGGCCACGGCGGCCGGTGCCGCCACGCGCTGGCGCGACAGGATGCGCGAGCGCGGCATTTCGCCACTGCCGCTGTCAAACCGGAAAAACCGCAGCATCGACGCACCGGCAATGCCCTGGCGCACAAAGGTGCCCCGGCCGTGCACGCGCTCGACCAGGCCTTCCGCCACCAGAAGTTCCAGTGCACGGCGCATGGTGCCCAGCGCCACCTGGTGCTCCGTGGCCAGCAGGCTTTCTGCCGGCAGGGCCGAGCCGGGCGGCCATTCCCCGGCCACCACGCGGGCACGCAGTGCAGCAGCCAGGGCGGCGTAGCGGCTTAGGCCCGGGGCACTGTCAAAGGCAACAACTTTGTGGGATGTGGTCATACCAAGAACTATAGTCCTCTATAGGTCTTGATGCAACGCGCAAATACCGCAGACGGTGTAAAAAAACAGCTGCGGGAATGATCCGTCGCCGGGCAGGACTTATTAACTATCGAATAGATAGCAACAAATGACGCCCATCAAGCGCTGAAGGCCGTTTTCACCCCAATATTCACCTACCACCAGCGCAGCCAGCCTCCGCGCAGCGGCGCTGGCCTCCCGTTAGCGACTCAGTCCGTGACGAGCCGCGCCTTCACGGTCTTGCCCTTCACGCGGCCCTGGTTCAGGCGCTGCGCCGCCTGCGCGCCGATGGCGCGGTCCACCGCCACGTAGGTGGAGAAGTCGTTCACGTTGATCTTGCCGATCTGTTCGCGGGTGTAGCCCATCTCTCCGGTCAGCGCGCCCAGCACGTCGCCCGCACGGATCTTCTCCTTGCGGCCACCGATGATCTGGATGGTGACCATCGGCGGCACCAGCGGGCCGCTGCCGGTGGGTGTCAGTTCCGCCACTGGGAACCAGCGCGACTCGCGGCCCTGCAACACCTCGATCTTGCCCACAAAACCCATCTCGTCCAGGCTGGCCAGGTTGAGCGCCAGGCCGTCTGCATCGCCCCGGCCGGTGCGGCCGATGCGGTGGATGTGCACCTCGGCGTCGGGCGTCACGTCCACGTTGATCACGGCGGCCAGGTTGGCAATGTCGAGGCCGCGCGCGGCCACGTCGGTGGCCACCAGCACCGAACAGCTGCGGTTGGCAAACTGCACCAGCACCTGGTCGCGCTCCCGCTGTTCCAGCTCGCCAAAAAGCGCCAGCGCGCTGAAGCCCTGGGCCTGCAGCACGCCCACGAGGTCGCGGCACTGCTGCTTGGTGTTGCAAAAGGCAATGGACGATTCAGGCCGGAAGTGGTTGAGCAGCTGCGACACCGCGTGCAGGCGTTCGCTGTTCTTCACCTCGTACCAGCGTTGCTCGATCTTGCCCTCGGCATGCTGGGCCTGCACGGTGATCTGCACGGGCGACTTCATGAACTGGGCGCTGAGCTTGGCGATGCCCTCGGGGTACGTGGCCGAAAACAGCAGCGTCTGGCGCTCCTTGGGACACTGCTTGGCTACCACGACGATGTCGTCGAAGAAGCCCATGTCGAGCATGCGGTCGGCCTCGTCGAGCACCAGGGTGTTCAGCGCTTCCAGGCTGAGGTGCTGGCGCTCCAGGTGGTCCATCACGCGGCCGGGGGTGCCCACCACGATGTGCGCGCCATGCTCCAGGCTCAGCGTCTGCGCACGCAGCGGCACACCGCCGCACAGGGTCACGACCTTGATGTTTTCTTCGGCCCGCGCCAGGCGGCGGATTTCGCTGGTGACCTGATCGGCCAGTTCGCGTGTGGGGCACAGCACCAGGGCCTGCACCGCAAAACGGCGGGGATTGAGGTTGGCCAGCAGCGCCAGGGCAAAGGCCGCGGTCTTGCCGCTGCCGGTGCTGGCCTGGGCGATCAAATCCTTGCCCAGCAAGGCAGGGGGCAGGCTGGCCGCCTGGATGGGCGTCATCGTGGTGTAGCCCAGCTGCTGCAGGTTGGCCAGCGTGGCAGGGCTCAGGGCCAGCGCGCTGAAATCAGTGCTGGCTTGGTTTTCTTTGGAGGTCATCGGCCGATTATCCGGCCCCAGCGATTGAGCCCCTGATATCCGGGCAACTACCTTACGCACGCGTAAGGCGTATCGGCTATAACCGAAAGAACATATTTGCGGCCTGCACGGGGCCGCTTTGCCGTGCAATCGGGATTGGGACACGCTCTCAGCATCGGGTGGGATATGCCAGATTCAACCAACGCAGCCAATCCCCCCGGGCAAGGGGGCTCTAGCGACTCGCTGCTGCGCCTGATCGCCGACTCCATACCCGCGCTGATGGCCTACTACGATGTGCCCGCACTGCGCTGCCAGTTCGCCAACCAGGGCTACGCGGCCTACAACGGCCACACGACCGAATCCATCCTGGGCCTCACGGTGCAGCAGGCCATTGGCGACAAAGCCTGGCAGGCGATCCAGCCGCATGTGGAGCGGTCCACCCGCCGCGAACACGTGAAGTACACGCGCGAGCAGACGCTTCCCAACGGCGAGGTCCGCATGATCGAGGTCAACTTGATCCCGCACTTCGACGCCACCTCGGCACAGTTGGGTTCGTTTGTGCTGATCACCGATATCACCGAACGCTGGCGCGCGGAACGCCAGGTGCGCCAGAGCGAAGAGCGCATGCGCAAGTTCACCGAGGCTACGGACGAGGCCATCGTGTTCCACCGCGACGGCATCATCACCGACGGCAACGAGGCACTCACCCGCCTGACAGGCTATGCGCTGCAGGAGGTGGTGGGCGTCTCGATCTTCCACTTCATCAGCCCCGAATGGCGGGCCGTGGCACTCGACTACACGCGCACCGGGCGCGAAGACCCCTACGAGGTCACCATCCGCCACAAGGATGGCCACGCCATTCCCGTGGAAGTGGTGGGCAAGACCATGCCGATGCACCATGCGGACTACCGCATCGTGGTGGTGCGGGACATCACCGCGCGCAAGCAGGCGCAGGAGCGCGAGGCCTTCATTGCGCTGCACGACACCCTCACGCAATTGCCCAACCGGCACTTCCTGATGGAGCAGCTGTCGCAGGTGCTGTCGCTGGCCCGCAGGCGCCATGGCCGTGCAGCCGTACTTTTTGTGAACCTGGACCATTTCAAGACGGTGAACGATTCGCTGGGCCACCATGCGGGCGATCAGTTGCTGTGCAATGTGGCCGAACGCCTGCGCCAGGGCGTGCGCGACGCCGACGTGGTGGCGCGGCTGGGCGGCGACGAGTTTGTGGTGGTGCTGACCGATGTGCAGGGCCCCGACGATGCCGCCCGGGTGGCCGACAAGCTGCTGGAGTCCATGCACGGCGTGTTCACCCTGGGCCAGGTGCCGCTGACGGTGTCCCCCTCGATCGGCATCAGCCTTTTCCCGGAACATGCCGCCACCGGTGATGCGCTGCTGCGCTGCGCTGATGCGGCCATGCACCACGCCAAGGACAGCGGGCGCGGCAACCGCCAGTTCTACACCCCCAGCATGGAGGCCAGCGCCATCGACGTGCTGCAGCACGAGCGCCTGCTGCGCGAGGCCATTGTGGACAACGCCTTTGTGCTGCACTACCAGCCGCAGATCTGCCTGGAAGACGGCTCCCTGCAGGGCCTGGAGGCGCTGGTGCGCTGGCGCCACCCGCAGCGCGGCCTGGTGGGGCCAGACGAGTTCATCACGTTTTCGGAATCGCGCGGCCTCATCACCCCCATTGGCCGCTGGGTGATGCGCGAAGCCTGCCGCCAGCTCAAGGCCTGGCAGGACAAGGGCCTGGCCCTGGTGCCGGTGGCGATCAACCTGTCGGCGCTCGAATTTCGCCAGCGCGATGTGGCTGGCGAGATCGCGGCCGTGCTGCGCGATACCGGCCTGGCGCCGCAGTACCTGGGCATCGAGCTGACCGAATCCGTGCTGATGCACCAGACCGGCCAGGTGCTGGACACCCTCAACGCCCTCAAGGCGCTGGGCGTGGGCATCTCCATCGACGACTTTGGCACGGGGTATTCGTCGCTGGCCTACCTCAAGCGCTACCCCATCGACAGCCTCAAGATCGACCGGTCTTTTGTGGTGGACACGCCCGGCAACCCCGACGACGTGGCCATTGTCACGGCCATCATCCAGATGGCCCGCAGCCTGCAGCTCAAGACCGTGGCCGAGGGGGTTGAAACCCCGGCACAGGTGCAATTGCTCAAGGACCTGGAGTGCGACCTGATCCAGGGGCATGTGGTGTCCGTGCCACTGGACGCCGAGGCGCTCCAGCGCTGGATGCGCGATTTTTCGGCGTGAGGACCTGTTCAGCCCCCTTTCCCGAGGCCCGTCACACAAACACGTTCCCGGCTTGTGGACAATAGGGGCATGCCCCTCATCCCCGACTTCATCGCCCCCACCCGCCACACCGACCCGGCCGACGCACTGGCCCAGGTGCAGCGCATCTACCAGCAACAGATTGGCCACCTGCGCGATGCCATGCAGCGTTTTGTGGCGGGTGAAACGCCCGAAGGCGCCGTGCGCGCGTTCTACCCCTTTGTGCGGGTGCACACCACCACGGTGGCGCGGGCCGATACCAAGCTGGCCTATGGCTTTGTGGAGGGCCCCGGGCGCTACGAAACCACCCTCACCCGACCCGACCTGTTTGCCCACTACTACGCCGAGCAGTTCCGTCTGCTGCGTGCCAGCCACAACGTGGAGCTGGAAGTGGGCACCAGTGCCCACCCCATTCCGATCCACTTCTCATTTGCCGAGCACGACCACATCGAGGGCACGCTGACACCCGAGCGCCGCATGCTGATGCGCGACGTGTTCGACCTGCCCGACCTGGCAGCCATGGACGACGGCATTGCCAACGGCACCTGGCAAGCCCGCCCGGGCGAGGCACAACCCCTGTCGCTGTTCACTGCACCACGCGTGGACTACTCGCTGCACCGCCTGCGCCACTACACCGGCACGGCACCCGAGTGGTTCCAGAACTTCGTGCTGTTCACCAACTACCAGTTCTACATCGACGAATTCGTGCGCCTGGGCCATGCCGAGATGGCCAAACCCGACAGCGAGTACATCGCCTTCATCGAGCCGGGCAATGTCGTGACCCGCCGCGTGGGATTGAGTGCCCAGCCCGGCGACGAACTGGGCGTGGCCCCGCCGCGCTTGCCGCAAATGCCCGGCTACCACCTCGTGCGCGCGGACAGCAGCGGCATCACCATGGTCAACATCGGCGTCGGCCCCGCCAACGCCAAGACCATCACCGACCACATCGCCGTGCTGCGCCCGCACGCCTGGATGATGCTGGGCCACTGCGCGGGCCTGCGCAACAGCCAGCGGCTGGGCGACTACGTGCTGGCCCACGCCTACGTGCGCGAAGACCATGTGCTCGACGAAGACCTGCCGCTGTGGGTTCCCATCCCGGCGCTGGCCGAGATCCAGCTGGCACTCCAGCAGGCCGTGGCCGACATCACGCAGATCAGCGGCGCGGACTTGAAACGCGTGATGCGCACCGGCACCGTGGCCAGCACCGACAACCGCAACTGGGAGCTGCTGCCCGACAACACGCCCCAGCGCCGCTTCAGCCAAAGCCGCGCCGTGGCGCTGGACATGGAAAGCGCCACCATCGCCGCCAACGGCTTTCGCTTTCGCGTGCCCTACGGCACCCTGCTGTGCGTGAGCGACAAGCCCCTGCATGGGGAGATCAAACTGCCCGGCATGGCCAACCACTTCTACCGCGAGCGTGTGGACCAGCATCTGCGCATCGGCATGCGCGCCATCGAAATCCTGCGCAACGGTGGCGTGGACCGGCTGCACAGCCGCAAGCTGCGCAGTTTTGCCGAAGTCGCCTTCCAGTAAACACCCCGAATCACGGGGCCGATTCGACCCATGCCACTGGATTTTTTGACGCTGATGGCCGTCATGGCGGCCAACCTGTTCATGATCTCGGCCGCGCTGCCCATGATCATGGGCCGGGACGTAGGCCGCGCAGCCCGCCATGTGCAAGCCAGCATGCTGCTGCAGGCCGTGGCCTGGGCCGCCATCATTGCGTCCTCCACCCTGTGGGACCAGGCGCTGTCCACCGTGTCGATTGCCTGCAATGCAGCAGCGCAGTGGATGCTGTACCGGGCCCTTGAAGAGTGGCTGGGCCCACGCCCCCTGCGGCGCGTGCTGCTGGCATTGGTGGTCCTGGCACCACTGGGCTACACGCTGGGGTTTGGCCACTACGCATGGCGCGTGGGCTGGGCCAACGGGCTGATGGCGGTCATTCTGTGCATCGTGGCGCGCGCCACGCTGTACCCGCGGGTGCTGGCAGATGGGCGCTGGCGCGCGCTGCTGCTGGGCTGCCTGCTCACGTCGGCCGCTTTCACGCTGGCGCGCGGGCTGCTGGGTGCCTTTACCGACCAATACCCGAGTTTCCGCACCCCCCACCCAATCAACCTGGCCGCAGCCCTGGCCACCAATGTGAGCCTGGTGCTTGGAACCGTCGCCGTGCTGGTGGCCTGGCGCTACGAGGCCGAGCAGAAGCTGCGCACGCTGGCCATGACCGACGGCCTGACGGGCCTGCTCAACCGGCGCGGCTTCACCACGCAGGGGGGCAGCCTTCTGGCCCACGCCATCCGCCACCAGTTGCCCATGACTGCATTGATGCTGGACCTGGACCACTTCAAACGCGTCAACGACACCCAAGGACATGAGGCAGGGGACCGAGCCCTGCAGCTATTTGCGCGGCTGCTGGGCGACACGAGCCGCAGCGGCGACCTGGTAGGACGACTGGGCGGCGAGGAGTTTGGCGTGCTGCTGTTGCACAACAGCGCCCCGGCAGGCCTGTCGTTCGACCGGCGCCTTCGTCGGCGTCTGCATGCGGCCAGCGTGGTAGAACTGGGCTTTGCGCTGGACTACAGCGCCGGAATGGCCGTGATGGAGCCTGGCGAATCGGGCCTGGCCGAACTCATGGCCCGTGCCGACGGCGCGTTGTACGAGGCAAAAACCGCAGGCCGCGGCCGGTTGATGGCGGCATCCTGAGCCTTGCACCAGCAGGTGAATGCTATTTTTTGAATAGCAAAGAGCGTTTGACAAATAAGCGCTAGCAGCCTTTTTTCGTACCCCCTCACGGAACCACCAGCCGGGCCACATCGTGCGCGGCGCCCGAGCCCTCCTTGGACAGGTGTTCGATCAGGCTACGCCGATCCGCCTCGGTGCGTTGCTGCGACAGGAATCGTTTTCCCGTCAGATGATCGATATCGATTTCAAAACCCCGCAAACGCCCGGCGGCCTCTTCCACAAACCCGGAGACGGCATGCTCCAGCAGCCACGGCGCGTCGCGCCGAGCCTCCTGCGAGAGCGTGAGGGCCTGCAGGTGGGCCTGCAGCCAGTCACGGCAATCGACGCAGCGCAGGCGCCCCCGCGCCTCGACGGCCGCATAGTTCCAGCTGGGTGCCAGGCGGCCGCTGCGCTGGCCATTCACATACCAGCGCGGTGAAATGTAGGCGTTGGGAATCTGAAAAACAGCCAGCACCTCAGCGCCGTCCATGCCCGGCTGCAGCAGCGGGTGCCCCGCGCCGCATGTCCCCGCAGCCGTGTGGGTCCACCCTCTTCGGTGCAAAGTTCCAGGGGCAGCAGATTCGCCTCCAGCCCCTGGCGCGTCACGACCACCACCGTGGCCAATGGATAGGCGCGCATGAGGTGGTGAATGGCATGGGGGTCTTCCAGCTGGAAAAGGGGTTGGCTGTGCATGGCATTGGGGCAATCAGAAACCCACAGTCTGGCCCTGGGCAAGGTTTGCGTCTTGAACGTTTCGGCCACGCTCCAATCGCAGCCCGAGGAAGGCCCTACCGATTCGGAGCCGTTTTTATCCGAACAAGCGGACCAGCGGAGCCGGTGGCGGCACTGTGGGCGTAAAGCCGCCAAACCGGCGGAACTCCCGGGTCATGTGCGCCTGATCGGTGTAACCAGCCGCCACGGCCACCCCGCTGAGCGGGCCACCTCCGGCATCCAGCAGCTCCAGGGCCCGCTGGAAACGCAAAACACCCGATAGGGTCCGAAGGGGGAAGCCGGCCACCGCCACAATGTCCCGGCGCAAGGTGCGCGACGAACTTTCTGCACCCGCCGCCTCGCCAAAGGCCCCGGCCTGGACGCGTTGTTTCATTCGAGCGATGGCCTGGAGTGCCCGGCCATGCGCGGCAGTGACCACCGCCCGCGCAGCCAACGTACTGACCGCGGCACACAAGGCGGCCTGGGCACGCGGCACGGTGTCTGCGCGCACCACCGCATCGGCCAGAGGACCCAGCAGCGCCAAGGCACATGGCCCCGTGAGGGCCTGGTTGCGCAGCGTGTGGGGCACAACCCCCAGGCACACACCGCCCCAGCCCATGTGAAAGCGCACGCCCACCAGCACGGTGTTGGCGCGCAAAACCACCTGCGTGGCCGTGTCGGCGGGGCCCGCCACGACCAGCCGGACCGACGCCACAGAGCTGTCCGGATGCAGCACACAATGCGCGACCAGGTCCATGCGGCCGTCTGGCAGCACCCGCTGCGGCTGCCCCGCAGCCAGGCCACAGCGCCACACCGCTTCGATCCGGGTGGCATCCAGTGTGCCCAACGGCAGCTCTACATAACCGCTGTCCAGCACAGCAATTCCCATATCCCCTTTCGTTCCGTCATGCGCCTTGCGCGACAAAGCCTTGCCCCACACCATGGCGCGGCAACCGGCCAATGGGCTCTTGGCACCCCGCCGCCCTGGGAGCGCCAGCATCGCACACAATCAACCCATGACCGTACTCTTTGAAGCCCTGAACCTGCGCAAACGCTATGGCGAAACCACCGTGGTCGACGACGTGTCGTTTGCCATTGCCCCCGGCGAATGCCTGGGCGTCATCGGCCCCAACGGCGCAGGCAAGACCACCACCATCCGCATGTGCCTGGGCCTGGCGGCGCCCGATGGAGGTGCGGTGCACTTCCATCCGAAAGCGGGTGGCACCCCGCTGCACATGCCGCGCGATGCGCTGGCCATCAAGGCGCAGCTGGGCGTGGTCACGCAGTTCGACACACTGGACCCAGACTTCACCTGCGCCGAGAACCTGCGCGTCTTCGGCCGCTACTTTGGCATCAAGGGTAGGGTGATGGACGAAAGAGTGCCTCAGTTGCTGGAGTTCGCCGCCCTCACCCACAAGGCAGATGCCAAGCCGGGCGAGCTGTCGGGCGGCATGAAACGGCGCCTGTCGCTGGCTCGCTCGCTGGTCAACAACCCGCGCCTGCTGCTGCTGGACGAACCCACCACCGGCTTGGACCCGCAGGCCCGCCACCTGATGTGGGAGCGGCTGCAACTCCTGCTGCAGCAAGGCAAGTCGATTCTGCTGACCACGCACTTCATGGACGAAGCCGAGCGCCTGTGCTCGCGCCTTCTGGTACTGGACCATGGCAAGAAGATCGCCGAAGGCCGCCCGCGCGAACTGATCGCCCAGCACTTGGAGCCCGATGTGGTGGAGGTGTTTGGGGTGGGCGCCGTCCAGATGGCCGAGGATGCCGCGCTGCGCGCCTTGGCCGCCCGCGTGGAAATCAGCGGCGAGACCGTATTTTTCTACACCCAGAACGCCCAGCCGCTGCTGCAGGCGCTGGCCACGCACGGCCACCTGCGCACGCTGCACCGGCCTGCCAATCTGGAAGATCTGTTCCTCAAACTCACGGGGCGGCAGATCCGGGAGTGAGTCCGCCTGCCGGTGGCAGGTTGCGCTCACGCAGCACTTGTTCCAGTGCCTCGGGCGTGCACGGCTGGGAGAACAGATAGCCCTGGAATTCGTCACACCCCTGCCGCGCCAGCCAAGCCGCCTGGTACTCGGTCTCCACCCCTTCGGCCACAGTGCGCAGGCCCAGCTTCTGGGCCAACGCCACGATGGCATCGACCAGCACCTCGCCACTACCATCGTGCCCCAGGTCCCGCACGAAAGACCTGTCGATCTTGAGCTTGCGCACCGGAAACCGTTTGAGCTGACTGAGCGACGAATAGCCGGTGCCAAAGTCATCAATCGCGAGTTGCACCCCCAGTGCGGTCAGCCGGTCCATGGTTTGCAGGGCCTGCTCCACGGGGTCCATGATCGAGCTTTCGGTGATTTCGATCTGCAGCAACCCAGGCGGGCACCCCGTGGACTGCAGGGCGTGCGCCACGGTCTGGTCCAGTGAAGGCTCCTGGAACTGGCGGGCCGACAGATTGACTGCCACGGGAATTGCACCCCAACCCGCCTCCATCCAGCCGCGGGCCTGCGCACAGGCCTCGCGCAGCACCCAGTCTCCCAGGGGGACGATCAGGCCCGTTTCTTCGGCGATACCAATGAACTGCAGCGGTGACACAAGGCCCCGCTCGGGGTCCTGCCAGCGCACCAGCGCCTCGACGGAAGAAACGCGACCCGTGCGCGCATCTATGATGGGCTGGTAATGCAAACGCAGGCCTCCGTACTCGATGGCATGGCGCAGGCCCGCTTCGATGTGCAAACGTTCGGTCAGCGCTTCGGTCATGTGCTGGCTGAAAAACGCCAGCCGATTGCCTCCCTGGTTCTTGGCACCGTACATGGCCACATCGGCGTTGCGCAGCAGCACATCGCCCGACTCGCCGTCGCGCGGGAACATCGCAATGCCCAGACTGGTGCTCAGCAGCCAACTGGTGGAGCCCGTCTCCACAGGCAGGGTCAACGCCTGCAGCATCTGCTGGGCCATGGGCTCCACGGCAGAGACCCCGGGCAGGTCGGGCAGCACCACCACAAACTCGTCCCCGCCCAGCCGCGCCACGATGCCGCCATCGCCCACACAGGCCTGCAGCCGCGTCGCCACCTCCTGCAGCAGCAGATCGCCCCGGCTGTGGCCCAGGCTGTCGTTCACACCCTTGAAGCGGTCCAGATCCATCACCAGCACACCCACCATGCGGCCGGTGTCGCGTGCCCTGACCAGGGCGGCGTCCAGGCGCTCGGACAGGCAATAACGGTTGGCCAGCTGTGTCAGCGGGTCCACGCGGGCCTGGCGCTCCAGGGTCTCGGTGTGCTGGGCAATGGTCTGCTGCTGGCGCAACAGCGAGGCGGCCATGCGGTCCAGGGCCCGCGCCACCTCGCCCAGTTCGCCGGGGGGATAGGGCGCACCGATGGGTTCGGCATAGTTGCCCACATCCATCCTCCCGATCGCCCGGATCGCACGAGTGGCATAGCGGCGCACCGCAAACTCCACCAGCAGCAGCGCCGCCGCGAACACCACGGCAGCCAGTGCGAGCAAGCCCCCCAGCGCCCAGCGGAACTGGCTCTCCACCGGACCTTGGAGGTCGTCCTCGGGAACGACCAGAGCCAGGCGCAGCTCGGCATCGTGCGAGCGGGGAAGCTGTGCGCGCACCCAGACGCGGCGCACTCCGTCAGCGCCTTCGATCAGATCGTGCCCGCCCTCGGGGCGACCCATGAAGTCGCGCTCAACAGCCTGCAGAGACAGCGGGCTGCCGCCGGCGCGCTGGAAGTCCATGACCACCGAACCATCTCCATTCCACACCTGAAGGTGCATGCGCTCGTAGCGCTGGGCCTGCACCATCGCGCTGCCATAGGCCTGCATATCGAGCGATGCGAGAAGGATGTAGCGCAGCGCACCATCGGCCTCGCGGACCGGGTAGGCCACCTGCAGCACGCCCTTGCCCGTCAGGCGCCCGATGACGGCTTCCATGACGGGCATGGTGGCCGTCAGGGCACGCTGGAAGTAGTGTCGGTCCCGCAGATCGAGCTGGCGGCCGCTGCGCAGCGAATCGCAAAAAAGGGATCCGTCCGGCCGGATGGTGAGTAGGCCCGTGTACTGCGGGTGCTCCTTGAGCACGTCGGCCAGAAAGTCGGAACAGGCCGCCTTGTCATTCCCGCTGAGCAGGGGCACCCGGCCCAGGCCAAACAACAATTGCCCGGTGCCCGCGATCTTGTCATCGAGGTCGCTGGCGATGATGCCGGCGCGCGCAACCAGCCGCTCACGCGCCTGTGCAGTTGTGACCGAACGGATCTCCAGCAACAGCCACAAAATGGCAGGCACCGGCAGCAGCGACGCCGCCAACACCAGCCACAAGATACGCGCACGCAAGCTCAAAAGAGACCTCTTGAAAGATCTGGCGGCACCGCAACCCCGGTGCCACGTATTTCCAACAGTATGCAGCGCCGTCGGAACGGCGGCCCGCCTTCACACCTTGCGCGGTTTGACCTTGCGGGCCGCGAGCTTGGCATTGCCGCGCGCCGTCTCCACATCGGCCGCACGCGCCAGCGCCACGCCCATGCGGCGCTTGGTGAAACTTTCGGGCTTGCCGAACAGGCGCAGGTCAGTGTCGGGCACACGCAGGGCTTCTTCCACGCCGTCGAAAACGATGCCCACGGCGTCCACTCCGCCGTAGATCACCGCGCTCGCGCCGGGGTTGCGCAGGCGGGTGTCCACCGGCAGGCCCAGGATGGCGCGGGCGTGCAGCTCGAATTCGCTCTGGTGCTGGGTGCACAAAGTGACCAGGCCCGTGTCGTGGGGGCGGGGGCTCACTTCGCTGAACCACACGTCCTGGCCCTTGACGAACAGCTCCACGCCGAAAAGGCCAAGCCCGGAGGGTTTCCCGTCAAAGCCCTGGCCCAGGTTGTCGGTCACGGCCTTGGCGATCTGGCGCGACTTCTCGAGCGCCGCCGGGTGCATGGGGTGGGGCTGCCAGCTTTCCACATAATCGCCGCTGATTTGCACGTGGCCGATAGGGTCGCAGAAGCTGGTGGCGATCTGGCCATCCGCCCCCACCGAGCGCACGGTGAGCTGGGTGATTTCGTAGTCGAAGTCGATGAAGCCCTCGACGATCACGCGGCCGTGGCTCACGCGGCCGCCGGCCATGGCGTAGTCCCAGGCCTTCTTGACGTCAGCCGGGCCGTCGATCTTGCTCTGGCCCTTGCCCGAGCTGCTCATCACGGGCTTGACGATGCAGGGGTAGCCGAT
Organism: Acidovorax sp. Root267; assembly: GCF_001429215.1. Taxonomy (NCBI): domain Bacteria; kingdom Pseudomonadati; phylum Pseudomonadota; class Betaproteobacteria; order Burkholderiales; family Comamonadaceae; genus Acidovorax; species Acidovorax sp. Root267. The sequence goes on from NZ_LMJC01000029.1 coordinate 339,293, forward strand.
GCCCTGGCCGTTGTCGCCATCGATGGCGGCCTGCAGCTCATCAAGCGAGTTGCAGAACTTGTACGGGCTGGTGGGCAGGCCCAGCGTTTCGGCGGCCAGCACGCGGATGCCTTCGCGGTCCATCGTCAGGCGGGCGGCGCGGGCCGTGGGGATCACGCGCACGGTGCCTGCGGCCTCCAGCTCCTCGAGCATGGGGGTGGCGATGGCCTCGATCTCAGGCACCACCAGGTGCGGGCGCTCGGCCTCGATCAGGGCCTTGAGCTGGGCCGAGTCGCTCATGGTGATGGTGCGCGCATGGTGGGCCACCTGCTGGCCAGGGGCGTTGTCATAGCGGTCCACCGCAACGGTTTCCACGCCCAGGCGCTGCAGCGCGATCAGCACCTCCTTGCCCAGCTCGCCCGAGCCCAGCAGCATGACTTTGGTGGCATGGGGGGACAGGGGGGTTCCGAGGGTGGTCATGGGAGGTTTTCCAGAAAAAGTGAGGGCAAGGGCAGCGGAAGGCGGTGAACCGGCCACCGCCATCTGGCGACTTTAATGCATGGGTTCCGGGCGAAACCACAGGGAGCGCCAGCGCGGAACAAGTCCGCCCGAATTGACCAGGAATTACGCAAATCGAGATGCAACAACCGCCTCGCCTTGGGGTGAACCGCCTGCCTGCACCCTGTTTTGCGTAAGTCATGTTTATTTTGCACGGGGCACATCCAGGCCGCGCTTGCGCACGTACTCCCTGTTGCAGCCGGTCTTTCCGTGGCCGCTGTGCCCTCAACCCCATTGAAGAAAAGGGAACCACCATGCACACCCAGCCCATGCACTCTCGCCTCGCTCCCCTGACCTGCGCACTTGCCGCCGCGACCTTGCTGGCGGCCTGCGGCGCCATGAAGCCCTCCGCCAGCCCCATGTACTCACAAGACAGCCTGCCCGACACCATCAAGGTGCCTGCAGGCAACAAGGTCGCCATGGAAACCGTGGGCGTGGGCGAAATCACCTACGAATGCCGCGACAAGGCCAACGCGCCCGGCCAGACCGAATGGGTGTTCGTGGGCCCCAAGGCGGTACTGAACGACCGCAGCGGCAAACAAGTGGGCACCTACTACGGCCCACCTGCCACCTGGGAGTCGGGCGATGGCTCCAAGCTGACCGCCACCCAGCTGGCCGTGGCGCCATCGGGTGCAGGCAACCTGCCGTATCAGCTGGTCAAGGCCAACCCCGCCATGGGCACCGGCGCCATGTCAGGTGTGACCTTCATCCAGCGCGTGGCCCTGAAGGGCGGCGTGGCGCCCGCCTCGACCTGTGCGCCCGCCAACAAGGGCGAGCGCCAGATCGTCAAGTACCAGGCCGACTACATCTTCTGGAAGGCCGCGTAGGCCGCGCCCCCGACGCCGGCGGCACAGCGCCCCGCCAGCGCACCCGTGGAACTGGCTCCGCCAGGCCACCGGGTGCGTCCCCCTTGGGGGAAAGCGCGCAGCGCCTCAGGGGTCAATACTGTTTATACGGCAGGAACTTACCCGACAAAACGACGTTCACGCGGTCACCTTTCGGGTCGGCCTCGCGCGTGATGTCCATGCTGAAGTCGATGGCGCTCATGATGCCGTCGCCAAACTCCTCGTGGATCAGCTCCTTGATGGTGGTGCCGTACACGCTCACGACCTCGTACCAGCGGTAGATGAGCGGGTCGGTAGGCACGGGCGTGGGCAGCGAGCCCTTGTAGGGCACCACCTGCAGCCACTTCTGTTCCTCGGCCGTGAGGCCGAAGATCTTGCCCAGCACCTTGGCCTGCTCGGGGGTGGCGGTCATCTGGCCCAGGCACAGGGCGGTCGTCCACTCCTTGGACTGGCCGACCTTCTTGGCGATGGCGCTCCACTGCAGGCCTTTGGCGACCTTGGTGCTGATGATTTTCTCGGTGACGTCGGTGCGGTTCATGCAGTCTCCTGGGGGTGTTGTAAGGACAAAGATCGGTACCTCCGTGGCACAAGCAATGCCCATGCCTGCCCTGGTGCACGACAAGTGCTGGCTGTCGCGAACCCGACGCCGCACAATAAGCGCATGCAGACCGCCCCCCCCTCCCCGCCAGTCTCCTCCGTCTCCCCACCTCCTCCATCCGTGTGGCGCGCGCCCAGCCTGTCAGCGCGCTGTTGGCCAGTGTTCCTGCGCAACCTGCTGGTGTGGCGCAAGTTGGCCATCCCCAGCCTGGTGGGCAACATTGCCGAGCCACTGATGTGGCTGGTGGCCTTTGGCTACGGTATGGGGGCACTGGTGGGGCAGGTGAACGTCGCGGGGGCGGGTGGCGACACCAAAGTGCCCTACATCCTGTTCCTGGCCAGTGGCTCGATCTGCATGAGCGCCATGAATGCAGCGAGCTTCGAGGCGCTGTATTCGGCCTTTTCACGCATGCATGTGCAAAAGACCTGGGACGGCATCATGAATGCGCCCATCAGCCTGGACGACGTGGTGCTGGCCGAAATGCTGTGGGCCGCCTTCAAGGCCCTGTTCACTGTCACCGCCATCCTGGGCGTGATGCTGGCGCTGGGCATCAGCCACAGCCCCAAGCTGCTGGTGGCCTGGCCGGTGCTGTTGTTCGTGGGAGTGATGTTCTCCAGCATCGCGCTCATCTTCAATGCGCTGGCCAAAGGGTATGACTTCTTCACCTACTACTTCACGCTGGTGCTCACGCCGATGATGTTCCTCTCGGGCGTGTTCTTCCCGCGCGAGCAGCTGCCACCCATCGTGCGCGCGATTTCCGACTGGCTGCCGCTGACCAACGCGGTCGAGCTGGTGCGCCCGCTGTTCATGGACCAGTGGCCCGCCCATCCGTGGCGCCATGGGCTGGTGCTGGTGGTGACCACCGTGGCTGCGTTCTGGGTGGCGCTGGCGCTGACCCGCAAGCGCTTCAAGGCATGACCGCGCTTTTACCGGCCCGCCCATGACCTTGCTGCTCGACCCTGGCCGCACCGCGATGGTGTCCAAGGGTGTCTCCGCCATCGTGGCGTCGTGCAGCGCGGCGCTGCAGCCCAGCATCATGCGGGCGGTGGGCAGCCACCTCAGCGCCGATGGGCATTGCGTCACGGTGTACCTGCGGCGCAGCCAGTCGCGCCAGTTGCTGCAGGACATTGCGGATACCGGGCGGATCGCAGTGGTGTTCAGCGAACCCGCCACCCACCGCACGCTCCAGCTCAAGGCCCTCCAGGCGCATCAACGCGCGGCCACGGAGGAAGACCTGCCCGTGCTGCAGGCCTATCTGCGCTCCATGGAGCACGAAGTGGGCCTGGTCGGCTATGGCCCGCGCTACGTGGGTGCCATGCTGGCCGCGCCGCTGGCCGATGTGGTGGCGGTCAGCTTCACACCCACCGCAGCTTTCGACCAGACGCCAGGCCCCCGCGCTGGCGCCGCCCTGACAGGACCGCAGGCCGGATGAGCACCGTGAGCCTGTCGCTGCACGCCATCCGTCCCTGCCTGGAAGGTGCCATCCCGGCCATCATGGCCACCTGCGACGCGGACGGTACGCCCAACGTGGCCTACATCTCGCAGGCCGTTTATGTGGACGAGGGGCATGTCGCGCTCTCGTTCCAGTTCTTCAACAAGACCCGCCAGAACATCCTGCGCAATCCGCGCGCCGCCGTGCTGGTGCTGGACCCGCGCACGGCCAGCTTCTACCGGCTGCACCTGTACTACGAGCGCACCGAGGACCATGGTCCGGTGTTCGAGAGCATGCGCGCGCAACTGGCGGGCATCGCCTCGCATGCCGGCATGGCGGGCGTCTTTGATCTCAAGGGCTCAGACATCTATCTGGTGGAGCGGATCGAGGCCGTCTCGGGCGACAGCCTGCCACCCCCACCGCAGCGCCCCGGGCTGCTGCATGCCCTGCGCACGGGCAGTGAACGCATGGCCCGCTGCGTGGGGCTGGACGAATTGCTGGCCTGCACGCTCAGCACCTTGCAAGAGCAGCTCGATATCGGCTACGCGATGGTGCTCATGCTGGATGCCACGGCCGAGCAGCTTTACACGGTGGCAAGCCGTGGCTACGCCACCTCCGGCGTGGGGTCGGAGATCCGCCTAGGGCAGGGCGTGATCGGTGTGGCCGCGCAAGAGCGCACACCGGTACGCATCAGCCACGTGACCAATGCCGCGCGCTACAGCCATGCCATCCGCGACAGCCTGGACGCCCATGCCGATGCCGGCGCGCAGCTGCAGCGCGGCATGGACATTCCCTACCCGGGCCTCGCGGAGCCGCACAGCCAGATCGCCGTGCCGCTGGTGTCGGCCGGGCGCCTGCTGGGCGTGTTGTTTGCCGAAAGCCCCGAGGACATGCGCTTTGGCTTCGAGGACGAAGACCTGCTCGTGGCCATCGCCGGGCAGCTGGCCGCCGCCATCGACCTGCTGCAGGCGGCGCCCGACGCACCCGAGCCCCCGGCATCACCCCCTGCGGCGCCACTGGTGAGTGGCAGCGCGCTGCGGGTGCGCCATTTCGCGGCCAACGACAGCGTGTTCATCAATGACGACTACCTGATCAAAGGCGTGGCGGGCGCCATCTTCTGTAAGTTGCTGCGCGACCACCTGGCGAGTGGCCGCGTGGACTTCACCAACCGCGAACTGCGCCTGGACCCCGCGCTGCGCCTGCCCGACGTGGCCGACAACCTTGAAGCCCGGTTGTTGTTGTTGCAGCGCCGCCTGCAGGAAAACAGCCCGCACATCCACATCGAAAAGACCGGGCGTGGGCGCTTTCGGCTGTGTGTGCTGCGCCCCCTGGTGCTGGAAGACGCTTGAGCTTCAGTGCACGAGCCCGGGCACCGGAGGCAGCCCCAGGCTGCGAACCAGCTTCGTCCATTCCTGCTGCGTGAGGTGGGGCTGCACGTGGGCCAGCACCGCCGCCAGCACCGGCTTGGGGGCATGTTGCTGCATGTCCGACAGCATGGCCGTGCGTTCGGCAGGTGACATGAAAGGCACGAGCCAGCGGGCCGTCACCAGCATTTCCTGGGGCGGAATGGACGCAACCAGTTCGTCGTGGATGCGCACCAGCTCTTCGTCGCTGTAGCGGTCCCACAGCACCTGGTTATGCGCTGTCTCCTCTTCGTGCATGTGCTCAAAGTTGTGGGCGATGAACAGCGCGAGCTGGCGGTACAAGGCCTGTGTGGCAGCGGGACGCGACGGCCGCGCGCAAGACAGCAAATGCGACACACCGGCCGCCAGCGCAGCAATGGCCTGCTCATGCTCGACATGTTCGCTGTCCACCCGCTGGCTGGAGCCAGGCTGCCGCGCCTCCATGGCCGCGTGCACGAACTGGTTCTCGTGGCGCAAGTGCGATCGGCAGAAGTCGAGCATCTGCATCACACGGTCGCAGGTCTGCGCAAACTCCAGGTCGTCGTCCACATCCATGCGACCCAGGCCCAGCAGCGTGTCGGCCATGAAGGCGCGCAGGGCCTTGTGAATGCCTGCGTACATGTCCATGCGGGGGGCGGAGGGCTGGGCTTGGGCCAGTGCGGCGATTTCGCGGGAATCAATTTTCATCACGTTCTTTCATGGCCCCGGTGGGCTCTGTCAGCGCCATGTTTCTGGCGCCGGGCCGGGTGCACCATGCGCCCGTTTCCATGAAAAGAAGTCTAGGAACGCGCCGCGTTCTTGCCTGTTAAAAACTCCTTAAACAGACCTTCCACAAACCTTAAAACCGGTGTTCCGCGCAGTAAACGTGAATTCCTTCACGCGGCAGCGCGCAGCAGGTCCACCGCCTTTTCCGCAATCATCACGGTGGGCGCATTGGTGTTGCCGCTCACGATGCGCGGCATGATCGACGCATCCACCACACGCAGGCCCGACAGGCCGTGCACGCGCAGTTCGGCGTCCACCACGTCCATAGGCCCCGGCCCCATGCGGCAGGTACCCACGGGGTGGTAGATGGTGTCTGCGTATTGGCGGATGAACTGCTCGATCTGCGCATCGGTGCGTGCATTGGCCGAGGCCGCCAGCTCCTTGGCGCCGAACTTCGCCAGCGCTGGCTGCGCCAGGATCTCGCGTGTGCGCTGGAAGCCGCGCACCATGCGCAGCATGTCGTCCGGGTCCGCGAGGAAGTTCGGGTCTACCAATGGCAACGCCATGGGGTCGCGGCTTGCCAGCGTGACCGAGCCCCGGCTCTTGGGCTGCAGCAGGCACACGTGGGCCGAGTAGCCATGGCCGAACACGGTCTTTCGCCCGTGGTCCACGAGCTTGCCGATCACGAAGTGCAGTTGCAGATCCGGCACGGCCTCCGACGGATCGCTCTTGATGAAGCCTCCCGCCTCGGCGAAATTGGTGGTCAACATGCCGGTGCGGTGCTTGCGCCATTCGACCATGCCGCGCAGCGTCTGCGCCATGCCCGACAGCGAGAGGCCGAACAGGTCCTTGAGTTCGGGGGCATCCAGCACCTGCACCACGTCGGGGTGGTCATGCAGATGCGCGCCCACGCCCGGCAGGGCGTGCAGCACCGGGATGCCGTGTTGCCGCAGCTGCGCGCCCGGCCCCACGCCCGACAGCATCAGCAGCTGCGGCGAGAGCAACGCGCCCGCGCTCAGCAGCACCTCGCGGCTCGCCTTCACCTGGTGCAGCGCGCCGCCCTGGCGGTATTCCACGCCCACGGCACGCTTGCCCTCGAACAGGATGCGGGTGGCATGCGCCCCGGTGATGACCTGCAGGTTGGGGCGCGCAAGATGCGGCGTGAGATAACCCTTGGCGGCGCTGTGCCGCTCGCCATTCTTGTGCGTGACCTGGTAAGGGCCCACGCCCTCTTGCGAGGCGCCGTTGAAGTCGGCGTTGTACGGATGCCCGGCCTGCACGCCCGCTTCGGCAAAGTGGCGGCTGAAGCGATTGGGCGTGCGCAGGTCCGCCACGTTGAAAGGCCCGCCCCGGCCGTGCCAGGCATCGGCGCCGCGCTCGTTGTGCTCGGCGCGCAGGAAGTAGGGCTTCACATCCTCCCAGCCCCAGCCAGGATTGCCCTGGGCGGCCCAGTGGTCGTAGTCGGCATGCTGGCCACGGATGTACACCATGGCGTTGATGGAGCTGGACCCCCCCAGCACCTTGCCGCGTGGCTGGTAGCCCTGGCGGTTGTTGAGCGCGGACTGCGGCGTGGTGTTGAAGCCCCAGCCGTTGAGCTCGAACTTGGCCATCACGGCCAGCCCGGCGGGGCAGTGGATCAGCACGCTCTTGTCGGCGGGCCCCGCCTCCAGAAGGCAGACCCGCACGGCAGGGTCTTCGGTGAGCCGCCCCGCCAGTACCGAGCCTGCAGAGCCGCCGCCAATGACGATGTAGTCGAACATGTTGTGTTGTCTCCTCCGCCATGCTGTGCAGCGGGTTGGTTGTCCAGGGTGAAGGCACGATAACCGAACGGTCGTGCGATTCGCTTTACCATTCCATCCATCCGTTTCACTTTGAAGAGAGCTCTCTATATGACGATTCAAACCGTTGGCATCATCGGCGCCGGCACCATGGGCAACGGCATTGCGCAGGCCTGCGCGGTGTCCGGTATCAATGTGGTGATGGTCGACATCTCCGAGGCCGCCGTGCAAAAAGGCCTGGCCACCGTGGCCGGCAGCCTGGACCGGCTGATCAAGAAGGACAAGATCAGCGCCGCCGACAAGGACGCGGCGCTGGCACGCATCAAGACCTCCACCAGCTACGACGACCTCAAGGCCGCGCAGCTCGTGATCGAGGCCGCCACCGAAAACTACGAGCTCAAGCTCAAGATCCTGAAGCAGGTGGACGCCATCGTGGCGCCCGAGGTGCTGATTGCATCGAACACGTCTTCGATCTCCATCACCAAGCTGGCCGCCGCCACCAGCCGCGCCGACAAGTTCATCGGCATGCACTTCTTCAACCCCGTGCCCATGATGGCGCTGGTGGAGATCATCCGTGGCCTGCAGACCAGCGACGCCACGCACGACGCCGTGAAGGCCCTGGCCGAGGCGCTGGGCAAGAGCCCCATCACCGTGAAGAACGCGCCCGGCTTCGTGGTCAACCGCATCCTGGTGCCGATGATCAACGAGGCCTTCTTCGTGCTGGCCGAGGGCCTGGCCACACCTGAGGACATCGACGCGGGCATGAAACTGGGCTGCAACCAGCCCATCGGCCCGCTGGCGCTGGCGGACATGATCGGCCTGGATGTGTGCCTGGCCGTGATGGACGTGTACCTGACCGAGTTTGGCGACAGCAAGTACCGCCCTTGCCCGCTGCTCAAGGAAATGGTGGCGGCCGGCCGCCTGGGCCGCAAAACGGGCCAAGGCGTCTATACGTACTGACCGTTCCGGGCGCGCTGTCCCCACGGGGACGGCGCGCCCATCGCGGTGGGTTTTCAATCATGGGCCAGGAGACCCGCGCCCATGACAAACATCACCCCCACCACGCCCCCGCCCGAGGGCTGCATCGACACCCTGGTGCTTGGCCACGTGCTGCTGATCGGCATCAACCGCCCTGCCAAGCGCAACGGCTGGACGCCCCCCATGTTCCGCCAGCTGGCGGAGGCCTACACCCGACTGGATGATGACCCCGACCTGCGCGTCGGTGTGCTGCATGCCATGGGCGACCACTTCACCGCAGGCCTGGACCTGCCCGCCGTCAGCGCCTACATGCAGCGCGGCGAGAAGGCCATTCCCGAGGGCCTGGTGGAGCCCCACGACTACGGCCTGCCCGGCTACCGGCGCCGTGCCAAGCCGATGGTGGTGGCGGTCAAGGGCATCTGCTTCACCGTGGGCATCGAGCTGATGCTGGGCGCCGACATCGTGGTGGCGGCCGACAACTGCCGTTTCTCGCAGATGGAGGTGCAGCGCGGCATCATGGCCACAGGTGGCGCCACGCTGCGCATGGCCGAGCGCGCGGGCATGGGCAATGCCCTGCTGCATTTGCTCACGGCCGACGAGTTTGGCAGCGCCGAGGCGTACCGCCTGAACTTTGTGCAGAAAGTGGTGCCGGCTGGCCAGGAGCTGGACGAGGCATTGGCGATTGCCCAGCGCATTGCCGCACAGGCGCCGCGTGCGGTGGTCGCCACTCGCCTGAATGTGCTCAAGGCCATCGAGCAAGGCCAGGCGGCTGCGGTGGCGGACTTCATCCCGGTGCAAAAGCAACTGGCCAACAGCGAGGACGCCGCCGAAGGCGTGCGCGCGTTTGTCGAGCGCCGGCCCGCGCAGTTCAGCGGGCGCTGAGGGCCTGGTGGCTCGTCGTCGCCCGAACCACTACATGCCAAATTTCAAGCCTAATCGGCCGCTAGCGCATATGAATCATGCGCCAGAAGCTCTGCTATTGATAGCAATTTCCCGAGAGTGAAGGGGCACAGCACCCCCGCCTGCGCAAGCGGAGCGCGCAAATAGCACCGATGGCGCGGCGCCGCTCCCCCACCGACACAATCCCATCCATTAACAATGTTTTTCACAATTCAATTGCACACAATTGAATTCACGCTCACAATTCACCCCATGCCCAGCCACAGCACACCCCACACTCCCAGCCCCGCCATCCTGCGGCTGGACAACCAGGTCTGCTTTGCGCTGTATTCCGCCTCGCTGGCGATGACAAAGCTCTACAAGCCCCTGCTCGACCAGATCGGCCTGACCTACCCGCAGTACCTCGTGATGCTGGTGCTGTGGGAGCAGGATGGCGTGACGGTGTCCGAGCTGGGCGAGCGCCTGTTTCTGGACTCCGGCACGCTCACGCCGCTGCTCAAGCGCCTGGAGGCGCAGGGCCACATTGCCCGCCTGCGCGATGTGCAGGACGAGCGCCGCGTGCGCATCACCCTCACGTCGCAAGGCCGCGCACAGCGCGACCAGGCCGAGACCATCCCGCCCTGTGTGCTGCAAAGCAGCCAGTGCTCGATTGCCGAGCTGACGGCCCTGACCACCGAACTCAAGCAGCTGCGAGACCGGCTCAGCGAGCAACGCTGACGGCCTGCAGACAACGCAAACACCGATTCCCTCCACCGCCCGCCAGTGGGCAACAACCGCAAGGAAGACACCATGACCAAGCTCGAAAAAGTCCTGTACACCGCCAAGTCCCACGTGACCGGTGGCCGCGATGGCGCCGCCAAGACCGATGACGGCCGCCTGGAAGTCAAGCTGTCCTCGCCCGGCACGGCCGGCACCGGCACCAACCCCGAGCAGCTGTTTGCCTCCGGCTACGCAGCCTGCTTCATCGGCGCGATGAAGGCCGTCGGCGGCAAGATCGGCATTCCTGTGCCCCAGGACGTGTCCATCGACGCAGAAGTGGACCTGGGCCCCATCCCGAACGCCTACGGCATCGCCGCCCGCCTGGCCATCAGCCTGCCCGGCCTGGACAAGGAAACCGCCCAGAAGCTGGTGGACGCAGCCCACCAGGTCTGCCCCTACTCCAACGCCACGCGCGGCAACATCGACGTGACCATCACGATCGTCTAAGACCATGGGCCGCCTGCTGATTCCCCGCATCGCGGTGGCCCTGGTGGCCATCGAGCATGTGTACATCCTCGTGCTGGAGATGTTCTTCTGGAACAAGCCGCTGGGGATGAAGACGTTCAACCTGACGCAAGAGCTGGCCGACGCCACCACCACGCTGGCGGCTAACCAGGGTCTGTACAACGGATTCCTGGCGGCCGGCCTGTTCTGGGGCCTGTTCACCAGCAACCGGCTGTTCAAGATCTTCTTCCTGGGTTGCGTGATCGTGGCCGGGGTGTTTGGCGCCGCCACGGCAGCGCCCAAGATCTTCTTCAGCCAGGCATTGCCCGCGATCATTGCACTGGGCCTGGTGCTGGCCTTTGACAAGCCCGCCACACAGCGCAACCACTAAGCATCAAAAATCATAGCTTCCAGCGCTTACTCAGTAAGCGTTGGCAGCTATTTTTTATTGAAATCCGCACAGGCCCATCGGCCTTTGCAAGCTGGCATTCAGCGACACGCGCGATGATGGGGCTGGAGACAACCCCATGAAGATCGCCCTGCTGTCCGACATCCACGCCAACCGCGAGGCCCTGGACGCCTGCCTGCAGCACGCCCGCGCCCAGGGTGCAGAGCAGTTCGCGCTGCTGGGCGACCTGGTCGGCTATGGTGGCGAACCCGTGGCGGTGGTCGAACAGGCGCGAGCGCTCGCGCAGCAAGGCGCGCTCTGCGTGCTGGGCAACCACGACGCCATGGCGCTGGCACCACCCGCCGCACCACGCAATCGCAGCGAAATGGGCGCGCAGTGGACCCACGACCAGCTCGGCAACAGCCACATCGCCTTCCTGCAATCGCTGCCCCTCACCGCGCGCCTGGGGACCAGTGCGCTGCTGGTGCACGCCAGCGTGGATGCGCCCGAGCAATGGCGCTATGTGGAGGACTCCAACGCCGCCGAGCGCAGCATGACGGCGGCCCAGGCCATCGACCCGGCCATCCGCTACGTGTTCTGCGGCCATGTGCACGCACAGGCGCTGTACTTCCTCACGCCCACCGCCAAGCTCATGCGTTTTGCGCCCGAGCCCGGCGTGCCCGTGCCCGTGCCACCGCACCGCCAGTGGCTGGGCATCGTGGGTTCGGTGGGCCAGCCGCGCGACGGTGACGCGCGCGCCATGTACGCGCTGTTTGACGACACGGCACGGCAGATCACCTTCTACCGCGTGCCGTATGACCACCTGGCCGCCGCCGCCGCCATCCGCGCGGCAGGCCTGCCGGGCTTCTACGCGGACCGCCTGGAGCACGGCCAATGAAGCTGCTGGCCGCCGGCACCGAGATCGACGGCTTTCGTGTGGTGGACTGCATCCACGCGGGCGGCATGGCGCACATCTATGCGGTGGACTACGCACAGGAAGGCCGCAGCCCCGGCTTTGCCATGGCGATGAAGATCCCGCGCATGACGGCAGGCGATGGCGCCGAGAACATCGTGAGCTTCGAGGTGGAGCTGCAGATCCTGCCCGTGCTCAGCGGCCCGCATGTGCCGCGTTTTGTAGCGGCGGGCGACCTCGTGCGCCTGCCCTTCCTCGTCATGGAGTACATCCCCGGCCAGACGCTGCAACACTGGGTGGATTCGCCTGAACGCTGCGACACCTCAACAATAGCCCGCCTGGGCGCGGCCACGGCCCATGCGGCGCACAGCCTGCACCAGCAGAACGTCTGCCACCTGGACCTCAAGCCTGCCAACGTGCTCATCAAGGCCGACGGCAACGCCGTGCTGCTGGATTTTGGCCTCTCTTGCCACGCCCATTACCCCGACCTGCTGGCCGAGGAAATGCGCCAGGCCGTGGGCTCGCCCGCGTGGATTGCCCCCGAGCAGGTGGTGGGCGTGCGCGGCGACCCGCGCAGCGACATCTTCGCCATCGGCGTGATGCTGTACGAGCTGGCCACGGGCGAGCTGCCGTTTGGTGCCCCCACCACCCGCGGTGGCATGCGCCAGCGCCTGTGGATGACACCCGCGCCCCCGCGCAAGCACCGCGCCGACATCCCGCCCTGGCTGCAGGAGATCATCCTGCGCTGCCTGGAGCCCGAGGCCTCCCACCGTTACCCCTCGGCCGCCCACCTCGCCTTTGACCTGGCGCACCCCGACCAGGTGCTCATCACAGAGCGCGGCGAGCGCACACAGGGGACATCCCTGCGCACCCACCTGCGGCGCTGGCTGCGGGCGGCCGGCATGCACTACACGCCCAGCCCCCTGCCGTCAGCGCAGATCGAAGACACACCCATCCTCATGGTCGCCGTGCCCCATGCCGATGTGAGCGATGCCACGCTGTACTCGCTGCGCCAGGCCGTGGCCCGCTCGCTGGGCATCCGCCCCGGCGCGCGGCTGGCCTGCGTGACGGTGATCTCGCCCGGCGCCAGCAGCACCAGCGACAGCAACCGCAGCGAAACCACGCTGCACCGCCAGCACATGGCCCGCCTGCGCCAGTGGACCCAGGCCCTGGACCTGACCGGGCACACGGTGAGCTACCACGTGCTCGAAGCGGGCGACGTGGCCCAGGCGCTGGTGCGCTATGCAGCCAGCAACCACGTGAGCATGATGATCCTGGGCGCCGCCACCCACGGGCTGCAGATGCAGCGCTTCATCGACACCGTGCCCATCCGCGTGGCGCGTGATGCGCCCTGCACCGTCATCCTGGTCAAGGAGGCGCTGCCGTTCGAGCAGCTGGGGCAGACGTTCTCAGGCTAAGCGCCTGTTCAAGAAGTGGGCCCCGCTGTCGCCGAGGTGGCGCGGCCCGCTTGAGCCGCGCCGGGCTTTCGTTTAGCGTGGTGGCATGAGCACCACCACCCTCCTCGTGCGCCAGGACAACCTGGCCACCACCCGCCTGTCGGCCGCCGAAGACTCCGCCCTCACCGAAGGCCAGGTCCGCGTGCGGGTCGATTCGTTCGCCCTCACGTCCAACAACATCACCTATGCCGCCCTGGGCGACATGCTGAACTACTGGCAGTTTTTCCCCACCGGCGAGCCCGGCTGGGGCATCGTGCCCGTGTGGGGCTTTGGCACGGTGACCGAGTCAATGCACCCCGACGTGGCCGTGGGCGAGCGGCTCTATGGCTACTGGCCCATGGGCACCCAGGCGGTGCTCTCGCCCCACCGCGCCAACGCGGCCGGTTTCAGCGACGGTGCGCCCCATCGCGCGGGCCTGCACGCCGTCTACAACCACTACCTGCGCACCAGCACCGACCCGCTGTACCGCACCGACAACGAGGACGTGCAGGCGCTGCTGCGGCCGCTGTTCATCACCTCGTGGCTTATCGACGACTTTCTGGAGGACCAGCAGTTCTTTGGCGCCCAACGCATGCTGCTGTCCAGCGCATCGAGCAAGACGGCCTACGGCACCGCGTTCCAGCTCGCGCAGCGCGAAGGCATCGAGGTCATCGGCTTGACCTCACTCGGCAATGTGGCGTTTTGCGAAAGCCTGGGTTGCTACGACCGCGTGGTCACCTACGACGCGCTGGAATCGCAGATTGACGACGCCACGCCCAGCGTGTACATCGACTTTGCGGGCAGCGTGGGCCTGCGCCAGCGCATCCACGCCCACTTCACGGGCCTGTCCTACAGCTGCTCGGTGGGTGCCAGCCATGTGCAGGACCTGGGCGGCGCGGGCCAGCTGCCCGGCCCGCGCCCGGTGATGTTTTTTGCCCCTGCCCAGGTCAAGAAGCGCCACACCGACTGGGGTGCACAGGGCCTGAACGACCGCCTGGTGGCGGCCTGGAACCAGTTCAGCGCCGCCGTACAGACCGCCTCCACCCCCTGGCTGGTGGTGCAGCACCACACGGGGCCCGAGGCCACGCAGGCGCTGTTTGCCGCCGTGCTGGCCGGCAGCGGCGACCCGCGCGCAGGCCATATCGCCACCATGCTGCCGGGCTGACATTTCACGGGCAGCTGAGGGCTGGGCAGACAGCGACAATGGGGCATGACCCCACTGCCCCCTGAACCCGCGCCCGACACCCACGCCGCCGCCGACCAGCACCCCTACGCCCGCCTCACCCCCGACCAGGTGCTGGACGCACTGGCCGGCGTGGGCCTGTATGGCGATGGGCGCCTCATGGCCTTGTCGTCGTACGAAAACCGGGTGTACCAGGTCACGCTGGAGGATGGCGAGCGCGTGGTGGCCAAGTTCTACCGCCCGGGCCGCTGGAGCGAAGCGCAGATCCTCGAAGAACACGCCTTTGCCGCCGAGCTGATGGCCGCCGAGGTACCCGCCGTGGGACCGCTGATGCTGAGCGGCAGCACGCTGCACCAGCACGATGGGTTCGCGTTTTCGGTCAGCCCCTGGCGTGGCGGCCGGCAGCCCGAGCTGGATGATTTTGAGGTACTGGAATGGATTGGCCGTTTTCTGGCGCGCATCCACACCGTGGGCGCAGCCCAACCCTTTGTGCACCGCCCTCTGCTGGACCTGCAGAGTTTTGGCACGGCTTCGTACGACTGGCTGCTGGCCCAGGCAATCATCCCGCTCGACATGCAGGCCCTGTGGAAGGCCCAGTGCGAAAAAGCTCTTGAATTGATAGCTGCCAGCGCTTATCCATCAAGCGCTGGAGCCCCATTTGGCTTGAAAGATGCGACCCCCATCCGCTTGCATGGCGACTGCCACCCCGGCAACATCCTCTGGACGCCGCTGGACGAATGGGGCCGGGGTGGCCCGCACTTCGTGGACCTGGACGACGCGCGCATGGGGCCGGCCGTGCAGGACTTGTGGATGCTGCTGTCGGGCGACCGGCGCCAGCGCACCCACCAGCTCAGCGCACTGATCGAAGGGTACGAACAGTTCCGCAGCTTCGACCGCCGCGAGCTGGCGCTCATCGAGCCGCTGCGCACGCTGCGCCTGATCCACTACAGCGCCTGGCTGGCGCGCCGCTGGCAGGACCCGATCTTCCCGGTGAACTTCCCGTGGTTTGGCACCAGCGACTACTGGCGCGGGCAGGTGGACATGTTGATCGAGCAGATCGAGGCCATGCAGGAAGAGCCCCTGGCGGTGTAAGACGAACTCTCCCTGCGCCGCCTTAGGCGCCAGGGCCCGGGCGGGCGGGCGCGATGGCGCACCGCCCATTGCAAACGATTGTCAACCCGTGTGCACAGGGGCGCGATGTCGCGCAACATCCAGAGATGCCTTCCTGGAAAGGCGATTTCTGACCTGTGAAGGGCGCCTGCGCCCGAAGACCGACATCATGCGCATTGCCGTCCTGCACGACGACCCCCTTTTGCCCGACATGATCCGGGGCGCCCTTGAGCGCCACCACCATGTGTGCCATTTCTATACCAGCGGTGCGAGCCTGCTCAAGGACGCACGGCACGAAACCTTTGACCTGCTGATCTCTGGCTGGCACTTGCCGGACATGGACGGCATCGAGGTCATCCAGCGCCTGCGCGAGATGGCCGGCCAGCAACTGCCCATCCTGCTGGTCACACGCCGCAACGAAGAACGCGACGTGATCGAGGCCCTCAACCGTGGCGCGGACGACTACATGGTCAAACCCCTGCGGGTGGGTGAGCTGGTCGCCCGCGTGGCGGCCCTGCTGCGGCGGGCGTACCCGCAGGCCATGGGCGAGCAGCTGGCTTTCGGCCCCTACCGGTTCGACCCGGAGAAACGGCTGCTGTTTCTGCAAGGAGAACCGCTGACACTGAAGAACCGGGAATACGAGCTGGCCCTTTTCATGTTCCGCAACGCGGGGCGGCTCTTGTCGCGCGCACACCTGCGCGAAGCGGTGTGGGGCGAACGCAGCGAAGCGCCTTCGCGCTCGCTCGACACCCACGTTTCGCGCCTGCGCGCCAAGCTGCAGTTGGCGCAGCAGGCCCACGGCTACACGATCACCGCCATCTACGGCATGGGCTACCGGCTGGACACGGTGGACCTGGCGAACCTACGCCCCTGAACGGCCACGCGGAAGGCACTGCATCAGCCGCCATCCGCCCCACCCTGACCACAAAAAAGGCCAGCACGCTTTGCAGCGTGCTGGCCTTTTGGCGTTCCACCGGCCGCCGCGAAGTGATCGCGACGGCGGCTGTGCCCAGGGCTACCGGCGGCGGCCGATGGCAGGGTGTTGCCAGGCCATCAGGCCCAGCAAGGCCGCCAGCAGGATCAGGCCCCATTCCGACAGCGTGGGAATACCGCTGACCGGCAGGTTCGACACGGTCGTCGTTGCGCTGGAGGTGTTGTTGCTGGGGTTGGTGTCGCCCGGTGCGTCCAACGTGGCCGTGTTCACCAGGGGGCGAGCGCCGTTGTAAGGAGACGCCAGCGTGGTGCTGATGGTGAAGGTGCGCGAAGCCCCCACTGCCAGTGCGCCCACAGCGCAGCGCACGGTACCTGCGGAGTTGACGCAGCCCGCAGCGGACACAAAGTTGACGCCCGGTGGCAGGGTATCCACCACCTGGGCACCATTGCTCGCCAACGGGCCGTTGTTGGTGACCACCAGCGTGTAGTCAATCGGCGCACCGGCGGCCAGAGGTCCGGCTGCTGCGGTCTTGCTCAGCGCCAGATCGGTCGCCACGGTGAAGCGGCGTGCGGTGGTGTCATGCGTCACCACGTTGTTGGCCAGCGTGGTCTCGGTTTCTTCCACCACCACACTCGCCTGGTTGAAGGCGGTGCCACTGGTGGCGCCTGCCACGGTGAGGGTCTCGGCGCGCATGGCGTAGGTGATCGTGGCGCTCTGGCCGCTGCTCAGCCCCGGGAAGCTACAGATCAGCGTGCCACTGGTCGCACCCACGGTGGGTTCGGTACAGG
This sequence comes from Acidovorax sp. Root267, assembly GCF_001429215.1. NCBI lineage: Bacteria > Pseudomonadati > Pseudomonadota > Betaproteobacteria > Burkholderiales > Comamonadaceae > Acidovorax > Acidovorax sp. Root267. Next base: position 356,424 of record NZ_LMJC01000029.1, read on the forward strand.
CGCCGCCGGCATTCACCGTGAGCGCGCCCTGGTAGCTGAAGGTGGCCGTGGGCGAGGAGCCCGGCGCGGGGAAGACGTCGGTCATCACCACGTTGGTACCAAAGGACGGTCCGCTGTTGTTCACCGTGATGGTGTACGTCGTCGATTGCCCCAGGTCCACCGGGTCAGAGCTGTCCACCTTGTTCACCAGGATGTCCAGCTGCGCCGCCGTCACGGGCGTGGAGGTCGTGGCGCTGTTGTTGGCGGTGTTCGACTCGGTGGTGGCCGTGGTGGCGGCCACGCTGTTGACCACCGTGCTGCCCGTTGCACTGCCCAGGGGGCGCATGCGGTAGTTCACCGTCTGCTGCGTGCCGGAATTGATGCTGGCCCAGTTACAGGTGAGCGTTCCGCCCACCGTGCCTGCGGCGATGGGCGCGCAGCTGCCCCCCCCGCTCACGCTCACCACGTCGATAAAGGCAGCATTGGACGGCAGGGTGTCCACCATCTGCACGGTCTGCGCGGTGGAAGGTCCCGTGTTGCCGATCGTTGCCACAAACGTGATGGGTGCCCCAGCCGCAACGGTGGAAGGCGTGGCCGTCTTGGCGGCGGTCACGTCCACGATGGCCGTAACCTGGCTGGTCACACTGCCACTGTTGTTGGCCTGGTTGGGGTCGCCCACGTCGGGGGAGCGCACGGTGGCGGTGTTGGTGCGCGGTCCGGTGACGGCGATGCTGGGGCGCACCACCACGGTCACCGTGGCCTGCGCCCCGGAGTTCAGCGTGCCCAGGTTACAGCTCAGGTTCTGCGAAGTACCGTTGGTGACGCCGTTGGGGGTGCAACTGCCTTGCGAGGCCACGGCGGACTGGAAGCCGCCGGTGTTCACCAGGCTGGCCAGCGTGTCTGACACGATGACGTTGGTGGCAGCCGCCGGGCCGACGTTGTCGACCGTGATGACGTAGGTCAGGTTCTGGCCCGCGACCACGGGGTCCGGCGCAGCCGTCTTGGACACGACGCGCAGGTCAGCCTGGGTGGCCGTGGCAGTGACGCCCACGCCCACGCAATTGTTCGCCCCATTGCTGTCCACTCGCGCACCAACCCCCAGCGCCACACAGGCATTGTTGGTGACGGTACCCGCGCTGGCCAGCACGGCGGACACGGTGACGGCAGGCGCATTGGAGTTCGCGTTCAGGCCCGTGGAGCGGGTGCAGTTCCAGGCTGCCACGCCGTTGCCGACAAAGGGCAGTGCATCGCAGGTCCAGCCCGTGGCGCTGACAAGGCTGTTGAGCGTCACACCGGCAGGCACCACGTCGGAGATGGTGATGGCCTGGCCGTTGGGTACCGCCAAGGGGCCGGCGTTGCGCGCCGTCAGCGTGTAGTTGAACGCCTGGCCCGGCACCACAGGGTTGATGCTGGCCGTCTTGGTCAGCAGCATGTCCGCATCGTTGCTGGCCGTCACGTTGAACGAGGCCGAGTTGTTCCCGGGCACCGGGTCGGACAGCAGCGTGCTGACGCCCGCCGTGTTGCCTAGCGTACCTGCGCTGTTGGCCGTGGCGGTCACGGTGATGACGGGCATGTTGGTGAAGTTGGCGCCGGTGTATTCCGTGCGCGAGCAGGTGATCGTGGCGTCACAGGTCCAGCCCGTGCCCACAGCGGACACGAAGGTGAGCCCCGCGCCGAGCGTATCGGTCACCGTGACGGGCTGGCCCACCAGCGACACCCCGCCATTGAGCCGTGGCGTGAGGGTGTACACCACATTGGCGCCCTGGGCCACGTTGGAGCTGGAGGCTGTCTTGGTGATGGACACGTCGGCACCCGAAGCGGACGTCACGTCCGCCGAGGTGGTGTTGTTGGACGTATTGCCATCGGGCATGGCGGAGTTGTCGGGCTTGATGCCATCGATGGCAAAGGCCGCCGTGACCGTGCCATTGACATTGGACACGGCGGGAACCGTCAGCACCGAGGCGGACGCTCCGTTGGCCAGTGTGCCCGTGCGCGTGCAGGTGACCGTGCCGCTGCTCAGCGGGTACCCGCTGGACGGTGTGCACGACCAGCCCGATCCCGAAGGCGCTGCCGTGATCGACGCGCCGCTGGGCACGGTGAAGGTGATGCGCTGGCTGCCATCGGCCGCGTTCGGGCCGTTGTTGGCAGCCTGCAGCGCATAGCTGTAGGCCTGGCCGGCCACCACGTTGGCGGCCGAAGGCGTGGCCACGAGCGCGAGGTCCGCCGCCTGCGTGGCGGTGGTGTCCTGCACGCTGTTGACGTTGTTGCTGGTGTTGGGATCGGACGTGGCGCTGGAGGCCGTGGCCGTGTTGGTCCACACCCCGGCAGAGGGCAGCCGCACGCGGATGGTCACGGTCTGGTTGGTGTTGAACGCAATGTTGCCCAGCGCGCAATTGACGGTCCCGCCTGCTTGGTTGCAGGTGCCCGCCGTGGTGTTCACGTCGATGAACGTGGAACCCGCCGGAAGGGTGTCCACCAGGGTGACGCCGGTAGCGCCGTTGGGGCCGTTGTTGTCGATGCGCAGCGTGTAGGTGAAGATGCCGCCAGCGGGCCCGGGGTCGGGGGAGTCTGCATGGTTGACCACCAGGTCGGCGGACTGCGCCATGGCAGCCCCCGCAAACAAGCCACCGGCCAGCAAGAGCCAGCGAAAGCGGCGTACCGCGCTTTGCACAGGGCGCGGGGCAACCCGCGCCTGCGGGGTGGCAGGGCTTGTGGCCGGCTGCACGGACCCGCTGGATGTCTGCGCGCGCCAGAAGGCGCATGCGCTCATCCAGGGTCGCGTCAATCGATAGAGCATCAAAATTCTCCTGAGGTGAATGGCTTCAACTTCCGGCCACGCCGCAACCTCACCAGGCCCCGATGGGCTGGCAAAAAATGCATGGGAGTGCGTGGATGTGCCGTGGCCGCCACGGACCAAGGCTGGGTTGGAATTTATCGACGGACGGGTGCGCAATCCGCCCAGCAACAATCGTTAACAGTTGTGAACGGTATTGCGTATTGTTTGCACCACGGGCGCGCACCCTCCCTGTGGGCAGCACAGGTGGTGGACCGGCTGGGGACCCCTGGGCTATGCTGCGCCATCTTTGATCCACCGCGAGTTGGCCCACCCATGAAGGACATGTTTCGCACGCTCCTCTCCATTCGCCAGAAGCGCAGGCCCGCCCCCGTGGGGCCTTTGCCCGCCGTGGGCACCGTCATCCTGCGGGGAGAGGTCAAGATGGCCATCACCCACCCGGTGCCCCGGGAGCTGTGGGACTGGCTGGTGCTCTCGGGCTGGCGCAACCTGCCGGTCAAGAACGACCGGCGCAAGGGACAGCGCGTACCAGAGGGCGCGCTCAAGGAGCTGATCGACACCGACCCGCAGGAACGCAACCAGGCGCACAGCCGCATCCTGGAGCAGGCACAGCCCGAAGACTGAACAGCCTCGGAAAGCCCCATAAAAAAACCCCGATGGCGCCAGGCGCGATCGGGGTTTGCTATTATTTCAATAGCTTATAGCGCTTGATATACATGCGCCAGCGGTCCATTTGGCCTCAACTCTTACACCAGCAAGGCGTTCACGCGTTTCACATACGCAGCGGGGTCTTCGGGCAGGCCGCCTTCGGCCAGCAGCGCCTGGTCAAACAGGATGTGCGCCAGGTCGTGGAAGTGCACGCTGCCGTCGAGCTTCTTGACCAGAGCGTGTTCGGCGTTCACCTCCAGCACGGGTTTGGTCTCGGGCGCCTGCTGGCCAGCCTGCTTGAGCATGCGGGCCAGCTGGGTGCTCATGCCGTCGTCCTGCACCACCAGGCAGGCGGGTGAATCGACAAGGCGCGTGGTCACGCGCACGTCTTCGGCCTTGTCCTTGAGCGCTTCTTTGAGCTTGGCCAGCACGGGCTTGAAGGCTTCGGCGGCTTCTTCGGCGGCCTTCTTCTCGGCTTCGTCCTGCAGCGTGCCCAGATCGACCGCGCCCTTGGCCACGCTTTGCAGCGGGGTGCCATCAAACTCGTGCAGGTAGTTCAGCGCCCACTCGTCCACGCGGTCCGTCATCAAGAGCACTTCGATGCCCTTCTTCTTGAAGACTTCGAGCTGCGGGCTGTTCTTGGCGGCGGCCAGGGTGTCGGCAGTGATGTAGTAAATCGCCTCCTGGCCTTCCTTCATGCGCGCCTTGTAGTCGGCAAAGCCCACGGTGGCGGTATCGCTGGTGGTGGACGCAAAACGCAGCAGCTTGGCCAGGCGCTCGCGGTTGCCAAAGTCTTCGCCCAGGCCTTCTTTCAGCACAGCGCCGAATTCGGCGTAGAACTGGCTGTACTTGCCTTCCTTGGCCTTGTCGTCGGCATCCACCACGTCGGTCACGCCATCCGCGTTGGCCGACGCGTCGTGCTTGTCATGTTTGGCCAGGTCTTCCAGCATGCTCAGCACGCGCTTGGTCGAGCCTTCGCGGATGGCGCGCACGTCGCGACTTTCCTGCAGCAGCTCGCGGCTCACGTTCAGGGGCAGGTCGGCCGAGTCGATCACGCCTTTCACAAAGCGCAGGTAGGTCGGCAGCAGCGCCTCGGCGTCGTCCATGATGAACACACGCTTCACATACAGCTTCACGCCCGCCTTCTTGTCGCGGTTCCACAGATCGAATGGCGCCTTGGCGGGGATGTACAGGAGTTGCGTGTACTCGGTATTGCCCTCGACGCGGTTGTGCGCCCAGGTCAGCGGAGCTTCGTGGTCGTGGCTGATGGTTTTGTAGAACTCGGCGTACTGCTCGTCGGTCACGTCCTTCTTGGGGCGGGTCCACAGGGCGCTGGCCTTGTTGATGGTTTCCCACTCGCCGGTCTTGACCATGCCGCCGGGCTGGCGGCCGCCGGCTTCGTCGCCGGGGGTGATGAGTTCGCCGTCTTTCCACTCTTCCTTTTCCATCAGGATGGGCAGGCTGATGTGGTCGGAGTACTTGGCGATGACCTGCTTGAGCTTCCAGGCATTGAGATATTCCTCGGCGTCGTCGCGCAGGTGCAGGATGATGCTGGTGCCGCGCTGCGCGCGGGTGATGGCTTCGACCTCGAAGTCGCCCGTGCCGCCGCTCACCCAGCGCACGCCCTGGTCGGCGGGCAGGCCGGCGCGGCGCGATTCGACCGTGATCTTGTCGGCCACGATGAAGCCTGAATAAAAGCCCACGCCGAACTGGCCGATGAGCTGGGCATCCTGCTTCTGGTCGCCGCTGAGCTTGCCCATGAAGTCCTTGGTGCCGCTCTTGGCAATGGTGCCCAGGTGGTCAATGGCCTCCTGTTCGCTCATGCCGATGCCGTTGTCGGTGATGGTGAGCGTCTTGGCATCCTTGTCAAAGGTCACGCGCACTTCGAGGTTGGGGGCGTCCTCGAACAGTGCAGAGTTGTTCAGGCCTTCAAAACGCAGTTTGTCGCACGCGTCCGAGGCATTGGAGATCAGCTCGCGCAGGAAGATTTCCTGGTTGGAATACAGCGAATGCGTGACAAGGTGCAGCAGCTGGGCCACTTCGGCCTGGAACGACAGGGTCTGTTTGGTGCTCATGGTGTCTTGGGGGTTGCTGTGTAGGGGGCAAAAAGAACGCCTTTTGCGCGCCGAAGGTCGGCGAGGAAAGGCGTTCGCGCGTGTTCACCTCGGGGCAGACTGGTTGATTTCAAGGGCAGGCCTGCGCAGCAAACCCCCGCACCACCCGTCCTCGCTACCTGGGCTCGCCCCCCAAAGCCGGCCAACGCTGAAGATTGTTGACAATTTGCAGGAAGTTGGCAGTATTTTTTGTCATTTAGACCCCATAAGATGCACGCGGCTGAAGCTGCTCTGCGAGGGGCGGCCTTCAAATCCTTTGCCCCTTCCCTTCGGAGCCTTCCTGCCATGCCCACATCCCTTCAAAAATGGTCCGCCGAGTTCCTCGGCACGTTCTGGCTGACCCTGGGCGGCTGCGGCAGTGCCGTGCTGGCCGCCGCCTTCCCGCAGCTGGGCATTGGTTTTGTCGGCGTGTCCCTGGCCTTTGGCCTCACGGTGCTGACAGGGGCCTACGCCCTGGGACCGATCTCGGGCGGGCATTTCAACCCCGCCGTGTCGGTGGGGCTGGCGCTGGGGGGCCGGTTCAAGGCGTCCGAGCTGCCCGGCTACGTGGTGGCCCAGGTATTGGGCGCCATTGCCGCGGCGGGTGTGCTGTATCTCATTGCCACGGGCAAGCCAGGCGCAGACATCGGCGGCTTTGCCACGAACGGTTATGGCGAACACTCCCCCGGCGGCTATGGGCTGGTGGCTGCTGTGGTGACGGAGGTCGTGCTGACGGCCATCTTCCTCATCGTGATCCTGGGCGCCACGGCCAAACGCGCGGCCAGCGGCTTTGGCGGGCTGGCGATTGGCCTGTGCCTCACGCTCATCCACCTGATCTCCATCCCGGTGACCAACACCTCGGTCAACCCAGCCCGCAGCACCGGCCCGGCGCTGTTTGGCCCGGCCTATGCGCTGTCGGAACTGTGGGTCTTCTGGGCCGCCCCCATTGCGGGTGCTCTGCTGGGCGCAGCCATCTACCGCGCGCTGCTCAGCGACGACTGAAACGACTCCCGCACGGGCTGCGGGCCGTGCTCCGGGTGATCAGCCCTCGATCGTGATGCGCTGCACCAGCGACTGCAGGATCTGGTCGGCCTTGTCGTTGGCCACCTGGCAGGTGCCCGCAGCCGCATGTCCGCCGCCACCAAACTCCAGCATGAGGTTGCCAATGTGCACCTGGCTGCTGCGGTCCAGGATGGACTTGCCGGTGGCAAACACCGTGTTCTGCTTCTGCAGCCCCCACATCACATGGATGGAGATGTTGCAGTCGGGGAACAGCGCGTAGATCATGAAACGGTTGGTCGCCCAGATGGTGTCCTCCTCGCGCAGGTCGAGCACGACCAGCTTGCCGATGCGGATGGCGCAGCGCTGCAGCTGGTCCTTGGCCTTGGCCGCCTGCTCGCGGTACAGCGTCACACGCTCTTGCACATCAGGCAGGGCCAGGATGTCTTCGATGGTGTGGTCGCGGCAGTACTGGATGAGGTCCATCATCAGCGCGTAGTTGCTGATGCGGAACTCCCGGAAGCGCCCCAGGCCCGTGCGCGAATCCATCATGTAGTTCAGCAGCACCCAGCCCTGGGGGTCGAGGATGTCCTGGCGCGAATACTGGGCCGAGTCGGCCTGGTCCACGGCCGCCATCATCTCGTCGGTGATGCGCGGAAAGGCCGCCTTGCCGCCGTAGTGGTTGTAGACCACGCGTGCCGCCGACGGGGCATGGGCTTCGATGATGTGGTTTTCATCGCGTCGGCCCGAATTGCGAATGGTCTCGGACTCGTGGTGGTCAAACACCAGGTGGGCCCCGGGCACATAGGGCAGGTTGGTGGTGATGTCGCGGCTGGTGATGGCAACCTTGCCATCCTGCATGTCCTTGGGGTGGACGAAGGTGATCTCGTCGATGAGGTTGAGCTCATTGAGCAGCACGGCGCACACCAGGCCGTCAAAGTCGCTGCGGGTTACCAGGCGGTATTTCACGTCGCTCACTAGCTTCTCCTTGTTACATATCTTGTGGTCACATGGTAGCGGCGGCCCCACACCCGGCAAGACCGCTGGCAGGGAAAAACGGACCATCCGGGCCGCTTTCCCTCTTCTATCTTGTTCCCTGGATTTTTCTTCTCTTCACGCGGGCTCCAGCCATTGCTCCAGCTGCCGTGCCACGCCCGCATCACCCAGCAGCGCCAGATGGCCCATCCGGTGGAACACGGCCTGCCGGCTCTTGGCAAAACCCAGGGTTCGCCTCGCATCATCATGGATGCCCAGGGCACTGTGCAATGGCACCAACCCGTCCCCCACCAGCCGCTCAGCCACAGGACTGCGCCGCGCTGCCAGAGTGGCGGCCACGGCATGGCAGGCCACCCCTTCGGGCAGGGGCACTGGGGTGCGCCGGTCAGGGTGCCGCCCGAAGCGGTCACGGCCCTGCCAGTCGGCCTCCAGCACATGGCCATGGCGCAGGTCGGTAATGCCCGCGCTGCGCAGCTGCGCCAGCTTTGCAAAAGGCCGGGAATACGGCGTGCTGCCTAGCAGGGTGTCCACCCAGTGGCCCGCTTTCTCCAGCGGAGCCCCATGGTGGGGCGTGCCCAAAAATACGAGGTGCCGCAGCAGCCCCAGCCAGCCCTGCCCCGCAGCCGCTGCCTGGTGGCAGGCACTGCGGGCCACCAGACCGCCCATGCTGTGCGCCAGCACCGCCACCTCCTCCACGGGCATGGGCCAGGCCGCCACCAGGGACTCCAGCTGGTTTGCCAGCTCGGCACCATTCGCGGACGTGTGCAGGCCCGTGTTGTAGCGCAGGTAGACCGGCGTGTAGCCCAGCGCCTGCGCGAGGGTGGCGCCATGGTCATGGCCCTGGTGCAGCCACTGCAGATCGTTCATGCACAGGCCGTGGACCAGCACCAGCACCTTGCCGGTGACCGCACCGCTGGCGGCCAGGGCGGGCAGGTCCAACGGCAGCCCATCCCGGTAGAACCCCATGCGGGTGCACAGCGGGTTGTTGTCGCGTTGCAGGCGGTCGCCCATCACGCCGTTGAGGGCAGCCAGCACGGCCTCGCGCTCCCACTGCACTGCGGCAGACGGCACATCGGATTCAAAAAACGGCTCCAGCCGCGCCAGACCTGCCTGCAGGCCCGCATCGACCAGGCGTGTCACGCCCCGAATGCTCTGGTAGACCAGCCCGGTCAGGCCCCGCGCCTGGCCCGGCTGCTGCCCACCGGGCAACCCCAGGGTGCCCAGCACCGACTGGTGCACACCCTCAGCCACCCGGCTGATGCCCGTCGTGGCCTGTGTGGCCAGCCGAGCCACCCCCCGCAAGTCGGACGCGCGCAGCTGGCGCAGCGGATTGGGTCTGGCGGCGTTGGCAGCATCGGCACGCGGGCGCGGTGAGGTGGGCATGGAGAAGGCTCCGTTCAGAAGATGCGATGCGGTGACGCGGGAGCCTGGTGGCACTCAGAACCGCTCGTTGGGAGACAGGTAGCGCCACTGCCCCACCGGCAGATTTCCCAAGGTGATGCGCCCGATGCGAATGCGCTTGAGCCCCACCACCTTGAGGCCCACCAGCTCGCACATTCGGCGGATCTGGCGCTTCTTGCCTTCGGTGAGCACAAACCGCAGTTGCTCGGGGTTCTGCCAATCGACCTTGGCGGGCTTGAGCGGCTCGCCGTCCAGGCTCAGGCCGTGGCGCAGGCGATCCAGCAATTCGGGCGGAAACACCGCCTGCACATTGGTGCTGACAGGATCGCGCTCGTCAATCTCCTGCAGCGGCGCGGAGCGTTCACTGGGATGGCGTGGCACTGCCTGACCCGGTGCCTGGTAAACCACACGCACCAGATATTCCTTGTCGACCGTGGAGTCCTCGCCAATCAGCTGGCGCGCTACCCGGCCGTCCTGCGTCAGCACCAGCAGGCCTACCGAGTCGATGTCCAGCCGCCCCGCAGGCGCCAGTCCGCGCAGCTGCGGCGGCGAAAAACGGTTGCGGCTGGGGTCGTCGCGCCAGTGCGTGCGGGGGTTGATCAACGCCACGGCGGGCGTGTGGCCATCTTCGGCCTGCCCACTCACATAGCCCATGGGCTTGTGCAGCAGGATGGTGACGCGCTGTTCCTGAAAACCCTGGGCCACCTTGTCCACGTCGATGCGGTCGGTGGGCAGCACCTGCACGCCCATCTCGGCCACCTGGCCATTGACTTTGACCCAGCCCTGGGCGATCCAGTCGTCCGCCTCGCGCCGCGAGCACAGGCCCAGCTCGGCCATGCGCTTGTTCAGGCGGGAACTGACCATGCCGTTCACCGTGACGGTCGCGGACGCTCGTTCTGGGGCTTGCTTGATGGGCGCCACAAACGGGCCCGACGCTGTGCGGTAGTTGGGGGGTGCCGGCGCTCTGGCGGGCCGGGGCGGTGGTGCGGGCCGAACGGGCGCAGCCTTGGCCGCCACGGTGGGGCGACGCAGCACGGGGCGCGTGGGGGATGCTGCGGGGGCAGAGGCGGCTGGGCCGCCTGCGCCGGAAGCAGGGGCAGGAACGGGGCCAGCAGGTGGGCGGGGACTGGAAGAGGACATTGCGCGTATTTTCGCCTGCGGGCCAGAGGTGCCAAAAATGAAAACGGGTCGGCAATGCACAAAGGGTCGTCGCGACCAGTGAAAAGCACCAGAAGCTTACCCCTGGCGCGCCTGCCAGGCCAGGAAATCATCGACCGGCAAAGGCCGGGCAATGTGGTACCCCTGCGCCTCGTCGCACGCCAGGGTGCGCAGGCGCTCCAGAATGGCTGCAGTCTCTACCCCCTCGGCCACCACGGTGAGCCCCAGGTTGTGCGCCAGGTCGATGGTCGAGCGCACGATCATCGCGTCGTCCTCGCCCGTCTCCATGCCCATCACAAACGATTTGTCGATCTTGAGTTCGTCCACCGGCAGGCGCTTGAGGTAGGCCAGCGACGAATATCCGGTGCCGAAGTCGTCAATCGACAATTTGAAGCCCTGCTCCGACAGGCGGTTGAGCATGGCCTCGGCGCGCTGGGGGTCGTCCATGATGGCGCTTTCGGTGATCTCCAGGCAGAAGGCGCTGGCCAGCACACCATGGCGCACCAGGATGTCGGCGAGGCGGGTGCTGAGTTCCGGGTCCAGCAGGTCGCGCGTGGACAGGTTGACCGACACCCGCAATGCCAGGCCCTGGGTGCGCGGGTCCGCCAGCAGGCGCGCCACCTCTTCAAACATCCACAGCGTGAGCTGCCGCACAAACCCCGTCTGTTCGGCAAACGGGATGAACTGCATGGGTGGCACCAGGCCACGCTGCGGGTGCTGCCAGCGCACCAGGGCCTCGGCGGCCCGGCCGGGCTGCCCGTGCAGCGGCACCTTGGGCTGCAGGTACAGACGCAGCTCGTGGTGCTCCACCGCGTGGCGCAGCTCGGTCAGCAGCGACAGGGTCTGCGTGCTGGCCGAATCGAACGATGCGTCGTACTGCAGCGCCCCGCTGAGCCTGCGCTTGGCGGCATACATGGCGATCTCGGAGCGGCTCAGCAGCGTGTCTGCATCATCGGCGTCCCCGGGCCAGCAGGCAATGCCAATGCCAGCGCTCAGGTCCACCGTCTGGTCCTCGAACGCCAGCGGCTCTTCGAACGAGTGCGTGATGCGCAGCGCCGTGGCGTGGGCGGTGGCCGCATCGGCGCCCTGCAGCAGCACGGCGAATTCGTTGCCGCCCAGGCGGGCCACCATGTTGTCGGGCGATGGCACCTGCTGGCGCAGCCGTTCGGCCACTGCCTGCAGCAGGCGGTCGCCAAACGCGTAGCCGAGCACGTCGTTCACGTGTTTGAAGCGGTCCAGGTCGAGCGTGAGCACGGCCAGCGGGTGCTGGGGCGCCGCGCCGCCGGTGCTGTGCGCAATGGCCAACACCACCGCCTCGCGAAAGCGCTCCCGGTTGGGCAGGCCGGTGAGCCGGTCCCAGTAGGCCAGGCGGCGGATCTCGGTTTGCTGCGCACCGATGTCCACCCGCATGTGGTCGAACGAGCGCGCGAGGTTGCCGATCTCGTCGCTGCGATCGGTGTGTTCCAGCGGCACGTCGTATTCACCGCGCGAGAGCCGCTGCGTGGCGGCCAGCAGAGAGCGCAGCGGCGTGGTCAGACGCTGGGCCACCAGCCCCGTGCCCACGGCGAACAGCAGCACACCTGCCACGGTGATGATGGCCAGGAGGACCTGCAGCTGCCGGTAAGGGGCGAGCACTTCATCCACCGAACGCAGCAGCAGCGCCTGCACCTCGCTCCCCACACTATCGAGGCGGATGGCGCGGGCCAGCAAGGTGCCCTCGGGCGTCTGCAGCTCCCCGGAGGGCACCCCCTGGCGCTGCAGCAGCGCCAGGGAGCCCGGCGGCAGCGTGCTCACAGGTACCTTGGCGGTGCCGTCCGCGCCCTGGACGACCAGCGCCACGTGCACCGACAGCAGTTGCCGCATCTCGTCGGCCAGCGGCTGGTTGACCGGGAAACCCATCAGCACCCAGCCAATCACCACCGGCGCGCGCAGCGGCACCATCACGAACTGGTAGGGCACACCGTCCATCACCGCGATCTGGCTGCCCTGCGGCTGGGCGGCCAGTGGCGGCACCAGCGCGCGCAAGGTGGCCGGAAACGCCTCCATGTTGCCCGCCAGGCTGACCGCGCGCAGTTCCAGGTCAGTGCCCAGCAGCGCGGTGACCGCCGCTCCGATGCGGCTGCCGTGGTTCTCGAGCACCGACTGGATGGTCTCCTCGTCGCCCGAATTCACGGCCGAGCGAAAACCGTAGTCGGCCGCCAGCAAGGCCGAGCCCTGGCGCAGCTTGTCGGCGTTCTGCTCCAGCAGGCGGCGCCACACGTTTTCATCCAGGTCGAGGGCCTGGGCAATCTGCGCGCGTGCATTGCGGTCGATGGTGGCTCGCACCACCGCAAAGCCCGCAGCCTGCACGATCAACAGCAGCAACAGCGAGAGCCCGACCAGCCGCAGGATCAGGCTGCGCCGCAGCAGGCGCAACTGCATCAAGGCTGCAGCCCCGCCAAACGCACCGATGCGGCAGCGGCCCCCGTGGCGGGCACGGTGAGTGCCTGCTCCTGCGCGGGGGCGCCCACGGGCAACCGTGTGTGCCAGGTGCGCAAGGTGTACGCGCCGGGCGGCACGTTGTCGATCTGCGCCCGGCCCGGTGCGGCAGGTGTACGGGCGTAGTACGGGGTGTCCACCACCAGAATCCAGCCGACCATCTGGTCATGGATGTTGCAGCCCAGCACGGCCACGCCCGGGCTGTCGAACAGCACGGGATTGGAGGGTGTTCCGGTGTAGAGCTTGAGCTCGAACTTCTTGGTCTGCGAGAACGAATAGACGTGGTGGCGCACTGAATCGTGGTTGGGAAAACGCACCTCAGTGCCCACGGGGACCACCAGCACGCCGGGCACGAACTGCCGTTTCTCCTGCGCCATCTCCGCGCCGGCCAGCGGCCTGACCGCCTTGCGCGCATCGGCGGATTCTAGAAACACCACGGCATCGGCCAATGGCTTGCCTGCCGCATCCAGCACCTCCACCTGCACCGTGGTGGCCTGCGCAGCGGTGGACAGGCCTGCCAAACACACCATAGACACCACAGACAACACAACCACGCCGGTCAGGGCCGGCGAAGCCCCGGTGTGCTGGGCATGGCCGCAGGTTGTCATGGTTCGATGGCCATGCCCAGCAGGGGGGCACCTTCACCCACTTTGCCCAGCGGCTTGGCAGCCCCCGTGCGCAGGTCCACGAGGTGCAGCCGGGTCTGGCTGTCCGCGGACGTGCGCACGGCGATCAGGGCAACGTTGCCCACGTCCGAAATATCGAACGCCACGTCGATGAGTGGCGGCAGGCCCAGCGGCCCCACGGTGCGCAGATGGCCCGTGTTGGGCGATACCACGGGGGTGGTGCCTTCCCGCGAACCCTGCATCACCAGCACCCCGAGCGCGCGGTCGATGGCGTAGTTGGTGGTGATCTTGCTGTCCTGTGTGTTGTAGGTGTAGGCGGCGCCTGCGATGTCGGGTGCGCGGCCGGCGTTGGTGTCGCTCCATGCATAGCGCAGGGTCGGATCGGGCTGCACGCCCTCGACGGCCGGGTCGCCGTCCACGGCGGCACCGGTGTCGGGGTGCAGGCGCAGGTTCTGGCCCGTGTTCGACACCACCCGAATCCGGTCGGCCACGGGATTGAAGTCAAAGCCGAAGGCCGTGCCCCGCAAGCCCACGACGGCCGGTGCGGGGCCCACGGGGCGCAATGCGCCGGTGGGGATGTCGAGCGTGTACAGGCGGCCCGCCTGCGAGAGCGCATAGAGCACACCGCGCGCCACGCGAAAGTCGATGCCCACCAGCCGCTCACCCGCCGGCAGGCCCGTGACGGGACGCCGCTCCAGGATGCGCTCCGGCTGGCCGGCATGGAAGGTGATGAGTTCGTGCGAGGTCGTCACCGCGACGACCTGTTCGCGCAAACCCGACTCGGGGGACGGCGCCGTGGCACAGCCTGCCAGCAAGGCGCCCATCAGCGCAACGGCAGCCGTGGGGCGCACCAGGGAGAAGGAAAACGATTTCATCGGAATGCCTCACATCTGTAACGGGTTTATACCTGATGGGTCGCACCCCTTGGGGGTGACGGGCCACTGTCAAACCATTGATTTGCTATTATTTATATAGCACAATAGCCATTAAATAAAAGCGCAAATGCCATTTTTCACCCACAATTCAGCGATACAACTGTCGCCAGCCAGGCAGCAGTTGCGCCATGCAGCCATCCGGGTATTTGTAACAAATGAGCCATGCACATCGGGCATACCACTATCCGCAAGCGTCATGACACATTTTGTAATTTTTGCCTACACTGCCTTGGGACTGCGCACAAAGCAATGCCGGAAGACGGGCAGCTGACACGGGCACCGTTATTGCTTCGCACTTCCCACCCGATTCACTGTCCCCAGAGACACCAAGGAACACCATGCAGGCCGCAACGTCACTGAAATCCCTGTCGATCTCCAGCCGGCTGGGCCTGGGCTTTGGCTGCATGCTGGTGCTGCTGGTGGCGGTGGCCGCCGTGGGCCAGCTCTCGGTGGGCAAGGTGCATGACCAGATGCTCCAGATCACCGGCATCGGCGCCAACAAGTCCAAGCTGGTCAACGGCATGCTGGAGAGCGTGAGTGCCATTGGCATCCAGAGCCGCTCCGCCGCCATGCTCAACGACATCGACCCCAAACAGGCGCGCGGGCAGATCGATGCGGTGGCCAAGACGCTCAAGGACTACACCCGCCAGGAAACCGCCCTGGCCGAACTGCTGACCCCCGCCAGCGCCACCCCCGCCGAGCTCAAGCTGCTGGGCGAGGTGCAGGCGATGGGCAAAAAAACCCGCCCCGAACTCGACGCCGCCATCAAGGCCACCGACGATGGCGACACCGTGAGCGCCACCCTGACGCTGATGACCCGCGTGGCCCCCGCCGAAACCGCGTGGCGCAGCAAGCTCGGCGAGCTCGTCGAACTGCAGAACACGCTGAACGCCGAAGCCACGGCGTCGGCCGAAAACACGCAGAGCCAGGCCCGCGTGGTGGGCGGTCTGCTCGTGCTGCTGGCCATCGGGCTCGGCGCGCTGATTGCGTGGCGCATCACCACCAGCATCACGGCGCCCATTGGCCGTGCCGTGGTGGTGGCCGAGCGCATTGCCCGCGGCGACCTCACCTCGCAAGTCGAAGTGCGCATCCAGGATGAAACCGGCCGCCTGCTCGAAGCCATCGCCGCCATGCAGGAGCGGCTGCGCACGCTGGTCGGCGAGATCGGCCAGACGGCAGACTCCATCCTGGTCGCCAGCTCTGAAGTGGCATCGGGCAACCTGGACCTGAGCCAGCGCACCGAACAAACATCGCACAACCTGCAAAGCGCGGCCAACTCGCTGGTGGACCTGACCGGCACGGTGTCGCAGAGTGCCGACTCGGCCCGCCAGGCCAACCAGCTGGCCTCCACCGCATCGGACGCCGCAACGCGCGGCGGCGAGGTCGTGTCGCAGGTGGTCCGCACCATGGACACCATCAGCGCCAGCTCGCGCAAGATCGCCGACATCATCAGCGTGATCGACGGCATCGCCTTCCAGACCAACATCCTGGCGCTGAATGCTGCGGTGGAAGCCGCCCGCGCCGGCGAGCAGGGCCGGGGCTTTGCGGTGGTGGCGGGCGAGGTGCGCAACCTGGCGGGCCGATCGGCCAACGCCGCGCGCGAGATCAAGGCCCTCATCGGCGCCAGTGTGGATCAGGTGCAGGAGGGCAGCACCCTGGTGAACCACGCGGGCAAGACCATTGGCGAGCTGGTGCTGTCCGTGCGCCGGGTGTCCGACATCATGGGCGAAATCACGGCTGCCACACAGGAACAGAGCCAGCGCATCGGCCACGTGAGCCACGCCGTGGGCGAACTGGAGGAAATGACCCAGCAGAACGCAGCCCTGGTGGAAGAAGGCGCTGCCGCCGCCGACAGCCTCAAGGACCAGGCAGGACGCCTGACGCAGATGGTGGGCACCTTCCGCCTCACCCGCGAAGGCAGTGCAGAAAACAGCTGGAGCGCGTCGGCCCCGGCAGCATCCCCCGTCCCGGCGCCTGCACAGCGCGCCAGCCTGCAGGCCTCGCACCAGCCCCGCGGCAAGCTGCCGTCCCTGCCCCGCTGAGCTTCAGCGGCACCCCGGCAGCGCCCCGGTCAGCCGCCGCCTTGGAGTTGAAAGATGCTGGAGCGCAGCGCGGCCAGGTCCAGCACGCGCAGGCCGCCGTATTCCACACGGATGGCGCCCTGCGCCTCCAGCGCGGCCAGCGCCTCGTTCACGCGCTGGCGCGACAGGCCCACCAGGTAAGCAAGCTCCTGCTGCGTGATGCGCAGCACCTCGCCCACCCCCGGGTACAGCACGGGGTTGAACAGCGACGCCAGGCTGCGGGCCACGCGCACATCGGGGTTGTTCAGGCGGTCGATCTCGCGGGCCGCGATGAACTGGCCCAGCCGCTCGTTGAGCTGGTTCATCACAAAGCGGTTGAAGCCGATGGAATGGTCCAGCAGCCAATGGAAGCTGTCGATGGGCAAGCCCGCCACCACGCTTTTGCGCAGTGCCTGGATGTTGTAGCGGTAAGGCTCGCGCTTGATGGTGGTGCCCTCGCCAAACCAGCCACCCGGGGGCAGGCCGGCGTAGGTCATGGTCTGGCCCTGCGCGTTGTCGGTGCTCATCTTGAGCAGGCCCTCGACCACGCCAAACCAGTAGGTCACCGGGCGCCCGACGCGGCACACATAATCACCCGCCTTGGCATCCCCCACCAGCAGCGAGGCGACGGCCCGCTCGCGCTCGACAGGCAGGAGCAGGCGCAGCCAGGGGATGCCGTCCAGCTCGTCCGCCGTGGGGGGGCGCCGCCGCTGGTGCAGTGACAAATCCTGGTTCATGCGTGAGTCCATGGCAGTGCAATATCAACAAGGGTTGGGGGTTCGGGCCCTGAAAATCTGCTCAGAAGGGCGAAGGGGATGCGGGAATACCACGACCCAGATTGTCGTCAGAATGACAAAAAAATGCCAATCGTGACGGGATGATGTCGCCTCCCCAGGCCGCCCATGTGCTGGCCCGGGCCCTTTGAGGAGACCCACATGCCCGCCGACCTTGCCCACACTGCCTCCCACCCCCCATCCCGCATTGCCCGGCGCCAGCTGCTGGCGGCCGCTGCCATCGGCCTGCCCTGGCTGGGCCTGGGCAGCGCCCGCGCGCAGGAAGGGGCCATCCGGATTGCGCAGTCCACCGCCCTCACCGGCCCGCTGGGCGATCTGGGCTCGGCCATGCACCAGGGCGCCAAGGCAGCGTTTGCGGGCATCAATGCACGGGGAGGCATCCACGGCAAGGCCATCGAACTGGTCACCCAGGACGACACCTACGACGTGCCCAAGGCCCTGGCCAACGTGACGCAGTTCCTGGCCGACCCGGGCACCTTCGCGCTGTTCAACTGCATGGGCACGCCCATGATCGACGCCATGCTGCCCAAGGTGATCGACAGCGGAATCCCGTTCTTCGCGCCTTTCACCGGAGCGCAGCTGAGCCGCACCAAAAGCGCCCGCAACGTGTTCAACATCCGCGCCAGCTATGCGGACGAGGCCGAAAAGCTCGTGCAGCACCTGTCCACCATCGGCATCCAGCGCATCGGCATCGTCTACCAGAACAACTCATTCGGCAAAGAGGTGTTCAGCTCGGCCAAGCAGTCGATGGACCGCCTCAAGCTGCCCGAGGCGCTGACGGTGACGGTCGAGAACAACGCATCGGATGCGGGCGCCGCTGCCACCAAATTGGCGGGCGGCGACCTCGAAGCCATCGTGATCGGCCTGGCGGGCAAGCCCACGCTGGAATTCGTGAAGGCGTTTCGCGCCATCAAGCGCGGCGTGACGCTGTATGCGCTGTCGGTGATGGGCACCCCCGCCACCGTGAAAGCCCTGGGCGCAGATGCCACGGGCATGGCCATCTCACAGGTCGTGCCCCTGCCTTCCAACGTGGTCATGCCGGTGGTGCGGGACTTCCAGGCCGCCTGGAAGGCGTCGGGCGCCACGGCCGACCCATCGCACCTGGCGCTGGAGGGCTACATCAACGCCCGCGTCTTTGCCGAGGCCCTGCAGCGCGCAGGACGCAACCCCACACGCGCCGCTTTCATCGACGCCACCTGGAACCTCAAGAAGTGGGACCTGGGCGGCTTCGAGGTCAACGCCAGCACCCCGGACCGCAATGCGTCACGTTTTGTGGAGCTGACGCTGGTGGGGCGCGACGGAAGATTCCTGCGCTGACATGCTTCCCCGTGCCGCCCTTCCCAGGGGCGGCGCCCGCTGCGTCACTGCGGGGCGTGCCTGGCTTGTGCGGGGCCGGCACCACGTTGCGGGACGCTCGCACTGCCATGAAAACCCGAGATGACAGCGCGGAGTGGACCCTGCGCGCGCAGGCCCGGAGATTCAGCTCAAACGCTATATCTTCAATAGCACACAAATAAAAACAGAAAAGCGCTGGAGCCTTTTTTGGCTTCAAATCCTGGCACCCAGGCGCCTACTGCGCCGCCACCCCATACCGGTAGCCTCGGAACGACCAGACCGTGCGGCCCGGTTCGATCCGCTCCAGCACCAGGCCGGGAGCCGCCTGATCGCCTTCGTGCAGCACCTGCCCGTTGACGATGGCCATGCGGTACGCCGGGTTGTTCGAATGGGTGGCGCCCGTCACTTTGAGCGCGGGCAACTGCGTGCGCAAGGCTTCGGGCAGGTCTGCCTGCGCAAACACGGGGCTGGCGGGTGGCGGTGCCACGCCGGCCTCCGGCGCCGGGCGTGGCGCGGGCGCCAGGGGCGCTGGCGCAGCCACCGGGCTGCGCGGGCGTACGGGCGGCTCGGCCGCAGGCGCTCGGGCGGCCGGGGGTGGGGCCACCACCACGGCAGCGACCGACCGCTCGCGTTCACGCTGGGGTGCGGCACCGGACTTGTCTGCCGGGCGCTTGCTTGCGCTGCGGGGCTCGGAGGGAGCCAGCGGCGCAAGGGCCGGGCTTGGGGCGGGTTCGGGCACGGGTGATGGGGGCGGCAGCGTTGCCGGTGCCGGTGGGGGCAACGTGGCGGTGGCGGGTGCCATGGCGGCGGGCGCAGGCGCAGCGGGGGCCGCAGCCACCACCACATCCGCCACCGGGGCCTGGGGCCGCAGGGCCCACCAGGTGCCACCAGCCGCCAGCACGGCCGCGCCCACCACGCCCGCAGCGACCAGCCACAGGTTGGTCGGCCCGGCCCGGCCGGGCAAAGGGGAGGCGCCGGTGGCCGGCGCCGCCTGCGTGTGCAACCCCGGCACGGCGCCTCGGCCGCGTTCGGCATCGGCACGCCGCAATGCATCAAGGATGTAGGACATGGTTAAGGCGTGTTCCGCAGGCGCGGCTCGTTCACGCCAGTGGCGCGGTTGAGCAGCATGAGAGTGAGGGGGCCCGCGCGGCCGTCGGGCGTCACGCCCTGGGCCAGCTGGAACCGGTGGATGCGCGACTGGCGCTGGGCGGGTGTCACCGGCTTGCTGGCGGGGCCCGTGCCACCCGCGGCTTTGCTGGCCAGCCGCTGGTCCAGCCAGGCAGCGCCTGCCGGTGAGTCGGTGATCTCGCCACGGTCGGGCATGCCCACCGGTGCGCGCCACAGCGTCGCAATCTCGCCGCGCCAGACCTGGGCCAGCTCGGCCACCGGCACCCGCAAGGTGCGGCCACCGCCTTCGAGCGTGGCGTTGTCGCCGTCCAGGCCACGCAGCACCACCAAGACGGGGGCCTCTGCGTCTTCCGAAGGATAAAGCGCCAGCAGCACAGGCCGGTCGATCTGGCGCACCAGGTTCAGGCCCGCACGGCGGTTGCGGTAGCACCGCAGGCCTTCACGCGGCAGGGTGGTGCAGGCGTCAGCGCCCGCAGGCAACGCCGCCCCCCAGGCCGAGGCCAGCGCCTGCCAGGCCGGTGCATCGGTCGCGGGCTGGGCCAGCACAAACTGGTCCAGCGCGGAAGGCGGCGCCACCTGCGCAGCGGGCACAGCGGGCGTGCCCGATGGGGTTGGGGTCACCGACGCAGCAGCCACAGGGGCCATGGCCACAGCAGCGGATGACGCTGCGGACGCAGGCAGCACCGCGGCAGGCGCCACGGCTGCCGGGGGTTTGGTGGCCGGGCTGGATGCCGTACGCTGCGCCACGGTGGCGCCAGGACCTGTGGCGGCCACCTGCGCGCCACGGTGCGCGGGCCAGACCCCCATGCCCCATCCCGCAGCCGCCACCGCCGCAGCGCCTGCGACGGCGCCCAGGCCCGCCAAGGCCCAGCGCGGCAGCGTCCCCGGCCGCGCACTGCGCGCTGCAGCGGCGGATGCCGGTGCGTCAAACACCTCGCGCGCGGCGCGGTTGACGATGGCCCGGGTCACCTGCCGTGCCCCGGCCGCATAGGCTCCCAGCAACGCCCGGTCGCACAGCAGATTGATGCGCCGTGGCACGCCATGCGAGAGCGCATGCACACGCTGCATGGCCCGCCGGTCAAATGGCAGCGGTCCGGTGAGCCCGGCCACGGCCAGCCGGTGGGCGATGTACTGCTGTGTCTCTTGCGGGCTCAGTGCGCCCAGGTGAAAACGCGCAATCACGCGCTGCGCCAGCTGTTCCATTGAAGGCGTCGCCACCATGGCGCGCAGTTCAGGCTGGCCGATCAGGATGATCTGCAGCAGCTTGCGCTCGCTGGTCTCCAGGTTAGTGAGCAGACGCAGCTGCTCCAGCACGTTGGCCGAGAGGTTCTGTGCCTCGTCGATGATGAGGACCGTGTTGCGCCCCGCCCCGTGCGCCGCCAGCAGCGACGCATTGAGCGGATCGATGTAGTCCTTGACCGTCTCCACCCCACCCGGCACGGTGGGCTTGTGCGGCACCCCGAACTCGTCGCAGATGGAGCGCAACAGCTCCCGCACCGTGAGCTTGGGGTTGAAGATGTAGGCCACGTTGCAATGCGACGGGATCTGCTCCAGAAAGCAGCGGCACACCGTGGTCTTGCCCGCCCCCACCTCGCCCGTGAGCAGTACGAAGCCACCCCCCGCATCCAGGCCATAGAGCAGATGCGCCAGAGCCTCCCGATGCCGCTCGCTCATGAAAAGATAGCGCGGGTCGGGTGCTATGGAGAACGGCGGGTGCTGGAGACCGAAGAACGGGGCGTACATGCCGTGAGGATACCGCCCCCGCGTGAAGGGCCCGCCGATACCCTGCCCGCCACTGCTGCCAAGCCGGCCCCGGCCAGGGATCAGGGTTAGACCCGAGGAGTAGTTTCCCGTAAATTGTCGTCGGCAAGACAAGATGGCGTCAAAGTCAGTCCTAGCATCCGATCCATACACCCATACGCAGCCACAAGGCCGCGATCCCGGCAGTCACCGGACGGACACCTCTTATCTTTAGGAACCTGCAATGTTGACCACGTTCCCGCAATTGCTGCTCAAGCATGCCGCCGAGCGCCCCACGGCTCCGGCCCTGCGCGAAAAAGAATACGGCATCTGGCAGGCCCACAGCTGGGCCGACCTGGCACGCCTGGTGGAACAGGTGGCCGCCGGCCTGCACCTGGCCGGCCTTGCGCGCCACGAACACATGGTGGTGATCGGCGCCAACCGCCCGCGCCTGTACGCCACCATGCTGGCTGCCCAGTCGCTGGGCGCCATTCCGGTGCCGCTGTACCAGGATGCCGTCGGGGCCGAATGCGTGTTCCCGCTCAACAACGCCGAGGTGCGCTTTTGCCTGGTGGAAGACCAGGAGCAGGTCGACAAGCTGCTGGAGATCCGCGAGCAGTGCCCCCAGATTTCGAACATCTACTTTGACGACCCGCGCGGCCTGCGCAACTATGAAGAAGAAGGCCTCGCGTCGCTGGACTCCCTGATCGAAGCGGGCAAGGCGCATATTGCCAAGAACCCTCAGTGGTTCCGCAACGAAGTCGCCAAGGCCCAGCCCGGCGACGTGGCGGCCATGTTCTTCACCTCCGGCACCACGGGGAACCCCAAGGGTGTGGTGCACACCCACAGCACGCTGCTCGACCGCGCCTCCGCCGGGGCTGAGTTCGACAAGCTCACGGGCAGCGAAGAGGTGCTGGCCTACCTGCCTCCCGCATGGATCGGCCAGAACATCTTCAGCTACGCGCAATGGCTGGCCTGCGGCTACGTGGTGAATTGCCCCGAGTCGGCCAGCACCGTGACCATCGACCTGAAGGAAGTCGGCCCCACTTACTACTTTGCCCCCCCGCGCATCTTTGAAGGCCTGCTCACCAGCGTGATGATCCGCATGGAAGACGCAGGCACCCTCAAGCGCAAGATGTTCCAGGCCTGCATGGCAGTGGCGCAGCGCGTGGGCCCGGCCCTCATGGACGGCGAAGCCGTCAGCACCCTCGACCGCATCAAGTACGCGCTGGGCAATGTGCTGGTGTACGGCCCGCTGCGCAACAACCTCGGGTTCAGCCGCGTGCGCGTGGCCTACACGGCGGGCGAGGCCATCGGCCCCGATCTGTTCACCTTCTACCGGTCCATCGGCATCAATTTGAAGCAGCTGTACGGCTCCACCGAGACCGCCGTGTTTGTCTGCCTGCAGCCCGACAACCAGGCCCGTGCCGACACGGTGGGCGTGCCGATCCGCGGCGTGGAGATCAAGGTGGCCGACAACGGCGAGATCCTGGTCAAGTCAGCCGGCCTGCTCAAGGAGTACTACAAGAACCCCACGGCCACGGCCGAAGTGCTGACGGCCGACGGCTGGTACCACACCAGCGATGCGGGCTTCCTCGACGCACACGGCCACTTGAAGATCATCGACCGCGTGAAGGACGTGGGCCGCATCAAGGGCGGCGCCAACGACGGCGCCATGTTCGCGCCCAAGTATGTGGAGAACAAGCTCAAGTTCTTCCCGCACATCAAGGAAGTGGTCGCCCTGGGCGACGGCCGCGAGAAGGTGTGCGTGATGGTCAACATCGACTTCGACGCCGTGGGCAACTGGGCCGAGCGCCGCAACCTGCCCTACGCCGGCTACACCGACCTGGCGCAAAAGCCCGAGGTGTACGAGCTGATCCGCGAGTGCGTGGAAAAGGTCAATGCCGACCTGGCGACCGACGCCATGCTGGCGGGCAGCCAGGTCAGCCGCTTCCTGGTGCTGCACAAGGAACTGGATGCCGACGACGGCGAACTCACGCGCACCAACAAGGTCCGCCGCGGTTTTATCGCCGACAAGTACGGCGTGCTGGTCGAGGCCCTGTACGCAGGCCGCACCGAGCAGTTCATCGAGACCCAGGTCAAGTTCGAGGACGGCCGCACCGGCAGCGTGAGCGCGACGCTCAAGCTGTCGGACACCAAGACCTTCTCGCCCGTCAAGGCCGCCGCATGAAACCCGCTCTCTACCCGCCCGAGCAGCAACACCCCACCATGACCAAAAAGAAGATCGGTGACGTCATCCTGGACGTCAAGAACATCAGCCTGCGGTTTGGCGGCGTGAAAGCGCTGACCGACATCTCGTTCAACGTCAAAGAGCACGAAATCCGCGCCATCATCGGCCCCAACGGCGCGGGCAAGAGCTCCATGCTCAACTGCATCAACGGCGTATACACGCCGCAGGACGGCTCCATCACCTTCCGCGGCAAGACGTTCTCGCACATGAACTCGCGCCAGGTGGCCGAAATGGGCGTGGCGCGCACCTTCCAGAACCTGGCGCTGTTCAAGGGCATGAGCGTGATCGACAACATCATGACCGGCCGCAACCTCAAGATCAAAAGCAACCTGTTCCTGCAGGCGCTGCGCTGGGGCCCTGCCGAGCGCGAGGAGATCGCGCACCGCGAGAAGGTCGAGCACATCATCGACTTCCTGGAAATCCAGGCCCACCGCAAGACCCCCGTGGGCCAGCTGCCCTACGGCCTGCAAAAGCGCGTGGACCTGGGCCGTGCCCTGGCCATGGAGCCGCAGGTGCTGCTGCTCGACGAGCCCATGGCCGGCATGAACGTGGAGGAAAAGCAGGACATGTGCCGCTTCATCCTGGACGTGAACGATGAGTTCGGCACCACCATCGTGCTCATCGAGCACGACATGGGCGTGGTGATGGACATCAGCGACCGCGTGGTGGTGCTCGACTATGGCAAGAAGATCGGTGACGGCACGCCAGACGAAGTGCGCAACAACGAAGACGTGATCAGTGCCTACCTCGGCACCTCGCACTGAAACCACAGACGGCGCAGGAGACTAAGACATGGGATTTTTTCTGGAAACACTGCTGGGCGGCCTCATGGCCGGCATGCTGTATTCGCTGGTGGCGCTGGGCTTTGTACTGATCTACAAGGCCTCGGGCGTGTTCAACTTTGCGCAGGGCGCGATGGTGCTGTTTGCGGCCCTCGCCATGGCACGTTTTGCCGAGTGGATCCCCCAGTGGACCGGACTGGACAACAAGATTGCAGCCAACCTGATCGCCTTTGTGCTGGCAGGCGCGGTGATGTTTGTGGTGGCCTGGGTGATCGAGCGCATGGTGCTGCGCCACCTCGTCAATCAGGAAGGCGCCACGCTGCTCATGGCCACGCTGGGCATTGCCTACTTCATGGAAGGCCTGGGCCAGACCCTCTTTGGCGGCAACATTTACAAAATCGACATCGGCATGCCCAAGGAGCCGCTGTTCGCTCTGGACAACCTGTTCCCCGGCGGCATTCTGATCAACAAGGAAGACGTGATCGCCGCCGCCATCGCCGCTGCGCTGGTGGTGGCCCTCTCCCTGTTCTTCCAAAAGACCTCCACCGGCCGCGCCCTGCGCGCCGTGGCCGACGACCACCAGGCCGCCCAGTCCATCGGCATTCCGCTCAACCGCATCTGGGTGATCGTGTGGTGTGTGGCCGGTGTGGTGGCCCTCGTGGCCGGGATGATCTGGGGCAGCAAGATGGGGGTGCAGTTCTCGCTGGCCACCGTGGCGCTGCGTGCACTGCCCGTGGTGATCCTGGGCGGCTTGACCTCCGTACCCGGCGCCATCATCGGCGGGCTGATCATCGGCGTGGGCGAGAAGCTGTCCGAGGTGTACCTGGGGCCGTTTGTCGGTGGGGGCATCGAGATCTGGTTTGCGTATGCGCTTGCATTGGTGTTCCTGCTGTTCAGGCCCCAAGGCTTGTTCGGCGAAAAAATTATTGATCGCGTATGAAATACGAGACCAATAATTTTTCGAAGGAGGCACAACGCGCACCGCGCGTTGTCAGCGGGGCCGCAGGCGCCGCGGAGCACTGCAGGTGCGCCCCCGTGCAAAAGATCATTGACCGCGTGTAACCCACAGCAAGAACAACAAGGAGAACCACATGCTCTACCGTGAAAATGGTCAGTTCAAAACCAGCTACCGGGCCGATCAGCAGATCTTCCCGATCGCGCAGGACCGCATCATGATCGCGCTGCTGCTGGCCGTGGCCTTTGTGGCTGTGCCCATGCTCTCCAGCGACTACTTCTTTCGCGCCATCCTGATCCCGTTCGTGATCATGTCGCTGGCGGCCCTGGGCGTAAACATCCTGGTGGGCTACTGCGGCCAGATCTCGCTGGGCTCGGGTGCCTTCATGGCGGTGGGGGCTTATGGCGCCTACAACTTTTTCATGCGGCTGCCGGGCTTGCCGCTGATCCCCGCGCTCATCCTGGGCGGCCTGTGTGCCACGTTCTTCGGCATTCTGTTCGGACTGCCCAGCCTGCGTGTGAAGGGGCTGTACCTTGCGGTGGCCACCCTGGCGGCGCAGTTCTTCAGCGACTGGATGTTCCTGCGCATCAAGTGGTTCACGCTCGACACGCCCTCGGGCGCGATCTCGGTGTCCAACCTGCAGGTGTTTGGTTTGCCCATTGAGAGCGCCACCAGCAAGTACCTGTTCTGCCTGGCGATCCTGGTCATCGTGGCCTTGCTTGCCAAAAACCTGGTGCGCGGCGCCATTGGCCGCGAGTGGATGGCCATCCGCGACATGGACGTGGCAGCGGCGGTGATTGGCATCCGCCCCATGTACGCCAAGCTCAGCGCGTTTGCCGTCAGCTCCTTCATCGTCGGCGTGGCCGGTGGCCTGTGGGCCTTCGTCTACCTGGGCGCCTGGGAGCCCGGCGCGTTCTCGGTAGACATGTCGTTCCGGCTGCTGTTCATGGTGATCATCGGCGGCATGGGCTCCATCATGGGCAGCTTCTTTGGCGCGGCCTTCATCGTGGTGCTGCCCATTGCGCTGAACCAGTTTCTGCCCCTGTTCCTGGGTCTGTTTGGCATCAGCATCTCCACCGCCGGCATATCGCACGCCGAGCTGATGATTTTTGGCGGCCTGATCGTGTGGTTCCTCATCGTGGAGCCCCATGGCCTGGCCAAGCTGTGGTCCATGGGCAAGCAGAAGCTGCGTCTTTGGCCTTTCCCCCACTGATTTCCCTCGTGCTTCAACACATTCATCCAAAGGAGACATCCATGAAGCTTTCGAAACTCGTGATTGCTGCCGCAGTGGTCGCTGCAGGCGCCTCGGCGGTGAGCACCAGCGCTTTCGCGCAGCCCAAAGAACAGTTCATTCCCGTGCTGTCGTACCGAACCGGCCCCTACGGCCCTAACGGTGCGCCCTGGGCCAATGGCTACGTGGACTACCTCAAGCTGGTGAACGCCCGTGGCGGTATCAACAGTGTGAAGCTGACGTTTGAAGAGTGCGAAACCGGCTACGACACAGCACGCAGCGTGGAATGCTATGAGCGCTTGAAGGGTAAAAACGGAGGTGCCGCTCTGGTGCAGCCCCTGTCCACTGGCGCAACCTACGCGATTACCGAGAAGGCCCCTACCGACAAGGTCCCTCTGGTGACGATCGGCTACGGCCGCAGCGAAGCGGCCGATGGCACCATCTTCAAATGGAATTTTCCGCTGGCCGGAAACTACTGGGTAGCTGCCGACGCCATCGTGCAGGACATTGGCAAAAAGGAAGGCGGCCTCGACAAGCTCAAGGGCAAGAAGATTGCCCTGGTCTACCACGACAGCCCCTACGGCAAGGAGCCCATCCCCATGTTGCAGGAACGGGCGAAGATGCATGGCTTTGAGCTGCAATTGCTGCCCGTGACCGCTCCTGGCGTGGAACAAAAATCCACCTGGCTGCAGATCCGCCAGTCGCGCCCTGACTATGTCGCCCTGTGGGGCTGGGGCGTGATGAACTCCACCGCCATCAAGGAAGCACAGGCCACTGGCTACCCGCGCGAGAAGATGTATGGAGCGTGGTGGTCCGGCGCCGAACCCGATGTGAAGGACCTGGGCGACGGTGCCAAGGGCTACAACGCTGTGGCCATGCAGCACGGTGCGGAGCCCCAGTCCAAGCTGGTCAAGGAGGTGCTTGCCCAGTTGCACGACAAGGGCCAGGGCACGGGACCCAAGGACGAAGTCGGGCAAGTGCTGTACATGCGTGGCGCCATGAGCGCGATGCTGGGTGTGGAAGGCATCCGCGCTGCGCAGGACCGTTTTGGCAAGGGCAAGGTCATGAACGGCGAACAAGTGCGCTGGGGCCTGGAAAACCTGAACCTCACGCAACCCAAGCTGGATGCCCTGGGCTTCGCAGGCGTGATGCGCCCCATCAGCACCTCGTGCACCGACCACATGGGCGCCGCCTGGGCCCGCATTCACACCTGGGACGGCAAGGCCTGGAAGTTCACGTCCGATTGGTTGCAGGCCGATGAGCAGATCCTCAAGCCGCTGGTGAAGTCCATTGCAGCCAAGTACGCGGCCGAGAAGAAACTGACGCCGCGCACTCCGGCGGACTGCCAGTCTTGATTCGGTACATCCCCCTGAAGCGCTGACGCGCCTTCCCCCTTCTCTCGAATCGCTGCGCGATTCGGGAAGGGGGACGCCACCGGTGCGGCGGGGCGGCCCTTGCACGGTGGCCCTGGCATTGGGCGGCGACCGTATCAATGGCCGGTGACGAAGCGGTTGCTCCCACGCGGGGCAGCCGCCAATCCAAAGGGTTGTGCAACAGCAGCTCTTTGGATTGGCACAGCGAAGGCAACATCATGGAACCGAAAAACATCGTTCTCAACGTCAACGGCATCGAGGTCATCTACAACCACGTGATCCTGGTGCTCAAGGGTGTCTCCTTGCAGGTGCCGCAGGGCTCCATCGTGGCCATCCTGGGGGGCAATGGCGCGGGCAAGACGACCACATTGCGCGCCATCTCCAACCTGCTGCAGGGGGAGCGCGGCGCGGTCACCAAGGGCTCGATCGAGTTGCGCGGCGAGCGCATCGAAAACCTCTCGCCTGCCGACCTCGTCAATCGCGGCGTGGTACAGGTGATGGAGGGGCGGCATTGTTTTGCCCACCTGACCATTGAAGAGAACCTGATGACGGGCTCCTACACCCGCACCAGCAAGGCCGAGATCGCGGCCAATCTGGAGAAGGTCTACAACTACTTTCCGCGCCTCAAGACGCGCCGCACCTCGCAGGCGGCATACACGTCGGGCGGCGAGCAGCAGATGTGCGCCATCGGCCGCGCCTTGATGGCCAACCCCAGCATGGTGCTGCTCGATGAGCCCTCCATGGGCCTGGCGCCGCAGATCGTGGAAGAGGTGTTCAACATCGTGAAGGACCTGAACACCAAGGAGAAGGTCACCTTTCTGCTGGCCGAGCAGAACACCAACATGGCCCTCAAATATTCCGACTACGGCTACATCATGGAAAGCGGCCGTGTGGTGATGGACGGCGCCGCGAGCGACCTGGCCAACAACGAGGACGTCAAGGAGTTCTACCTGGGCGTGGGTGGCGGCGAGCGCAAGAGCTTCAAGGACGTGAAGAGTTACAAGCGGCGCAAGCGCTGGCTGGCTTGAGGTGCCCCCTGAGGCGCTGGCGCGCCTCCCCAGGGGGACGCACCCGGTGGGCTGGCAGAGCCAGATCCACGGGTGCGCTGGGAGGGGGCCACGACGGTGGCAACGATTGCGCCACAGATGGCAAAGATAGATCAGAACTCCTTTTTTCATAGCTGCTTGCGCTTTATGGACAAGCGCTAGAGGCCCATTTCATTCACAACCACCGCATAGGAACCCATGGCATGAGCACGTTTTACGACGCCCTGGAAACCCGCGACCCTTCAGCGCGCGAGGCCGCACTGCTTGCCGCTCTGCCCACCCAGGTGGCCCACGCCCAGGCGGCGTCGCCCGCATTTGCTGGCATCTTGGCTGGCGTCGATGCGTCGGCAGTCACGACCCGCGCGGCACTGGCGCAGCTGCCCGTCACGCGCAAGTACGAGCTGCTGGAGCGCCAGCAAGCGCAGCGCGCGAGCAATGTATTCGGCGGGTTTTCGGCGCTGGGCTTTGGCGCGGGCATGCCGCGCGTGTTCGCCAGCCCCGGCACCATCTACGAACCGGAGGGCACGCGCCGCGATTACTGGCGCATGGCGCGCGCCATCTACGCGGCAGGTTTTCGGCCCGGTGAGCTGATCCACAACAGCTTCAGCTACCACTTCGTGCCCGCAGGCTCGATCATGGAAACCGGCGCCCACGCGCTGGGCTGCACGGTGTTTGCGGGTGGCACGGGCCAGACCGAGCAACAGGTGCAGGCCATGGCCGAGCTGCAACCTGCGGGCTATATCGGCACGCCCAGCTTTCTCAAGATCATTGTCGAAAAGGCTGCCGAGATGGGCGTGGCGCTACCCACGGTAACCAAGGCCCTGGTGTCCGGCGAAGCCTTTCCGCCCTCGCTGCGCGACTGGTTTGCTGAGCGCGGCATCGCGGGCTACCAGTGCTACGCCACGGCCGACCTCGGCCTGATCGCGTACGAGACCAGCGCGCGGGAAGGCCTGGTGCTCGACGAAGGCGTGATCGTCGAGATCGTGCGCCCCGGCACGGGCGACCCGGTGCCCGAGGGCGAGGTGGGCGAGCTGGTGGTGACCACGCTCAATCCCGACTACCCACTGATCCGCTTTGGCACCGGCGACCTCTCGGCCGTGCTGCCAGGCACCTGCCCCACGGGCCGCACCAACACGCGCATCAAAGGCTGGATGGGCCGCGCCGACCAGACGACCAAGGTGCGCGGCATGTTCGTGCACCCCGGCCAGATCGCGACCATCGCACGGCGCTTTCCGCAGGTGCTGCGCGCACGCCTGGTGGTCAGCGGCGAGATGGCCAACGACCAGATGGTGCTGCAGGTGGAAACCGTGGAGACCGCCGAAGGCCTGGCGCGCCAGCTGGGCGACGCCATCCGCGAAGTGACCAAGCTGCGTGGCGACGTGCAGATGGTGGCCCCGGGCACTCTGCCCAACGATGGCAAGGTCATTGAGGACGCACGCAGTTATAAGTAGGCAGCCACCCTGTGCCGCCTTCGGCGCCTCGGTGCAGCCACCAGATGCGGCAGCCCTTCGGAGCGGTCCAAGCCCGCGCAGGCAGGCTCGGAACCGCAGCTCCTCAGCCCCGGAGGGGGACGCCACCCGTGGCTTGGCAAAGCCAGTTCCACGGTGGCGCTGGCGTTGGGCCACGCCTGTTTCGACGATGAGGGGTATGGGCGCGCTGCAAATGCGCGCAAACGTGGGTCCTTTCCGCTCCATCCGGTGGTTTGCGGCAGCGCAAGAAGTGCCCACTTCGCGCGGCGCCAGGCCGCAGTGTTTACCCTAGCATTGCTCATATATTAATAGCACACAATGCTTTACAGATAAGCGCTGCGAGCCTGTTTTTCTTAAAAACCATGCCCCCGGTGTGCTACGTAATATCCGCAATGTTCCCGCAAACCCCCCTCGCTATCATGGCCCGTCATTCACAGGAGCAACCCATGAAAAAAACTCTGAAACTTGCGCTGATCGCCGCGGCCGCAGCCACCGCTTTTGGCGCCAGCGCCCAAGACTATCCCGCCAAGGACAAGACCGTCACTATCGTGGTTCCTTTTGCTGCCGGCGGCCCGACCGACCGCGTGGCACGTGATCTGGCCGAAGCCCTGCGCAAGCCCCTGGGCGCCACCGTGGTGGTGGACAACACGGCCGGTGCCGGCAGCTCGATCGGCGCTGCACGCGTCGCCCGCGCCGCACCGGACGGCTACACCCTGCTGCTCAATCACATCGGCATGTCCACCATGCCCGCGCTGTACCGCAAGCTCGCCTTCAGCGTACCCAACGACTTTGAATACCTGGGCATGGTCAACGATGTGCCCATGACGCTGATCGCACGGCCCACCATGCCCGCGAACAACTTCAAGGAACTGACGGCCTGGATTCAGCAGAACAAGGGCAAGATCAACCTGGGCAACGCGGGCCTGGGCGCAGCGTCGCACCTGTGCGGCCTGATGTTCCAGAGCGCCATGCAGGTGGACATGACCCCCGTGCCCTACAAGGGCACTGCCCCCGCCATCACCGACCTGATCGGCGGCCAGATCGACCTGCTGTGTGACCAGACCACCAACACCACGCCGCAGATCGAGAGCAAGAAGGTCAAGGCCTATGCCGTGACCACCACCAAACGCCTGTCCACCCCGGCCCTGAAGGATCTGCCCACCCTGGCGGAGTCGGGCCTGAAGGACTTCAACGTCAGCATCTGGCACGGCCTGTACGCCCCCAAGGGCACGCCGGCACCGGTCGTTACCAAGATCAATGAGGCCCTCAAGATCGCCCTGAAAGACCCCGACTTCATCAAGAAGCAGGAAGGCCTGGGCGCTGTGGTCGTCACCGACAAACGCATGGAACCTGCCGAGCACAAGAAGTTTGTGCAGGCCGAGATCGACAAATGGGGCGCGGTGATCAAGGCTGCAGGCACCTACGCAGACTGATCCCTCTTCTCGCTGCAGATCACCAGGTAATTGATTCGCAAGCCGCCTCGGCCCCCAGGGTCGAGGCGGCTTTTTTACGGATGAAATCCGCCACACGCCATGGTCGGCCTTGGGGTTATCCACCTGCACCAATTCACAGGCACCGCGTAGAACAGACAGCACCCCCACACGACCGACGAAAGGACCCCGCATGACATGGCTCGCCCGTGAACGCCGCCGCACCATTGCCACCCTGGGCATGCTCGCACTGGGCTGCGCAGCACCCGGGCTGCACGGCGCCCATGCCCAAGCGGCCTGGCCCACCAAGCCCGTGCGCATCGTCGTGCCCTTTGCCCCTGGCGGCACCACCGACATCCTGGCACGCGCCATGGCACCGGAACTCACGCGCGCCTTCGGCCAGCAGTTCTTCGTGGACAACCGTGCCGGAGCCGGTGGCAATGTGGGTGCAGAGATCGTGGCCAAATCACCCGGCGACGGATACACCCTGCTCATGGGCACTGTGGGTACGCACGGCATCAACCGCGCGCTGTATGCCAAGCTGCCCTACGACCCCATCAAGGACTTTGTGCCCATCACTCTGGTGGCCGCCGTGCCCAACGTGATGGTGATGAACGCCGACAAGGCCAAGGCCCAGGGCATCACCAGCGTGCAAGACTTCATCCGCGTGGCCAAGGCCAGCCCCGGCAAGATGAACATGGCCTCCAGCGGCAATGGCACCTCGATCCACCTTGCAGGCGAGTTGTTCAAGAGCATGACGGGCACCTTCATGCTGCACTTGCCCTACCGGGGCTCGGGCCCGGCGCTGCTGGACATGGTGGCGGGCAACGCGGACGTGATGTTCGACAACCTGCCTTCGTCCATGGCACAGATCAAGGCGGGCAAGCTAACGGCCCTGGCAGTGACCAGTTCGCAGCGCTCCAGCGCGTTGCCGGATGTGCCCACCGTCGAGCAGGCCGGTGGCCCGACGCTCAAAGGCTACGAGGCGAGTTCGTGGTTTGGTCT
This sequence comes from Acidovorax sp. Root267, assembly GCF_001429215.1. Taxonomy (NCBI): domain Bacteria; kingdom Pseudomonadati; phylum Pseudomonadota; class Betaproteobacteria; order Burkholderiales; family Comamonadaceae; genus Acidovorax; species Acidovorax sp. Root267. Next base: position 389,130 of record NZ_LMJC01000029.1, read on the forward strand.
TCTGGCCCCCGCAGGCACGCCGCAGGACGTCGTGAACCGTATCCAGCAGGAGGTGGCCAAGTCGCTGGCCACACCCGCGATGAAGGAACGGCTCTTGGCCCAGGGTGCGATCCCGGGCGGCAATACGCCGGCCGAGTTCGCCAAGCACATCGACAACGAGCACAAAAAATGGGCGCAGGTGGTGAAGACGTCGGGCGCAAAAGTGGACTAGCTGACGCCACAACCCGTCTGCACCCCACGCCTCGGGCCCGTGGATATCTGGCCACAAGGCATCATAAGGAGACGCCCCGGGCCTTGTGCTCCGCGTGCGCCCATGAACGCCATGCCCACAAGATTGCGTCTGTCACGCCATGGGATGGCGGATGATGGTCTTCCATTTCTCGGGGGCCGCCCTGCGGATGTCGCTGAGATAGATCTCGTGGTGCTTGCCCGCCCTCACCGCCTGCGCGTCGATGAATCCGTGAAGGCGCTCGATGACCGGCCCCTCCTCCGAAAAGGGACCGATGTGCAACACCTGCGCACAACGCCCTTCAGCAAAGGCCTCCAGCCGCATGCGATCCACGCCCGGCAATTTCTTCTTTCGCTTCACCTCGGCCATGGCCTCGGAGATCACGTCCTGCGGTACGAAGGCAGGCTGCATGATCATCATCGTCCATTGCCACTGGGCCCTGTCGTTGGCAACAAAGGCTGACATGTCATCCGCCCACCACAGGCCTTCCAGCGGCATCACCGCATAGTCAACGGCGTCCACACCCTTCTTGACCATGAATTTGGCGGTGTACGACACCGCGAACAAGGCTTCCACGGCCTGCGCATAGGGCTCCGACGTGGTGGGGTCCCCTGTGCCGTCGATCATCAGGAAGTTGAACGTGGGCACCTCCACTTCCACCACGCTCTTGTGCGAGGGTTGGTACAGAGACTTCAGCTCTTTTTTCAAGTCAATTTTTGACACTTGCTCGGCCCATGGATGCGGGGGCGCCAGAAGCGCCGCCTGAGTTTTTCAGCGGTGCGTCCGCTTCTTTTTTGGAGGCCGCCCCTTTTGCAAAAAACCGACGTGAACATCGCGTTGAGTCCCGATGGTTGATGACCCCCGGGCACCATTCGCAGGCTCACACCCCCCAGACCACATCCGCCTCTTCGGCGGCGCTCTTGCGCAGCATCTCGATGAACGGCGCAGCCCGCTGGCGCAGCCGCACCGCCTCCACACCGCCGCCTTGCTCGTCCTCGTCTTCCTGGCCCTCGGCCACCGGTGGCTGGGCCTCGCTGGCCAGCACGGCGGCCTCCAGTGCGGCAATGGCGCCAGGAATCTGCGCAGCGGTCACGATGCCATTGGCGCCAGGTGTCTTGCCGATGATCTGCAGGATCTGGCGGCCCTGTGGCTCCAGCATGATCAGATCGGCGGCGGCGCGGGACTTGAATTTGTAGAGCATGGCGAAGCGTTTTCCTTGGTGTGGTTTTCAGCCCGCGTAAATGTAGTCGCGGGTGAATGGATAGTCGGATTGTGCGCCGGGCATGGCCCCCGTGGCCACCTGGCCGTCGGGCTTGGCGGCCAGCATCTGGTGCAGGGCCATCCAGCCACGCTCGAACCCCAGGGCACTGCCCGCCAGGTACAAGCGGTACGCACGCAATACCTTATCACCCTGCTCTGCGCCGGACTGTGCGGCGAGCACTTCGCGCGCCGCAGGCAATTGGGCTTCCAGAGCGTCAGACCACGCCCACAGCGTGCGGGCGTAGTGTGGTCGCAGGTTCTCGGTGTCCACCATCTCCAGGCCAGCGCGGGCCGTGTCGTGCAGCACCGCGCCCACGTGGACCAACTCCCCCCCTGGGAAGATGTATTGCTCGATGAAATCACCCATGCCCGCACCCAGCTGCGCGTTGTCCGCGCCGCCCGCCGTGATGCCGTGGTTCAGCACCAGCCCGCCGGGCCGCAGCAGGCGCGCCACCGTTTCGAAGTAACGCGGCATCTGCGCGCGGCCCACGTGCTCGAACATGCCGATCGAGGCGATCTTGTCGAAGGGCTTTTCCACCTGCAGCTCGCGGTAGTCCACCAGCTGCATCCGCACGCGCCCCTGCAGCCCGCGCTCGCCAATGAGCCGCTGCACATGCGCATGCTGGTTGCGCGAGAGCGTGATGCCCGTGGCATCCACGCCGTAGTGCTCAGCCGCCCACAGCAGCAGGCCACCCCAGCCCGCGCCAATGTCCAGAAAGCGGTCCCCGGGTTGCAGCTGCAGCTTGCGGCAGATGTGGTCGAGCTTGGCCTCCTGGGCCTGGGCGAGCGTCAGGTCCGGTGAACGGTAATAGGCGCACGAGTAGACGCGGCGCGGGTCCAGCCACAGCGCATAGAAGTCGTCCGACAGGTCGTAGTGAAACCGCACATGGCGCGCATCGTGCGCCAGCGTGTGCACCGCCATGGAACGCGCCCGGGCCAGCACACGCTGCCACCAGCCGTGGCGCTGATCGCGGGCAGGGTCGCGGGTGAGCAGCCCCGCAGCGGCAGCCATCAGGTCGCGCATGCCCCCTTCGAGCGCTACCCGCCCTTCCACGATGGCCGCGCCCACATTGCCGATCTCGCCCGTAGCCAGCGCCACCAGGGCCATGCGGTCGCGAAACCGCAAGGTGACGGCAGGCTCGGGCGCGCCCAGTTGCTGGCCCGCGGGCAACTGAACGGCCATGGGCACCGGCAAGGTCGCCAGCCGCCCCTCCAGGGTGTGCAGCAAGTGCTTCATGCAACACATCTTGAAAAGATTGCTGCACTGCGTCAACACCCCGCGCCGGCAACAGGGTTTCGCCGGGAACGCCCCATTGACAGTATTTTGTTTAAGCCTAAACTATTTTCCCATGAACATCCTCTGCATTGGCGGCGGGCCCGCAGGCCTGTACTTCGCACTGCTCATGAAGCAGCAAAACCCTGCCCACCGGGTCACGGTGGTGGAACGCAACCGGCCCTTTGACACCTTCGGCTGGGGCGTGGTGCTGTCCGACCAGACGCTCGACAACTTGCGCGCGGCCGATGCGCCCTCGGCCGCGCTCATCGGCGATGCGTTCAACCACTGGGACGACATCGAGGTGTTCTTCAAGGGCCGCAGCGTGCGCTCCTCGGGCCACGGCTTTTGTGGCATCGGGCGCAAGCGGCTGCTCAACATCCTGCAGGACCGCTGCCTGGCGGTGGGCGTGGAGCTGGTGTTCGAGACCGATGTGGCCGACGACCAGGCGCTGGCCGCGCAGTACGACGCCGATCTGGTCATCGCCAGTGACGGCCTCAACAGCCGCATCCGCACCCGCTACGCCGCCACCTACCAGCCCGACATCGACCTGCGCCAGTGCCGATTTGTGTGGCTGGGCACACACAAAAAACTCGATGCTTTTACGTTTGCTTTCGAGCAGACGGAGCACGGCTGGTTTCAGGCACACGCCTACCAGTTCGACGCCGATACCTCCACCTTCATCATCGAAACGCCCGAGGCAGTGTGGAAGGCGCATGGCCTGGACGCCATGGAGCAGCCCGAGGCGATTGCGTTCTGCGAGAAGCTGTTTGCCAAGTACCTCGACGGCAACGCCCTCATCAGCAACGCCACGCACCTGCGCGGCTCAGCCAACTGGATCCGTTTTCCGCGCGTGATCTGCAACACCTGGGTGCACCGCGAGGCCATCCAAGGCAAGCGGGTGCCCATCGTGCTGATGGGCGATGCAGCACACACGGCGCACTTCTCGATCGGCAGCGGCACCAAGCTCGCGCTCGAAGACGCGATCGACCTGGCCAACGAATTCGCCACCGGGCTGCCGAACGGCATGCCCATGGATGAAATCCTCACCCACTACGAAGCGCGCCGCAGCGTCGAGGTGCTCAAGATCCAGAACGCCGCGCGCAACTCCACCGAGTGGTTCGAGAACGTGAACCGCTATACCGGCATGGAGGTGGAGCAGTTCGCGTATTCGCTGCTCACGCGCAGCCAGCGCATCAGCCACGAAAACCTGCGGCTGCGCGATGCGGCGTGGCTCGAAGGTTACGAGGCGTGGCTGGCGGGCGGCAAGGCTGCGGTGCCACCCATGCTCACGCCGTTCACACTCAAAGGCGTCACCCTCAAGAACCGCATCGTCGTCTCGCCCATGGCCACCTACAGTGCGGTCGATGGCGTGCCGCAGGACTTCCACCTGGTGCACCTGGGCGCGCGCGCGCTGGGCGGCGCGGCGCTGGTGATGGTGGAGATGACCAGCCCCACGCCCGAGGGCCGCATCACCCCTGCCTGCACCGGGCTGTGGAACGATGCGCAGCAGGCCGCGTTCACGCGCATCGTGAACTTCGTGCACGGCAGCAGCACCGCCAAGATCGGCCTGCAGCTGGGCCACAGCGGCCCCAAGGGCTCCACGCGCGTGGGCTGGGAGGGCACGGACGAGCCGCTGCCCGATGGCAACTGGCCGCTGCTGGCCGCCAGCGCACTGGCCTATGGCGAGCAGAACCAGGCGCCCATCGCCATGACCCGCGCCGACATGGACGGGATGACCGCCGCGTTCGTTGCCAGCGCCCAGCGCGCCGTGGCCTGCGGCTTCGACTGGCTGGAGCTGCACTGCGCGCACGGCTACCTGCTGGCCAGCTTCATCAGCCCCATCACCAACCAGCGCACCGACGAATACGGCGGGAGCATCGACAACCGCTGCCGCTACCCGCTGGAAGTGCTCGCCGCCGTGCGCGCCGTGTGGCCGGCCGACAAGCCATTGAGCGTGCGCATTTCGGCCCACGACTGGGCGCCAGGCGGCACCACGCCCGACGATGCGGTGCAGATTGCGCGCCTGTTCCAGGCCGCCGGGGCCGACCTGATCGACGTGTCGTCCGGCCAGACCACGCGCGCCGCCAAGCCGGTGTACGGCCGCATGTACCAGACGCCGTTTGCCGACCGCATCCGCAACGAAGTGGGCATTGCCACCATGGCCGTGGGCGCGATCACCGAGGCGGACCACGCCAACAGCATCATTGCCGCCGGCCGCGCCGACCTTTGCGCCATTGCACGCCCCCACCTGGCCGACCCGGCCTGGACGCTGCACGCCGCCGCGCAGCTGAGCCCAGTGGCCGCAGCGCACACCGACTGGCCGGTGCAGTACACCAGCGGCCGCGACCAGATGCTGCGCGAGATTTCCAAGCAAAAACAGATCGCAGCGCTGGCTGCACAAGCGCTTTCAGCTACCAAAAACAGAGCATCCGAGGAAGAAGGCTAGCCATGGACCTCGAAGCCCGCCTGCACGGCGCCGCCCCCAGCGAGCACCCCGAAGCGCTGCGCCTGTGGCTGCGTTTGCTCACCTGCACGCAGCTCATCGAAAAACAGGTGCGCAGCAACTTGCGCGCGCAGTTCGACACCACGCTGCCGCGTTTTGACCTGATGGCGCAGCTCGAACGCGCGCCGGACGGCATGAAGATGAAAGAGCTCTCGCGCCGCATGATGGTGACGAGCGGCAACATCACCGGCATCACCGACCAGCTCGTGGCGGAAGGCCTGGTGGAGCGCCTGGACGTGGAAGGCGACCGCCGCGCGTACCTCGTGCGCCTCACGCCGCAAGGCCGCCAGCAGTTCAACGACATGGCGCGCCAACACGAGCAGTGGATCGTGGAAGCGTTTGCCACGCTGGGCGAACGCGACATCGCCACCTTGTACCGCCTGTTGGGCAGGGTCAAGGAACACACACAAGACAACTCTCTGGAGACCACGGAATGAAACATTTCATCGGCGCGAGCAACCCCATGCGCGAGCAGTTCAACCCCCAGGCCAGCTATGTGGCCGAGCATTTCGCGTGGAGCTTCGATGCTGGCGTGGGCACTGTCACGCTCAACCGACCGGACCGCAAGAACCCGCTCACCTTCCAGAGCTATTCGGAGCTGCGCGACTTCTTCTACGCGCTGCGGTTTGCCACCGACGTGAAGGCCATCGTCGTCACCGGCGCGGGCGGCAACTTCTGCTCCGGCGGCGACGTGCACGAGATCATCGGCCCACTGACCACCATGACCATGCCCGAGCTGCTGGAGTTCACGCGCATGACGGGCGACCTGATCAAGGCCATGCGCGCCTGCCCGCAACCCATCCTGGGCGCCATCGACGGCATCTGCGCCGGTGCGGGCGCCATGATGGCGCTGGCCTGCGACATGCGATACGGCACCGAGGCCACGAAGACCGCCTTTCTCTTCACCCGCGTGGGCCTGGCCGGCGCCGACATGGGCGCCTGCGCATTGCTGCCCCGCATGATCGGCCAGGGCCGCGCCAGCGAGCTGCTGTTCACCGGCCGCGCGATGACGGCGCATGAAGGCCTGGCCTGGGGCTTCTTCAACGATTTGTATGAGAGCGCCGACCTGCTGGCCAACGTGCAGGCCACGGCGCGCACTCTGGCCGACGGCCCCACCTTTGCCCACGGCATGACCAAGACCATGCTGAGCCAGGAGTGGAGCATGACCATCGAGCAGGCCATCGAGGCCGAGGCGCAGGCGCAGGCGATCTGCATGCAGACCGAAGACTTCCGGCGTGCGTACGAGGCGTTTGCGGCGAAGCAGAAGCCCGTGTTCCAGGGAGATTAAGAAGGTGTGAACGAACCCGCCATGCCCGCTCATCCCGCCAAAACACACCCGCTCGTCGTTGCAAATGCTCGCCATAGCTCAGGCTATGGCTGTGCTTTGCGCCTAAATCGGCCGCGTTTTCGCAGTCTGCTCGGCCACGCCGGGCTCATCCACACCTTCTAACCATGCACGTTGCAACGCCCCCGGCCCCCCGCCCGCCATCGACGGCGCACCTGGCCCTGCCCTTCTTCGACGACGCCCACCGCGCGCTGGCCGAGGGCCTGGTGCCCTGGGCTGCCGCGCAGCAGGTCGATGAAACCGACGACCGCGCCGCCTGCCGCGACTGGGTGCAACGCCTGGGCGCGGGCGGCTGGCTGCGCTACTGCGTGCCCGCCGAACACGGCGGCGCGCTGCCCGCGCTGGACTCACGCGCGCTGGTGCTGCTGCGTGAGACGCTGGCCTACCACTCGCCGCTGGCGGACTTTGCGTTTGCGATGCAGGGCCTGGGCAGCGGCGCGATCACGCTGGCGGGCAGCCCGGCGCAGCAGGCGCACTACCTGCAGGGCGTGGCGCGCGGGGAGCTGATCGCGGCGTTTGCGCTCAGCGAGCCCGAGGCGGGTTCGGACGTGGGTGCTATGCAAACGATAGCTACCAGTGCTTATTCATCCAGCGGTAGCGGCCCAAAAGACTCATATTCCTTGACCGGCACCAAGACCTGGATCAGCAACGGCGGCATCGCCGACTTCTACTGCGTGTTCGCCAAGACCGACCCGGCGGGCGGCACGCGCGGCATCAGCGCCTTCATCGTCGATGCGGATACGCCAGGGTTGGATGCCTCGCACCACATCCACGTGATGGCGCCGCACCCCCTGGCCACGCTGCAGTTCAGCAACTGCACCGTACCCGCCACCGCACTGCTCGGTGAAGAGAACGGCGGGTTCAAACTGGCCATGCGCACGCTCGACATCTTTCGCGCGTCGGTCGCCGCTGCGGCGCTGGGCATGGCGCGCCGCGCACTGGCCGAGGCCGTGCACCACGCGCGCCAGCGCCGCATGTTCGGCCAGACGCTGGCGGACTTCCAGCTCACGCAGGCCAAGATCGGCGAGATGGCCGCGCTGGTGGACGGCGCCGCGCTGCTCACCTACCGTGCGGCCTGGCTGCGCGACGAGGGCGAAAAGCGCGGTGGCACCCGGGTAACCGCCGAGGCAGCGATGGCAAAAATGACCGCCACCGAAAACGCCCAGCGCGTCATCGACATGGCACTGCAACTGCACGGCGGGCGCGGCGTGGAAGTGGGCAGCAAGGTCGAGTCGCTGTACCGCGACATCCGCTCGCTGCGCATCTACGAAGGCGCCACCGAAGTGCAGCAACTCATCATCGGCAAGGCCGTTTTGCAGGAGTGATCGCATGAAAGCCTCTTCTCAACCCTCGGCCCAGCCCGACCATTTCGTGCACGACCGGCTGCCACCCGCATCCGCCTTGCCGACCATGCGCTACGACCTGCCCGAACTACAGATCGCAGACCAGGCCAACCTGGTGCTCGCCCTGTTCGAACAGGCCGAGCGCGCCGGCCACAACGACCGCCCGCTGCTGCGCGGCCCGCACCGCACGTACACCTACCGCGACGCCTGGACCGAGGCCGCGCGCATTGCCGAAGTGCTCACGCAGGACCACGGCCTCGTGCCCGGCAACCGCGTGCTGCTGCGCGGCGGCAACACGGTGGAGATGGCACTGGCCTGGCTGGGCACGGTGTACGCCGGCCTGGTCGCGGTGGCCACCATGCCGCTGCTGCGCGCGGGCGAGCTGGCCAGCATCATCGAACGCGCACAGCCCACGCTGGCGCTGTGCGACGGCCGCCTGCTGGCCGAACTGCAGGCTGCGCAGGCGCAGCAACCCGTGCTGGCCGCCATCGTACCGTTCCACACCGCGCCCGACGCGGCCGACCTGATCCAGCGCGCCCAGGCCAAGCCGGGCACCACACCGCCCTGCCCCACGGCGGCCGACGACATCGCGCTGATGGCCTTCACCTCCGGCACCACCGGCGCGCCCAAGGCCGCGGTGCACACCCATCGCGACGTCCTGGCCGCCTGCGAGGCCTGGCCGCGCCACGTGCTCAAGGCCACGCCCGACGACATCGTGGCCGGCTCGCCGCCGCTGGCCTTCACCTTCGGGCTGGGCGGGCTGCTGGTATTCCCCATGTGGGCGGGGGCCAGCGTGTACTTCCCCGACCAGCCCTACACACCCGAGACCATGGTCACACTGATGCGCGACGCGGGCGTCACCATCTGCTACACCGCGCCCACCTTCTACCGGCAGATGGCGCCGTTCGCCCAACAGATCGGCCTGCCGCAGCTGCGCATCAGCGTGAGCGCCGGCGAGGGCCTGCCCGACGCTACGCGCCAGCTGTGGAAGAACGCCACCAGCATCGACATGACGGACGGCATCGGCGCCACCGAAATGTTCCACATCTTTGTCTCGTCGGCAGGCGGCGAAACGCGCCCCGGCGCCATCGGCAAAGTCGTGCCCGGCTACATCGCCAAGGTGGTGGACGACGGTGGCCATGAGGTGCCGCTGGGCACGGTAGGGAAGCTGGCCGTGATCGGCCCCACGGGCTGCAAATACCTCGACGACCCGCGCCAGGCCAAGTATGTGAAGGACGGCTGGAACTACCCGGGCGATGCGTTCACGCAGGACGCCGACGGGTACTTCTTCTACCAGGCGCGCGACGACGACATGATCATCACCGCCGGCTACAACGTGGGCGGCCCCGAGGTTGAAGACGCCCTGCTGCGCCACCCCGCCGTGGCCGAGTGCGGCGTGATCGGCGTGCCCGACGAGGAGCGCGGCATGGTGGTCAAGGCCATCTGCGTCTTGAAGCCCGGCCACACAGGCGATGCAGCCATGGTCAAGACCTTGCAGGACCATGTGAAAGCCACCATCGCCCCGTTCAAATACCCGCGCGTGGTGGAGTTCGTCGCGACCCTGCCCCGCACCGAAACCGGCAAACTGCAGCGCTTCAAGCTGCGCCAGGGCGCTGCGGCTCCTTCCTCTACAAAAACAACATGATGATGAACACAGTATTGCAACCCGAGGGCTGGGTGGCCCCCAAGGGCTATGCCAACGGCATGGCCGCACGCGGCACCATGGTCTTCACCGGCGGCCAGATCGGCTGGAACGCGCAGCAGCAGTTCGAGAGCGACGACTTCATCGCCCAGACCCGGCAAACCCTGCTGAATGTGCGTGCGGTGCTGGAGGCCGGTGGTGCGGGCCCCGAGCACCTGGTGCGGCTGACCTGGTATGTGACCGACCGCAACGAATACAACAGCCGCCTGAAGGAGCTGGGTGCTGTCTACCGCGAGGTGCTGGGCAAGAACTTCCCGGCGATGGCGTGTGTGCAGGTGGCGGGGCTCATGGAAGAGCGCGCGAAGATCGAGATTGAAGCAACCGCCGTAATCCCGGACTGAGCTTTTCCAGCCACCGCTGCAGCGCTTGCCCGTACAGGATGAACGCCAGCGCCGCCCCAATCAACGGCAGCGCGGCAAACACCCAGCCCGTCAGCAGCTCGCCGCCCAGCGCCACGCCCACCAGCAGCGCCACCGCAGGGTTTACAAACGAATAGCTGCCCGCCAGCGCGGCCGACGTGTTCTGCAGCAACCACAGATACGCATTGAGCGCCACCAGCGTGCCAAACACCAGCAGATAGACCCACGCCGCCCACGACTTGGCGCTGACCTGGCCCAGAGCCGAGAGCGGCTCGAACCACAGCGCCACCACCAGCCCCATCGCGCCGCCCGCAAACCACTGCGCGGCCGAGGCCATGGCAGGTGCGGGCAACGAGAGCTTGCGCGATGCATACGAGCCGATGCTCCAGCACAGCGGCGCACCAAAGGCCAGCAGCGCACCGAGCCAGGTGGCCGAAAAATCGCCCTCTAGCGCCAGCAGCAGCGCGCCCACCACGCCCAGCGCCAGGCCGATCCAGCTGGTGAAAGGCACCCGCTCGCCGCCCCAGCGCGACCACAGCGCCAGCCACATCGGCATGGTGGTGACCACCGTGGCCATGAGGCCCGAACCAATGCCCAGCTTTTGCGCAAAGCCCATCAGGTTCATGGCCAGGAACACCATGCAGCCGCCGACCACCGCCGAATTGCGCCACTGCACCCGCGTGGGCAGTGCATGGCCTTGCCACAGCGCAATCAGCAACATCACGCCGCCCGCGCACAGAAAACGGATGGCATTCATGAGCAGCGGCGGCATGGTCTGCACCGCAATGCCGATGGCGAAGTAGGTGGTGCCCCACACCACATAGACCAGCAGCAGCGCTATGGCGACGGCCCAGCTTCGCTGTGATCGGGGTTGCGCGTTGAAAATTGCCGGCATATTCTCCACCTTACCGAATAATTTATGGAAACCGTGAGGTTTTCGGAATTTTTACCAAAATCAATCGGATATGCAAGCAAATATTCAGACAGATGACATGGACGCCAGAATTATTTCGGCATTGGGAGCGGATGGCCGACGCTCCTATGCCGACGTGGGGGCCGAAGTGGGACTGTCCACGGCCGCCGTGCACGAACGCGTGAAGAAGCTGCTGGACAAAGGCGTGATCCGCCGTTTTTCGATCAGCGTGGACCCGGAGCGCGTGGGGCTCAACTTCACCGCCTTCGTGGCCATCCGCAACGACGGCGGCATCCATTGCCGTGACGTGGCACCGCGCCTGCGCGCCATGCCCCAGGTGGAAGAACTTCACAGCGTGGCGGGCGAATACGACTTTCTGGCCAAGGTGCGCACCACGCATGCGCGCGCACTGGAGGATGTGATCTACGAAATCAAGGCCATTGCCGGTGTGGCCCGCACCACCAGCACCGTGGTGCTCAACACCGAGTTCGAGGACCGGCCGCTGGACCTGGGCTGGATGAGCGGGGACAAGGGTGGCTGAGGTCGATTTGCAGCCGACGATTTCCAAGTCCGACAGGCTCCTAACACCCGCCATGGCCCACGATGCGCCCTCCGCCGCCTACCGGTATGCGGTGTCTTTTGCCCCCAACCCCGGCAGCCTGGGCTGGCTGGCCGGCAGCCATTGGCTGGGCCGCTGCGCCGCCTTGGTGAAGCCCCTGCAGCAGCTCGGTATTGCAGGGGTTTCCGCTGACGACCTGCACCGGCTGACGGCCGCACCGCGCCGCCGTGGCTGGCAGGCCCCGCTCCTGGCGCCTTTTGCGCTGGCACCCGGCACGGACTGGCTCACGCTGCACCAGGCCATACAGGCGCTGGCCCACAGCCTCATGCCCTGTGTATTGCCAACCCTGCATGTGGAGCGCGTGGGCGACGTTCTGGCGCTGGTGCTGCCTGCGTCCCACGCCGCCAACAGCGCCTTGCAGGAAACCGCTGCAGCCGGCCATGCCGCGCTGCACCGCCTGGCCGCTCCGCCATCCGGCACCGAACCGTTGCGCAGCGAACATCCGCTGGCGCAGCAGGCGTTCCGCTTTCACCTGCCCCTCACCGGCCCGTTGCAGCAGGTGGATGCGCAGACGCAGGCCCTGGTTTTTGATGCCGCGCAGGAATATTTCTCTGACCTGCCCACGCTGAAGTTCAACAGCCTGGCCCTGTTTGCCGAGCCCACGCCGGGCGCTGACTTTGTGCTGCTGGACCACGTGGAGATGGCACCTTAGCCCTTGGAACAGCGCCTGGCACAGCTTGCCACCCGCCCACAGCCAATTCAATGACCACCACCGACACCGCCATGCCTTCCGTCACGATCTATCACAACCCCAAATGCGGTACGTCCCGCAACACGCTCGCCATGATCCGCAACAGCGGCGTGGAGCCCGAAATCATCGAATACCTCAAGACCCCACCTGACCACGCCACCCTGCTGGCGCTGATCGCCGCCACGGGTGAACCGGTGATCCATGCCGTGCGCACCAAGGAAGCGGTCTTCACCGAGCTGCAACTGGACGCGCCGGGCGTGACCGACGCGCAGCTCGTCGAAGCGATGCTGCAGCACCCCATCCTCATCAACCGCCCCATCGTGGTCACGCCCGTGGGCACACGGCTGTGCCGCCCGTCCGAGAAGGTGCTGGATATCCTGCCCGCCCCCCAGCAAGGCGCCTTTACCAAGGAAGATGGCGAAGTCGTGACCAATGCCCAGGGCCAGCGTGTCTGAGGCCGTAGCGCACTGCGGCGCATGACCGCCGCCTCACAACGCTGGACCGTGGCTCGCCTGGGCACGGCCCAGACCTTGTCCTGGGCCTCGTCCTACTACCTGCCCGCCATGCTGGCCGTGCCCATGGCGCGCGATCTGGGCGTGGCCACCCCCACCGTGTTCGCAGCGTTCTCGGTGGCGCTCATCGTGTCGGCGTTGCTGGGGCCGGTTGCGGGTCGGACCATCGACCGCCACGGCGGGCGACCGGTGCTGGTGGGCACCAACCTGCTGTTTGCCGCCAGCCTGGCGGGCATGGCGCTGGCGCAGGGCCCCGTGGGCCTGTTTTCCGCCTGGGTGCTGATGGGCGTGGCCATGGGGTCCGGCCTGTACGAGGCCGCGTTTGCCACGCTGGTGCGCCTGTACGGCCAGGGCGCACGCAGTGCCATCACCGGCATCACGCTGATTGCGGGTTTTGCCAGCACCGTGGGCTGGCCGCTGTCGGCCTGGATGGAAGTGCAATGGGGCTGGCGCGGCGCGTGCGTGGGATGGGCAGCATTGCATTTGCTGGTGGGCTTACCGCTGAACGGCTGGTTGCCGCGCATCGCGTCCGAAGAGAAGGGCCCAACCACAGGAGCCGGTACACACTCTTCCACCGCCGCCACAACAGCCACACCTGCATCGCCCGCTCCCGACCACGCGCTGCGCACCACCGTGCTGCTGTCCTTCGTGTTTGCCGTCACCTGGTTCACCAGCACTGCCATGGCGGCCCATCTGCCACGCCTGCTGCAGGCCAGTGGCACATCGTTGCAGACGGCGGTGGCCATGGCGGCGCTCGTGGGTCCGGCCCAAGTGGCGGCGCGCCTGCTGGAGTTTGGCTTCCTGCGCCGCCTGCATCCATTGCTGTCAGCCCAGCTGGCGGCGGTGGCCCACCCGGTGGGCGCGGCCTTGTTGATGGTGGTGGGCGGGCCCGCAGCCGCGGTGTTCACGGTGTTGCACGGGGCCGGCAACGGCATCCTGACCATTGCCAAGGGCACGCTGCCGCTGGTGCTGTTTGGGCCTGCAGGCTACGGCGCCCGCCAGGGCCTCATGATGGTGCCTGCCCGCGTGGCACAGGCCTTTGCCCCCGTGCTGTTCGGCATGCTGATCGATGGTGTGGGCGCTGCCGCCCTGTGGGCCACCACGCTGCTGGGGTTGGCAGCGCTCGGAGCGTTGTGGCTGTTGCGGCCCGTGGCGCAGCGCTGATCAACCGCGCGGCGCCACAAACTCCGCCCGCGCCTTGAGCGCTGGGGCGCGCGAATGGCAACCCTCCAGGTGGTCGTTCACCAGCCCCATGGCCTGCATGAAGGCATACACCGTGGTGGGGCCCACAAAACTCCAGCCGCGTTTTTTCAGGTCCTTGGACATGGCGATGGACGCGGGCGACGTGGACAGGGTGCGCGCCACCTCGCGCGTGAGGCGCTCGGGCCGGTCGGCGGCGGCAGGCTCGTAGCGCCACGCGTAGTGTGCGAGTGAGCCGAACTCGCGCCGCAGCTCCAGCACGCGCCGTGCATTGTTGATGGTGGACTCGATCTTTCCCCGGTGGCGCACAATGGCCGCGTCCTGCACCAGGCGCTCGACATCGGTGGGGCCGAAAGCGGCAACCTGCTCAGCATCGAAGTTCGCAAACGCTGCGCGAAACCCCTCGCGCTTGTTCAGGATGGTCAGCCAGCTCAGGCCCGACTGGAAGCCCTCCAGGCAGATCTTCTCGAACAGCCGCCGGTCGTCCGCCACCGGAAAGCCCCATTCCTGGTCGTGGTAGTGGCGGTAGAAAGGCGTGGCCTGGCACCAGGCACAGCGTGGGCACTGCGCTTCATCGGCGAACAGTCCGGCAGGCAAATCGGCAACAGTGGGGAAGGCGGTGTCGAGAGCGTCGGTCATGGTGTGATTCTGCATGCCCCACGCTGCGGCGCGCCGGTAAAATCCCGGGTTCATTGCGGATGGCCACAACTCTCCGCCGGCAGCCACGAAGACGGGCAGAGAGTGCGATGCGTCAGCAAGAAAACAAAAGGGCAGCCGAACCAGGCGCCACATTCGCACCGCTACGGCAGTGGTTGCGCACAGGGGCGCAGTGGGTCTGGGTGGCGGCATTGCTCACTACCGGCCTTGCGCACGCGGCCCCTGTGGTCATGTTGATTACCGGGCCTTCCAGCCCTGCTGTCCAGAACCAGACCGTCAATGTGACAGTGATCTACGACAGCCCCATGGATACCACGGTGGCGCCTGTGATCTCGTTTCCGACACCCGGAGAAAACGCGCTGGGCTCCATGTCGCCCACGGGCGCATCGTGGCTTGATGCCAACACATTCCAGCAGACTTACCAAACCAGCGCGGTCGTGACGACCATGCTCAATGTGGACGTCGCGGTGTCTGGCGCACGCGATACCAACAGCGAGCTGCAAATGCCCGCATTGCAGGCTGACGTCTTCGGGCTCATGTACGTTCCGCCGCCCAGCGTTATCGATATGGTGGGCTTTATTCTTCCCGACAACACGATCGTGAGCCCGGCGGGCGCGCGCCCCATCACCACGGCGGATGCGGGCAAGGTGGTGCAGTTCTTCGTGCGCTACGACAGGGCGACCGACTACGGGGGCTGCGGCACGACCCTGAACGCTTTCCTGTGCCCGAACATCACCTTCCCGGCTGTGGCGGGGGGCATGCTGGGGTCTTTCAGCAACGTGCAATCCCAATGGGCCAGCCGCACGCTGCTCAGGGTGACGTGGACCATCGCGGAAGGCGGAGACGAGTTCAGCAGCGTGGATGCGCTGATCCCTGGCGGCGTCGGACGCCGCGACGACCCGAACTTCAAGAGCACCGCCCAGTTGCTCACCAGCGTGTTCAGCATCGATACCAAGCGCCCCACGCTCACGGCCCTCGTACCCAGCCAGGGCGCGATCCAGGCGGGGGATGCAGGTGGAAACCTGGCGCTGACCGCGACCTTCAGCGAACCCATGGACACCTCCGTGGCCCCCACGATGGCGGGAGTGGTCTCGGGCGGAGGCGCTGTTCTTGCGCCCGCTGCGGGCAGCTGGCTGGACAGCACCCACTATGTGCAGAACTTCACCATTGGCAACGGCGCGGTCAACACAGCCATCAGCATCCAGGTGAGCGGCGCACTCGACGCCCAGGGCAACCCTCAGAACGCGGCCACGTTCTCAGGCCTGTTCGCGGTCAGCCCGGCTGTGGCGGTGCCAGCACTTTCGCCACAAGCCTTGGCGCTGCTGGCGGCCCTGCTGGCCGGCTCGGCGGCGATGCGCTCGCGGGGCCGACGCAAGGCTGGGTAAGCGGCTCGCGCGCTGCGACTGCCTACATCTACACTGATGTTCCCCCTGGCGCGCGCTGCGCGCCGGCCTGTCCACCCGCCCCCTCCCGTTGCCTGTATGCGCCCGTCCCTTTTGCGCCCCGGTTTTGCGATCGCGCTGGCCAGCCTGGCCCTGGCGGGCTGCGCCAGCACCACCGGACCCGCCAGCATGCTGGGCTACTACTGGCAGTCGGTGCAGGGGCACATGCAGATCATGCAGGCGGCCGAGCCCATTGACCGCTGGATCGCCCGCACCGACATCAGCCCCGCCCTGCGCGAGCGGCTGCAGCTGGCGCAGCGTGCCCGCACCTTTGCCGTGGCCGAGCTGGGCCTGCCCGACAACGCCAGCTACCGCCGCTATGCGGACCTCAAACGCCCCGCCGCCGTGTGGAACGTGGTGGCCGCGCCGCCGTACTCCCTCACGCTGCACACCTGGTGCTTCCCGGTCACGGGTTGCATTGGCTACCGGGGCTACTTCACCGAGGGCGCCGCGCAGGCCGAGGCGGCTGAACTGGCCGCGCAAGGCCTGGAGGTGGAGGTGTATGGCGTGCCCGCGTACTCCACGCTGGGCTACATGAACTGGGCGGGGGGCGATCCGCTGCTCTCCACCTTCATCGCCTGGCCCGAGGGCGACTTTGTGCGCCTGTTGTTCCACGAGCTGGCGCACCAGGTGGTCTATGCCAAGAACGACACCTTGTTCAACGAGTCGTTCGCCACGGCCGTGGAGCGCATCGGCATTGCGCAGTGGCTGGCAACCCAGTCCACCCCGCAGGCGCGCGAGGCGTTTGCCACCAGCGAGGCGCGGCGCAGCGCCTTCCGCGCGCTGACGCGCGCCACACGCGCCCGGCTGGCAGCCATTTATGAACAAAAAGAGGCCCCAGCGCTTGGTGGTAATGCGCTAGCAGCTATGAAAATTGAAGCAATGGAGGCTTTTCGCACCGACTACGCAGCCCTGCGCGCACGCTGGCTGGGTACACCAGGCGGCCCCGCCCCCCAGGCCACCACGGCCCAAGTGACGGGCTACGACCGCTGGGTGGCCAAGGCCAACAACGCCAGCTTTGCCGCCCAGGCCGCCTACGACGAACTGGTGCCCCGATTCGAAGCCCTGTTTGAGCGCGAAGGCCGCGACTGGCCCCGGTTTTATGATGCCGTACGACAACTGACGCAGCAGCCCCAGCCTCAACGCCACGAGGCCTTGCGCGCACTGCGGCCTTCCCAGACAACGCCCTAAGGAGACGACCCATGCCCGACATCCACATCCACCGCGACCACCACCTGGGCTTCAAGGAAGCCCGCAAGGTCGCCTTCTCCTGGGCCGAAAAGGCCGAAGAAAAATTCGACATGGAATGCACCTACGAAGAAGGCGAGAAGGAGGACCTGCTGACCTTCACCCGCTCGGGCGTCAAGGGCACGCTGCTGGTGGATGCCCACCAGTTCGAGATGAAGGCACAGCTCGGTTTTCTGTTCGGCGCGTTCAAGGACCGCATCGAGGCCGAAATTGGCGAACAGCTCGACGCCCTGCTCAATGCGC
The DNA here is from genome assembly GCF_001429215.1 of Acidovorax sp. Root267. Taxonomy (NCBI): domain Bacteria; kingdom Pseudomonadati; phylum Pseudomonadota; class Betaproteobacteria; order Burkholderiales; family Comamonadaceae; genus Acidovorax; species Acidovorax sp. Root267. The sequence goes on from NZ_LMJC01000029.1 coordinate 406,672, forward strand.
CCCACCCCGGCGCCAAGAAGCCCGCCGCCGACAAGAAGAAACACGCGGCGGAGGCGGGTGCAGACAAGCCGGCCACCAAAGCAGCGGCGAAACCCGCACCCAAGGCCAAGAAGGCGTAGCCGCCGGGGCCCTGACCATGACATCCACCGCCACGGACTCTGCCACCTACAGCCCGGCATTCGACACCCTCTCCACACTGCTCCACACCCGCTACAGCTGCCGCGCCTTTCTGCCCGAACCCCTGCCACGCGCGACCATCGAGCGCATCCTGGCCACAGCGCAGCGCACGGCCTCGTGGTGCAATGCGCAGCCCTGGCAGCTCACCATTGCCAGTGGCGCCACGCTGGAGCGCCTGCGCAGCGCACTGTCGGCCCACATGGCCACAGCGGCCCCTGCGCCCGACCTGCCCTGGCCCCGCGAATACCGGGGGGTGTACCAGGAGCGGCGGCGCGAATGTGGCTGGGGCCTGTACGAAGCGCTGGGCATTGCCAAGGGCGACCGCGAGGCCTCGGCCCGCCAGGCGGCGCAGAACTTCACGATGTTCGGCGCACCGCATGTGGCCATCATCACCAGCGACGAGGCGCTGGGCGTCTATGGTGCGGTGGACTGCGGCGCGTATGTGAGCAACTTCATGCTGGCCGCGCACAGCCTGGGCGTGGGCTCCATCGCACAGGCTGCGCTGGCCTCCTACCCCGGCGTGCTGCGCGAGGTGCTGGGCATTGGCGAGGACCGCACCATCGTCTGCGGCATCTCGTTCGGCATGGCGGACCCGGAACATCCGGCCAACCATTTCCGCACCACGCGTGCCGATCCGGCGGGCAGCGTGGTGTGGCGGGACTGACCGAGCGGATATCAGGCGGCAGCGCGCAACAAGGGGCTGCGCGTGCGCAGCACCCCGAACAGGTCCTTGGGGTCTGACAGTTCGGGAATCAGTTCGATGGGCTGGCCCATGCCCAACTCGGTGGCCGCGTCGCGCAGGAACCGCAGCGCAGAAAAGTCCTCCAGCGCAAAGCCCACGGAATCGAATACCGTCACCGCCGCATCGCTGGCCCGGCCGGCACGCAGGCCCGCCAGCACTTCCCACAATTCGGTCACGGCAAAGTCGGCCGGCAGTTGCTGGATGTCGCCTTCGATGCGCGTCTGCGGCGCGTATTCGACAAATACCTGCGCCTGGCGCAACACATCGGCATGCAGCTCCGTCTTGCCAGGGCAATCGCCCCCCACTGCGTTGATGTGCATGCCCGGTGCCAGCATGTCGGGCGTGAGGATGGTGGCATTGGTCTTGTCCGCCGTCACCGTGGTCACGATGTCGGCGCCGCGCACGGCCTCGGCCGTGCTGGTGCAGACCACGGTGCGCAGGCCCGTGCCTTGCAGGTTGGCCTGCAGCTTGGCGGTGGCGGCCGGGTCGGTGTCGAACAGCCGCAGGGTGTCGATGCCCAGCAGGTGGTGGAAGGCCAGCGCCTGGAACTCGCTTTGGGCGCCGTTGCCGATCAGCGCCATGGTGCGTGCACCGGGACGGGCCAGAGCGCGGGCGGCCACGGCCGACATGGCGGCGGTGCGCAGGGCGGTGGTGAGGGTGAGCTCACTCAACAGCAGCGGCGCACCCGTGGCCACATCGGCCAGCACGCCAAACGCCATCACCGTGGACAAGCCCCAGCGCGTGTTCTTGGGGTGACCGTTGACGTACTTGAACGCATAGGTCTGGTCGTCGGCAATGGGCATCAGCTCGATCACGCCGTCGCGCGAATGGCTGGCCACACGCGCCGATTTGTCGAAGGCGTTCCAGCGCAGGTAGTCGGCATGCAGGTAGTCGGCCATGCCGCGCAGGCAGGCCTCGACGCCCTTGCGTTGCACCAATGCGATGACATCGGGCGCACTGAGGTAAAGGGTGGAAAAGTGATTTTTGGAAGGCATGGTGCTTGTCTCCGGGTGGGATAGAAGCAGTGTCCTGGAGCGTCGCAGCAATGGGAATCGCCCAAACTGCCGCATATTGCAGGCCAGTTTGCCGGTATGGCAGGGGAAATTGCCACTTTGCACAATAGCCGGCGCCCACGCTCTGGTGGCGTGGGCGCGCTATCCTCCCCCTACCGGGCGCAATCTATGCCCTTCCGACAACATTCCGCACCATGACGCCTTCGGACATCCTCATCAGCGAAGTCGGTCCACGCGACGGCCTGCAGTCCGTGAAGGCCACCATGCCCACTGCCGACAAGCTGCGCTGGATTGATGCGCTGGTGGCGGCCGGCCTGCGCGAGATCGAAGTCGGCTCGTTTGTCCCGGCGCGCCTGCTGCCCCAGATGGCCGATGTGGCCGAGGTGGTGCGCCATGCGCTGGCCCACCCCGGCGTCACCGTGATGGCGCTGGCGCCCAACCTGCGCGGCGCCGAGGCAGCCTTGGCGGCGGGTGTGCACAAGGTCACGCTGCCGGTGTCGGCCAGCGCCGCACATTCGCAGGCCAATGTGCGCAAGACGCGCGAGGCCATGGTCGAGGAAGTGCGCGCCGTGGTCCACCTGCGCGATACACAGGCTCCCGCCATGCTGGTGGAGGTGGGGTTGTCCACGGCCTTTGGCTGCACGCTGCAGGGCGAGGTGCCCGAGGACGATGTGATCTGGCTTGCGGGCCTGTGCGCCGAGGCGGGCGCCGACGAGGTGGGGCTGTCCGACACCACCGGCATGGCCAACCCGGCGCAGGTGCGCCGCCTGTTCACGCGCCTGCGCGCCGAGCTGGGCACCCGGGCCGGGGCGGCCCACATGCACAACACGCGGGGCCTGGGGCTGGCCAATTGCCTGGCGGCCTACGACGTGGGGGTGCGCACGTTCGATGCGTCTCTGGGCGGCCTGGGCGGCTGTCCCTATGCGCCGGGCGCATCGGGCAACGTGGTGACAGAAGACCTGGTGTTCATGTTCGAGGCCATGGGCATTGGCACGGGTGTCGACCTGGAGCGCCTTATGGCCGCACGTGCGCCGCTGCAGGTGGGGCTGCCTGGCGAGCCGATCTATGGCATGACGCCAGAGGCGGGGCTGCCCAAAGGGTGGGCGCCCGGCGCAATGCGCCGTTGAAGCTGTTGTCCTGGAATGCAAAAAAGGCGACCTCGGTCGCCTTTTTGTCTTTCTGGCCAGGCGGCCAGACGCGTGGGTGTCAGCTCAGCGAGGTGATCAGGTCGATGTACTGCTGCTTGGCTGCATCGGCCTCGGTGCCCTTGAGGTTGTTCCAGGCATCCCACTTGGCACGGCCCACCATGTCGGAGAAGCTGGGTTTCTTCTCGGTGTTATCGCCAGTCGTGGCCTGCTTGTACAGCGCGTAGATCTTGAGCAGCGTGGCGTTGTCGGGGCGCTCGCTGAGGTTCTTGGAATTGGCCACAGCGGCTTCGAAGGTGGCGTTCAGGTCGGCCATGTCGGTTGCTCCTTGGATGGAAATCGAAAGATGAGGAAGGGGGAGGGAAAGAACGGTGTTGGCAAGAGGTTGCTGCGTTGTATCTTACGGGCTGCGCGCCGCGCCAAGCGGTGCGATCCATAGAGGCAAGCCCCCAAAAAACACGGCTTGTGCCAACCGGGATGAAGCCACGTGCTGGTTCCTTGCCAGGAAACGGGCGATTCATCCTTGTTTGCGCCAGTCCTTACAAACACAACAGGTGTACATCTGATGGTGACCCGCATTCCCGCCCCCAGCGCCACCGCCCTCGAAGGCGCAGCCCCCACCTTGCGCAAGGTGCGCGCCCAGGCCCCCGATGTGGCCCGCAGAGCCGCCCAGGCCCTGCCCCCGGCCGCCCGCAAGGCCGCCACCGTGGTGCAGAAGAACGTACGCCGCGCCGCCACCGGCATGCTGGGCCTGTCGGGCGAGCGCATGAGCAAGGTCGATACCGCCTGGCTGCGCATGGACTCGCACAGCAACCTCATGATGATCAACGGCGTGTGGACCCTCTCGCCCGGCATCGGCTGGGACGCGCTTTGCGAACGCGTGCAGCAGCGCCTGCTGCAGTACCCGCGTTTTCGCCAGCGTGTGGTGGAAGACGCGGCGGGCGCCACTTGGGTGGAAGACCGCAACTTCGACATCGCTGCCCACGTGCTGCGGGAGAAGCTGCCCCACCAGAAAGGCCACAGCATGCAGCGCGCGCTGCAGGACCGTGTGGGCGAACTCGCCATGCAGCCGCTGGATGCGCGCCGCCCCCTGTGGCAGATGCACCTGATCGAAGACTTCGTGGGCGACGACGGTCAGCCGGGCAGTGCGCTCATCGTGCGCATCCACCACTGCATTGCGGATGGCATCGCGCTGATCTCGGTGACCATGTCGCTGGTCGATGGCGGCTCCGAGCCACCCAAACGCAAGCCGCGCGCGGACAAAGAGGCCGCCACGGCCGAGGACTGGATCGCCGACGCACTCATCAAGCCCTTTACTGGCCTCACGGTGAAGGCGCTGGACCTGGCAGGCGATAGCGCGGCCAAGTCGCTGCAGATGCTGGGCGACCCAGAAAAAGCCATGCACCACGGGCTGGCCGGCACCATGGACATGGCGCGCGTGGCCTACCAGCTGGTCAGCGATGCCGCCGCTCTCGCGCTGATGCCCGACGACTCGCCCACGCGCCTGAAGGGCCAGCCGGGCAGCGCAAAGCGCGTGGCGTGGTGCCCGCCCATTCCGCTGGAAGAGGTCAAGGCCATCGGCAAGGCGCTCAACTGCTCGATCAACGATGTGCTGCTGTCCTGCGTGGCAGGGGCCATCGGCGGCTACCTGCGCAGCCAGGGCGACGATCCCACAGGCCAGGAAATCCGCGCCATGATCCCCGTCAACCTGCGCCCCATGGAAGAAGCCTGGAAGCTGGGCAACCGCTTCGGCCTGGTGCCCCTGGTGCTTCCCATCGGCATGGCCAACCCGGTGGAGCGCGTGTACGAGGTGCGCAAGCGCATGAACGCGCTCAAGGGCAGCACCCAGCCCATCCTGGCGTTTGCCATGCTGGCCGTGGCGGGCCTGATGATCAAACCCGCCCAGGACGCATTGCTCAACCTGTTTGGCCGCAAGACCACGGCGGTGATGACCAACGTGCCCGGCCCCAAGGAGCAGCTCACGCTGTGCGGCTCGCGCGTCACGCAGTGCATGTTCTGGGTGCCGCAGTCGGGCGACATCGGCCTCGGGGTCTCCATCCTGAGCTATGGCGGCGGCGTGCAATTTGGCGTGATCACCGACACCACCCTGTGCCCCGAGCCGCAGCGGATCATCGATGCCTTTGCGCCCGAGTTCGACCAGCTGTCGCTGCTCACGCTGATGCTGCCGTGGGGCGAATGAGGTGGCGATCAGCTGAGAACCCTGCGGCACTTCGCGGCCTGGTCGCCCCTGCGCGGCGATCTCTGGTGAAAAACACCGCCCTGCCGCTCGCGCTATGGACGGCGGGGGCCTGCGCGCAGGCGGCCGTGATCGAGGAGCATGCAGAGCGCCCGTATGCCGTGAATGCACACCCCTCCGAAACGCTGCGGCAGGCACTCAACGCAGCCACCCCCATCACCACGAACGGGCAGCGCTTTCACGGCCACACCCGGTGGAATGTCCGCTGGACCTTCCGCTGGCAAAGCGAAGCATCAGGCCAGTGCCGCATCACGGAGGTCACTACACGTTTGCGCACCGAAGTGCAGTTGCCTGAGTTGCGGCGCGCCACCCCCTCCCAGCAGGCGGTGTTTGACCGATACGTGCCAGCCCTGTCACGCCACGAGCAAGGCCACGTGCAGTTCGGCCGCGACGCCGCCCGTGCCGTCGACCAAGGCATTGCACAACTTCCTGCCGCATCCGATTGCGCGGCGCTGGAGCGCCAGGCCAATGAGCTTGGCCACCGTCTGCTGCGCGAACATGCAGAGCGCGAGAAACAGTACGACCGCGACACGCGCCACGGCGCATCCCAAGGCGCCAAGCTGGAGTGAGCCAGCCAAGAACGAACGAACTAAGCAAGCAAGCAGGCTTGTGCGTTATCCCCGTACCGCACTGCGGAAAGCCGCCGACAGCGCTCCCAGCGCATCGCGCGGGCGGCCGTCCGTGATGCGTGTGTGTAGCAGCACCGGCAGGCGCGGCAGCTCGGGCAAGCCCAGGCGCGTGCCGACCTCCACCGCCCCTAGCGGCAGCATGCGCGGCGCAAGCGCCGCCACGCCCAGCCCGGCCATCACCGCTGCAGTCACCGCGGCGATCCCCCCACCCACAAAAACCTCGGCCCACGCGATGCCCGCCGCGTCGAGCGACCGCCCCGCCATCGCCCTCACACCGCAGGGCTCGGCCAGCGTGGCCAGCGGCAGCGGCTCSCCCGCGCGGTGCTGCCAGCCGGGGGCCGCAAACCAGCCAAACGGTTCCTCGGCCAGCAGCTCGCCGTCGCTGCGGCCCACATGCATGCGGGCCAGCACGGCATCGAGCTCGCGCCGGTCGTAGGCCTGCAGCAGGTCGCCCGACGACCCGATGCGGATCTCGATCAACAGCTGCGGGTCTTGCGCATTCATGCGGGCGATCAGCGCGGGCAGCTCGGGCCCGGCCACGTGGTCGCTGATGCCGATGGTCAGGCGCTGGCGGGCCTGAACGAAAGAGGCCAATGCGCGGTCGTGCACGGCCAGAAGCTCGCGGGCATGTTCGAGAAACGCCGCGCCCCGGGCCGACAGCTGCACGTGCCGCGGCGTGCGTTCGATCAGCCTGCAGCCCAGGCGCGCCTCCAGCCGCTGCAGCTTGAGGCTGACGGCGGCCTGCGCCGTGCCCATGGCCTCGGCCGCGCGGGTGAAGCTGCCCAGCTCGGCAATGCGCACAAAGGCCTCGACGGCATCGAGGTCCAGGGATCGCTCAACCATTTGATTTCGACATTTCTGAAATAGATATCCATAGCATATTCATATGGATAGCATTTCGCCAGCCTCTTCCTTTTTGTTGTTGTTCACCAAGGACCCTGCGATGCCCCTCATCCACATTGCCATGCGCGCCGGCAAGCCCGCGGCCTACCGCCAGGCCATCTTTGACACGCTGTACCGCGCGATGCGCGAGACCTTCAACGTGCCCGAGGACGACCAGTTCATGACCATCACCGAGCACGACGCCGCGAACTTCCGCTACAGCCCCACCTACCTGGGCGTGGCGCGAAGCGACGACGTGGTGTTCATCCAGATCACCGCCAACAACACGCGCGGGGCGGAGCAGAAGAAGGCGCTGCTCGCGCGCATCGCCCAATTGCTGGGCGAGAGCCCGGGCCTTAGGCCTGAGGACGTGTTCGTGAACATCGTGGAAGTGGCCAAGGAGAACTGGTCGTTCGGACACGGCCTGGCACAGTACGCGCAGCCTGCGTAGCGCAGCACCCGGCACCCGCAGCCCAGGTGGGCGGCAGAGGCCTCAGGCCGCCGCCAGCGACGCGGACAGCTCCCACACCGCCTCGGCCATGGGCGACATTTCGGCGCGCTGGCGGTACAGGCGGATCTGCACCGGCAGGCTCCAGTCGCTGCCGCCCGCGGCAACCAGCGTGCCGGCCTTGAGCTCATCGGTGATCAGGCTCTCGGGCAGCCAGGCCACGCCACGGCCTTCGAGCGCCATGGTCTTGAGCAACACCGCATGGTGCGCGGTGAAAACCACCGACACGCCCTGCGGCATGGCGGCGTCCGGCCCTTCGCTGAACAGGTGGCGCATGCGCGACCGCATGATGCGGCCCAGCCCCGAGGCCTCGCTGTAGGCCAGCACGGGCACCGGGTCCTTCTGCACGATGGCGTGCAGCGGCTGGCCGGGCGACGCCGGGGCGGGCGCGCTCACCGGCAGCAGCACATCGTCCGACAGGCGCAGCACCGGGTACTGCGCCTCGTCCAGCCGGCCCGGCACATCGGGGTGGCCGTGGCACAGCACGAACTGCACGCGGCGCTGCAGCATCAGGTCCTCGCAGGCATGCGAGCTGTCGGACATGGTCTGGATGGGGCCCATCTGCAACCGGGCTTCGATGCCCACCAGCCAGCGCGGAAAGAAGGTGAGCGACAGCACGTGCGTGGCCGCAAAGCGCAGGCTGGCGGCGGCCACGTCGTGCGCGGCGCGGGCCTTGATGCGCGCGGCTTCCAGGTTGGCCAGGATGGTCTCGAGCAGCGGCAGGAACCGCTGCCCAGCCGGCGTGAGCGCCGCGGGGTGCGCGCTGCGGTCGAACAGCTCGACGCCCACCCAGTCCTCCAGCGCCCGGATGTGGCGGCTGAACGCGGGCTGGGCAATCGAGCGCGCCTCGGCCGCGCGCGAGAAATTGCCGGTCTCGGCCAGGGCCAGAAAGTCCTCCAGCCACTCCAGATCCAGCGGTCGGTTGCCAGGGCCCATGGGTGCGTTCCTGCCTTGCGATAGTTGTATGCGATTGAAGTATTGGACCGCTGGCGCGCCACGGGAAATGATCCACCCCGTCGTTCACCCGCTTTCCCTTACGGAGACAAAAAAGCATGCCTGCCATCTCGAATTATCGCGGGATCATCCCCGCCATCTCGTGCCCCTTCACCCCGAACCACCGCATCGACGAGCCCGCGCTGCGCAAGCTCGCGTCCTGGCTGGCGGGCCACGAGGGCGTGGTGGCCATCATGACCAACGGCCACACGGGCGAGGTCTTTTCGCTGACGCCGGCCGAGCGCGCGGAGGTCACCCGCATCGTGGCCGACGAGCTCAAGGGCCTGGCACGGCCTGTGCCGGTCATCTCCTCCATCGTCTGCGAAGGCCTGGCCGATGCGGCAGAGCATGCCCGCGCCGCCGTCGAGGCGGGCGCGGTGGCGCTCGACGTGATGCCCCCGCACCACTGGCTGCGCTTTGGCTTCACGCCCGGCCACGCACTGCAGTACTTCGAGGCCATCCACCAGGCTGCACCCAGCGCCGACCTGGTCTGCCACGTCTACCCCGCCTGGACGCGAGCCTCGTACTCGTCGCAGTTGCTGGCCGACCTGGCCCGGCTGCCCTATCTGCAGGCCTTCAAGGTGGGCCAGCGCGACATGAACAAGTACGCCCGCGACATCCAGGCGATCCGCGAGGCCGATGCGTCCAAGGCCATCCTGACCTGCCACGACGAGTACCTGCTCGCCTCGATGGTGCAGGGCGTGGACGGCGCGCTGGTGGGCTTTGCCACGTTCATCCCGCAGCTCATCATCGACTTGTGGAACGCGGTGAAGGCCGGTGATTTGAAGAGGGCCATGGCAGTACAGGCCGTCATCACGCCGCTGAAGGACGCGGTATACGGCGGCGGCGAGCCTACCGGCGAGGCCCATGCCCGCATGAAAGGCGGCATGTACCTGGCCGGCGTGCTGGACGACGCCACCGTGCGCCCACCGACCGAGGCGCCCAACGCGAAGGAAGTCGAAGCCCTGCGCGCTGCGGTGAAGCAGGCGGGTCTGCTCAAGCGCTGAGTGATGGATGTGGGCGGGGGATTTTGAATCCCCCGCGTTGGTAGTTCTCGAACAAAAAGACCGGAGACAAGACACCATGCGACGCAATCAATTTCTCAGCATCACCCTGCGCACCGCCCTGGGCACCGCCACGCTCGCAATGACAGCCAGCAGCTTTGCGCAGGCCTACCCCACAAAGCCGGTGCGGGTGGTCATCCCCTTCCCGCCCGGCGGCACGCTCGACACCGTGGGCCGCCAGCTGGCGCAAAAGCTCGGCGAGCAGATGGGCCAGAACTTCATCGTCGAGAACAAGCCCGGCGGCAACGGCGTGATCGGCGGCGACGTGGTGGCCAAGGCGCCGGCCGACGGCTACACGCTGCTGTTCAACGCGTCCACCTTCACCACCGCGCCCATGACCATGAAGTCCGTTCCCTACGGCGTGGTCAAGGACTTCACGCCCGTGGCGCTGGTGGCCAAGGCGCCGCTGTCGGTGGCCATCAACAAGAACCTGCCCGTCACCGACATCAAGTCGCTGATGGCGTACGCCAAGGCCAACCCCGGCAAGATGACCTTCGCCGTGGGCTCCATCGGGTCGGCCGGTCACCTGTCGACCGAGCTCTTGAAGCGCGCCGGCCAGCTCGACTACCTGATCGTGCCGTACAAGGGCACGGCGCCTGCGTTCCAGGACCTGATCGGCGGGCAGATAGACGGTTTCATCGACCCGATCCTCGGCTCGCTGCAGTACCACAAGAGCGGCATGCTGCGCGTGGTGGCCGTCACCTCCGCGCAGCGCGCGGCCAGCCTGCCCGACGTGCCCACGGTGGGCGAGATGATTCCGGGCTACGAGTTCTACAGCTGGTATGGCCTGTGGGGCCCGGCCAAGCTGCCGGCCGACATCACCCAGCGGCTGAACACCGAGGTGAACAAGGCCCTGGCCGAGATGACACCCAAGCTGCGCGAGCAGGGGCTGCTCACCACGCCGGGCAGCATCGAGGACTTCGCCAAGTTCCAGCGCAGCGACATGGAGCGGTCCCAGAGGATCGTCACCGAGGGCAATATCCGTGTCGAGTAAAGCCCGCCACGCCGTGGTCACCGGCTCCAGCAGCGGCATAGGCCGCAGCATCGCCGAATCGCTGCTGGCAGACGGCTGGCGTGTGAGCGGTCTGGACGTTGCGCAGCCGTCGATCGTCGATCCATCGTTCACCCACACGCCCGTCAACCTGGCCGAAGGCGCCGACATCGCCCGCGTGGCCGCTGCCCTGCCCGCGGTGGACGCGCTGGTCCATGCGGCCGGCGTGCTGCGCGTGGGGCCGCTGGGCCAGCTCGACCATGCGGGCGGCGAGCTGATGTGGCGCCTGCATGTGGACGCCGCCACGCGCCTGGCCGATGCCATCGTGCCCGGCATGGCCCAGCGCGGCCGAGGACGCGTGGTGTTCATCGGCAGCCGCGTGGCGCAAGGCATGGCCGGGCGCGGGCAGTACGCCGCGACCAAGGCTGCGTTGATCGCGCTGGCACGCAGCTGGGCGGCCGAGGTGGCCGCGCAGGGTGTGACGGTGAATGTCGTCTCGCCCGCAGCCACGGCCACCAGCATGTTGAACGACCCGGCGCGCGCCGGGAGTGCGCCGCGCCTTCCGCCCATTGGCCGGCTGATCGAGCCGGCCGAGATCGCCGCGCTGGTGGGCTTTCTTCTCTCCGACCCTGCTGCGGCCATCACGGGGCAGGACATCGCGATCTGCGGAGGCTCGTCGCTCGCCCGCTGATCGTTTGCCGCCTTTCATTTTTTTGTTTTATCCACCACCACGACCACCATGAAGATCGTCAACATCCTCGAATCGACCCGTCCCATCAAGTCGGACATCCGCAACGCCTACATCGACTTCTCGAAGATGACGCTCAGCCTGGTGGCCGTGGTCACCGACGTGATCCGCGACGGCAAGCCGGTGATCGGCTACGGCTTCAACTCCAACGGCCGCTACGGCCAGGGCGCGCTGATGCGTGACCGCTTCATCCCGCGCGTGCTGGAGGCCGAACCCGGCAGCCTGCTGGATGAGACCGGCGAAAACCTCGACCCGCACAAGGTCTGGGCCCGCATGATGATCAACGAGAAGCCCGGCGGCCACGGCGAGCGCTCGGTGGCCGTGGGCACCATCGACATGGCCGTGTGGGACGCCACGGCAAAGATCGCGGGCAAGCCGCTGTTCCAGCTGCTGGCCGAGCGCTACGGCAACGGCACGCCCAACCCGCGCGTGTTCGTCTATGCCGCTGGCGGCTACTACTACCCCGGCAAGGGGCTTGAGGCGCTGCAGCGTGAAATGGAAAGCTACCTGGCGCGCGGCTACTCGGTGGTGAAGATGAAGATCGGCGGCGCCACGCTGGCCGAAGACTGCGAGCGCATCGAGTCGGTGCTCAAGATCCTGGGCCCGGGCCAGCAACTGGCGGTGGACGCCAACGGCCGGTTCGACCTGCAGACCGCCATCGAGTACGGCAAGGCCCTGTCGCAGTACCCGCTGTTCTGGTACGAAGAGGCCGGCGACCCGCTGGACTATGAGCTGCAGGCCAAGCTGGGCGAGGTCTACAAAGGCCCCATGGCCACGGGCGAGAACCTGTTCTCGATGCAGGACGCGCGCAACCTGATCCGCCACGGCGGCATGCACAAGGACCGCGACTGGCTGCAGTTCGACTGCGCACTGAGCTACGGCCTGGTGGAGTACCTGCGCACGCTCGACATGCTCAAGGAACACGGCTGGTCCCCCAGCCGCTGCATCCCCCACGGCGGCCACCAGATGTCACTGGCGATTGCCGCGGGCCTGGGCCTGGGCGGCAACGAGAGCTACCCCGACCTGTTCCAGCCCTACGGCGGGTTCCCTGACGGCGTGAAGGTCGAGAACGGCTACGTCACGCTGCCGCCACTGCCGGGCATCGGCTTCGAGGGCAAGTCGGACCTGATCGCGGAGATGCGCGCGCTGGCGTCTTGACAGTGAAATGGGGCTCCAGCGCTTGTTGAGCAATAGCTGGCAGCTATGAAATTTGAAGTGGCCGCGTTGGCGGCCACTTCAGTTTCCGATGTCTGACGGAGTCACCCAGCGGGCGCAACACCAAGACAATCCGGCTGGCGTTACGCCACGGCGAGCCGTTCCTTGGCCAGCTTTGTGCCCTCTGCCAGCGCTTTCAGCTTGCGCCAGGCGACGTCCCGCCCCATGGGCGCCAGACCACAATTTGTGCAAGGGAACAGCCGCTCCTTGGGCACGAACTCCAGTGCCCGGGCGATGGTGTCCGCCACCTCCTCGGGGGTTTCGACCACATCGCTCGCCACATCGATCACGCCAACCATCACGTCCTTGCCGGCCAGCAGCTTCATCAGGTCGGGCGGCACATGGGAATGGATACATTCCAGGCTCACCTGGTCGATGCTGCTCTTGGCCAGCGCGGGGAACACTGCCTCGTACTGGCGCCATTCGTCGCCCAGGGTGCTCTTCCAGTCGGTGTTGGCCTTGATGCCGTAGCCGTAGCAGATGTGCACCGCCGTCGTGCAGGTCAGGCCCTGCGCTGCGCGCTCCAGCGCCTGAACGCCCCAGTCGGCGGCGTCCTTCATGTAGACGTTGAAGGCGGGTTCGTCGAACTGGATGATGTCCACGCCATCGGCCTGCAGCGCCAGCGCTTCCTGGTTGAGCAGCTCCGCAAACGCGAAGGCCATCTTGACCTTGTCTCCGTAAAAGCGGTCTGCCACGGTGTCGACGATGGTCATCGGGCCGGGCAGGGTGAACTTCAGTTTTTTGCTGGTGTGTGCGCGCGCCAGTTGTGCCTCGAAGGCATGCACGCGGCCCTTCAGGCGCAGGGCCGAGACCACCTGAGGCACCATCGCGTCGTAGCGGTTGTCGCGGATGCCCATCTTCACCTTGTGCTCGAAGTCGATGCCTTCGACCTGCTCGAGGAAGCCGTGCACAAAGTGCTGGCGCGATTGCTCGCCGTCGCCCACGATGTCCAGGCCCGCGTCTTCCTGGGCCTTGATCCACAGCAGGGTGGCGTCGGCCTTGGCCTGGCGCAGCGCATCGCCCTCGGCCATCCACTGCGGCCAGAGCTTGTTGGTTTCAGCCAGCCAGGCGGGTTTGGGCAGGCTGCCTGCGATGGAGGTTTCAAACATCTGACAATTCCTTTGAAGCAAAGAGGGGTGGGTGAGCATATTCCGGGACACTGGCCTGGTGATGGAAGCCGAGTATTCAGTGGGCGTGGGCAGCAGCAGCATCAGCCCATTGCTCCAGGACCTTCTTGTACGGCCTGATGAAGTGCTCCTGCGCAAACTTGCCCTGCTTGACAGCCAACTGGCTGCGCTCTTCCCGGTCATACACGATCTGCGTCAACGAATAATCCTGGTTCTCCAGGCTCGGTTGGTAGAGTTTTCCCGCCGCTGAATTGGCGTTGTAGATCTCGGGGCGGTAGATCTTCTGAAAGGTTTCCATCGTGCTGATGGTGCCGATCAACTCCAGGCTCGTGTAGTCGCCCAGCAGGTCCCCGTGAAAGTAGAACGCCAGCGGCGCGACGCCATTTGCAGGCATGAAGAATCGGACCTGCATCCCCATTTTTGCGAAGTACTGGTCGGTCCAGGACAGCTCACTCTGTTGGTACTCGATGCCCAGTACCGGGTGCTGGTTGCCGGTGCGTCGATAGGTCTTGCTGGTCGAAGCGCTGATGCAGATGACGGGCGGCTTGCCGAAGCGCTCCTTGTAGATGCTCGATTTGGCGAACTGCTGAAACAGCTTTCCATGCAGGTCACCAAAATCATGGGGGGTACTGAATTGCGCGCGATGGGCGTTGTACTCAGGAAGCAGCACGCTGAAGTCGTAGTCGCGCACGTAGGAGGAAAAATTGTTCCCTGTAATGCCAGGGATGCGTCGGTTCGCCGTCTTGTCGAGGATGCAGGTTTTCAGTATCTCGATCAACGGAAAAGCAGCATTGCCAGCCTTGGCATCTATGCTCATCTCGACCGAGATGATCTCCAGCTCGACGCAGTAGCGGTCCCCCGTCGGATTGTCCCAATGCGCCAGGTCGTTGAAGCGGTTGTCAATCATCTTCAGCGTGTTGCGCAGGTTTTGTTGCCGACTGGCTCCCCGGGCCAGGTTGGCAAAGTTGGTGGTCATGCGCGTGCTGTCCGATGGCTGGTAGTTTTCATCGAAGCTGATGCTCTTGAGGTGAAAGGCGGGTTCTTGTTTCATGGCGATCGGGTGGGCTGATGGGGGGGAGGAGGGGCGGTTCACGGCTCAGGCCAGCACCACGTCTTCGGCCTGCAAGGGCCTGGCGTGCCGCGCCAGTTCAATGAGTGGCATTGCCCGCTGGACTGCCAGCCGGGCCCGCTCGATCAGGGCTTCGCTCTGCAGCCGGTGGTCGGCGAAATCGGGGTCTGTGGCAAAGACGCCCAGCGGCAAGGTGCGCGCCTGGAAGAAACTGAACAGCGGCCGCAACTGGTGGTCGATCACCAGGGCATGGCGCTCGCTGCCACCGGTGGCCGCCAGCAGGACCGGCTTGTCGACCAGGGCGTCCTGGTGAATGAAGTCGAAGAAGTGCTTGAACAGCCCCGTGTAGGAGCCGCGGTAGACCGGTGTTGCCACCACCAGAACGTCGGCTTGCTCGACCGCAGCCAGCGCTTGCTCCACCGTGTCGGGCAGTTGCGAGCGCCAGACAGCGCCGGCCCACTGCGGTGCGAGCTGGCCCAGTTCGACCAGGCGCTGTTCGCACGGGAGTTCGTCGGCGATCAGGTCCAGCAGATGCCCTGCCAGGGTTGCAGCCTTGGAGGGACGCTGCAGCCCGCCAGAAACCGCGACGATGCGCAGTGGTGGATGTGCCGTGTTTGCTTTCATGGGGTGGATGCTAGTGGTGGTTATCGATGAAGTAAAATGGTCTTATTTCATAAATCCATGAAAAAGGATCATCTGAATGCTTGAGCGCATCCACCTCAGCATCGTCCAGCAGGTCGAAAAACAAGGGTCGTTGACGGCCGCTGCAGGCGTGCTGAACCTGACCCAGTCGGCCCTGAGCCACAGCATGAAGAAGCTGGAGCAGCAACTGGGCACCGACGTGTGGTTGCGCGAAGGTCGAAGCCTGCGCCTCACGCAGGCCGGCCAGTACCTGCTGGCAGTGGCCAACCGCGTGCTGCCGCAGCTGGACCTGGCCGAAGAGCGCCTGGGCCAGTTTGCACAGGGCGAACGCGGTGCGCTGCGCATCGGCATGGAATGCCACCCTTGCTACCAGTGGCTGCTCAAGGTGGTATCCCCTTATCTGGCCGCATGGCCCGACGTGGACGTGGACGTCAAGCAGAAGTTCCAGTTCGGCGGGATCGGCGCGCTCTTCGGCTTCGAGATCGACCTGCTGGTCACGCCCGACCCATTGTTCAAGCCAGGGCTGAAGTTCGAACCCGTGTTCGACTACGAGCAGGTGCTCGTGGTGGCCAAGGGCCATGCCCTGGCTTCGGCGGCCTATGTGAAGCCCCAGCAGCTGACACAGGAAGTGCTCATCAGCTACCCCGTCGACATCGAGCGCCTGGACATCTACAGCCAGTTCCTGTTGCCGGCCGGTGTCACGCCCAAGCGCCACAAAGCCATCGAAACCACCGACATCATGCTGCAGATGGTGGCCAGCGGCCGCGGGGTGGCCGCCCTGCCGCGCTGGCTGGTGGAAGAGTACGCGGCCAAGATGGACGTAGTGCCTGTCCGGCTGGGCGCGCGCGGCATCGCCAAGCAGATCTTCCTCGGGGCACGCGAGACGGACACCGCCATTGACTACGTGCGGGCCTTCATCGAACTGGCCCGCACCGCAGTGCCTACGTCGCAGAGCAGGTGAAGCTCTCGGCCTTGGCCTGGTCGCCCGTGCCGTTGTAGCGCGGGAACTTCGGGTACTCGCACACCGGGCGCTGCGCCACCGGCGTTGTGGTGCCGGGTGCGAATTTGGTGGCGACCAGCTTGTCAGGCGCCGTGCTCTTTTCCACCCAGGCATCCATGGCCGCCAGCAGGTCAATGGAGCGCGGCTCGGTGCCCGCGCCGTCCAGGTCGTGGCCGTTGGAGGGCGAGGTGACCATGCGCGCAAAGCCCTGCACCTTGCTGGCGCCCAGGCGCTGCTTGACCGAGTCGAAGTACTCCGCCGTGCGGTACACCGACACGCAGGTGTCGCCCAGGCCATACCAGATCAGCAGCTTGCCGCCGTTGTCGGCAAAGGCGGAGATGTCGGGGTCGGTCCCGTCGATCATCTCGGCCAGCCGCGCGTACTGCGCCTGGTACTGCGTGGGGTCGTGGCTCAGGACGCTGGCGTTGGGGTTGCCCTCCACCAGGCGCGCGGCTTCCGTCACGGCCATGTGGTTGAACGAATCGGGGGCGTCGAAGCTGGTGCCGAACATGTACGACTGCCAGTCCGAGGTGGACGCCCCGCCCCGGCCGTAGCGCGGATAGCCCATCGCGCCGCGCGACAGGGTCACGGGCGTACGGTGGTCGCCGTAGATGAGGCGGATCGATTCGATCTGCCCGGCCGTGAGGCAGGTGTCGTTGTCGGCCCCTTTGCACAGCAGGTCGGTAGGCACATAACTGCAGGCCTCGACGTTGCCGATGATGCCGTCCTTCAAGCCATCCAGGCCATCGCAGGCGGCGGTTTCGGCCTTGGCGTAGAGCGCGATCTTGGCGGGGCTGAGCCAGTTGTCGCGGCTCTTGAAGATGTGCCGCAGCACCGTGGGGCCCAGGTTGACCTGGTGCGCCTGCTGGCTGACGGCGGGCTCCATGGCCACCACGCCGTCATAGTCCTTGGGGTACTTCTGCGTGGCGATGAGGCCGGAGCGCCCGCCGTTGGAATGGCCCATGTGGTAGCGCCGCACGGGGCGCTTGCCGTAGAACTCGGTGGCGATCGCCGTGCCGACCTCGAGCACGAAGTGGTTGGCGTCGAACGCATGGTTGCGCAGCGCGACATCGCTCTTGCCCCAGGCGAAGCCGCGAATCTGGTGGCCCGAGTCGGAGCTGATCTTCACGTACGCGTGGGCGGACGGCCCCACGAGCTGCTGGTACCACGGGTCGTCGGTGGGGATGAAGCCGTCAAAGCCGCCGCCGCCAATGGTCAGCGTCTTGCCGTTCCACTGGGCCAGCGTGGGCAGCTCCACCGCCCAGTTGATGGTGGACTCGGGCGACGAGACGATCTGCCCGCGCACGATGCACACGTCGGGCAGCATGCTGTCGGCCTTGCGCAGCTCGGTGCGGGTGACCTTGGCACCATGGGGCAGCGCGGCGGAGGTGTAGGCGGCACAGGCTTCGGCCAGTGGCTTGGCGGCCAGGGGCGGCGCGGCGTCGCTGCCGCCGCCCCCGCAGGCTGCCAGCGTCAGCGCGGCAGCGGCGCCCAGGCCGCCGATGACCCGGAACCGGTGGCGTGCCGCAGTGCCTTGGGTGCCGTGGGTACTGCGGGAGTGGCGAGAGGGCGCTTCGATGGCGCGCGGTGGGATGGATGTCATGCGTCGGTCTCCTGTTGTAGGGGTTTTGAAGGAGCCGGGCTGCAGGACGCAGCCGCTACAACCCTGGTTGCAGCACCGCCAACGCAGCCCTTGCGGCTCCGGTGCGGACGATAGAAAAAGAAGCCTCGGTTGCAGCCTCTGCAAATGCAGAGGGCCCGGGAAACTACCGAGCACCCGCATTCGCCCGCGCCGCGACCGGCACGAGACGCCAGGCACCAGGCGCGCTGAACGCCTCAGGCGGTGCGCAGCGCCGCCACCAGCTCCAGCTTGTTGCTCACCCCCAGCGCCGCATAGGCGGTGCGCAGGTACGTGCGCACGGTGGCGGGCGTGAGCCCGAGCGTGGCGGCGATGTCCTTGTGTGAGCGCCCCTGCGCGTAGAGCATGGCCGCGCTCAGTTCGCGCGGCGCCAGCGGCGACTTCGGGTGGCGCGATGCGATGCTGATGGCCACCAGCGAGCCGCAGGGTTCCATCCGCAGGCGGCAGGCCTTGCCCACGGCCACGGTGCACGGCGCGCGCGCAAGGTCTTGCACCACAGCCGTCGGCAGCCGCGTGCCTGCCCAGCCGGGGTGGGCCTTGCCCAGCGCGAGGCTGATGCGCAGCCCCGCAAACAGCAGATCGCCCGAAGGCTCGGCGAGAGCAAAGCTGTCCCACGGGCGGCTGGGCGAATCGCTTTGCAGCGCCTGCAGCCGGTGGTGCCAGTGCTGCAGCAGGTGCACGACAAACTCGCCGAACAGTACGGTCTCCTCGTCAGTGAATTCGGTGCGGGCTTGCGGGCGGTACACCGAGACGAAAAACAGCAGGCCGCTGTGCGGCAGCTCGGCCGTGAGCGCCATGCAGTGGTACAGGCCATGGCGCTCGCTGAACGCCAGCACCTTGGCGTGTTCGGCGATGTCGCCGGTCACGTCGCGTTCGCGGATCACCACGCCGAGCCGGCTCATGGACTGGCGCGCGAACTCGTCCACGGCAGACAGTTCATTCCATTCCTGCGCAAAGCTCTGGCTCAGGCCCATGCTGCCATGCAGCCAGTTGCGAGGGCTGGTGTGCACGTCGCCTGCCGACATCTCGCCCCACCAGGCCGAGTCGAACGGCACCAGCGCCTGCAGCGTCTGCAGGGCCTGGTGCAGCATGTCCTGGGGCTGCGTGTGCCGCGCCAGCTGCCCCAGCGCGAGCAGGCTGCGGCTGAGCGCCCGCACGGCATCGGGGTGCGGCCCTGCGCCGGGCTGGGGGCCTGGCACGCTCATCGGAGCGGGTGCTGCGCTGCGCGCAGCGCGGTGGGTGCAAAGGCCATGGCGCGGTCTCCTGGTTTTGGGGCGATGGTAGCCGCCGCGCGCACGACGCCAGCGCCCCCGGCCCGCGCAGAGCGTGCACCCGCGCCGTCGTGCGCCCCGCGCGCCGCATCGCAAACGGCCTCACATCCACCGGACACTATATTTTTTATAGCGCCTTGCGCTCAATGGTTAAGCACAAGAGGCCGATTCGACCTATCTATCGGGCCAGGCCATCCACCGCCTGGAACATCGACTGGCGCGCCTGGCTCACGATCTGGCCCTTCCACGTGTCAGTGTCGGTGTAGAACGCGGCCAGCATCTGCGCCTTGATCTGGGCATGCTGCTCTGCCGGTGCCTCGGGGTGCAGGTTGAGCCACTGCTCGGCGCGGATCGCGTCCATCACCTCCAGCACCGGCACGGTGCCGTATTCCATCGCAATGCCTGTGGTTTCGGCATGGGGGCATTCGTCGTAGACGGAGTTCCACATCAGCCCGGTGAGGAAGGCCGACGTCGAGGAGCCGTCGTAGATGGAAGTGACCGGCGTGGCGCCGCCACCGTCCCACCAGGCGCGGGCGCGGGCCACGGAGTCGGCGTCGTCCTTGCCGGCGTAGATGCGTTCGCCGTGGCCGCTGGGGCCCAGGCCCGTGTGCAGGTCGATCCAGGCGATGTGCGATGCGTTGGCGCCATGCTGGCGCAGCACCTGGCGCAGCGTGCGGTTGCTCCAGGTGGGCTCGGTGCCGCCAAAGAACACGCCCTGCGGAAACTCGTGCTGGCCCTGCGAGATGGCGGCCTGCCAGGCGGATTCGCCATGCGTGTCGATGTACTGCTGCCGGGCGGCGGCGTTCTCGGCCGAGGGCGGCCACTGCTCGGGCAGCAGCAGGGGCTGCACCTCGCGGTAGGCCTTGTTCACGGGCAGGGGCTGGCTGAAGTCCTGGAAGTTGCGGTTCAGGTCCACGTTCTCGTGCGTGAAACGGCGCACGTGCGAGAAGCCATACGGGTTGAGCGCATGGATGTACAGCGTGGCCACGCCGGCGGCACGTGCCTTGTCGCGCCACTCTTGGTCGTGCAGCGCAAACACCTGCACGCCGCTGCCGCAGTAGCCCTCCACGCCGTGGCAGGCGCTGCTCACGATGAGCAGCTTCTTGGCATCGGCCGGGCCATCGCGCACCACGTCCATGGCCAGGTCTTCGCCATCACGGCCCTTGAGCGGGTGGGCATGGGATTCGATGGGCAGGCCGGCTGCGGCGGCGCCCTCCAGAAACTTGGTGCGGGCTTCTGCGTAGCTGGAGGAAAAGGCGCTGGGGATGCCGATCATGGGCGGGGCTTTCAGGGGTCGGGGGGGGGGAGGGGGACAAAAGAAAACCCGGGGCACACAGGGCGCCCAGGGTTTCAAGACAGAACCAGAATCAACGGTTGCAGAGCGGTGGTGGTGCTCAGGCCGTCGTCGTGGGCTGGGCCAGCCACTGCTCGGCCAGCTTGACCCAGTAGGTGGCGCCCAGCGGGATCAGGTCGTCGTTGAAGTCGTAGCTCGGGTTGTGCAGCATGCAGGGGCCGCCGCCATGGCCCATCTCGCGGTGCGCGCCGTCGCCGTTGGCGATGAAGCAGTACGCGCCGGGCTTGGCCTGCAGCATGTAGGCGAAGTCTTCGGCGCCCATGGTGGGCTCCTGGGGCAGCACATGGCTTTCGCCGACGATCTCGGTCATGACCTTGCGCGCGAACTCGGCCTCGGCGGGCGAGTTGACGGTGGGCGGGTAGTTGCGCACGAACGCGAATTCGCAGGTGGCGTCGTGCGCCGCGCAGGTATGCTCGGCAATCTGGCGCATGCGCTTTTCAATCAGGTCCAGCACCTCCACGGTGAACGTGCGCACCGTGCCCTGCAGTTCCACGCTGTCGGGCACCACGTTGGTGGCCTCGCCCGCGTGGATCATGGTGACCGAGATCACGCCCGCATCCACCGGCTTCTTGTTGCGGCTGATGATGGTCTGGAAGGTCTGCACCATCTGGCAGGCGATCGGCACCGGGTCGATGCCGGTGTGCGGCAGGGCCGCATGGCCGCCCTTGCCGCGCAGGGTGATCTTGAACTCGCTGGTGGAAGCCATCACCGGGCCGGGGCTCACGGCAAACGTGCCCACCGGCATGCCGGGCCAGTTGTGCATGCCGTACACGGCCTCCATGGGGAACTGCTCGAACAGGCCGTCTTCGATCATCACGCGGGCACCACCGCCGCCCTCTTCCGCGGGCTGGAAGATCAGATACACGGTGCCGTCGAAATTGCGGTGCTTGGCAAAGTGCTGCGCCGCGGCCAGCAGCATGGCCACGTGGCCGTCGTGGCCGCACGCGTGCATCTTGCCCTGGTGCTTGCTCGCGTGGGCGAAGGTGTTGAACTCCTGCATGGGCAGGGCGTCCATGTCGGCGCGCAGGCCAATGGCCCGGCCGCTGGCGCCGCCGTCGCGGCCCTTGACGATGCCCACCACGCCCGTCTTGCCCAGGCCGCGGTGGATCGGAATCCCCCATTCGGTGAGCTTTTGGGCCACCACGTCAGCGGTGCGCACCTCTTCGAAGCACAGCTCGGGATGCGCGTGAATGTCCCGGCGCACCGCTGCAATACTGGCCGCCTGGGTGACGATGGAGTCGATAACGTTCATGATATGTGTCCTTACGATCTCACAGTCTAGCCCGCTGGCCTGCCTTGCGCCACCCGGGGTTTATTTGCACTGCAACATGAAGCTTTCCCCACACGCCCTCGAACTTGCGCAAACCCTCGTACGCATGAACACCGTCAGCGACCAGTCCAACCTGGAGCTGATCCATTTCATCCGTGACCACTTGGCACGGCTGGGCGTCAAAAGCCGCCTGACCTTCAATGCCGACAAAACCAAGGCCAACCTGTTTGCCACGCTGGGCGAAGGCAAGTCGGCGGGGGTGATCCTGTCGGGCCATACCGACACCGTCCCCTGGGATGGCCAGGACTGGAGCATGGACCCGCTGAGCGCGCTCGTGAAGGACGACAGGCTCTACGGGCGCGGCAGCGCCGACATGAAGGCTTTCATCGGCATTGCCGTCTCACATGCGGAGCAGTTCCTGAACAGCCATGCACCCTTCGCCATCCACCTGGCCTTCAGCTACGAAGAAGAGATCGGCTGCTTCGGCGTGAAGGAGCTGATCGCCGACCTGCGCGACGCGAACATCAAGCCCCTGGCGTGCATCGTGGGGGAGCCCACCAGTATGGTGCCGGCCATCGCCCACAAGGGCGTGTACCGCTACAAGTGCTGCGTGCGGGGCAAGGAGGCGCATTCGTCCCTCACGCCGCATTCCGTCAACGCCATCGAGATGGCCGCCCGCGTGGTGGGCCGGGTGCGCGACATGGCAGAAGATTTTGAAAAGAACGAAACCCGCTTCGAGGGCTTTGACGTGCCGTTCTCGACCACCAGCGTAGGGCAGTTCCACGGCGGCATCGCGGACAACGTGGTGCCGCGCGACGCCGAGTTCCGCTACGAATTCCGCGACCTGCCCACGGCCAACGCCGCGCAGATGCAGTCCGAGGTGGTGGCGTATGCCAAATCACTGGAGCCGCGCATGAAGCAGGTGGCGCCCGCGGCCGGCTTCTCGTTTGAAACCATCTGCGAGATCCCGAGCTTTCTGGGCAGCAAGGACGACCCGGTCACGCGCCTGGCGCAGACCCTGTCGGGCGAGAAGAGCACCACCCTCGTGGCCTTCGGCACCGAAGCCGGCCTGTTCAAGAACGCCGGCATCTCCACCGTGGTCTGCGGCCCCGGCAGCATCCAGCAGGCGCACCAGCCCGACGAGTACGTGAGCCTGGAACAGCTCGGCCGGTGCGAGGCGTTCATGCAGGGCCTGGCGCGCACCACGGCCATTGGCTGAAACACAGACATTCGACAGACGGTAGACAACGCCCGTCCCACCCGCAACTGGCGCGCCCCAAGGCCAGCGCCACCGTGGAACTGGCTCCGCCAGGCCACGGGTGGCGTCCCCCTTGGGGGAAGCCGCGAAGCGGCTCAGGGGGATATCAAGTCCTCACTCGCCCATCACCGGTCAGCATCGACATTTCGACAAATTTCGATGCCGCATGGCTGGTGGCACTGAACGCAATGGGAAAGCCCGAGACCACCTGGTTGCCCAAGGACTCGATGCCGGCAATCAGCCCTTCGCGCGTGGGTTTTCCACTGCCCTGGGCTTGGCGCAGGCCCTCCGTGAACACCCGGGCTGCCAAGTAGCCTTCCATGCTCGAGTAATTGGCCTGCACCTTGTCGCCACCCTTCTTGATGGCTTCGAGAAACTCGCGGGTGATCTGGCGCGACGGCTGGTAAGGGGAAGGCACGACCTGCGACACCACCACGCCAGCGCCATCCTTGCCCAGCTCATCGGCCAGCGCCTGGGTGCCCACAAACGACACGTTGTAGAACGTGCCGCCAAAGCCCGCCTTGCGCGCTGCGCGCACGAAGGCTGCGGCCGAGGCATAGGCGGTGATCTGCACCACGGCATCCGGCTTAGCCGGCACCAGCTTGTCGACGGCCGCTTTCACGTCGGTCGAATTGCGCTCCACCGTGGCGGTGGCCACAGGCGCGAGCTTGAGCTCTGTCAGCGCCTTTGTCACACCATCGAGCCCGGCCTTGCCATAGGCATCGTTCTGGTAGAAAACCGCGATCTTCTTGAGTCCCAGGTTGGTGAGCTGGCGCACGATGAGCGCGGTCTCGTCATAGTACGAAGCACGCACATGGAAAATCAGCCGATTGAAAGGCTGGCGCAGCGCCTCGGCGCCGGTGAAGGGGCCGAAAAACGGCACTTTTTCCTTGGTGAAGATGGGCATCGCCGCCAAGCTGGTGGGCGTGCCGATGTAACCAAACAGGGCAAACACGTCTTCGGCAATGAGCTTCCTGGTGTTCTCGGCACAGCGGTCGGGCTCGTAGCCGTCGTCCATGGTGCGGATTTCCACCGTGCGCTTGCCCACGCCACCCTGCGCATTGAGCTGGTCGAAAAAGAGCTTGGCGCCCAGGTTGAACTGCACACCCAGCTGCGCGGCAGGGCCGGTAAAGGCGGCAGACTGCCCCAGCACAATCCGGCCTTCGCTTTGCGCGTGTGCCAGATGGAAGCCCCCGAGGGCTGCCGCACCCAAGCCCACGGAAAACTGCCTGCGCCCCAATACCGGTTGGTTCATGGTGAAATCTCTGCTCTTGTAAAAGAGGGTGAACCCTCTGCGCTGCCTTCAGGCAGCCTCCTTGGAACTGCGGCAACCTATGCACGCCGTTTCCAACCCTGCTTGCAGTTTAACGATCAACCCACAGAATGCACACGTCTTCTGCCGCCAATTCCCCTCTGTCTGTACCGATTCAGGTGCGCGGGGCCTGCCCGCACGACTGCCCGGACACCTGCGCCCTGATCACCACGGTGGAAAACGGCGTGGCCACCCGCGTGCAGGGCAACCCCGATCACCGCCACACCGACGGCGTGCTTTGCGCCAAGGTGAGCAAGTACACCGAACGCAGCTACCACCCCGAGCGCGTGCTCACTCCGCTCAAGCGCACAGGCCCCAAGGGCAGCGGCCAATTCGCGCCCGTGGGCTGGGACGAAGCCCTGGACGACATCGCCCAGCGCCTGCAGTCCATCGCCGCGCGCGCTCCCGAAGCCGTGTTGCCCTACAGCTACGCCGGCACCATGGGCATGGTGCAGGGCGAGAGCATGGACCGGCGCTTCTTCCACCAGTTGGGCGCATCGCTGCTGGACCGCACCATCTGTGCGTCGGCAGGCGCCGAGGCGCTGACGCAGACCCTGGGCGGCAAGGTGGGCATGAAGGTGGAGTTCTTCGCCGAATCGCAGCTCATCCTGATCTGGGGCAGCAACTCCATCGGCAGCAACCTGCACTTCTGGCGCTACGCGCAGCAGGCCAAGAGGAGTGGCGCCAAGCTGGTGTGCATCGACCCGCGCAAGAGCGAGACGGCCGACAAGTGCCACGAGCACATCGCCCTGCGCCCCGGCACCGACGCCGCGCTGGCCCTGGCACTGATGCACGAACTGATCGCCCACGACTGGCTGGACCACGACTACATCGCGCGCCACACGCTGGGCTGGGACCAGTTGCGCGAGCGCGCCCTGCAGTGGCCGCCCGAGCGCGCCGCCGAAGTCTGCGGCATTCCGGTCGAGCAGATCCGCCAGCTGGCCCAGGACTACGGCACCACCAAGCCCGCCGCCATCCGCCTGAACTACGGCATGCAGCGCGTGCGCGGCGGCGGCAATGCCGTGCGCGCCGTCACCTGCCTGCCCGCCCTCACCGGTGCCTGGCGCCACCGCGCCGGCGGCTTGCTGCTGTCCAGCTCCGGCCAGTTCCCGGCCCAGCGCGCGGTGCTGCAGCGGCCCGATTTGATGCCCCAGGCGGCCGCAGGGCGCGTGCCGCGCACCATCAACATGACGACCATCGGCGACGACCTGCTGCGCGAGGCATCGCCCGCCTTCGGCCCGAAGGTCGAGGCCGTGGTGGTCTACAACAGCAACCCCGTGGCCGTGGCCCCGGACTCGGGCAAGGTGGTGCGCGGCTTTGCGCGCGAAGACCTTTTCACCGTGGTGCTGGAGCACTTCAAGACCGACACCGCCGACTACGCGGACTACATCCTGCCCGCCACCACGCAGCTCGAACACTGGGACGTGCACCTGTCCTACGGGCACACCGACGTGGTGCTCAACCGCCCCGCCATCCAGCCCCTGGGCGAAGCCCGCAGCAACGCCCAGATCTTCCGCGACCTGGCCGCGCGCATGGGTTTTGCCGACCCCTGCTTTGCCGACACCGACGAGGCGCTGTGCCGCCAGGCGTTCGGCGATGCCGTGGACTACGCGCTGCTCGAATCCCAAGGCTTTGCCACCGTGGCCATTCCCGATGCGCTGTTTGCCGAAGGCAACTTTCCGTCACCCTCGGGCAAGTGCGAGTTCTACAGCGCCCGCCTGGCCGCCCAGGGCCTGGACGGCCTGCCCGACCACCTGCCCAACTACGAGTTGCAAGGCACCGACGCACGCTACCCCCTGGCCATGATCTCGCCGCCGGCGCGCAACTTCCTGAACTCCACCTTCGTGAACGTGACGAGCCTGCGCAACATCGAAGGCCGCCCGATCCTGGAGATCCACCCCGACGACGCCGAAGCCCGCAGCATCGGCAACGACGCCGTGGTGCGCGTGTTCAACGACCGCGGCAGCTACCAGTGCCACGCCACCGTCTCCCGCCGCGCACGCCCCGGCGTGGTCAACGGCCTGGGCATCTGGTGGCGCAAGCTGGGGCTCGACGGGACGAACGTGAACGAGTTGACGAGCCAGGCGCTGACGGATTTGGGGCGGGCGCCGACGTTTTATGACTGCTTGGTGGAGGTGGAGGCTTGCGCTGAACCGGCGGTGTCTTCCTGAGTGCTCCGACAATGCAGCCGGCGGATGCAGCAGATCTGGGCACCGGCTGCGTAGAAGCGCCAGACCCGCCCCGAATCACTGGAGCCGGCTTTTTGACGCTGGGGTTTTCGTGCGGGGCTTTGCAACCTTCACCGGTTTGACCCGTACCTTGGGCTTGACCTCCGCCTTGGTTGCCTTGGCGGGTTTTGCTCGCTTGACGGCTTCACCTGCATCTGCTGGCTGGCTCGACGTACGGGGCACACTCGCTTTGCGCGTCGCTTTGGGAGCCGCTTGCTCCCACTGTTCGAGCTCGCGCTGAATTTCTGCGCGCAAGGCGTCCTCGCTGGGCAGGGCGAACTGGTAGCGACTTGCAAATATCTGCTCGCTCTGGTCACCGAGCACGTAGCGCACCACCGCGTCGTTCTTTTCGCTGCACAACAGCAGCCCGATCGTGGGGTTGTCACCCGGGCCGGTGACCTCGCGGTCGTAATAGTGCACATACAACTGCATCTGGCCCAAGTCCCCATGGGTGAGCTTGCCCACTTTCAAGTCGATCACGACATAGCACTTGAGCTTGACGTGATAGAACACCAGGTCGGGGTAGAAGTGATCGCCATCCAGCGTCAGCCTGCGCTGCCGCCCCACGAAAGCAAAGCCGCTGCCCAACTCCAGCAGGAAGGATTGCAGCTGGTTGATCAAGGCTTCTTCGATGCGCGACTCCACCAAGCGATGCGATTCCGGCAGATTCAAAAACTCCAGCACATAGGGGTCTTTGATGGCATCGTGAGGCCGGGCCAGTACCTGCCCTTCGTTGACCAGAGCGAGCAGCCCTTGCTTGTCGCGGCTCTTGGCCAGCCGCTCGAACAAGAAAGAGTGCATCTGCCGCTCCAACTGGCGGGCAGACCAGCCGTTGTTCACCGCCTCGATTTCATAGAAGTCACGCACTGCGCGGCGCCCCTCCTTCTGCAGCGTGCGGTAGTGCGTCCATGACAAGCCCGGGTGCAACGCTCCGGGCCGCCAATCGCGATCAGTATCCGCACCCAATTCACCACGCACTGCGTGCTGAATCTGTCCCACATCCAAAACAACACGCAGTGCGTGTTGTTTTGCCAGCAGGTCGGGGTAAGCCAGGAAAAAACTGCGCATGTACTGCAGCGCGCTGACGGAAAACCCGTCCCCATAGTCCGCCGTCAACTGCGATGACAACGCTTTGAGCAATGCCTTGCCATACTCTGCACGCTTGGCGCCGCCCTGCTCGGCCTCGACGATCTGCTGGCCGATCATCCAGTTGGCACACACATGTGCCGTGTTGACCGAGCGGGCCGCCTGCGTGCGCGCAGACTCCCAGATCTGGCGAATGCGCGTCAGCAGGTCGGATGGCGCTTGCAGAGCCGTCATAAGGCGTTCTCACCAGCAGACTCGCCGCAGGCGAAGGCCGGGCGTCGAGCCGATAGTTCAGGGGCTGTGTGCCCCCCTGGCCGCAGCGACAGCCAGGGGGTGCGCTGGTGCGGGCCGGGCAGGTGTTGTGGAAGCAAGGGGGCTCTCATGGCTGATGGACGGGGAATTATGAGCGTTCTGTCAGCAACCCAGCGAGCCCTCCGCGCGCGCAACCAGTCGACGCTAACCAGAGAGTCATGACCCTGGGGCTTTACGGGCATCGCCATTGCCTGCTTCAGCTTCGGCATCCTCAGCCCCCAGCGCCAAAAAGTGATGCACCACGGGCCGCTCCGCTCCCTGGTGAAACCGCAAAGCCTCCGCCTGCAGGTCCGCATCGGCCTTGGACACGCGGTGGTGCTGGCGCAAATGCTCCGCCCAGGACTCGACCAGAAACCACTCGATGACCCGACCCGGCTCGCCGGTGTGTTCGGCCACGCCCCAGGCGTAGGCGCCGTCGCGGCGGCGCTCGGCAGACAGGCGCTGCATGGCCTGCAGGAAGGCGGGCAGGTCGGGCTTGGCGATGCGATATTCGATCTGCACCATCACCGGGCCCCGGTCGTGCGCCACGGGTTCGGCCAGCAGGGGCTCGGGCCAGTGGTTGGAGGGCTGCAGGTCGGCCTCGCCGGAGGGCAGCTTCACGCGGTGAAAAATAAGCGATGCCACCACCAGCCCGGCCGCGCCCACCAGCAGCGTGACCGGCAGGCCGGCCTGCCCCGCGATGAGGCCCCAGCCCAGGCTGCCAGCCGCCATCGCGCCGTTGAAGACCATGAGGTAGATGGCCAGGCCCCGGCCCCGCACCCAGTTGGGCAGCACGGCCTGGGCCACGCCGTTGAGGGTGGTCAGCGCGATGATCCAGCCCAGGCCCAGCACCAGCATCAGCGCCACGGCGGCCCACTGGGGCGGGGCCACGGTCAGCACGCCCATGACGGCGGCGGTGAGCAGGGATGCCAGCAGCACCAAGCCGTCGGTATCCAGGCGCTTGCGCAAACGGGGCAGCAGCACGGCGCCCAGGATGGCGCCTGCGCCCACGGCGCCCAGCATCACGCCGTAAAAGCCTGCCGAGCCGCCCAGCATGCGGCGCGCCACCAGCGGCAGCAGCGCCCAGACGGAGCTGGCGAACAAAAAGAACACGGCCGCGCGCAGCAGCACCACGTGCAGTTCGCGGCTGGCGCGGGCGTAGCGCACGCCGGCGCGGAAGGCCCCGAAGAACTGCTCGTTCAAACCCGACGCCTCGACCTTCGGGCGCTTCCACCACAGCAGCGCAGCGATCACGAACACATAGCTCAGCACGTCCAGGCCGTAGGCCATGGCCGCGCCGAAGCTCGCCAGCAGCAGGCCGCCCGCTGCAGGGCCGATGGCGCGTGCGATGTTGATGCCCAGCGAGTTGAGGGCCACGGCGCTCTTGAGCTCGCTGCGCGGCACCAGCTCGGGCACGATGGACTGCCAGGTGGGGCCCATGAGCGCAGCGCCGATGCCGCCGACAAAAGTCAGCGCCACCAGCCACTCCACCGTCAGCGTGTGGGTGTTGGCCAGGATGAGCAGCGTGCCGCTGACGGCAGCCAGCAGCACCTGCACACCGATGAGGAAGCGGCGGCGGTCCAGGATGTCGGACAGCACACCCGCAGGGATGGCGAGCAGAAAGACGGGCAGCGTGGCAGCGGTCTGGATCAGCGCGACCGCGGTGGGGCTGGACGAGAGTTCGGTCACCATCCAGGCGCTGGCGACGTCGCGCATGAAGCTGCCGATGTTGCCCAGCACCGTGGCGGCCCAGAGCACCGCGAAGACGGGGATGGCCAGCGGCGCGAAGCTGCCGGAAGCCGCCGGAGCAGCCGATGCCGGCGCGGGCGCAGCAGGGGTGTGGTGGTGGTGACGATCGTGTTGGTTATCCGGCATGGTGGCCTCCGAGGTCGTGCCAGGCGACGAGCAGCATGCCGCCCACCAGGCCCCAATGTTCAAAAAAAGCGTTGGCGCTGCGCTGCCGATCGGCGGGCGGCGCGGCCCAGAAGCGGTCAGCCAGCAAGGCGGCGAGCACGGTGAAACCCGCCAGCGCCAGCGCCCCCAGCCAGCGGTACCAGCCCGACAGGATGAGCGCCGAGGCTCCGAGCTGCAGCACCAGCGTGGCAGCCGCGATGGGCGCGGCGGGCGCAAGGCCAAGCGAGCGCACCTCGGCCACGGCACTCGCAAAGTCGCGGGCCTTGCCGATGCCGCCCTGCAGGTATGCGGCGCACAGGCACAGCAGCGCCAGCGTTTGCACCCAGGGCGCGGTGGCGGCGATTTGCAATGCGTGCGGCACGGTCACACCGCCCAGCAGGCGCAGCCCATCGCACCCCAGAAGCCCTGCAGGTCGGACACCGGCAGCTTGCTGCTCCAGGCCGTGGCATGGGCGTGGCCGTGCAGGTTGCAGTTGCTGGCACAGCCGCAGTTCGCCGCCGCGTTGCGCAGCACGGCCTGCAGCGGCGCGCCGTCCGGCCCTCCCTGGGCGGCCCAGGCGCCGTAGCCGCCGAAGGTGCGCACGGGCGACCAGTCGGGCATGGCGGGCGGCGGGGCCGCGTCGTCAAAGCGCGCGAAGTCGCCCACGCCATAGACCACCTTGCCGCCCACCACGGTGAGCAGGGCCGTGGTGTCGGCGATGTCGGACTCGGGGCAGGCAAAGAAGTCGCGATCGGGCACGACGAGGTCGGCCAGCTGGCCCGCTTCGATGCGGCCCTTCTTGCCTTGCTCGTTGCTGAACCAGGTGACGTTCTCGGTCCACATGCGCAGGGCCTGGTCGCGGGTGAGGCAGTTGCGCTGCGGGGTGAGCTGCAGGCCGCCCACCGTCTTGCCGGTGACGAGCCAGGACAGCGACACCCAGGGGTTGTAGCTGGCCACGCGGGTGGCGTCGGTGCCGGCGGACACATTGACGCCCTTCTCCAGCATGCGCTTGACCGGGGGCGTGGCCTCGGCCGCCGCGGCGCCGTAGCGCTCGACGAAGTACTCGCCCTGGTAGGCCATGCGGTGCTGCACGGCCACGCCGCCGCCCAGGGCGGCGATGCGGTCGATGGACTTTTCCGAGATGGTCTCGGCGTGGTCGAAGAACCAGTTCAGGCCGGCCAGCGGTGTGTCCTGGTTGACCTTCTCGAACACGTTGAGCGCGCGCTCGATGGTCTCGTCGTAGGTGGCGTGCATGCGCCAGGGCCAGCGGTTCTGCGCGAGGATGCGCACCACCTCTTCCAGCTCGCCTTCCATGCCGGGCGCGAGCTCGGGCTGGGGCTGGCGGAAGTCCTCGAAGTCGGCGGCAGAGAACACCAGCATCTCGCCCGCGCCGTTGTGACGAAAGTAGTCCGTGCCCTGCTTGTACTGCGAGGTGGCCGTCCAGTTCAGGAAGTCTTCCTTCTCGTGCTGGGGCTTTTGCGTGAACAGGTTGTAGGCCAGGCGGATGGTGAGCTGGTCGGCATCGGCCAGCTCCTGGATCACGTCGTAGTCATCCGGGTAGTTCTGCATGCCGCCGCCCGCGTCGATGGCGCCGGTCACGCCCAGGCGGTTGAGCTCGCGCATGAAGTGGCGCGTGGAGTTGACCTGGTAGTCGTGCGGCAGCTTCGGGCCCTTGGCCAGCGTGGCATACAGGATGGCCGCATTGGGCTTGGCCAGCAGCAGGCCCGTGGGGTTGCCCGCGCTGTCGCGCACGAACTCGCCACCGGGTGGCGCGGGCGTGTCCTTGCCATAGCCCACGGCGCGCAGCGCGGCGCCGTTGAGCAGCGCGCGGTCGTACAGGTGCAGGATGAACACGGGCGTGTCCGGCGCCACGGCGTTCAGCTCGGCCAGCGTGGGCAGGCGCTTTTCCGCAAACTGGTGTTCGGTGAAGCCGCCCACCACGCGCACCCACTGCGGCGCGGGCGTCACCGCCACCTGCGCTTTGAGCATGGCCATGGCATCGGCCAGGCTGCGCACCCCGTCCCACCGCAGCTCCAAGTTGAAGTTGAGGCCGCCGCGGATGATGTGCAGGTGGTTGTCGATGAGCCCAGGCAGCACGCTGCGCCCGCCCAGGTCGATGACCCGCGTGCCCGCACCGGCCAGCGCCATCACCTCGCGGTCGTCACCCACGTGCGTGAAGCGCCCTTGCGCAATGGCGACCGCACTGGCCGTGGGGTTGGAGCGGTCCAGCGTGGTGAAGCGGCCGTTGCGCAGGATGAGGTCAGGGGTTTGGGCGGGTTGTGTCATGGTCTTCGGACTTCGAAATTTCAGCATTGGCAGAGCGCAAAGAGTGCACCAGATTTCGTAGCGAGCGGGCCGAGGTCGCACCGAGGACCGCAGCCGTACTCTCGTACGGTGAGGACCACAGGTGCGGGATCCGGCCGCGCAGTAGGCTGATGCGCCCTTTTTAACCCTCGTGGGCGTTGAACATGCTCTTGGCGTAGGTGATGCCCAGGCCATAGCCGCCGCCGAACTTCTTGGCGATGCCCGTCGTCATGTCGTACGTCTCGCCCCGCGCCCAGTCGCGCTGCAACTCCAGCAGGTACTGCAATGCCGTGATGGGCCGCGCGCCGGCCTGCACCATGCGCTCCATGGCGCGGTTGTGGGCTTCGGCCGAGATGTCGCCGCTCGCGTCGGCGATCACATACACCTCGAAGCCCTGGTCCAGCGCCGACAGCGCCGGGCCCACGATGCACACGCTGGTCCACAGGCCGGCCAGCACAATGCGCGGCTTGCCGATGGCGTTGACACGGGCGATCACGGCCTCGTCTTCCCAGGTGTTCATGGAGGTGCGGTCCAGCAGCGCCTGGCCGGGGAACGGTGCGGTCACTTCCTCGAACATGGGGCCGCTGAAGTTCTTCTCAGCCACGGTGGTGAGGATGGTGTCCACGCCAAACCCGGCGGCGGCGCTGGCCACCAGGCCGGCGTTGGAGCGCAGCGTGATCGCGTCGATGGAGTGCGTGGCAAAGGCCATCTGCGACTGGAAGTCGATCATGACCAGGGTGTGGTCGTCGGCGTTCAGCAGCGTGGCGCCGGGCTTGGCGTAGGCGACGGGGCGAGCGGTGGTGCTGGCAGTCGTGGTGTTGGCGTGGGTCATGGTGAACTCCCTGGAAATTGAAGATGAGGTGCGTCGAGAAGAACAAACAAAAAAACGAGACAAGGCAATGCGGCGGCCCGGGGCGCAGGGGATGGGCGGCATCGCCCACCCGCCCGCACCTCAGGGCGCCCCATTCGCTCAGTGCGGCATCGTGGGCAGCTCGTTGGGCCGCAGGTCGAACACCAGCACCTCGGCGCCTTCGCCGTGGGCAAAGCGCAGGGCCCCGGCGTCGCGGATGCGGGCGCCGTCGCCTTCGGACAGCCGCTCGCCGTTCACCTCCAGGCTGCCGCGGGCCACGTGCACATACACGTTGCGGCCCGGACCCACGTCCAGATCGGCTGCTTCTTCGCTGCCGTCGAACAAGCCGGCATAGACCCGGGCGTCCTGGTGCACGGCCAGCGATCCGTCAGCCCCTTCGGGCGAGATGATCTGGCGCAGGCGGCCGCGCTTGTCGGCCTCGCTGAAGTGCACCTGCTGGTAGCGGGGTGCGGCGCCGCGGGCACCGGGCACGATCCAGATCTGCAGGAAGTGCACGGGTTCTTCGCCGGAGTGGTTGAACTCGCTGTGGCGCACGCCAGTGCCGGCACTCATCATCTGCACGTCGCCGGGGCGGATGACCGAGCCGGTGCCCATGGAGTCCTTGTGCTCCAGCGCGCCTTCCAGCACGTACGAGAAGATTTCCATGTCGCGGTGCGGGTGGGTGCCGAAGCCCTTGCCCGGGGCCACGCGGTCGTCGTTGATGACCAGCAGGTCGGAAAAGCCTTGCTGGTTGGCGTCGTGGTAGTGGCCGAACGAGAAGGTGTGGCGCGAATGGAGCCAGCCGTGGTTGGCGTTGCCGCGGTGTTGGGCTTTGCGGATGTCGAGCATGGTGTCTTCCTTTCAATGTCTGTCGATGAATTTCACACTGGGTGTCCGGTTTGAAATCTGCGGGATTTCATTGGTCTTCAGTGCTGCGATGGATGAAGTATCCGGCGCATGGCAGGGCATCAGGTTGAAAGGTTTGGCCTTCAATCATCGATAATTTCGATGATTGAAATTCCGTTCCTTTTGCCATGCTGAAACTCTCCCTCGAAGCCATCGAACTGGTGGATGCGATTGCCCGCTACGGCTCGTTCGCGGGCGCCTCGGAGCGGCTGCACAAGGTGCCGTCCACCATCTCCTACGCCGTGGGCAAGCTCGAGGAGCAACTGGGCCTGGCCCTGTTCACCCGCAACGGGCCGCGCGTAACGCTCACGCCCGCGGGGCACGAGCTGCTCAAGGAGGGCCGCTGGCTGCTGGCCTCGGCGCGGCAGCTCGAATCGCGCCTGCGGCAGATAGCCACCGGGTTCGAGTCCGAGCTGCGACTGGTGCACGACTCGCTGATACCAACCAGCGCGTTCAACGACGACATCGCGGCCTTTGAGGGGCTGAACTGCGGCACGCGCCTGCGCATCGGCTGCGAGGCGCTGACGGGCACCTGGGAGGCGCTGCGCGACGGGCGCGCCGACATCATCGTGGCGGCGGGCGAAGGCCCCGCCGGCGGCGGCTACAAGGCCGTGGCGGTGGGCAGCCTGGACTTCGTGTTCTGCGTGACCGCGTCGCACCCGCTGGCGCGCCTGGGCCGGCCGCTCACGCGCAGCGACCTGCTGGAGCACACGGCCGTGGTGGTGGGCGACGGGGCGCGCACCCTGTCGGACCGCACGGTGGGCCTGCTGTCGGGCCAGCGGCGCATCACCGTGCCGTCGATGCAGGCCAAGATCGCCTGCCAGGCCGCCGGGCTGGGCCACGGCTTCGTGCCGCGCGCCTGCGTGCGGGTGGAGCTGGAAAACGGCATCCTGGTGGAGGTGCCGGTGGAGGAGCCCCGGGCCGATGAGACCTTCTGGCTGGCCTGGAAGCCCGAACACCGGGGCGAGGCGCTCAAGTGGTGGTGCGAGCGGCTGGCCCGGCCGCTGCTGCCGGGAATCTTGCCTTACTAGTGGGCCCGGCGGAAGCCGGCACTACACTTTTGATAGCTTTTTGCGCTTACCAGACAAGCGGTAGGCAGCTTTTTTATCTCAAAAAGTCAGACTCAGCGCCACTGCTGCGCGAAGAACTGCACCACCTGCGCCTCCAGCACCGCGTGGTAGGCCACGCGGTCGAAGCCCGCCGGGTTGGCGGCGGCGTCGCCCGCGTCGGACGGCAGGCTCTGGCTGGGTTGGGCCATGAAGGCGAAGTGGCCGGCGCCCGGCACGGTGTCCGCCTGCGCGGTGGGCAGATTGGCGGCCACCAGCCCGCCGTGGTACTTGCCCGTCAGCACGGCATCCTGCTCGGCCACGCGCAGCAGCACCGGCACGGTCACGGCTTTGAGGCTCTCGGGGGTGAACACCACGGCCATGGGCGCCAGGGCGACGATGGCGCGGATGCGCGGGTCGGGCACTGACACCAGGGCGCCGTCCGGCACCACATTGGCGGATGTTGCCGTGTTGGCAGCGGCCGGCTGCGGCGCCTTGGGGCCCTGGGCCAGGCCGCAGAAGCCGGGGTCGTCCTGCACGCTGCGGCAGTGCTGCGCGGCGCGGGCGGGCTCGGCCTGGGCGCCGGCCAGGGCCAGCACGGTGTAGCCGCCGGCCGAGTGGCCCAGTGCGCCGATGCGGCCGGCCGGAATGCGGGGGCCCCACTCGGGGCTGGCCAGCAGCGCGTCGAGCACGCGGCTGACCTGGCGGGGGCGCTCGCCGAAGTAGCGGCCCGAGGTGATCATGGAGCGGTCCTGCCAGTTGTCACCCGGGTGGCGCACGGCGGCCACCAGGTAGCCCTCGGCGGCCAGGCGCGTGGCCAGGTTGTGGTGGGCGAGTTCATTGCCGCCCGTGCCGTGCGACACCAGGATCAGCCCCTTGAGCGGCTCAGCCGACACGGGCGCGCCCAGGCCGACCACCGGGCGCCAGGGGCCCAGCTGCACTACGCCTGCACTGCGCACGGTGGGGTAGAACAGCGCGACGTTGATCGGCTCGTCGCCGGGCACGACCAGAGTACGCAGGCCGGCGTGCTGGGCCGATGCGGGGCCTGCCAGTGCGGCCAGCGCCACGAACGCGGTGGCCGCCACGGGCCGGACGTGCCGCGCTGCCCACCGCAGGGCGAGGGAAAGAAGAGTAAGGAGGAGGATCACGGTGCGCCTTTCGTCTTGGAGTGCCAGGGGCCGCGACCGTGGAGTGATGATCGGTGCGGCATGGCGGCACTGTAGGCACCGCGGGCCGGCAGGGGCAGCGGCATGCGACGAAACGCAAGGGCGTGACGCGAAACGGCAGGCGACGGGCGCGAGCCGTGCGCAAACGAGCGCTGGGTGACGGGTTGTTGCCCGTCTGGTGGTTAGGAGGCCGGGCGGCCAGCTCGCTGTCGCGCGCAAGGCCAGCCCGGCCCGTGGGCATCAACCCAGCGCTTTGAGCAGCGCCTGCGCCGCCGGCTCCGACGACGCCGGGTTCTGCCCGGTGATCAGCAGCCCGTCGGTGACCACGTGCGGCTGCCAGTCGGCCTGCTTGGTGTACAGGCCGCCGTGCGACATGAGCATGTTCTCCACCAGGAAGGGCACGACGTCCGTCAGGCCCGCAGCGGCCTCCTCTCCGTTGGTGAAGCCCGTCACGTTCTTGCCGCGCACCAGCGGCGTGCCGTCTGCCGCCTTGACGCCGCGCAGCACGCCGGGCGCGTGGCACACGGCCGCCAGGGGCTTGCCAGCGGCCAGGGTGGCCTCGATGAGGGCGATGGACTGCGTGTCGTACGCCAGGTCCCACAGCGGGCCGTGGCCTCCGGGGTAGAACACCGCGTCGAACTGGGCCGCGTTCACCTCGGACAGCTTCAGGGTGCTGGCCAGGTGCGCCTGGGCGGCGGCATCGCCCTTGAAGCGGCGCGTCGCATCGGTCTGCGCATCGGGCGCATCGCTCTTGGGGTCCAGCGGGGGCTGGCCGCCCTGGGGCGATGCCAGGGTCACCTCGGCCCCCGCATCCTTGAACACGTAGTACGGGGCGGCAAACTCTTCGAGCCAGAAGCCGGTTTTCTTGCCCGTATCGCCCAGCTGGTCGTGCGAGGTGAGGACCATCAGTATCTTGTGCATGCGCAGCCTTTCGTTGTGTTCGAAAAAGTGGGAAGGACGGCCCAGCGTATGCCATGCAGCGCGCTGGCCGGTAAGCGCGCGTTACCTGGGCCTTGTCCGACTGGCGAAGGAGGCGTTGGGCTACAGCGCGGCCTCGAGGATGCGACGGCTCACTGCGGGCGTGATCTCGCGCTGCTCGCCCAGCGTGACCATGCCGTGCGCTTCGAGCTGCGCCACCACGGCGCCCACCGTGTCGGCGCCCAGGCCGTAGCCCGACAGGCGCGTGGCGATGCCCATGGCCTCGAAGAAGCCGCGCGTGCGCTCGATGGCGGCGGTGATGCGCTCGTCGTCGGTGCCGGTGGTGATGCCCCACACGCGCTCGCCGTACTGCAGCAGCTTGGCGCGCTTGGCACCGCGGCGCTCGTGCAGCAGCGCAGGCAGCACGATGGCCAGCGTGCGCGCGTGGTCGATGCCGTGCAGCGCTGTCAGCTCGTGGCCGATCATGTGCGTGGCCCAGTCCTGCGGCACGCCCGCGCCGATCAGCCCGTTGAGCGCCATGGTGGCCGTCCACATGAGGTTGGCGCGGTCGTCGTACACGGGCTCGGGGGCGGCCAGCAGGCGCGGGCCGATCTCGATCAGCGTCTGCAGGATGCCTTCGGCAAAACGGTCCTGCACGGGCGCGTTGACCGGGTAGGTGAGGTACTGCTCCACCGTGTGCACGAAGGCATCGACCACGCCATTGGCCAGCTGCTGCGGCGGCAGGGTGTAGGTCTTGGTGGGGTCGAGCACCGAGAACACGGGGTAGGTATGGTTGCTGCCAAAGGCCAGCTTCGCGCCCTTGGCGCGGTGCGTGATGACGCCGCCGTTGTTCATCTCGGAGCCCGTGGCGGGCAGCGTGAGCACGGCGCCGAAGGGCAGCGCAGCGGTGACGTTGCGGCCGTGCTTTTCCAGAATGGCCCAGGGGTCGCCGCCTTCGAACTTCACGGCCGCGGCGATGAATTTGACTGCATCGATCACCGAGCCTCCGCCCACGGCGAGCAGGAAGTCGAACCCGCCTTCGCGGATCTGCGCGACGGCCTTCATCGAGGTTTCGTAGCTGGGGTTGGGCTCGATGCCGCTGAAGGTGGCGTGCTGGCGGCTGGCGAGCGCCGTGCGCACCTCGGCCAGCGTGCCGGTCTTCTCGGCACTGGCGCCGCCCACGAGGATGAGCACCTTGGCCGCGGCGGGCACGAGCTTGTCCAGGTCGGCGATGCGGCCCTGGCCGAAGGCGATGTGGGTGGGGTTGTGGAAGTCGAAGTTCAGCATGGGGATCCTTGATGGTGGAAGCGAGACCAATGGGTCATTGGCAGGCGCCGGTCAACCTGCAACGCAGGCGGCGCTGGCGCCCGTGGTCCGAAAAGACAAAACGGCCCGGGCATGGAGGCGATGCGCGCAGCATCTGCAACGCCACAAGCTCTGCACGCCACGGCTCCGTAGACACCCTCGGCGGCCAGGTTGGCCCTGAGATTGTGTCGCGATTGCGCCGGCCGCCGGTCGCCTTGGCAACAGAGCCCGTGCTGGCGTGCAGGGCAACGGTCGCCACCCCAAGCGTTCTAAGCTCGGGGAGGTTAAACGACGCCCTAACTCGCCAACACCAGCACCGCAAACCCGCCCAGCACCAAAGCCGCAATCCCCGCAAGGGCCGTGATGCCAACGACCAGTGCCTTGACCGCCCAGCGCCAGCGGCCCGGCCCGGCCACCGGTATCGACCGCAAGCCCCACAGGAGCAGCACCACCGCAACACACAAAGTGCCCAACGCAATGGCAAAGGCCGATCCGATGCAGGTCATGCCAAAGGTGCCACAACCCGCCGCATGCCCAAAGCCGCCGAGTGCGGCTGCCGCCGCACCCAGGCCCACCAGCAGGACCGCTAGGCCAACCCCAACGGGAGCCGGCACCGCAGGAGCAGAAGAGGAATGATTCGGCTTCATCGGTCAACCAGGGCCGGCTGCCACGGCAGTGTGGCGTCAGTCAACGCCATCTGCCAGAGGTCGGCATAGACCGGGAACGCCTGCATGCGGGTTTCGTCGGACTCAAGCTCCACCGCCTCATCAGTCAGCGCCCGCACGCTCCAGTCGGCAAACGCTGCGTACCGCCGCCCCTGCATGTCGATCAGCACCGAATGCAGAGCGCTGGTGGTGCAGGCCACGTACTGCCCGTTGGGGCTGACGAAAAAATAGCGGACCTCGGCCGGCACGAGGGCGGCCATGGGCAGGGCGCGATGCAATGCGTCGGCCCATTCGGGGGTTGTGGGAGTGGACATCGGGGAAAGCTTTGGTGGGCGCGGGTGAAAAAATGCCGCACCGCGGACGCATCCGCGTTGGGGCACTGTACCCCGGCGTCCGAAAATCGAGGCCGTGCCCTGCCCAAACGCCACGGTAGTCTGCGTGCGGAGCCAGTGGCAGGGTTCTCGCGCCCACAACACCCATCCGTTTTCGCTTGCCACAAATACTGTATTTACATACAGTATTCGAATGTATGCAAAACGCATGCAGACAACCCAGAGGAGCAATTTCCCCATGATTGACCACATGACTTTCCGCGTGACGGACATCGGCCGCGCCAAGGCCTTCTACAGCGCAGCCCTTGCGCCCCTCGGCTACAGCCTGTGTTTTGAAGGCAACTACGGCTCGAACATGCTGGGCTTTGCCTACCCCGATGCGTCGGAGCCCGACGGCAAAAAGGCCGATGTGTGGTTCATCGATGGCCCCTCCCCATATGGCGGCCCGCCGGCCACCACGGGCTGCCACCTGGCGTGGCGGGCAGCAAACCGGGCGCAGGTGGATGCCTTCTACGCCGCCGCCATCGCCGCCGGCGCCAAGGACAACGGAGCCCCCGGCCTGCGGACCGACTACCACGAGCACTACTACGGCGCCTTTGTCATCGACCCTGAGGGCAACAACGTGGAAGCGGTGTGCCACTTGCCGGAGTAGCCTGCCTCCTCGCGCTTGAAACGGCGCGGCAAATATGTGGGTCGAACCGCGGAGCTGGCTTGGCCAGGTCATTGGTGCAAGCCCTTGGGCTGCAGCCTGCAGTCGCAGTCTGATGCGCAGGCTTGGACAGATCGACGATGCCTCGTTTGGAGCGCTCACTGGTGGCACGGCGCTCACACCGGGGATCAATGCATCAGTCCAGCTTCACCCCAGCCGTTTTGATGATCTCCCCCCAACGCTTGGACTCCGCCCGGGCCATCGCCCGGAACTGCTCCGACGTGCCGGGCAGGGCTTCCATGCCGAAGTCGTTCATGCGCTTGACCACGGCGGGGTTGAGCAGGGCCTTGTTCAGGTCGGCATTCAAGCGCGCCGTGATGGCAGCGGGCAGGCTGGCGGGCGCCAGGATGCCCTGGAAGGCGAACACCTCGGTGTTGGGCACGCCGGCTTCGGCCAGCGTGGGCACATCGGGCAGCGCGGCCACGCGCTTGGCCGAGCCGATGGCCAGGGCGCGCACCTTGCCGGAGGTGATCACGGGCAGGCCGGCGGCCAGGTCCAGGAACATGCAGGGCACCTGCCCGCCCATCACGTCCTGCAGCGCAGGCGCCGCGCCCCGGTAGGGGATGTGCGTGAGGAAGGTCTTGGTGCGGTTCTTGAACATCTCCATCGCCAGGTGGTGCGGCGAGCCGTTGCCGGGCGATGCGTAGTTGAGCTTGCCGGGGTTGGCGCGCGCGTAGGCCAGGAATTCCTTCACCGTCTTGGCTTCGAACGCGGGGTTGACCACCAGCGCCAGCGGAAAACGGCTGATGCCGCCCACGTAGGTGAAGTCTTTCTCGGGGTTGAACGGCAGCTTGGTGAACAGGTGCTCGTTGAAGGCCAGCACGGCATTGTCGGCCGACATGAAGGTATTGCCGTCGGGCTTGGCGGTGGCCACCATCTGCGCGCCGATGTTGGTGGACGCGCCGGGGCGGTTGTCCACGATGATCTGCTGGCCCAGGGTCTGGCGCATGGCCTCGGCCACGGTGCGCGCCAGCACGTCGGTGCCGCCGCCGGCCGGGTACGGCACGACCCAGCGCAGGGGTTGGTCAGGCCAGGCGGCCTGCTGGGCAGCGGCCCACGGGGCTGCGGTGGAGGCGCCTGCGGCGGCCAGGGCGGACAAGAGGGTTCTGCGTTGCATGGGGCTGTCTCCTTGTAGTTACTATGAATTTAATAGCTGCTAGCGCTTGACTATCAAGCGGTAGAGGCTGTTTTTATTGATATTTTGCACCTGCTGCGGGAGCCTGGGGGCTGAACACGGTGTTCCATCGCTCGGCCCTGGCTTCGACAGGCTCAGCCCGAACGGGTGGGGGGTGGGCTGGCAGGCGCGCCCTGCAGAACGAGCGGTGCGCGGGGCCCGCCCTGCCGGACAAGGCCACTGCACATTCGCTCGCTACCGCTACTGCTAACGCTGCCAGCAGCCACTGGCTGTGGCGACGGTTGCAGTTGCAGTGGCCGTCGCGGCTCAGGCTCAGGCTTCAGGCGCAGCAATCGTCTGGTCGATGGCGCCAAAGATGCTGGCGCCGTCCTTGCCCTTGACCTCGATGCGGATGGTGTCGCCGAACTTCATGAAGTCCGTGCTGGGCTTGCCGTCCTGGATGGTCTCGATGCAGCGCTTTTCGGCGATGCAGCTGTAGCCCTTGGGCCACTCGGTGCGGCCGCTGGCGTCGGTGATGCCCTTGTTGCTGACGGTGCCGCTGCCGATGATGGAGCCGGCGCGCAGGTTGCGCGTCTTGGCGACGTGGGCGATGAGCTGGCCGAAGTGGAAGGTCATCTCGGGACCGGCGTCGCACATGCCGACCTTGCGGCCGTTCCAGGTGGACTGCACGGTCAGGTGCACGCGGCCGTGGTCCCAGGCGTCGCCCAGCTCGTCCAGCGTGACGGCCACGGGGCTGAAGGCGGTGGCGGGCTTGCTCTGGAAGAAGCCGAAGCCCTTGGCCAGCTCGGCCGGGATCAGGTTGCGCAGGCTCACGTCGTTGGCGATCATCATCAGGCGGATACCGTCCAGCGCCTGGTCGGCGTTGGTGCCCATCTTCACGTCGCCGGTGATGACGGCGATCTCGGCCTCGAAGTCGATACCCATGGCTTCGCTCGGGACCACCACGTCGTCGCGCGGGCCGATGAAGTCGTCGCTGCCGCCCTGGTACATCAGCGGGTCGGTGTAGAAGCTCTCCGGCACTTCGGAGTTACGCGCTTTTCGCACCAGTTCGACGTGGTTGATGTAGGCCGAGCCGTCAGCCCACTGGTACGCACGCGGCAGCGGTGCCATGCACTGGGCGGGGTCAAAGGGGAAGGCGTGGCGCGCGCGGCCGCTGTTGAGTTGGTCGTACAGGTCCTGCAGCTGGGGCGAGAGGAAGCCCCAGTCGTCCAGCACCTGCTGCAGCTTGCTGGCAATGCCGGTCGCATAATGGGCCGTGCCCAGATCGCGGGAGACAACGACCAGTTGGCCGTCGCGCGAGCCGTCTTTGTAGGTAGCAAGTTTCATGGTGGCAGGACCTTTGTCTCAAGGGGTTGAAAGTCTTCACCCAACACGAATTACGCTTGGGTAAATTGATTTAACTAAACAAAACTCGCAAATTTTAGTGCACATGGACAAAGAACGTGCAGGAATTCAATCGGTCGAGGTGGGTTTTGCCCTGCTGGAGGGGCTGACACGCTCGCGCGGGCCGCTGATGCTCAAGGATGTGGCGGCCTCGGCCGGCATGAGCGCGGCCAAGGCGCACCGGTATCTGGTGAGCTTTCAGCGCCTGGGCCTGGTCACGCAGGACCCGCGCAACGCGCGATACGACCTGGGCCCCGCCGCCCTCAAGCTGGGGCTGGCCTCGCTGGCCCGGCTCGATGCCGTGCGCCTGGCGCGCGAGCGCATGCCCGAGCTCATGGAAAGCATCGGCCACACCTTGGCGTTGGCCGTGTGGGGCAACCACGGCCCGACCATCGTGCACTGGGAGGAATCGCCTCAGGCTGTCACTGCCAACTTGCGGCTGGGCGACGTGATGCCGCTGTTGTCGTCGGCCACCGGCCGCTGCTTTGCGGCGCACATGGCGCCTGATGTGGTGGCCCCGCTGCTCAAGGACGAGTTGGCCCGCGCAGTGAAGATGCGGCGCACCGACCTGCCCTCCACCATGACCGAGGTGAACGCCCTGCTGGCCGAGGTGCGCACGCGCGGTGCCGCCCGCGTGGTCGACACCCTGCTGCCAGGCATCGTGGCGTTCTGCGCGCCCGTGTTCGATTCGGACGGGCACCTGGAGCTGGGCATCACCACGCTGGGCTCCATCGCCACCTTCGACCCCGAGTGGGGCGGCGCCATTGACGTGCCGCTGCGCGCGGCTGCCGCCCAGCTCTCCAGTGATCTGGGCGCAGGCAGCGCCTGACATCCACCACCGTACAGCGACCGACTGGATGCCACGGCAGGCCCTGGTTCTCATCACCGCCTTGGTATTGGCCTTGCACTGGCTGGTGCTGCACGGCGTGCCCCTGGCCTGGGACAGCCCTCAGCAGCCGATGGCGGGCCGCGTCTTCAGCACGCGCAGCGTGGCAGCCGCGCCACCCGCACCAGCCCCCGTTGCGGCCCCAACAGCCGCGCCCACCCCGCCTGCGGCCATAGCGGCCAAGCCCGTGGTGCGCAGAAGACAGGCGCCACCCGCCCCCTCCCCGGCTGCAGCAGATCCGACGGTTGCGGCGCCCGAGGCCTCTGTGCAGGTGGCGGGTGCAGAGGCCAGCGCAAACTCCACCGCCGCGGCGCCAGCACCAGACATTGCCACGCCAAGCACAGCCACCCCAGCATCAGCCCCCCCGGCCGAGGTGCCGGCGTCAGGGGCTTCGGCACCGTCTGCAGTAGAAACCACCGCCGCCGGGATCGACATCGCGCCCCCTGGCTCCGGCACAGACCGCACTGCAGGCGCCCCACC
Source organism: Acidovorax sp. Root267 (assembly GCF_001429215.1). Taxonomy (NCBI): domain Bacteria; kingdom Pseudomonadati; phylum Pseudomonadota; class Betaproteobacteria; order Burkholderiales; family Comamonadaceae; genus Acidovorax; species Acidovorax sp. Root267. Next base: position 450,561 of record NZ_LMJC01000029.1, read on the forward strand.
GCCCCCCGTACGGATTCCGGCCCCCACCCGGCTGGTGTTCGACGTGAGCGGGCAGGCCAAGAAGTTCGCCTACAACGCCCGTGCCGAGCTGCTCTGGCAACACGACGGCAGCCGCTACGAAGCGCGCCAGGAGGTCAGCGCCTTCCTGGTGGGCAGCCGTACGCAGCGCAGCGTGGGCGCCATCACGGCCCAGGGCCTGTTGCCCGAGAAGTTCTCCGACAAGTCCCGCAGCGAGCAGGCTGCACATTTCGACCATGCCAAGGGCCGGGTGACCTTCAGCGCCAACACGCCCGAGGCCGCCGTGGGCCCTGGCGCGCAGGACCGGCTGAGCCTGTTTATCCAGCTGGGCGCCATGCTGGCCGCCGACCCCGTCCGTTTTGTGCCCGGCACCCAGGTCACCATCACCACCGTGAGCGCCCGCACCGCCGACCGCTGGACCTTCACCGTGGAGGGCCCGGAAACGCTGGACCTGCCTGCAGGCCCCACCCCCGCCCTGAAGCTGCTGCGCCTGCCCCGCAAGGACTACGACCAGAAGGCCGAGCTGTGGGTGGCGCCCAGCCTCAACTACCTGCCCGTGCGCATCAAGCTGACCCAGGCCAACGGCGACTTTGCGGACCTGCTACTGCGCAGCAGTGGCGCACCTTGAGGCGTGGTCGGGGCGAGGCCGACTGAAGCCAGGCTCCGCGAGAGAGAAGGCGGCAGAGCGGACGGCTGCGACACCCCTCCTGCATCAAAGTGTTGCGCCCGAACGCCACCCGAGCCCTGGAGCGGTAAAAAACCCGCACGAACCCGGTCGCATCACTTTTTCATGAAATACTGGAACGCAGCAGAGAACCAAGCCCAGAGCGGGCTTCCCCTGATAACCGATCCGTAGGACAAGGCGTTACGACCTTGCCAGCGTTTCCTGGAAGCTGCCTTGGGCCTTGAACTCTGCGAACCCGCTGTCATCTGACATCTATATCGACAAGGGGAACACGATGCACATGCTCTACGACTCAGAATCCTTCGTGGTGGTCCACATGCTGCCCGACGCCGTGGAGAAAAAGAGCACCCAGGCGCTCAACGACACCGCCCCCGCAGTTCCCCAGCTCGCACGCCATGGCTTTGAAATCGTGGACAAGCGTTCGGGCAAAGAGGTGTACCTGGACGGTTCCTGGGCCGAGATGTTCCAGGAGCAGATCCTGGCCTGGCAGCGCGACACCCCCACGCAAGAAGAAGTGGAAGACGCGCTGGACCGTTATGCGGGCCTGGCGCAGAACCCCGTGGTCGTTCACTGATCCACCTGCGCTTCAGCTGTTTCTACTGCAACGGTAGCGGCACACCCGGAGGCCCTACGGGCCTCGCCAAAATCCAGAGCCTGGGGAGCATGCCCTCCCCGCCTCCGGCTCTATACCTCGATCACTTCAGGCGCCAGGCCCTGCATGTACCGCCCATGCATCGCGACATAGGCTGCCTCGATGTCGCGCGCAAACTGAAGGGTGTTGAACAGTGGGGCCTGGGCTTTTTCCGCTTGGAGTTTGTCGCGCAGCGCTTTCAGGCGCGCAGGATCCCGCGCGAGTGAGATCGCCAGAGCTTCATACTCTGCGGCGCTGTGGGTCACGAGTTCCGGCAGGCCCACGGCATGCAGCAGGCTCGCCGCCACACGCGCCGCAAACGATTCTCCCAGCCGCGTAAGCACCGGTAGACCCGCCCACAAGGCATCACTGGCCGTGGTGTGGGCGTTGTAGGGCAAGGTATCCAGAAACAGGTCAGCCAGCCGGTGGCGCGCCAGGTGCTGATCCAGAGGCAGGCGCTGTGCAAACACCAGCCTCTCAGGCGCCACGCCGCGCGCCTGCGCCTCACGCCGCAGGCTGCCCTCCACAGCAGGGTTATCTGCCAAAAGCCAGAGAACGCTGTCCGGAACCGCCTGCAGGATGCGCATCCAGCTGTCAAAGACCTTCGGAAGGATCTTCTGGTTGTTGTTGAAACAGCAGAACACGCGCCCTGTCGCAGGCAACCGTGCCTCCTCTCTGGTGAAGACCCGATCACTGATTGCGCGCTGCGAGTCATTGACCTGGTAGCTGTGCGGCAGGTAGGCGAGTTTTTCGGTGAAATGGATCTGCGCCTGGGCTGGGACGACCACCTTGTCGGCAATCACGTAGTCCATATAGTTCGCACCGGTCGTCCCCGGGTAGCCCAGATAACCGGCCTGGACGGGTGCGCAGCGGTGGGCAAAAATGCCAAATCGGCAGCCCGTCGTGAAACCCATCAGGTCAATGGCGATGTCAATGCCCAGCTCCCGCGACAAGCGGGCGATATCGATCTCGCTGCGCTCGCGCACGTCGATGAAATGGTCGAAACCTGCGACCAGACGCGCGCGCATGGCATCCGTCGCGGGAGGTCCAAACGAAAACGCAAACCACTCGAAGCGTTCACGGTCGTGGACTTCGAAAAGCTGCGCTATCAGATACGAAGTGGCGTGGCCGTGGAAATCCGCAGAGTAGTAACCGACCCGGATCTTGCCTCCGCCAGCACGCGCAAGGATGGTGCCCAGGACGGTGGACTCTGGGAAATCCTGCTGCACGGAAGCTTGTGCCGCCTGCTTGTGCAGCTCGGGCGCGTCGAACAGCGAAAGAGCGATGAAGGGCTTCACACCCAGCTCACCGGCCCGGATACTCTGCTCACATTGCGCCATATCGTCCGCCAGGTGCCTCCAATCACCGGTCTTGAGCCGACTGCTCGCAAGATACCCCAGCAGATACTTGGCATCTGGCTTGAGGCGATACACCGCCATGTAGTCGGCCACGGCATCCTCATGCCGGTTGAACCGGATGTGCAAATTTGCGCGGTTGTAGTACAGGTCCGGCCTTTCAGGCGCCAACCGAATCGCCTGGTCGTAGGCGGCCAGTGCTTCGGCATACCGCCCCGCTTCTAGCAATGAAAGGGCCAGAAACGACAGGATCTCCACATCTTGCGGGCTCAGCTGCGCAGCCCTCTGAAAAGCCGTCACGGCATTCGACAATTGGAAAAGACTGCGCTGCGCGAGCCCCAGGTTCTTGTGTGCCTGGACCAGTTTTTCATTGCCCTGAATGGCGGCCTCGAAGTGCGCAATGGCCTGCGTCCACTGCTCCCTTTGCGCCAGGATCGCGCCCTTGCCGTTGTGGGCTTCCGCATGCTGCGGCCGCAGAGCGATGACCCGGTCAAAGCACTGCAAAGCCTCGTCCGGGCGGCCTGCGTCGGCATGCAGCATGCCCATGTTCTGACACGCATCCACGTCGTCGCTGTCCAGAGCAAAGGCCTGCTCATAACATTTCAGCGCCTCTTCCAACCGGTCGAGCTGGCGCAAGGCATTGCCCTTGTTGTTGAACGCGGCCGCCAGACGGGGATGGAGGGCAATCGCCTGGTCGTAGCTCGCAATGGCATCCAGGGGCCGCGACAGCTCTTTCAGGGTGATCCCCCGGTTGACATAGGCCTCGGCGAAACCAGGGCGCAGGCTGATGGCCCGCTCAAAGTGCGCCAGTGCTTCGTCATGGCGCTTCAAAGCACCCAAGGCAAGCCCGCGATTGACATGGGGAGCCGCATCCTCTGGCACCAGCTTGATGGACTGGCCGATCAGATCCACCGCCATTTGCAGATGGCCCGCCTGGTACGCCAGCACACCTTGCATGTGCAGGGCGCCAACGTTTTTCGGATCATTCTTCAAAATGGTGTTGTAGAGCTGGTTGGCCTGCGCAAGGCTTCCCTGCTGGTGCGCTTGCATGGCCTGCTCCAGCCACGCGGCCAGCTGGGCTTTCGTTGCTTGGGGAGGGCGTACGCCGAAGTTGTAGTGAATGCTCATGGTCGGGGATGTGCAACGGATGGGAACGCTCACAGACCGTCGCCAGGACAATCCATCAGCGTCGACAGAGGTGGGATTGTGACGCGCCCGCAACCGGTCAGGCCACGGTGGCAGGGTAGATGCACCGGTAGAGCGGGCCGACCAGCATCAGCACGGCCATCAGCCGACACACCTGAAACGCAGTGACCACCGGCACGCCCAGCTGCAGCACCTTGGCGGTGATGGCCATCTCGGTGATGCCTCCTGGCGAGGTACCCAGCAGCAACGTGACCCATGGCAGCCCGGTGGCCCAGGCCAGCAGTACCGCAAACAGCGCACACGCCCCCATCAGCACCACGGTGCCCGCAGACACAGACACGAGCCAGCGCGGCGCCGTGTGCAGGAAATCTGCGCGAAACCGGACGCCCAGGCTTATGCCGATCACCAGTTGCGCTGCATTCACCATCGACTGCGGCACGGCGGACAGGGTGATGCCCGCCATGGTGAGCCCCATGGACACCAGCATGGCCCCCATGAACCAGGGGTTGGCCCGGTCCAGCCGGTCCATCAACAAAGCCCCAGCCCCCGTCAGCAGCGCCATCAGCGCCAGCCCGGGCCAGCTCACCACGCGGGCCATCGGCGGCAGCATGTCCAGCCCCTGCAAGCCACTCCACTGCAGGGCAAACGGGATCGTCAAGGTGACGATCAGCAGGCGCAGGCTGTGGCTGGCCGCCACAAGGTCCGTCCGGGCGTTTTCACGCTCGGACAGCAATGTCATTTCAGATGCCGCACCAATGGCCCCGGAAAAATAGCTCGTGGCACGCAGCATGGGTGCAGGTACACCATGCATACGCGGTGCATGCACACGGTACAACCAGGCCCCGAACAGCCAGCCCAGGAACAACGCCCACATGACACCCAGCGCAATGGCCCACCAGAGCCCCCCAATCAGCACGACCACCTGCGGGGTGAAATACAAACCCAGCGCCGCACCAATGGCCCATTGCCCCGCATTGCGCAGCGGCCCCCAGCTGTGCGTAGGGCCACCCGCCATCGACACGATGGACGTAGCCAACAACGGACCGATCATCCACGGCAAGGGCGTGTGCAGCGCAACACAGCCACCGGCGGCAACCAGGGCGAGAAAAAGGGTGAAAAGGACGCGAAGCAGAAAATTCACAGGCATGGGTTTGGGATGCTTACGGAGCACAAGGCGGCGCCTCCCACGGGGACCATACCCTCACTTGGACTCAAACCACCGGAGGAAAATGGAATGGGGGGCATCGTGGAATGCCAACGCAAACTCCCAGAGCCAGATCCCACAACACTCCATGCCACCCGGTGCCCATCGCGCCTTTTCAACTCAACCGGTGCCCTCCGCCCTGAAATAGGCAATGGTCTTGCGCAAACCGGCGTCAAGATCAATGCGGGGCTCCCAGCCACCCAGCAGCTGCCGCGCCAGCGCGATGTCGGGTTGGCGCTGACGGGGGTCATCTCCCGGCAGGGTATGGTGGGTGATCCGGGCAGAGGACCCGGTCTGCGCGAGAACCTTTTGCGCCAGCTCCAGGATGGTGAACTCGTCCGGATTGCCCAGGTTGATGGGGCCCGCCACTTCGTCGGGCGTGGCCATCGTGCGCACCAGGGCTTCCACCAGGTCGTCTACATAGCAAAAACTGCGGGTCTGTGCCCCTGCACCATATACCGTCAGGTCCGCGCCACTGAGAGCCTGGACGATGAAGTTGGAAACAACCCGGCCATCGTCGGGGCGCATGCGGGGGCCATAGGTATTGAACAGCCGCACCACCTTCGTGCGCACACCATGTTGGCGCCGGTAGTCGAAAAACAGGGTCTCTGCACAGCGCTTGCCCTCGTCGTAGCAGGCACGCACCCCGATGGGGTTGACGTTGCCCCAGTAGGACTCCGGCTGCGGATGCACGCTGGGGTCGCCATACACCTCGCTGGTGGAAGCCTGCAGAATAAAGGCCCCGCACTTACGGGCCAGCTCCAGCAGGTTCATCGCACCGATCACGCTGGTGCGCAGGGTCCGCAGTGGATCGGCCTGGTAATGCACAGGTGATGCAGGGCAGGCGAGGTTGTAGATTTCATCCACCTCGACATCCAGCGGCTGGGTGACATCATGGCGAAGCAAGCGAAAGCCCGGCAAAGCCTGGAAGTGGGCGATGTTTTTTTCCAAGCCCGTCGAAAAGTCATCCATGCACCACACCGCATGGCCATCGCCCAGCAGGCGCTCGCACAGATGGGAGCCAAGGAAGCCCGCGCCCCCGGTGACCAGGATTTTCTTCGCCGTCGTCATGGTGTGGTGGATCCCAGTGCCTCCAACGCGTTACGGCCCACGGTCAGATAGTCAAAACCCAGGGCTCGCATGGAACGTGGTTCGTAAAGATTGCGCCCGTCCACGATCAGCGGCTGCCGCAGGGCCGCCCGCAGGGCATCGAAATTGGGACTGCGGAAAACCTGCCATTCGGCCACGATCAGCAAGGCATCTGCGTCGCGCGCCGCCTCCATAGGGCCCTGGGCATAGCAAATACGCTCCAGCAGGTGAGGCCTGTCGCGCAGGTCGTCCTCCAGACAGCGGCGAGCCTCCTGCATGGCTACCGGATCGAATACCTGAAGCACGGCCCCACGCTCCAGCAATTCGCGCACCAGCACCCGGCTGGGAGCCTCACGCATGTCATCGGTATTGGGCTTGAAGGCCAGACCCCACAAGGCAAGCCGGCGGCCGGAGAGATCCGGTCCGAGCCGTTGTACGAGTTTGTCCACCAGCAGCCGCTTTTGGCCATCGTTGACGTGTGCCACCGCTGCAAGCAACTGCAGCGGCAGCCCCACGTCATTTCCCATCCGCTGCAACGCGGCCACATCCTTGGGGAAACAGCTGCCGCCGTAGCCCACGCCCGGGTAAAGAAAGCTGTCCCCAATGCGAGGGTCGGCGCCAATGCCCACCCGCACTGGCTCGATGTCCACACCCAGGCGGTCGGCCAGATTGGCCATTTCATTCATGAAGCTGATGCGCGTTGCGAGCATGGCGTTGGCCGCGTACTTCGTGAACTCGGCGCTGCGACGGTCCATGCAGATGACACGATCATGCCCATGCCCAAATGGCCGATACAACGCACGCATGAGATCACCGGCACGCTGCTCTTCGGGCCCGTCGCCCAACCCAACGATGATGCGGTCAGGCCGCATGAAGTCGTTGATCGCACTGCCCTCTTTGAGGAACTCTGGGTTCGATACCACCGCAAAGCCAGGTGCTGGCTGGGCATCTGGCCAGCGCTGGGCAAGCACAGTGGCTACGGCCTTGTGCACCGCTTCGCCCGCGCCCACAGGTACGGTGGATTTGTTGACGATCACCTTGAAGCCGGTCATGTGGGTCGCGATGGCACCCGCCACCTCAAACACATGGCTCAAGTCCGCACTGCCATCGTCCGCAGAGGGTGTTCCCACCGCGATGAACTGCACATCACCGTGGGCAACACCGCGCGCCATGTCGGTGGAAAACGCCAGCCTGCCGGCGCGGACATTGCCGACGATCAACTCCTGCAGCCCGGGCTCATAGATTGGCACCTCTCCGCGCTGCAGTGTGGCGATCTTGTCGGCATCCGTGTCGATGCACAGGACATCATTGCCCAGCTCCGCAAGGCATACGCCTGTAACGAGCCCCACGTAACCGGTTCCGAACAAGGTGAGATTCATGAAGGGGGCAAAAAATGAGAAATACAACACACGAGGCTCGCGCCCACGTGAAGGGCGCCGTGAAGTTTCACACCTCAATCACATCGGGAGGTAGCCCCTGGTGCACGCGTTCGACCATTGTGGTGTACGCCGACTCGATATGCCGCGCAAAGAGCCGGGCATTGAACAGGGGCGAATGGGGCCTTTTTTCCCCCAGCTTGTCCCGAATGCGCCCGAGCTGTGTCACATCGCGGGCAAGCTCTATGGCTCGGGACTCAAATGCAGACTGCGTCTCGGTGACAAGCTCGGGCAACCCGACAGCATGCAACAGGCTTGCAGCCACTCGGCTCGCAAACGACTGCCCTGAACACGTCAGAACTGGCAGCCCTACCCACAATGCATCGCTCGCGGTGGTGTGCGCGTTGTAGGGCAGCGTGTCAAGGAAAAGGTCGGCCATCCGCTGGCGGGCAAGATGCTGATCCATGGACACACGGCCGGCAAACACGAGGCGGTCTGCAGAAATCCCCCGGGCCTGCGCCTCTCGGCGCAGATTCCGGGCCGCAATCGGGTTGTCTTCCAGCAGCCACAAGACGCTGCCTTCAACAGCGTGGAGGATGCGCATCCAGCCGTCGAATGTGGACGGCAGGATCTTGAAATTGTTGTTGAAGCAGCAAAACACAAAACCAGTAGCGGGCAAACCCAGTTCGTCGCGGGAAAAGCTGCGATCAGCTACTTTCCGCTGGGAGTCGTTGACTTGATAACTGTGCGGCAGATAGACCACTTTTTCAGTGAAGTCGGCCTGGGCATGGGGAGGAATCACCACCTTGTCGGCAATCACGTAGTCCATGTAGCTGGCGCCGGTGGTGCCAGGGTAAGCCAGGTAGCTGACCTGAACGGGTGCACATCGGTAGGAAAAACACCTCAAACGCGTCGCTTGCGTAAAGCCCATCAGATCCACGGCAATGTCGATACCAAGCTCTCGCGAAAGCCTCGCAATATCAAGATCGGTACGCTCACGCACATCCAGAAAATGGTCAAAAGCCACCACCAGTCGCTCGCGCATACTGTCGTGCACTTGGGGACTGACCGAAAACGCGAACAACTCAAATCGCTCGCGGTCATGCACTTCAATCAGCTCTGCAATCAAGTACGCAGAGGGGTGGTTGCGAAAATCTGCGGAGTAGTAACCGATGCGAATCTTCTCGCCCCTTGCACGAACAGGAATCGCGCCCAACGCCGCAGACGCTGGCAGATCGCGTTCTACAAGAAGGCGTGCAACCTCTTTGTGGAGGGCAGGCTGGTCGAACACGGACAGGGCAGAGAAAGGCTCAAGGACAGGCTTCCGAGCCCTGATTTCTTGCTGGAGTTGAAGTAACTCCTCATCCAGGTTTTCCCAAATACAACCATGGACCTTGGCGGTAACTATCTCGCTTTGCAGCATCGCCAAAGGAGCAGGCAGGCGCTGGGCCACATAGAACTGCTGCAAAGCCTCGTCGTACCGCTTCATCTCCCGCAAAAGCCGGCCCATAAGAAACCTGGACTCCGCTTGCTGGGGCCGAAGCTCGATCGCCCGGCTAACGTCCGCCAGTGCACTTTCCAAATTTCTCAATTGCAGTTGCGCCTCGCCACGATTGTTGTACGCCTCGGCGGACTGCGGATTGAGCTCCAGCGCCCGGCTGAAGGCAGCGACCGCTTCTGCATACCGGCCCAGCCTGAGTAAGGCCGTGCCCCGGTTGTTGTGCGGCTCCGGTATCTGGGGTGCGCGTTCGATCACCTGGTCCATGCACTCCAGGGTTTCATCAAACTGCTTCATCTGCAGGTGAATGCAGCCCAGATTGAAACGCGCCTGAACATTCGCAGGATCTATCGCCAGCACCTTGCGGTAGCTTTCCATGGCCTCCGGCAACCGGTCCAAGGTTTGCAGGACCGTTCCCCGGTTGTAATGCGCGAGCCCCAATGCGGGCGACAGCGCGATGGCCTGGTCGAACGAAGCCAGCGCTTCCTGGTTGCGCTGCAGGCGTAGCAGCGCGTTGCCACGATTGAAATAGGGATCAATGTAGTCGGGCTTGAGAGCGATGGCCCGGTCGTAGGCGCGAATGGCGTCTGCGGGCCGGTTGGACAGCAGCCATTCATTGCCCCGGGTGTTGCACGCCGTCGCATCATCGGGAAGGGGCGACTCCACAGCTCTACCGCCCGCAACCAAGCCCGTTCCGTAATTGATTCCGAATTTGAAACTGGGCTGGCTGGATGGTACGGCGCCAGGCTTGAAGGACTGGCCGAAATGGGGTTTCTTTGCGTCGGTCAAGGTGCTTCCCGATACGGATGAGAGGTTGACATCCCCTCATGGTAAACACCTGCGCAGTACCGAACCGCCGTCCGACGCTAGCCGGGCCGCTCCCGGGCCAACAGCCAAGCACTCACCGTCAAGCGAACCACCATGGAAAGCGGGTAGCGTAACGCCCTGTTTCAGAGCGCGCTGATGGAGCCTGCCTGCGCCTCAGGCAGCGCCCCGCCGGTGCGCCATCTCCTGCCCCATCCGGCCAAGCACAGCGGGCTCCAGCAGATGCAGCGCAGCCGGGTAGGCCAGATGTTCCTCTTGGTGGATATGGCTCGCATAGCGCGCCGCAAATCGATCAAAGAGCGCCTCGATCGATTCCGAGAATCCCTGGATAGACCCTTGCGCCAGCGCCTGTAGCGGAACTCGCGCCGCCTCCCAGTCAGCCACCATGTCCACATGGTCCTTTTGCAATGCCTGCACCAGCACCTTCACCTCAGGCGAGGCCTGGGCCAGGAGCAGCGGGAAGACATGCAGCTCCTCATCCTCATGGTGCAATGGCGCAGCCACATCAAAGTAGCGCAGCACATCGCGTGCGGCCTGGCGCGCGCTCTCGTCAGCACCTTGCTGGCGGACATGCTCACGCAGGCGGCCCAGAAGTGCCAGTGTGCGCTGCACGCGTTCGTGGCAGGCTTCCAGCATGGCAAAGGGCTCTTCGAACCCTACTGCGGGCGCGCTGAAGCCAGGAATGTGGCGAGCGGGTGCAGGAGAGGACGCCATCCTCGCCTCACCCAAAACGCACGGGCTGGCCCTGGCGGTCGAAGGGAATGTAGGCACCATGTGCGCCGCCCTTGATCGCATCCACCATGCGCTGCAAAGGCGCCTCGGCATCGGCGCTGGTGGGCGCCTTGTTGAGCGTGCCCGACATCGCGGCTGCAAACACCATGGCCCAGTCGTGGCCAGGGGCAGTGAACTGGCGCGCCTCTCCTACCAGTGCGTCGAATGATGGCAGTTCCTGCGGCGTTTTGTCCACGCACATCAGCGGCACCAGGGCACCGCCTTGCCCGGCTTCAAAGCGCGCGCGCTGTGCGGGGGTGGCGTCGTCGGGGAGTTCAACGGCAGCAAACACAAACAAGAGACGCTGAGGTTCGGGTTGCATGCGGGCTGCCTGCAACAGATCGTCGAAGCTGGAAATGTTCATAAAAATCTTGATGAAATAAAAAATGCTGTCGGGTTCTTTCTGGCTTGCTCAGAAACCAGGCACCACGCCCTGCTGCGCGTCCAGCGTGCTCACATAACTATCTGCAACGGGCCGCGCCCGCACGGTCTTGCGCGATTGCACGGTACCGATGCTGATAAAACACAGCGCCTGCTCCCAGGCTGCCAGCTGGAACAAGCCGCGCAATCCAGCTGATTTGAGCGCTTTTCCACTCGTAAGGGCGGATCCATAGCCCTGCGCAGTGGCCATCAGCAGCATGTTCTGCACGGCACAGCCTGCTGACACCAGGCGTTCGGACAGGTCGATGGCGGGGTCCCCGCATTGGCCGTCGACCACCACCAGCATGAGCACCGGGGCTCGGTAGGCTTTTTCGCGGGCCTGCTCGGCCTGCTCTGGTGTGGCGGCTGGATCGCGCTCACGAAGAGCCCGAGCAAACACGTCTGCCAGCGCTGGCCGCGCCGCGTCGGACACCAGCACAAAACGCCAGGGCGTCAATTGGCCATGGTCGGGGGCATGGGCCGCAGCGCCAAGAATCTGGGCCAGCTCCCCCCCTCTAGGCCCTGGGGCGGCCAAGCGTTTGGGCAGGATGGTCTGGCGCGACTGGATCAGCGCAGCAGCCATCGCGGCAGTGTCGTCTGAGGTGGTCGCCGCAGCGGGCATGCGCCGTTGTGCATGCTTCAAAGGCCAGGGAATGACAGCCATCGCAGATCCTTGAAAGAGCCGCCGTCAGCCCGGGCGACCGTCAGCCCGCAGGCAGCCGTACCACCTGCCAAGCCGGACACCCCACACGCCCATGGTGGCGGCCCACAGGCATGCCGCCAGCGGCAAAAGCGACACCCACGCAACGCCAAATACCCCCGGCACCGCCGCGGCAATGCGCAGTACCGTGGCCACCTGCAGGATCCAGAACAGCGTCCATGCCGTGCGGTCTGCCACCAGCGCACGGCCACTGTGTCCACAGGACACTCGCGTCACCATGGCCAGCATCAGCGATGCCAGGCAGCCCATGGTCAACGCGTGCAGTGCTCCCAGGCCCAGCGCTCCCATGCCAAAGCCCCAGGCCAGCCACGGTGACAGCCCGCCAAGAAGAAAAGCCAGGCCGAGCCATAGAAAACCAATGTGCAGCATCGCGAGCAGCCTGTTCTTGAGGCTTTGCACCAGGCCCCAGACACAGGCCAGCCAGACCAGCACGCCACCCACGGCCAATTGCAGCGTGCCGTATACCAGCCCCCAAACCGTCCCTGCAGCACCGGCAGGCAATCCGGCCCATTCCAACCATGCAGCCAGCACCTGCAGCAGGGCCGCTGCCAGCATCAACCACAGCACCCAGAAAGGCCTCCACGCCTTCACCATGGGCATGGCGCTGGAGGTGAAAAACGGAATCATGCGATGCGCCACCGTCACATACACCACGACAACAAATCCCCACAGACCGGTGAATACCCAGACACGCGCGAGCGCATGGGTCCCCACCGCCAGACTCAGCCACAGCCCTGCAAGACTGACGCAGCCCAGCGTGCAAGCCCAGGCGATGGTGCGAGCATGCAACTGGTCCTCGGACTGGCTTTTTCGCACACGCCCCCAGAACTGCACGGTCATCCAGACGAGGCCCACCACCGCCACCGCCAGCCCGCCCAGCGCCACACCCACCCACAGGTGCGCGCCTGCCAGCCACAGCAACCACCCCACCGCCTGCGCCACCAGGGGTGTGCGAAGCGCCTGCACGGGCAAAGGCTCCACCCCAAGCCATTTGGGGCCTGCCGTGAACAAGAAGCCCGAAAAGAACAGTGGAATAAATCCGAACGCCATCACGGTCGAGTGCACCAGCGTGGGAGACACCGCGTAATAGAGCCCCCACCCACCGGTAGACCGCGCCACCTGCACCAATGCCCACCACCCCCCCGACGCCACCAGCACCACCATGGCCAGGAAGAACCCCAACCGGTGCGGCGCCAGCATCAGATAGCGCCAGCGCCAGTGACTGTCCAACGACGCCAGCACTTCGGGCGAAGGTTTTCCCGACGCGGTACGCAGTGGGATGACAGGACGAGACGTCACCCGCAGGCCCCCAGGTGCCCACACTGCGTGCAATAGTCGCAACCATCCTTGCGGATCACTGCATGGGCGCCACATTCGCTGCACTTCTTGCCCGCCATGGCCTGCGGGACCGCCAGAGGCGCGGGCGCGGGTTCATCCAGCGGCAGTTGCTGTTGCACCGGGTCCGCCACGCGGCGCGCCAGGATGTTCTGGATGGCATAGGCCATGGCCGCCACTTCGGAGTCATGCCACATGGGCACCAGCGTGCCGTCGTCCTTGCGGTGGGTGCCCAGGCGCACGGGCCCACGGTCCCAGGCCACTTTGCGCATGTCGGAGAGCGCCCGCTCCAGGAAGCCGCCGCGCGCCGCCAGCGACAACATGCGCATGCTGGACGTGATCCACTGCTGCGACTCGCCGCTCTGACCTACAGGCATGAAGAACTCGATGGCCCGGTCCACCGTGCCATTGCCAACCCCCGTGGGGACCGGCAAGAACGAGACGATAAGGTACAGCGTCTTGTGGCCTTCCTGCGTCCAGTATTCGAGCTTTTCGGCCACCGCCGAGAGGCCGCCTTGCGGGCGGCTTTCGATCACGGTACGCATGGGGTCCACCGGAGGTGCGGGGGGTACTACAGGTGCGGCAAAGGCTGCGGGTTCAGGCGCTGCATGGGTCTCCAGCACCGATCCCAGGATGGCATTGGGCCGGTAGGTGGCCAGGCCCTTGAGCTTGGCGCGCCAGGCCTGCAGGTACAGGTCCTTGAAACCTTCGTAGGGATAGTCGGCGGGGATGTTCACCGTCTTTGAAATGGCCGTGTCCACGAAGGGCTGCACAGCTTCCATCATGGCGATGTGGCCTTCGGCGGGCATGGCGAGGGCCGAGACGAAATAGTCCGGCAAGGCCTCCACATCACCGCCCAGTTCGCGGTACAGCCGCCAGGCGTGGTCTTCGACGGCGTATTCCGAGGTAGTGCCGTCGGATTCACGCTTCTTGCGCTTGTACATCCACGAAAACGGCGGCTCGATGCCGTTGGAGGCGTTGTCGGCAAAGGCCAGGCTCACCGTGCCCGTAGGGGCGATGGAGAGCAGGTGGCTGTTGCGGATGCCGTGCTGGCGGATGGCCGCCTGGAGCGATTCGGGCAGGCGGCTGGCAAAGGTGCCCTCCGACAGGTAGGGCTCCGCCTGGAACTTGGGGAACACCCCTTTCTCGCGCGCCAGGTCCACCGACGCGGCATAGGCAGCATCGCGCATGCACTCGGCAATGCGGGCCGCCATGGTGCGGCCCTCGGGCAGGTCGTAGCGCAGGCACAGCATGGCCAGCGTGTTGCCCATGCCGGTAAAGCCCACTCCAATGCGGCGCTTGGCCATGGCCTCGTCGCGCTGCTGCGGCAGCGGCCAATAGGTCACATCGAGCACGTTGTCCAGCGCTCGCACCTGCAGCGCCACGGCTTTGGTGAAGTCATCGAAATCAAACGCAGCCACGCCCCCGAAACCGAAGGGGTGGCGCACAAAGCGGGTCAAGATGATAGGGCCCAGGTCACAACACCCGTAGGACGGCAATGGCTGCTCGCCACAAGGGTTGGTTGCCGCGATGTCTTCGCAATAGTGCAGGTTGTTGTCTTCGTTGATGCGGCCCAGGAACAGGATGCCGGGCTCGGCGAAGTCGTAGGCCGACTTCATGATCGTGTCCCACAGTTCGCGCGCGGGCACGGTGGCGTAGACCCACAGGCCATCCGTACGCTGGCGGGCGCCCTGGGCCAGCAAAGCGGCACCTGGTTTCGCCTTGTGCACCAACTCCCACTGCGCGTTGTTCTGCACGGCGTGAATGAACGCATCCGACACGCCCACCGATACGTTGAAATTGTTCCAGCGGCCCGGCGTGCGCTTGGCGGTGATGAACTCGTGCACATCGGGATGGTCAATGCGCAGCACACCCATCTGAGCCCCCCGGCGCGCACCTGCGCTCTCCACGGTCGAGCACGACTGGTCGAACACATTCATGTAGCTGCACGGCCCCGACGCCATGGAGGCCGTGGCCTTCACTTGCGCGCCCTTGGGCCGGATGCGGGAGAAATCGTAGCCCACGCCGCCCCCACGGCGCATGGTTTCTGCAGCCTCGCGCAGGGCTTCGTAGATGCCTGGAAAACCCTCGTCGTCCACCCCCTGGATGCAGTCGCCCACGGGCTGTACAAAACAGTTGATCAGCGTGGCCTGGATGTCGGTGCCTGCCGCGCTCATGATCCGGCCCGCTCCGATGGCGCCCGCCTTCAGGTTGGCGAGGAACAGGACTTCGTATTTGTCGCGCAGCTCCGGCGCCTCCACCGAGGCCAGGGCCCGCGCCACACGCTGGTAAAGCTCGTCTGCGGTGGTTTCCCCGGGTTTGAGGTATTTCTCACGCAACACATCCAGGCTGATGGGCTGCAATGAAGAGGTGGGCTTGAGGGGGGGCTGTGGTTCGCGTTTCATGGGGGCCGATGATTTGGGTTTCACGCCAGTGAGGTCTTGCGTTCCATCAAGAGGGCCTCATTCCTCACGGATATGCCGCGAGAATGCCGGACAAGGTCAAAGCTCGTCCAGAAGAACTTGCCCATCATGCTCCACGTAGGGGTGGTAGGGACCAGTGCCGCTGTTGTCCGCCCGCGAGGCCGGCACAAAGCCGCCCGTCTTGACATCAAACACATGGACTTCTCCTTCCTCGATCACATAGTGCCAGCCATGCAGGCTGATCTGCCCTGACTGCACACGGCTCCGCACCATGGGGTACTCCATGAGCCGCTCCAGCTGCAGCACCACGGCGCGTTGCTCGGTGCGGCGCAGCACCTCAGGTCCGGGCTGCATGGGCAACAAGGCCTCTCGCCCCAGGTCCAGCCAGCGGTTCAGGTTGGGCGCTTCGGGCGAAACCTCACCATACATCGCCTTGATAGCCCCACAGTGACTGTGGCCGCACACCACAATGCGGCGCACCTGCAGGTTGAGCACCGCAAACTCGATGGCCGCCGTGGTGCCATGGTGGCCGTGAGATCCGTCATACGGCGGGATGAACGCACCCACGTTGCGCACCAGGAAAAGCTCCCCCGGGCCCGCACCGGTCAGCAGGTAGGGCACCAGGCGCGAGTCGGAACAGCCGATGAACAGGGTGGTCGGGTGCTGCCCTTCGTCCACCAGCGCCTGGAACTGCTCGCGGTACTGGGGAAAGGCGTCGTTATGGAAACGGCGCAGGCGATCAAGCAGCTCGTCGGGCATGGGGCAATCGGTTGAAGCGTGGTGCAACTACTGTACAAGCGGTGAGTCGGCCGCGTCCAGTGCCACGCCTTCCACCACGGCAGCGCCCGCCAGCAATTGCAGGTACTGGCGCAGCGCATTCACCCAGGCCTGCTGGCGCAACGTGAGCGCAATGGCCTGGCGCACTTCTTCAAACGAAGGCTGCTGCCCGGGGTCGCGCGCCACCACCTCCACCACATGCAGGCCAAACCGGCTGTGCACCAGGCGTGCCAGCACACCGATCTCCGCGCTGCCAAACACCTCGCGGGCGAATTCAGGCGCACAGTCGGCGCGGGTCAGCCAGCCCAGATCGCCGCCTTGCTGGCCGCTGGGGCAGTTGGACCACTGCGCTGCCGCTTCGGCAAACTTGGCGCCACCGTCGTCCGCACAGCGCAGGTCAATCAGCATGGCTTCGGCACGCAGGCGCAGCTGCTTGACGTCCACGCCGGGCGTCACGGCAAACAGCACGTGGCGCAGCTGGGCCCGCTCACCATGGGCGTGTGCCGCAGGGTGGGCATCGTGGTAGCGGCGGCAGGCTTCTTCCGATGGGTCGGGGATGGGCAGCTCGCGCTCCAGCAGTTGCTCGATGGCATTCGAGGCCTTGGTGCTGATGGCCCCTTCAACACCCGGCACATCGTCCTGTGCCAGCAAGCCGCCTTGCTGGGCTGCCTGCCGCAACAGCTCGGTGCAGGCACGCTGGCGCAAGGCTTCATCATCCAGCCACTCGGCCGTTGAATTCAATGCCACGCCGTTGATGCGCGCCACCGGGGCCTGCCCCATGGGCTGAGGGGTTGCCATGGCGGGCGCATCTGCCATGGCAGTCGCTCCTACCGTGGCGGAGAGCGCCTCGTAGGCGGCCGTTTGCTCGGGGGAAAGCGTGCTTTGGGGGGCGCTCTGGCTGGTTGCGCTGGTGCCGCAACCGCAGCTACCGGTTCCACATCCGCTCATGGTGTGCTCCTTGGGTGGTATGAATTCAAACGCCACGGCGGTCTTGCGACTGCATGTGGCCGGGTGGCAGATTCAGGCGGCGCGCACGCACCACCTGGTAGGGGCGCAGCACATAGGCCAGCGAGGCAAAGCCACTCCACACATGCACCAGGCGGGTGAAGGGGAACACCAGGAACACCGTCATACCGAGCAGCATATGGGCCTTGAACACCCAGCCGCTATCGGCCAACAGTTCGACACCACCGGAGCGGAAGGTGACCACGCGCTGCCCCCAGTCGGCCAGCTTCATCATCATCGAACCGTCCAGATGCTGCGCAGACAGTGGAATGGTGGCCAGACCGAGGACCAGCTGCAGCCACAAAAGCACGAGGATAAGGATGTCGCTCGTCTTGGAGGTTGCGCGCAGGCGGTCATCCGACAGGCGGCGGTGCAGCAGCAAGGTCAGGCCCACGAGCGCCATCAGGCCCGCGATGCCGCCCATGGTCATGGCCACGATCTGCTTGGTACCTGCGGTGAAGAACGGCCCGTACCAGGCGTGCGGCGTGAGCATGCCCACGAAGTGCCCGAAGAACAGGAAAATGACGCCCACATGGAACAGGTTGCTGCCCCAGCGCAGGCTGCCGGTGCGCAGCATCTGCGACGAGTCGCTCTTCCAGGTGTACTGGTCCCGGTCAAACCGGATCCAGCTGCCGACAAAAAACACCGTGAGGCACACATAGGGATAGATACCGAACAGGAGGGTGTTGATCCAGGCATCGAGAGTCATAGCGCTGCTCCTTCAGGTGCCCGCTCGGCGCGGGGGGTACGAACAAAATGCAGAGGTTGTGGCTGGTCCGGCTTGGACTGGCCCTGGGTGCTGCAACCGCCAAACGCCTCGGGCTCGGCCCAGACCTCGTCCATCGGCGGCTCGGGGGTCAGCGCTACCGACTGCACGCGCTGGCCCGACACTTCGAGCACCGCAGCAATCACGCTGGCATAGGGGCTGTTGCGTGCCACCAGCGCACTGAACAGCGCGTTCAGGATGTGGGCCATCTCGCCCAAGAACTCCTTGGCCACTTCCACAGGCTGGGTGGAGGCGAACTCCAGCACCACCGGCAGGTGGTCGGGCAGTTCGTCGGCTTCGAACTTCAGGCCTGCTTTGTCGTAGGTCTGCAGCAGGTCGATAAGCGCCGGGCCCCGGTCGCGCGAGTCGCCGTGCACATGCTCGAACAGATGCAGCGAGGTCTGACGGCCCCGGTCGAAGTTGTCCACATAGCGGGCTTCGGCTTCGAGCGGGTCGAGTGCAGCCAGGTGCTCGCACACAGCCTTCAGTTCATTCATGCGATCGGCTGTCAGGGCCTGCTCTGCCTGCAGGGCGTCGATGAGCTGCGGCATCACGCTGCGCAGTTGCGCATCGGGGTAGCTCAGCAGGTAGCCCAGGGCGCGCAGGGTCAGGCGCACGGAGGTCGGGTTCTTTTTGAACATGGTGATTCCTTTGCCTGAGCTTCAGACCGTGGCTTTGATCGGGATCGTGCGGGGCTTCTTGCCGCCGAACATGCTGGTCTCGGTGGCGCCATCGGAACAGCCGTTGCCAAACGAGAATCCGCAACCACCCCGAATGTCGAACGCGTTTTCGGCATATTCGCGGTGGGCCGATGGGATGACAAAGCGGTCCTCGTAGTTGGCAATCGCCATCACGTGGTACATCTCCTCGACCTCGGCCATCGACAGGCCCGCCTGCTTGAGCACACCCAGGTTCTGGCGCTGCTCCACATGCTTGTCGCGCTGGTAGGTGCGCATGGCCAGCATGCGCTCCAGCGCCCGTACCACAGGCCCGGTGTCGCCGGCGGTCAGCAGGTTCGCCAGGTACTGCACGGGGATGCGCAGCTGCGACACATCCGGGATGTCGCCATTCACACCCACATGGCCCGCGTTGGCTGCGGCCGTGATGGGCGAGAGCGGAGGCACATACCAGACCATGGGCAGCGTGCGGTACTCGGGGTGCAGCGGCAGGGCCACCTTCCACTGCACGGCCATCTTGTAGACCGGGCTGTTGCGGGCGGCGTCCATCCAGCTGTCCGGAATGCCGTCGATGCGCGCCTGGCGGATCACATCGGGGTCGTTCGGGTCCAGGAAGATGTCGAGCTGCGCCTGGTACAGGTCGCGGTCGCGTTCCACGCTGGCGGCTTCCTGGATGCGGTCTGCGTCGTACAGCAGCACACCCAGGTAGCGGATACGGCCCACGCAGGTTTCCGAGCACACGGTCGGCTGGCCCGCTTCGATGCGGGGGTAGCAGAAGATGCACTTCTCGGCCTTGCCCGATTGCCAGTTGTAGTAAATCTTCTTGTAGGGGCAGCCGCTGACGCACATGCGCCAGCCGCGGCACTTGTCCTGGTCGATCAGCACGATGCCGTCTTCCTCGCGCTTGTAGATCGAGCCGCTGGGGCACGATGCCACACACGCCGGGTTCAGGCAGTGCTCGCACAGGCGCGGCAGGTACATCATGAAGGTGTTCTCGAACTGGCCGTAGATGTCCTTTTGCACATCGTCGAAGTTCTTGTCCTTGCTGCGCTTGCTGAACTCGCCGCCCAGGATTTCTTCCCAGTTCGGGCCCCACTCGATCTTCTCCATGCGCTTGCCGGTGATCAGGCTGCGCGGGCGGGCTGTGGGTGCGGCCTTGCTCTCAGGCGCGGACTGCAGGTGGTCGTAGTCGAACGTGAAGGGCTCGTAGTAGTCGTCGATCTGCGGCAGGTTGGGGTTGGCGAAGATGCGCATGAGCAGCTTCCACTTGCCGCCCTGGCGGGGGGCGATGGAGCCGTCCGGGTTGCGCACCCAGCCGCCGTTCCACTTGTCCTGGTTTTCCCATTCCTTGGGGTAGCCGATGCCGGGCTTGGTCTCGACGTTGTTGAACCAGGCGTATTCCACGCCCGGGCGACTAGTCCAGACGTTCTTGCAGGTGACCGAGCAGGTGTGGCAACCAATGCACTTGTCCAGGTTCAGCACCATGCCGATTTGTGCGCGAATTTTCATCGTGTTTCTCCTTGTCTTCGGCTTCAGGCGTGGGCTGCCGTGCTGGACACGGGCTCGTCGTCGAGCCAGTCCACGCGGTCCATCTTGCGCACCAGCACGAACTCGTCGCGGTTGGTACCAATGGTTCCGTAGTAGTTGAAGCCGTAGCTCAACTGCGCATAGCCGCCAATCATGTGGGTGGGCTTGAGCACAATGCGCGTGACCGAGTTGTGGATGCCGCCGCGCGTGCCGGTGATCTCGGAACCAGGGGTGTTGATGATCTTCTCTTGCGAGTGGTACATCATCACCATGCCGGGGTTCACACGCTGGCTCACCACCGCGCGGGCTGCAATCGCGCCGTTGGCGTTGAAGAGTTCGACCCAGTCGTTGTCCACGATGCCGGCGCTCTTCGCGTCGTCCTCGCTCAGCCACACCACCGAGCCACCCCGGTTGAGCGTGAGCATCATCAGGTTGTCGCTGTACGTGCTGTGGATGCCCCACTTCTGGTGCGGCGTGATGAAATTGAGCGCGATCTCGCGGTTGCCATTGGGCTTCTTGCCTTCGACCTCTTCCAGCGTCTTCAAGTGCACGGGTGGGCGGTAGCTCACGAAGCCTTCACCAAAGTCACGCATCCACGGGTGGTCCTGGTAGAACTGCTGGCGGCCCGTGAGGGTGCGCCATGGGATGTACTCGTGCACGTTGGTGTAGCCGGCGTTGTAGCTGACCTTTTCGCTTTCCAGGCCCGACCAGGTGGGTGAGCTGATGATCTTGCGTGGCTGCGCCTGGATGTCGCGGAAGCGGATCTTTTCGTCCTCGCGGTGCAGCGCCAGGTGCACGTGGTCGCGCCCGGTCTGCTTGCCCAGAGCCTCCCAGGCCTTGCAGGCCACGTGGCCGTTGGTCTCAGGCGCCAGCATCATCACCACTTCGGTGGCATCGATGTCGGTGACGATGCGGGGCATGCCCTGCGTCACGCCCTCTTCCTTCACGCGGCCGTTCAGGTCACCGAGCTGGCCCACTTCGGTCTGCGTGTTCCAGCCAATGCCTTTGCCGCCGTTGCCCGCCTTGTCCATCAGCGGGCCCAGGGCCGTGAAGCGCTTGTAGAGGTTGGGGTAGTCGCGCTCGACCACGGTGACCTGCGGCGCGGTCTTGCCGGGGATGAGTTCACACTCGCCCTTCTTCCAGTCGCGCACGCCATATGGCTGGGCCATTTCACCGGGGGTGTCGTGCATGATGGGCGTGAGCACCACGTCCTTCTCGACGCCAAGGTGGCCCACGCTGACCTCGCTCACGGCCTTGGCGAAACCCTTGTAGATCTCCCAGTCGCTCTTGGCCTGCCAGGCAGGGTCCACCGCCGTGGACAGCGGATGGATGAAGGGGTGCATGTCACTGGTGTTGAGATCGTTCTTCTCATACCAGGTGGCCGTGGGCAACACGATGTCGGAGTACAGGCAGGTGGTGCTCATGCGGAAGTCGAGCGTGACCAGCAGGTCCAGCTTGCCCTCGGGCGCATTGGCGTGCCACTGCACTTCCTCGGGCTTGGCTTCGTCCTTGCCCAAGTCTTTGCCCTGCACGCCGTGGGTGGTGCCCAGCAGGTGCTTGAGGAAGTATTCGTGCCCCTTGCCCGACGAGCCCAGGATGTTGGAGCGCCACACGAACATGTTGCGCGGCCAGTTGGCAGGGTGGTCCGGGTCTTCGCAGCTCATCGTGAGGCTGCCGTCCTTGAGCGACTGCACCACGTAGTCCTTGGCATCCATGCCCTTGGCAGCGGCATCCTTGGCCACCTGCATCGGGTTGGTCTTGAGCTGGGGGGCCGATGGCAGCCAGCCCATGCGCTCGGCACGCACGTTGTAGTCGATCTGTGCGCCGTGGTAGGCGCGCTGGTCGGCCAGGGGCGACAGAATCTCTTCCATGCCCAGCTTTTCATAGCGCCACTGGTCGGTGTGGGCATAGAAGAAGCTCGTGCTGTTCATCTGGCGCGGTGGACGGATCCAGTCCAGCGCAAAGGCCAGCGCCGTCCAGCCCGTCTGTGGGCGCAGCTTTTCCTGGCCCACATAGTGCGCCCAGCCGCCGCCGCTCTGGCCGATACAGCCGCACAGCATCAGCATGTTGATGATGCCGCGGTAGTTCATGTCACTGTGGTACCAGTGGTTCATCGCCGCGCCGATGATCACCATGGACTTGCCATGGGTCTTGTGCGCGTTGTCGGCGAACTGGCGGGCTACGGTGATGATCTGCTCGCGCGGCACACCGGTAATTTTTTCTTGCCATGCGGGCGTGAAGGGGCGGTCAGCGTCGTAGCTGCCACCTGGTTCTTCGCCCGGCAGGCCGCGGTCGATGCCATAGCTGCCGGCCAACAGGTCGAACACGGTGGCCACCATCACGCGGCCCTGGGCTTCGTAGCCTTCCAGTTCCAGGTGGGTGACGGGTACGCGGCGCACCATCACGTCACCGCCTTGTTCATTGGCCGTGAAGTTGGGCGTGGCTACACCACCAAAGTACGGGAAGCCCACATCAGCCACATCGTGCGCCTGCTCGCCGTCTTCAATCACCGAGAGCTTGAGCTTGACGGTGTTGCCGGTGCGTGCTTCTTTGTTCTCCAGGTTCCACAGACCCTGGTCGGGGCGGCCGTCCGCCCCCCAGCGAAATCCGATGGAACCATTGGGCAGCGTGACCTGGCCCAGTTCGTCGTAGCCCACGGTCTTCCAGTCGGGGTTGTTCGACTGGTCGAGCTTGTTCGGAAAGTCGCTGGCGCGCACATAGCGGTCGGGCACCATCACCGTGCGGCCATCGGGCAGCTTCTTTTCCTTGAGCACCACCAGGAGCGGCAGGTCGGTGTAGCGGCGCGCGTAGTCGTCAAAGTACGCGCTGCGGCCCTTGCCGCCGTCCTTGAAGTAGAACTCGTTCAGGATCACATGGCCCATGGCCATGGCCACGGCGGCGTCCGTCCCCTGCTTGGGGTGCATCCACAAATCGCCCAGCTTGGCGACTTCGGAATAGTCGGGCGTGATGGACACGACCTTGGTGCCCTTGTAGCGCACCTCGGTCAAAAAGTGCGCATCGGGCGTGCGCGTCTGGGGCACGTTGGAACCCCAGGCAATGATGTACGAGCTGTTGTACCAGTCGGCCGACTCGGGCACGTCGGTCTGCTCACCCCAAACTTGCGGACTGCTCGGGGGCAGGTCGCAGTACCAGTCGTAAAAGCTCATGCACACGCCACCAATCAGGCTGAGATAGCGGCTGCCCGCGGCGTACGAAATCATCGACATCGCAGGGATGGGCGAGAAGCCGATGATGCGGTCCGGCCCGTGCTTCTTGATGGTGTACACGTTGGCCGCAGCGATCATCTGGTTCACTTCTTCCCAGGTGCTGCGCACGAAGCCGCCCAGGCCCCGTTGCTTTTGCCATTCGCGTTTGGAGGCATCGTTCTCGACGATGCTGGCCCAGGCGTCCACCGGGCTCTTGGCGAGGGCAATGGCAGCGCGCCAATGCTTGAGCAGGCGGCCACGCACCATGGGGTACTTCACGCGGTTGGCGCTGTACAGGTACCAGCTGTAGCTGGCGCCGCGCGCGCAGCCACGGGGCTCGTGGTTGGGCAGGTCGGGCCGGGTGCGGGGGTAGTCGGTCTGCTGGGTTTCCCAGGTGACGATGCCGCCCTTGACGTAGATCTTCCAGCTGCAACTGCCCGTGCAGTTCACGCCGTGCGTGCTGCGCACGATCTTGTCGTGCGCCCAGCGGTCGCGGTAGGCGTCTTCCCAGGTGCGGTCTTCACCGTTGGTTTCGCCGTGGCCTTGGGCAAAGGTCTCGCGGGGCTGCGAGAAGTACGAAAGGCGATCGAGGAAATGGCTCATCGGGGGCTCCTTTTTCTGTTCTGTCCAGGGGTGATCAGCAAGGCATCTCGGCATGCTTGCGTGCGTAGTACCACCAGGTGATCACGATGCAAACGAGATAGAAAGCGAAAAATGTCCACAGCGCCGCATGGGGGCTGCCAGTCAGGGCAATCGAGCTGCCATAGCTTTTGGGGATGAAGAACCCGCCATAGGCGGCCATGGCGGCGGTGAAGCCCAGCGTGGCAGCGCCCAGCGTGTTGCCTTCCTTGTTGGCCTGGGCCACGGCGGCGGTGTTGCGGGGGTCCACACCCCGCATGGCTTCGGTCAGGAAAATCACGGGGATCATGCGGAAGGTGGAGCCGTTGCCGATGCCGGTGGTGAGGAACAGCACCAGGAAGCACACAAAGAAGCCTGCAAACTGGCCTTCGTTACCCGCCGAGGGCAGGAAGAACGTGACACCCACCACCGCCATGGCCATGACGATGAAGTTCCACAGCGTGACGCGCGCACCGCCAAGCTTGTCGGCCATCCAGCCGCCAAACGGGCGGATCACCGCACCCACCAGTGGGCCCAGCCAGGCGTAGGCCAGGGGGTTCACGCCAGGGAACTGGCTCTTGATGAGGAGCGGGAATCCTGCGGCATAGCCGATGAAGGAGCCGAAGGTGCCGAGGTACAGCACGCACATCAGCCAGTTGTGCTTGCGCTTGAAGATGGCGGCCTGGGCGGCGAACGAGGCGCGCGCGTCGGCAATGTCGTTCATGCCGAACCAGGCGGCCAGCGCCGTCAGCGCAATCCATGGCACCCAGATGAAGGCGGCGTTCTGCGTCCACACCTGCACGGTCTGGCCGTTCTTCACAATGGTCTGGCCTTCGCCGCCAAAGATGCCGAAGATGCCGGCCGTGACCACCAGCGGGCTCAGGAACTGCACCACCGACACGCCCAGGTTGCCCAGGCCCGCGTTCACGCCCAGCGCCGAGCCCTTGCGCTCCTTCGGAAAGAAGAAGCTGATGTTGGCCATGCTGGAGCTGAAGTTGCCGCCGCCCAGGCCGCACAGCAGCGCCAGGATGAGCATGGTGGGGTACGCGGTGGTGTTGTCCTGCACCGCAAAGCCGATGCCAATCGCAGGGATCAGCAGCGAAGCGGTGGAGATCGCCGTCCAGCGGCGCCCACCCACGAGCGGCACCATGAACGAGTAGAAGATGCGCAGCGTGGCGCCCGAGAGCGCGGGCGCTGCCGCCAGCCAGAACAGCTGGTTGGTCGAATACTTGAAGCCCAGGCCTGGCAGGCTCACTGCGACCACGCTCCAGACCTGCCAGATGGCAAAGGCCAGGAACAGCGCGGGCACCGAGATCCACAGGTTGAGCTTGGCGACGGCTTCGCCTTCGCGCTCCCAGAAGGACTTGTCCTCCGGGGTCCAGAGGGTGAGCAGGCGCCCCTGGCGCCCGCTGTTGGTGGTGGCAGACATGGTGAGGTTTCCTTGAAAAATCAGCGGGTGGCAGGCTGTGCGACAGCGCCCTGCGAGCCCATGAGACGGGTATTGCGCACTTCGGTGAAGTACATCCAGATGAGCGAGACCCACACCACGCCATACATCAACATGAAGGCGCTGGAGCGGATGCCGGTGAGGTCCATGAGCGCACCAAACAGGATGGGCAGGATGAAGCCGCCGAGGCCACCGGCCAGGCCCACGATGCCGCTGATGGCACCGATGTTCTTGGGATAGTCATCGCTGATGTACTTGAAGACACTGGCCTTGCCGAAGGCCCACGAAATGCCCAGCAGGAACATCAGGCCGGTGAACGCGTAGACGTTGAGACCCAGGTGGAAGGTCTTGGGGCCGTTGACGGTGAGGATGGTGAAATCGGTCTGTGGGTAGCTCAGCAGGAACAGGCAGATCCAGCTCACCCACATCACCCACCAGGTCACACTGTGGGCGCCGTACTTGTCGCTCAGCATGCCGCCGATGGCGCGCAGCACACCGCCCGGCAGCGAGAAGCAGGCCGCCAGCAAAGCCGCCACGCGGATGTCGAGACCAAACTCGCCCACGTAGTACTGCACCATCCACAGCGACAGCGCGACGTAGCCGCCGAACACGATGCTGTAGTACTGGCAGTACTTGAGCACCTTGGGGTCCTTGAGCGCCTTGAGCTGGTCGGTGAACTTGACGCTGCTGGGCACCAGGTGGGCCGGGTCGCTGTAGCTGAAGAGCCAGAACAGCACCACGGTGCCCAGCATGATGGCCGCATACACCTGCGGCACCATGGTCCAGCCAAAGGCCACCAGCAGCACCGGAGCCACGAACTTGTTCACGGCTGCGCCCGAATTGCCCGCGCCATACACCCCCATGGCCGTGCCCTGGCGGTGCTTCGGAAACCAGCGCGCCACATAGGGCGTACCCACCGAAAACGAGCCACCTGCCAGGCCCACAAACAGGCCGATGGTGAGAAAGTGCCAGTATTCGGTGGCGTAGCCCATCATCCAGATGGCAGGCACGGTGGTGGCCATCACCGCAGTCATCACGATGCGGCCACCGAAGCGGTCGGTCCAGATGCCGAGCGGCACCCGCACCAGCGAGCCCGTGAGCACGGGCATGGACATGAGCAGCCCGAACTGCGTGGAGTTCAGGTTGAGCATCTTCTTGATGGGAATGCCGATGACGCCGAACATCATCCAGACCATGAAGCAGACGGTGAATGCGAAGGTGCTGACGATGAGCACCGACCAGGCCTGGCGGGTGCGCTGTGGGCTGTCGCCCGGGGGCAAAATGGTGTGTGCCATTGCGCGGTTCCTCTTCTCTTTGCGTATGGCGGTATCGTCCCGCTTTGGGCACGCACTGCCTATCCTTCGCAAGGACACCTGGGGCGCGGCAGAAGGACTAGTCCGGGCCTACGCCACCGCACCGGCCCATCGTCCGAAAGAACTATGGATGGATGACCAGGCAGGCGCGCGCAGCGGCGGGCCGGTTCGAGAGAGGAAATACAGGGGAGGGACGGAGCACCAAGGCCCGCGGGCGCAACGCTGCAGCGGCGACGGGCTCCGCACCGAAAAAATTCAGCAAAAAATGCCGCCAGCGCTTGATAGGAAAGCGCAAATAGCTATTGAAAATATAGCAAACCCACGCACAGGCGACCGCACGGCCGTGCGCGCAGCGAATCCGCTATTCGGCTACTCCGCGCGCTGGCGGTCTGAGGCGTAGACCGCAGCCTGCACGCGCGAACTCAGGCCCAGCTTGCGCAGGATGTGCTGCACATGGATCTTGACGGTGGTCTCGGCGATGTCGAGCGTGCGCGCGATTTCCTTGTTGCTGGCACCCCGCGCGATCTCGCGCAGCACGTCTTCCTCGCGCGGCGACAGGGGCGCTGCGCCATGGACGGCCTCGGGCGGCTGCGCGGGCGCGGCAGGCGCTGCGGGCGCGGCAGACATATTGGGCGCAATGAGCGCTGCCGCCTCGGCAACACCTTGCGACTGGAACGCTGAGACCAGCTTGCCCATGAGTTCGGGGCTCACCACCGGTTCGCCACGGGCCGCGCGGCGGATGGCCTGGGCCAGCAGGTCGCCGTCAATGGTCTTGAGCAAATAGCCCTGCGCGCCATTGCGCAGCGCGGCGGCCAGGTCCTGCCCGTCTTCGCTCACGGTGAGCATGAGCACGCGCGACGCAGGCGACACCTCGCGCAGGCCCCGGATGGCGTCCACGCCCATCACGCCGGGCAGGTGGTTGTCCAGCAGGATCACCTGGGGCTGCAGCTGGGGCGCCAGGCGCAGCGCCTCGGCAGCGTCACCCGCCTCGCCCACCACCTGCAGGCCCGCGTCCTGCCCCAGCAACGCGATCAGTCCCCGGCGGAACAGCGTATGGTCGTCCACCACCAGCAGCGTCACCGGCGGTGGCGCCGGGACGTGGGGGGCCACACTAGCAGGTGTTGCGAAAGGGATGGTGGAGGTCGTCATGGAGTGAGTGTTGCCACCCGGCCGTCGGCCAAGGCGGGGGGGAATTCGCCGCCAAAAGCGGCGCCTTGGTCGATGTGCTCCGCAGCAGGACACGGCGCAGGCTGGGCTGGCAGGGTGGTGGCGGAAGTCACCGTGGGCAGTTCGATGCACACGCGCGTGCCCTGGCCCGGGGTGGATTCGACCTGCAGGACGGCACCCACGCGGTGGGCCCGCTCGCGCATGATGCCCAGGCCCACATGCAGCGAATCGGGCGGCACCGTGGCCACGTCAAAGCCCTTTCCGTTGTCCTGCACCTCAAAGCGCCAGCGCGGATGCCGGTGCACCAGCAGGTCCACCCGCGTGGCGCCCGAATGCTTGCGCACGTTCGACAGTGCTTCCTGCACCATGTGCAGCACCTGAATCTGCAGGTCTGGCGCCAGCGGCAGGCCATGGCCCACCATGCCGAGCGTGGTGGCCATGCCGGTCTGGTGCTCGAACTTGGACAGCGTGGCCCGCAGGGCGGATTCAATGTCTTCCTCGCTGGTGCGGGTGCGAAAGTGCACCAGCAGCTCGCGCACGTCGGAATAGCACTCGCGCACGCCCACATCCAGCTCGCCGATGCTGCGGTCGCGCTTGGCCTCGTCGCCACGCGCCACGGCATCGCGCAGCAGCTGGGTCTGGATCTTGAGGAAGGCCAGCGACTGGGCGATGGAGTCGTGCAGCTCGCGCGCCAGCATGCTCCGCTCTTCGGCCACGGCGGCTTCGCGCTCCAGGGCGTTTGCGCGCAGGCCTTCCATGGCGCTGGCCAGGTGGCGCGTCATGGCTTCGAGCAGGTCGCGCAGCTCGTCGGTCAGCTCGACGGGTGATCGGAAGAACAGGTCCACCTCGCCCAGCAGGCGTTGCTGCATCTGCACGGGGATGGTCACCATGGTTTCAAAACCCGCTTCGCGGCAGTGGGGCAGCGCGACGTGGGTGGACGGCGTGATGGGGATGACCCGCGTGCGCGCCTGGGCCTGGGGCTGGCCGCACAGGCAACTGCCGGTGTGCAGGCAGTGCTCGCCCTCGGCCATGGAGCGCGGCAGGCCGTCTGCGGCCAGCAGCACATAACGTTCGTTGGCCTCGTTGGACCAGCGCACGGCGGCCGCATCGGCCCCGGCCACACGGCGGATCTGCTGCACGAAGCCCTGGGCCAGAAGCTCCAGGCTGCTGGCGGTGGAGGCCAGCGCACTCACCTCGTACAGTGCGGCCAGGCGCTGGTTCTGCACGGCGATGCTGGCCGTCTTTTCGCGCACCTTGTGCTCCAGATCGTCGTGCGATGCCTGCAACGCGTGCGCCATGAGATTGAAGCCCGCCGACAGCTGGCCAAACTCGTCATCGGTATCGACCGGCAGGCGCGTGCCCAGTTCGCCCTGGCGCAGCCTGGCCTGGGCCTGCTGCAGGCGCGCCACCGGGTTGATGACCAGCAGATAGCTCACGGCCATGAAGGTCACGGCGGCCACGATGGCCAGCGCCATCATGAACAGCTGGAACAGGTGCAAGGCCGCCGTCCAGCCTGCGATCTGGATTTCGATGGCATCGACAAACCCATCCACCTGCTGCACAAACGCATCGGCCTGCGCCAGTGTCTGCGCGCGGTCGGGCGGCAGCGTGGCCACCCAGCCGCTGCGCGCCTGCGCCCATTGGGTGCGAATGGCCTCAAAACGCGTGCGGGTCTCGTCGCTCCAGGGCACGAACAGCGGGCGCGACGGATCACCCGTGCGCAGCAGATCCAGGCTCGCGTCGAACAGGCGGGCGCGCTCCTGCACCGCCTCGGCCGGTTCGGTCTGCAGCACCAGCACCATGCGCAGCATGTTCATGCGCAGGCGCCCGGCCTCGTTGACGGCGGCAGCCCCGCCTTCGAGCTTCCAGGTCACCCACAGCGTGAGGCTGATCGAGGCCAGCGCCACCAGCAAAAAGCCCGCGCCCATGGCCAGCAGTTTGGTGGTCAGTGTGGGCTTGGTGCGCATGCAGGGCAGTGTAGGCACCGAGCTTGCGCCGACTCTTGACCTAGGTCAAGGCTGGCCCGCGTAGCATGGCGCCATGCAACGACCCACACGCTTCCCCCTGCGGACCTGGCTGGCACTCGGCGGCGCCCTGGCGGCGCTGGCGGGCTGCGCGGGAGCCCCGCCCCCTGGCACCCTGACCGCCACCCTGACCGCCACCCAGCCTGCCCCCCCATGGCCCGACCGCCTGCAGGCCCTGCTTCCCGCCGATGTGCTGCTGCTCGGCGAGCAGCACGATGCGCCCGACCACCAGCGCCTGCAGCGCGAAGCCGTGCTGTGGCTGGCGGCCAGGGGCCAGCTTGCCGCCGTGGTCCTGGAAATGGCCGAGAGCGGGCACCACACCCGGGCGCTGGCGCGCGACGCCACCGAAGCCCAGGCCCAGGCCGCATTGCAGTGGAACGATGCCGCCTGGCCATGGAAGGCCTATGGCCCCGTGGTCATGGCGGCCGTGGCCGCAGGTGTGCCGGTGCTGGGTGGCAACCTGCCCCGCGCCCAGATGCGCGCCGCGATGGGCGAAACCGCCTGGGACCAGCACCTGCCGGCCCCCGCACTGGCGTTGCAGTACCAGGCGCTGCGCGACGGCCACTGCGGCCTGCTGCCCGAATCGCAAATCGTGCCCATGGCCCGTATCCAGATCGCCCGCGACGCGAGCATGGCGCGCACCGCCCAGCAGGCATTGCGCCCCGGGCAGACGGTGCTGCTGGTGGCCGGGGGCGGCCATGTGCTGCGTGGCCTGGGCGTGCCCACCCACTGGCCTGAAAATATGGTATCAAAAGTGGTCTTTACGCAAGCAGGACAAGCGCCAACAGCTATCAAAAATGGTGCAGATACGGTGATCAACACCCCCGCCCTGCCCCCGCGCGATGCCTGTGCAGAGCTGCGCGCAAAATGGCGCCCGACGTCCTCAGCGCCTTGACGTTATCTATGGGACGGCTGGCAGCGGCTGCGCCCGCAGCAGCGCCGCGAAGTCATCGGCGGGCACGGGACGGCTGCACAGGTAGCCCTGGTACGAATCACAGCCCCGCTCGCGCAGGAAGGCCAGCTGGCCGTCGGTCTCCACCCCTTCGGCCAGCACCGACAGCCCCATGCTGTGCCCCATGGCGATGATGGCGGCACTGATGGCCATGTCGTCCTCGCTTTGCGGAATGTCGCGGATGAAGCCCTGGTCGATCTTGAGCACGTCGATCGGAAACCGCTTGAGCTGCGCCAGCGACGAGTACCCCGTGCCAAAGTCATCCACCGCAATGCGCAAGCCCAGGGCGCGCAGGCGCATCAGCACCTGGCGCGCCTCCTCGGTGCGCTCGGCGAGCGCGGTTTCGGTGATCTCCAGCTCCAGCAGCTCGGGCGGGAAGCCCGAATCGGCCAGTGCGCCCGACGCGCAACCCGCCAGGTCCGTCAGGTGGAACTGGCGCGGCGACACATTCACCGCCAGTGTGAGGTCCGGCAGGCCCGCCAGGCGCCACTGCTGGCCCTGGCGGCAGACCTCGCGCAGCACCCATTCGCCCAGCGGGCCGATCACGCCCGAGGTTTCGGCCACCGGGATGAAGCGCGCGGGCGAGATCAGGCCCTCGTGGGGGTCGTTCCAGCGCACCAGCGCCTCGGCGCCCTGGATGCGGCCTGTGGCAATGTCCACCTGCGGCTGGTAGTACATCTGCAGGTGGCCCTGCGCCAGTGCCAGGCGCAGGCGCGACTCCAGTGCCAGCCGCTCACGCGCGGCCTGGGTCATGGCCTCATGGAAGAAGCACCACGCGCCCCGGCCCCGCGCCTTGGCGCCGTACACGGCCGCGTGGGCGCCCTGCAGCAGCAGCTCGGTGGTGCCCGCATGTTCAGGAAACATGCAGATGCCCACGCTCACCCCCGCCACCACCTCGAAACCGTCGGGCGAACGCCAGGGCTCGGCCACGGCCGTGATCAGGTGCCGCGCCACGGCAGCAGCGCCGTCGGAATGGCGCAGGTGGCGCGCCACCACGGCCAGCTCGTCCCCGGCCAGCCGCCCCATCACGTCACCCGGCCGCAGGGCCGACTGCACCTGCCGCGCAATGTGCTTGAGCACCTCGTCGCCCGTGGCATGGCCGTAGCTGTCGTTCACATCCTTGAAACGGTCGAGGTTGAGCAGCAGCACCGCAAGGTGCTCGCCACTGGCGCGCGCCGACTGCACGGCCTGCTCCAGCTGGTGCCCGAACCAGGCGCGGTTGGACAGCCCCGTGAGCGCATCGTTGTGGGCCAGGAACTCCAGCCGCTGCTGCTGCACTTTTTCTTCGGAGATGTCCGTGAACATGCACACGTAGTGCGTGATCTGGCCCGCAGGGTCGCGCACGGCCGACAGGGACATGTGCTCCGGAAAAATCTCCCCGTTCTTGCGGCGGTTCCAGATCTCGCCCTGCCAGTGGCCCGTCTGGCGCAGCGTGCCCCACATGGCCTCGTAAAACGCCTTGTCGTGCCGGCCCGACTTGAAGACACGCGGCGTCTGGCCCAGCAGCTCGTCCTCGGTGTAGCCCAGCAGGCGCGTCACCGCGGCGTTGGCCGACAGGATGCGGCTTTGCGCGTCGGTCACCACCACGCCCTCGATGGTGTTGTCCACCACCGTGGCGGCCAGGCGCTGGCGGGCCTCGCTGTGCTTCAGCGCGGCGCGTGCGGCCTTGATCTCGTCCAGGTCCTGCACCACGCAGACCAGGTGGGCGGGCTCGGCGTCCGACTCGGGCACCAGCGTCACGGTGCACAGCACCGCCACCTTGCGGCCATCGCCCGGCCGCAGGCAGTCACGCTCGCCCACGTAGTGGTCGATCTCGCCCGCCAGCAGGCGCGACAGCTGTGCCGCCGCCCAGTCGCGGTCGACCGCCAGCATCACGTCACGAAAGTTCAGGGTGCACACCCGCGCCAGGGATGCGCCCAGCAGGTCACACAAGCGTGCGTTGGCCCACAGGAAGCGCCCGTCCGGTGCTACCCGCGCAAACCCGGCCGGCGCATGGCGCACCACCTGCGACAGCTCCCGCGCCACGGCCCAGCGCACCTTTTCGGCACGGCGCATGCGCCGCAGCATCCACCAGGCGAGCACGCTGGTCAGCAGCACATAGCCCCAGCCCTTCCACGTCTGCCAATGCGTGAGCTGTGCGGGGTCGGTCACCCAGTGCGCCAGCAGCGCGTCGCCCGCAAACACCCAGGCCACCCCGAGCACCAGGTACAGCAGCATCCCCCGCCAGGGGGCAAAACGCGGGGCCTCGCCCGGATTGACCATCGATTTCCCCCATTCCCGTAGACCGAAGGTTCGACCTCGAAGGGGTCGTCCACACAGCCCCAGCCATGCTGCGACAATTGGGCAGCTATGACAAACGCCTACATCCTTACCCTGTCTTGCCCCGACCGCCTGGGGCTGGTGCATGCCGTCTCGGGCTTTCTGCTGGAGCACAGCGGCAACATCGAAGAAGCCGCGCAGTACAACGACCACGATACTGGCCTGTTCTTCATGCGCGTTCAGTTTGCCTGCGATCAGCACGACCACGCCACGCTCAAGGCCCGCCTGGCCACGTTTGCAGAGCCCTACAACATGCACTGGCGTCTGCACGCAACAGCTGCGCCCATGAAAACCGTGCTCATGGTCAGCAAGGAAGGCCACTGCCTGAACGACCTGCTGTTCCGCTGGAAGAGTGGCCTGCTGCCCATCGACATCCGCGCCATCATCAGCAACCACCGCGACTTCTACCAACTGGCGGCCAGCTACAACGTGCCGTTTCACCACATCCCGGTCACCGCTGCCACCAAAGCCCAGGCCGAGGCAAAGCAGTTCGAGATTATCGAGGCCGAAGGTGCCGAACTGGTAGTGCTGGCCCGCTACATGCAGGTGCTTTCGCTTGACCTATGTCAAAAGTTGGCCGGACGGGCCATCAACATCCACCACAGCTTCCTGCCCAGCTTCAAGGGCGCCAAGCCGTACTACCAGGCCCATGACCGGGGCGTGAAGCTCATCGGCGCCACGGCCCACTACGTGACGGCCGACCTGGACGAAGGCCCGATCATCGAGCAGGACGTGGCCCGCGCCGACCATACAGACACGGTGGAAGACCT
Organism: Acidovorax sp. Root267; assembly: GCF_001429215.1. Classification (NCBI taxonomy): domain Bacteria; kingdom Pseudomonadati; phylum Pseudomonadota; class Betaproteobacteria; order Burkholderiales; family Comamonadaceae; genus Acidovorax; species Acidovorax sp. Root267. The sequence continues at coordinate 484,626 of NZ_LMJC01000029.1, forward strand.
CACGGCCCGCGGCCGCGACACCGAAAGCCAGGTGCTGGCCCGCGCCGTGAAGTGGCACAGCGAGCACCGCGTGCTGCTCAACGGCCACAAGACCGTCATCTTCCGCTAGTCCGTTCTGCCCCATGGCCACGGCAGCACCGTCCTCCTTCCTCAGCAGCGCGGCGCGGCGCATTCCGCCGATCCAGTGCCTGCTGACGTTTGAAGCCCTGGCCCGCCTGCGCAGCGTGACGCAGACCGCCGAGGAGCTGTGCGTGACGCCCAGCGCGGTGAGCCACCGCGTCAAGCAGCTCGAACAGATCCTGGGCGTGCGGCTGTTTGGCCGCGCCGATTTTTCGCTGACCACCGAGGGCAGCGCCTACCTGGCCCACGTGCGCGAAGGGCTGGGCGCGCTGCAACGGTTTCCGGGTGCGGCATCGGCGCCGGGGCGGCGGCGGCTCAAGCTGGCCGTCACGCCCACGTTTGCGCGCACCATCCTGATCCCGCGCCTGCGCCAGTTCACCGAGGCCTACCCCGAGATCGACCTGGCCCTGCAGGTGTCCATCCCGCTCCTGGACGTGGTGGCCGAGGATGCCGACCTGATGGTGCGCTTTGGCCCCGGCCACTATGCCGACGTGGAGCATGTGGAGCTGGCCCGTGACGTAGTCACCCCCCTGGCCTCGCCCGCTTTCGTGCGCGAACACGGCCCGTTCGACCGGCCGGAAGATCTCGAAGGTGTGGCCCTGCTGCGCAGCCCGCTGGAGCCCTGGCGCACCTGGTTTGCCGCCACGGGCCTGGACTGGGCCGAGCCCAGCGAGGGCTCGCAGTTCAACGACATCGGCCTGATGTGCGACGGCGCCGCCGCCGGTATGGGCGTGGCGCTGGTGCGCCTCAAGCTCGGCGCACCCTGGCTGGAGAACGGCACGCTGGTGCGCCTGTTTGCCACCGACACCGCCAGCCCGCACGCGCACTACCTGTGCTGGCGCACCGGCACCATGGACCGCTGGGAGTGCGCGGCGTTTGCCGAGTGGCTGCGCAAGACCATGGCCTGAACACCCATTTACTGGTGATTTTGGCCGCTAGCGCTTGCCCATAAAGCGCAAGAAGCTATAAATTCAATAGCATTCCTGAAGTATCTAGCCTTCACCCGTGGCGCTCAGGACTCCAGATTCCCACAGCCCGCCTGCCGCAGCCACCGGGCACGCGCCTTTCACATCTCGCCTGTCTCTTGACCCCTTCACCCCCTCACCACGCCGTGCCGCAAGACGCCCACTTCAAGAAGAGATACCCCACGCTGGAGCAGAACGCGGTGCTCAATGCCACGGCGCGCGCGGTGCTGGTCAACGCGCTGGCCGGCACGGGCAAGACCACCACCCTGGCCATCAAGGCTGCGGACCTGATCCGCACCCAGGGGGCGAGCCGCATCCTGATGCTCGCGTATTCGGAGGCCGGGCTGGCGGCCATTGCGCAGCGGCTTGAAAAGTTCGTTCCCACCATTCCCCGCCAGGTGCAGATCATGACCGTGGAGCAGCTGTGCGCCACCGTGCTCAAGGAACAGGGCGACCCCCTGGTGCGCGTGGCCGAGCCCCTGCACAAGAGCCTGCTCGTGCGCCAGGCCCACGCCGCGCTGCTGCAGGACGACGCGCTGGATGGCTCGCCCGAAGTCGGCGACTTCCGCTCGCGCGATCTGGACGTGCAGGCCTTCATCGACTTTGAAGCCCAGGCCAAGCAGCGGCTGCTGCTGCGCGCCATCGACCAGTCGGAACTGGGCGCCGGGCCCTACTGCCGCGAGCACCAGCTCGACTACGGGCTCTACCAGCTCTTGGTCAAGTACGAGCGCCTGCGCAGGGGGCTGAACAACGAGCCGCAGTTTTACGCACCCGGCGACTGCACCTATGAAATCGCCACACAGCTCGGCGAACTGGATTTTGGCGAGGCCTTTGCGCCGCTGCAGGGGCGCTTTGATGCGGTGTTGTTCGATGAGCTGCAGGACCTGGACGAGGCCGCCATGATGGTGCTGCGGACGCTGGTGCAGGGCGGCAACGGTCTTTTTGTCGGCGCGGGAGACTTCAACCAGCACATCCTGCCCGGCGCGTTCTCCGTCTTTGGCGACAGCCTGGCCCGCATCCGGCAAGAGCTGCCCGCAGACACGCAGGTCGTCGCCCTCAACACCACCTACCGTTTCGGCAACGCCATCTGCCAGGGGCTCAACCCCTTGTTCGGCGTGAAGTTTTCGGCGCACTACCCCACCAAGCCTGCCGCGTTTGAGCGGCGCAGCTACACCGACGACGAGGATTGCGCCCGGCAACTGCTGGCGATCCACGACGCCGTGCTGCACCAGCCGCCCCCACCGTCGCAGTCGTCCCATTCGACCCATTTGCCCGGCAGCCCCACGGCACCGTGCCTGAACGTGGTGCTGCGGTCGCCGGAAGACTCGATCCTGCTCGAATGGATGTTTGCCCATGAAGGCGTGCACTACGCCTGCAAAGGCATGAAACGCTTCTACCAGCGCCGCGAGATCGCGCTGGTGCTCGCCATCATGGGGGCCATGCAGGGCTGCGGCGACGGGGTACGGCTCACGCAGGGCATTCTGAGCAGCGCGATGGACGGCCTGCTGCGCTACGTGCAGCGCGGCAGCCAGCCCGACCAGGATGTGCTGGCCAATGGCGCTTTCGACATACAAGCGCTGGTGGAAGACTCCCCCGCCGAAGTGGACACCCGCGTCGTGGCCGCAGAACTCATCGGCAAGCGGGACCTGATGCGCCGATTTCTGGTGCGCGCCAGCTTCAACCCCCAGGCCCCCGTGGCTTCGCCCCTGTGCGAACAATTGCTGGCCTTGCCCCCCGAGGCCTGTGCGGACGCCGGGCAACTGTGCGGGCACCCACTGGTGCTTCAGCTCTTTACGCAGGCGCCCATCAGCCCGGACGAGCTGCGCTATTGCACAGACAGCCTCCGCGCACTGGCCCGCATCTGCGCCGGGTTGTCGGTGGACGAATTCCTGGGCCGGCTGGCGCTCATGGTGCAGGCCAGCATCCAGCAGCACACGCAGCAGGAAGCATCGAGCCTGCAACTGCTGACGGTGGAGCGCTGCAAAGGGCATGAATACGACTATGTGGCCGTACCCCTGGTCGAGCGCGGGCGCTTTCCGCGCAGTGCCGCCCGACAAGAGGCTTATCGGGAGCGCAACATGCTCTATGTCGCCATGACGCGGGCCAGCAAACGCCTGTGGCTTCTGGAAGGCAGCCAACGCCCGGTCAGCCCCGGGCCTGTTTGAGGGGGCTGCGGGCTCTGCTCACAACAAAATTTCGAGTCAATTGGCCTTCAGCGCTTTATCCAAAAGCGCCAATAGCTATATAAACCATAGCAAACAGCCACATCCAGGCCATTTCACAGACTGCTGCAAGAAAACTCACGCTCCCGCGCGCAGCCTTCCTCTACAGTGGCAGCCATGAACACTGCCGCCCAACCCACCGCAGCCCTGTCCGAACGCGCCGCACGCCAGGCCGAGGTTGTCCAGGCCCTGGGGCGTGTGCTCCCCGCACACGCGCTGCTCTGGCACACCGAAGACACCACGCCCTACGAATGCGACGGCCTCACCGCCTACCGCCAGCGCCCGTTGGTGGTGTGCCTGCCTGAAACCTACGACGAAGTGCAGGCCGTGCTGCAGGTCTGCCACCGGCTGCAGGTGCCCGTGGTGGCACGGGGCGCGGGCACGGGCCTGTCGGGCGGCGCCATGCCCCACGCCATGGGCGTGACGATGTCGCTGGCCAAGTTCAACCGCATCCTCGACCTGAACCCCGAAAGCCGCACGGCCGTGGTGCAGTGTGGCGTGCGCAACCTGGCGATCAGCGAAGCGGCGGCACCCTACAACCTCTACTACGCTCCCGACCCCAGCAGCCAGATCGCCTGCACCATCGGCGGCAACGTGGCCGAGAACTCGGGCGGCGTGCATTGCCTCAAATACGGCCTCACCGTGCACAACGTGCTCAAGGTGAAAGGCTTCACGGTGGAAGGCGAGCCCGTCGAATTCGGCAGCGAGGCACTCGACGCCCCCGGCTACGACCTGCTGGCCGCCGTGATCGGCAGCGAAGGCATGCTGGCCGTGACCACCGAAGTGACGGTCAAGCTCATCCCCAAGCCCCAGTTGGCGCGCTGCATCATGGCCAGCTTTGACGACGTGCGCAAAGCGGGCGACGCCGTGGCCGCCGTCATCGCGGCCGGCATCATCCCCGCAGGCCTGGAGATGATGGACAAGCCCATGACCGCCGCCGTCGAGGATTTTGTGCACGCAGGCTACGACCTGACTGCGGAAGCCATCCTGCTGTGCGAAAGCGACGGTACGCCCGAAGAAGTGGAAGAAGAAATCGGCCGCATGAGCGAGGTGCTGCGCGCTGCCGGCGCCACCGCCATCTCGGTCAGCCAGGACGAGGCCGAGCGCCTGCGCTTTTGGAGTGGCCGCAAGAACGCCTTCCCCGCCAGCGGCCGTATCAGCCCCGACTACATGTGCATGGACTCCACCATCCCGAGGAAGCGCCTGGCGGACATCCTGCTGGCCATCCAGGAGATGGAAAAGAAATACCAGCTGCGCTGCGCCAACGTGTTCCACGCCGGCGACGGCAACCTGCATCCGCTGATCCTGTTCGATGCGAACGATGCCGACCAACTGCACCGCTGCGAGCTGTTTGGCGCGGAGATTCTGGAGACCAGCGTGGCCATGGGCGGGACGGTGACGGGCGAACACGGCGTGGGCGTGGAAAAACTCAACAGCATGTGTGTGCAGTTTTCTGCGGAGGAGAACGCGCAGATGTTTGGGTTGAAGCATGCGTTCGACCCGGCGGGGTTGCTGAATCCGGGGAAGGTGATTCCGACGCTGAATCGGTGTGCGGAGTACGGGAAGATGTTGGTGCGAGGGGGGCAGATCAAGCATCCGGATTTGCCGCGGTTTTGAACGATGCCGCCCCCGGCGCCGCCCGCAGTGAGCCAAGGACCGCCGTCCAAGTGAGAGTTACAAAGCCATCACTCGCGTTCAACACGAAGAATCCCAAGTTATGCCGACAGTCGCCCGCCGACATCATTTTCTCCCCCAGGGTTATCTAGCCGGCTTCACTGATTCCGGGCGAAAAGATGGAATGCTGCACGTCCTGGACCTCCAGGAAAGTAGGAGCTTTCGGACGTCGCCATTGAATGTTGCGGTCGAGAAGGACTTCAAGCGCATAGATATTGAGGGTCTACCACCAGATGCAATCGAAAACGCCCTAGCCCCAATAGAGGATAGAGCCATACAAGCAATTCGTCGTGTGACTGAATCAAGGGAGTTCCCAAGTGATGAGGACCACAATCTGATACTCAATCTTCTGAGTTTGGTGATCGTGCAGAACCCAAAATCTAGACGAAACTTGAACAGTGCTCGAACACGCGTCGCAGACGAGAAACTTAAGTGGCTTGTAGCATCTCAGGCCAATTGGGAGCACCATCTCTCGTTGGCTCAACAGACTGACGAAGAGTTCAAAGGAGATGTGAGCTACGAGCGCGCACGTCAGTTCGTCGAAGGTCGACACTACATCATCGACTTTGGGAACGAAGGTACTTTGCGTGAAGAGTTTCGCGCGCATGATGAACTCTTGACAGCGCTCGGCAAACGCACTTGGACTGTACTGATAGCTCCAGAGGACAGCTCGTTCATCACCTCTGACTACCCGTTCTCCTTAGTTATGGAACACGGCTTCCACGGTCACCCATCGTTCCTAACGCAAAACACTGAATTGTTTTTCCCCATTAGCAAGAAGGCGGGCTTCATTGGAATTCTCGGCACACCATTGAAACCAGTGATCAACGTGCGCGCCGACGTAGTCGCCAGGATGAACACCCGGGTATCGCGCCAAGCGGATCGACGACTGTTCCTTGCCGAAGACAACTTCCTGGCATACGGGCGCGGAGGCGTTGTTACTGTGCGGGCCTAACGGGTTGCCCCAGCGTGCGCATTCTGCAGCGGTTCCACATGTTGCCGGTGAGCGGCTGCTTTCTCTGGTGCCATCGGCAGCTATCGCCCGGTAGCATCCAGCAAAACCACCGACAATCCGCCCCCTCCATCCTTCTTCCAAACCCATGCTCAGCGACTCCCCCAATACCTTCCTCCAATCCGGCAACGCCCTAGTCGCCCAGGCACAGGCCGTGGCCACGCAAGACTTTGCCGCAGCGCGAGCGCTGTGGCGGCAGGCGGGGGTGTTGTTTCAACGGGCGCACGAAGCCGACCCCACGCAACACGCAGCAGCGTTTCGCCTGGGTCAGGCGTGGGTGGCCGAAGCCCATGCGCTGCAGAAAGAAGGATCAGAAGATGCGACTGCCATGTGGCGACAGGCGGCACTACAGTGCGAGGTGGCTTTTGCGCTCGACCCCCACCATGCGGTGACGGCCATGCACATCGCCAGTTGCTATGCCTGGGCGCAAGACGCCGACGCCAAGCTGGCCTGGGCGCAGATTGCGCAGCACCTGCAGCAAGAACATGCGGCCAACATGGCTGCGGATCAGGCGGCACGCTAGCCGACACAGCTCGGGCGCGGCCGAGCAACGCGATGGCCCGAATGGCTGTTCGGCTTTTGGCTGTTCGGCTCCCCCACCCCTGCTGGCTGCGCCTGCGGCGGGGCGGTTGCGGGGTGAGCATGCGCGTCGGAGCGCGCGTGCTTCGTGAACTGACTCGCCGTGGTTGTCCGAGCGGCGCGCGCAGCGCAAAGCGAGTTCCACGGCGCACCCCGCAACCGCACCGCCGCAGGTTTGCCCCGTAGCGAAGCGCAGGGGTCGCAGACTGGGGGTCGCCTTTCTTTTGGGTACTTTTCTTTGGCGAAGCAAAGAACAAGTACCTCGCCCGCCGGGGCGAGTCCCGGCTTCCGCCCTTGGCAAAGGCAGCCACCCCAACCAGCGCGCAAGCCCTGGCTTCAACAGGCTCAGCCACCCACCATCGCCCGCCCAATCTCCCCCGCGTGCGACACCGCAAACAGCACCAACCCAATCAACCCACCCACCACCGTCCCATTGATCCGGATGTACTGCAGGTCCTTGCCAATGTTCAGCTCAATCAGCTGCGTCATCTCCTCGGTATCCCACCGCCGCACCGTCTCCTCAATGTGCTGAGCAATGAACGCCGACACATCCGGCGCCAGGTCCTCCACCCAACGTTCCAGCCGATCATTGAACGACTGCCTGAGCGCCGCATCCCCCGCCAGAGACTCCCCCAGCCACAACCCCAACTTGCCCACCTGCCGCGCAAGCACCGAATCGGCATCGGCCAGGTCGCGCTGCAACGCACCTCGCAGGTCCAGCCACAAGGTCTGCACATAGCCGCCCACAGTGGCGTCGGTCTGCAACCAGGTGCGGATCTCCTCGCCCTTGCGCGCCCATTCCGGATCGCAGCGCAGGCGCTCGATGAAGCGCTGCACCGCCGCATCAAACTGCGCGCGCAAGGCATGCTGCGGGTTGGCGGCGACGTCGGCCATCACGCTCTCCAGAGCGCGTGCCAGCAGGGCCGACCCCTTGTCGCCCAGCCAGTCGCTGGGTAACAGCTTTTCGGTGCGCGGGTGGTCTTTCTTGAGCCACAGCACGATGGTCTGCGCCACCCAGGCGCGGGTCTGTTCGTTCTGCAGCAATTCGATGAGTTTCGCCAGCACGTCGTCCAGCAGCGCCTGGTGGCGACCGTTGTGCGTGAGGGTATCGAGCACCGCCGCCAGGGCGCGCGACATGTCCACCTGCCCGATCAGCGTGCGCGCGGCCTTCTGGATAAAGCGCTCCACCTGCGCATCCTGCACCGTCTCCAGCGCGGCCGACGCCAGGCGCGTGGCCTGGTGCCCCAGCAGCGCGGCGTTGCCCGGCGCCGTGAGCCACTGCGCCAGCCGCTCAGCGGGGTCGTGCCGGCGGATCAGCGACACGAGCGAAGGCACATCCAGGAACTTGTCGCGTACAAAGGTGGCCAGGTTGCGGCCGATGCGCGCCTGGTTGCGCGCGATGACCGCGGTGTGCGGAATGGGCAAACCCAGCGGGCGGCGGAACAGCGCCACCACCGCGAACCAGTCGGCCAGCGCACCCACCATGGCGGCCTCGGCCATGGCCTTCACGCAATTGAGCCACAGTCCGCGCTCGACCACGCTGGTCGCCACGAACACCGCAGTGACCAGCAGCAACAAGCCCAGGGCCTGCCGCTTGGCGCGCCGCAGGGCGCGTGCCGGGTCTTCGGTGGTGTCTGAAGAAGGGGGTAGCGGGCTGCTGTTCATGCCAACAAGGTGCGCGGTGGCACGACGCCCCGCGCCGCGCCACAACGCATGTCAGGGCGCGGCTGCAATCTGGTCCAGCGCCTTCGACAAATGGCCCACCGTGCGGTCCACGTTGTGCCACTTTTCCAGGCCGAACAGGCCGACGCGGAATGTCTTGAAGTCCGGGCCTTCGTCGCACTGCAGCGGCACGCCCGCAGCGGTCTGCAAACCCACTTCCAGAAACTTCTTGCCGTTCTGGATGCCGGGGTCGGTGGTGTAGCTCACCACCACGCCAGGGGCCTTGAAGCCCTCGGCGGCCACGCTGGGGAAGCCACGCGATTCGAGCAGTGCGCGCACCTTGGCGCCCAGCTCGATCTGCTCGTCGCGCACCTTGGCAAAGCCATAGGCGCGCGTCTCGGCCATCACTTCGGACAGGCGCACCAGCGCGTCGGTGGGCATGGTGGTGTGGTACGCGTGCTGGCCCTTTTCATAGCCCTCGGCGATCTGCATCCACTTCTTGAGGTCGCACGAAAAGCTGCTGCTCGTGGTGCCGTCGATGGCCTGTCGCGCGCGCTCACTCAGCATCACCATGGCGCAGCAGGGCGAGCCGCTCCAGCCCTTTTGCGGCGCGCTGATGAGCACATCCACGCCGGTGGCCTGCATGTCCACCCACATGGCGCCGGACGCCACGCAGTCCAGCACGAACAGCGCGCCCACATCGTGGGCCGCAGCCGTCACGGTGCGGATGTAGTCGTCGGACAGGATGATGCCGCTGGCCGTCTCCACATGGGGGGCGAACACCACCTTGGGCTTCTCGGCGCGGATGGTGGCTGCGACTTCGTCGGCCGGGCATGGCGCCCAGGGCGCCTGCGGGCCGCTGCCCTGCGGGCGCGCCTTGCACACGACCGAGCCGCCGCCCAGGCCCTTGTCGGCGTCGAAGATCTGCGTCCAGCGGTAGCTGAACCAGCCGTTTCGCACGATGAGCACCTTCTCGCGGTTGGCGAACTGGCGGGCCACGGCCTCCATGCCGAAGGTGCCGCTGCCGGGCACCAGCACGGCGGTGTGGGCGTGGTAGACCTCTTTCAGCGTGCCCAGAATGTCCTGCACCACGCCGGTGAAGCGCTTGGACATGTGGTTGAGCGCGCGGTCGGTGTAGACCACCGAAAATTCGAGCAGGCCATCAGGGTCGATATCGGGCAAAAGGCCGGGCATGGGCAGTCTCTCCGTTGAACAAATCAGCGGGCCAGCTTATCACCACGTGTCCACGAAACGGTGCCCCAGCGGCCCCACCTGCGCCGATGCCAGCCCGCGCGCGAGCCACGCCCGGGTGTCGGCCGGGTCGATCACCGCATCGATCTCCAGCGTGGCGGCCATGTGCAGCGCCTCGCCGTTGGCGTACGACTTGGCCAGCAGTTTGGCGAACAGCGCGTCGCGCTCGGCGCCTTCGGGCAGGGCCTCCAGCTCCTTGCGAAAGCCCAGGCGCACCGCGCCTTCGAGGCCCATGGCGCCGAACTCACCGGTGGGCCACGCCACCGTGAACACTGGGGCATGAAAACCCCCCGCCGTCATCCCCATGGCGCCCAGGCCGTAGCCCTTGCGCAGCACCACGCTGAAGGTGGGCACGCGCAGGCTGGCAGCAGTGACGAACAGGCGGCTCACGTGGCGCACCTGGGCCGTGGCCTCGACCTCGGGGCCGACCATGAAGCCGGGCGTGTCGACCAGGCTCACGATGGGCAGGCCATGCGCGTTGCACAGCTGCATGAAGCGCGCGCCCTTGTCCGCTGCGTCGGCGTCGATGGCGCCGCCCAGGTGCAGCGGGTTGTTGGCCAGGATGCCCACGGGGCGTCCTTCGATGCGGGCCAGCGCGATGTGGATGCCGGCGCCAAAGCCGGTGCGCAGCGGCAGCAGGCTGCCCTCGTCCACCAGGCCCGCCATCGCCGTGCGGGTGTCGTACACGCGCAGGCGGTTCTCTGGCACCACGGCGCGCAGCAGGCGCTGGTCGGGTGCAGACCACTGCGATGTGCGGCCCTGGAAGAACGACAGGTAGTGGCGCGCAGCCTGCACCGCCCCGGCTTCGTCGTCCACCAGCACGTCGATCACGCCATTGGCATGCTGCACGCGGCTGGGGCCGATCTGCTCGGGCTTGAAGACGCCCAGTCCGCCGCCTTCGATCATGGCCGGGCCGCCCATGCCGATGTTGCTGCCGCGCGTGGCGATGATCACATCGCTGCAGCCCAGCAGCGCCGCGTTGCCCGCAAAGCACCGCCCCGCCGCGATGCCGATCACCGGCACCTGGCCCGACAGTGCGGCGTAGCTGGCAAACGTGTGCACGTGCAGGCCTGCCACGATGGGCATGTCGGTATCGCCCGGGCGTCCACCGCCGCCTTCGGCAAACAGCACCACCGGGAGCTTCTGCGCCAGCGCGATGCCGAGCATACGGTCGGTCTTGGCGTGGTTGCGCGCGCCCTGGGTGCCAGCCAGCACGGTGGCGTCGTACGACATGACCACGACGCGGGACTTCTCGTCGCCAAACAGTGCGCCATTGATGCCGCCAATGCCCGTGACCATGCCATCGGCGGGCGTGTTGGCAATCAGGTCCTCCTTGCTGCGGCGGCGCGCCTGCGCGGCGATGGCGAGGGCGCCATATTCGATGAAGCTGCCGTCGTCGCACAGGTCGGCAATGTTCTCGCGCGCGGAGCGGCCACCTTGCGCGTGGCGCTTGGCCATGGCGTCGGGGCGCGCCGCGTCGAGCGTGAAGGCGTGGCGGTCGATCACGCGTTGCAGGTCGGCGCGGATGTGGTGCGGGTCATGTGCCATACCGCCCTGCACTTCGACATCGGCCGCCTCATCCACCGCGTCCAGCACCAGCAGCGGCTGCCCCTGCGCGATGTAGCCACCGGCCACGGCCAGCAGCGCGCCGACGCGGCCCGCGTGTGGGGCCAGCAGCACATGCTCCATCTTCATGGCTTCGAGCACGGCCAGCTCGGCGCCGGCAGCGACCACGTCGCCCTCGGCCACGCTGAGCTGCACCAGGCGCGCGGGCATGGGGGCGAGCACGGCGCCCGAGGGTGCGGACACCGTATTTTTATAGTCTTCTGGGCCGCTACCGCTGGATGAATAAGCGCTAGCAGCTATGTTTTTAGTAGCATCCAGCAATGCGGGCAGCACGGACTCCAGCCAGCGGGTGTGCACCTGCTGGCTTTCCATCTCAGGCCGAGAGGCCAGGGCCTGCAGCAGCGCCAGGTTGGTGGCCACGCCCTCGATGCGGCACTCGGCCAGCGCACGCTGCGAGCGACGCAGCGCATCGGCAAAGTGCGGGCTGCGCGTGTGCACGATGAGCTTGGCCAGCAGCGTGTCGTAGTGCGGTGACGGCGCGGCGCCCGCTGCGCCGTGCGTGTCCACGCGCACGCCTGGGCCTGCGGGCAGGTCAAAGCGGCTGAGCGTACCGCTGCCGGGGGTGGCGTTGCCCTGTGCGTCCAGCGTCTCGGCGTTGATGCGCCACTGCACGGCAAAGCCCAACACGGCAGGCGGTGCGGCAGGGTCGAGGCCGATGTCCTGCAGCGTGCGGCCCGCGGCCAGCGCGATCTGCGCCTGCACCAGGTCCACGCCGGTGACCTCTTCGGTGATGGTGTGCTCCACCTGCAGGCGCGGGTTGCATTCGATGAAGACAAACGGCAGGTCGCTCGACGCCAAGTCCACCAGAAACTCGAAGGTGCCCAGGCCTTCGTACTGCACCGCCCGCGCCATGGACAGTGCGGCGGTGGTGATGCGCTCGCGCAGCGCTGCGGGCAGCGAAGGGCTGGGCGCGATCTCCACCACCTTCTGAAAGCGCCGCTGCAGCGTGCATTCGCGCTCGCCCAGCGCGATCACTTCGCGTCCGTCGCCCAGCACCTGCACCTCGATATGGCGGGCGTTGCCCATCAGGCGCTCCACGTACACGCCGTCCACACCAAAGGCGGCCTGCGCCTCGCTGCGGCAGCGCGCGTAGGCAGCGGGCAAGTCATCGGCCGACGCCACCGCGCGCATGCCGCGCCCGCCGCCGCCGCCGATGGCCTTGATGACGATGCCGGCATGGGCATGCTGCGCAAAGAAGGCCTGCGCCTCCTGCAGCGTCACCGCCGCCTGCGTGCCGGGCATCAGCGGCACACCCTCCTGCTGCGCCAGCGCACGGGCCTGCGCCTTGTCGCCGAACAGCGCGAGCTGCACAGGCGTGGGGCCGATGAAGCGCAGCCCCGCCTCGGCGCACGCACGGGCAAAGTCGGCGCGCTCGCTCAGGAATCCGTAGCCGGGGTGTACGGCATCGCAGCCCTGCGCCTGGGCGATGGCGATGAGACGCGCACCGTCCAGGTACGCCGCCGGGCCGGTGGCGCCCAGCGCCACGGCCGCACTGGCTGCGTGCACATGGGGGCTGGCGGCGTCGTCGTCGGCATACACGGCCACGCTGGCAATGCCCAGGTCGTGCAGGGCGCGCACGGTGCGCAGTGCGATTTCGCCCCGGTTGGCGATCAGGACTTTGGCAAAGAGGGGCAGGGTCATGATTTGCTTCTGTTTTTATAGCATTTAGCGATTTACTGATAAGCGCTGGCGGCCATTTTTCTTCCAATTGATGGACTCATAGAACTGCGCTTGCCTCGCAGCGCTTGCAGCTGGCGGGGCCCACACCAGGGCTCCCGCGCAAGGGCCGCCCCGCCGCGGTGGGAGCGTCCCCCTCCCTAGCGCGAAGCGCGTAGAGAGAGGGGGAAGGCGCCGCAGGCGACTCAGGGGGTGTTTCACGCATCCCGAAGCAGGCGGCGCAGCACTTTGCCAGCGCCGGTGGCGGGCAGTGCGTCGATGAAACGCACCTCGCGCGGGGCTTTGTAGGGCGCCATGTTCTCGCGGCACCAGGCCACCAGGCCGGCGGCGTCCACCTCCTGGCCGGACTTCTTGACGATGAAGGCGCGCACCACCTCGCCCTTTTCCGCATCGGGCACGCCAATCACGGCGGCCTGGGCCACGGCGGGGTGCTTGATGAGCAGGGTCTCGACCTCTTCGGGGAACACGCTGTAGCCCGACACCTTGATCATTTCCTTGAAACGGCCGATGAAGGTGACATAGCCGTCCGCATCGATCTTGCCCATGTCGCCGGTGTAGACCCAGCCGTCACGCAGGGTCTTGGCCGTGGCCTCGGGCTTGTTCCAGTAGCCCTTGAAGTTGCCGGGGCCGTGGATGGTGATCTCGCCCACCTCGCCAACGGCCAGCGGCGCGCCGGTGTCGGGGTCGACGATGCGCAGGGTGTTGCCCGGCACGGGCTTGCCCTGGGTGCCCCAGCGGATCGCGTCCACCGGCATGGCGGTGTCCACCGTGTGGGTTTCCGACAGGCCATAGGCCGCCTCGTGCGCAATGCAGTTCGGCGCGAACTGCTGCCACTGCAGGGCCAGCGCCTCGGTGAAGGTGATGCCAAAGCTCGTGACCGGGTTGCGGCGCAGCGCGCTCCAGTCCATGTCGCGTGCGCCGGGCACCTGCATGAGCGCGCCGTTCATGGGCGCGATGCTGTACCACCAGGTGACGCGGTGGCGCTCCAGCGCCTGGGCCACGCCCAGTGGGTCAAAACGGTACAGCAGCACGGCGGTGGCGCCGGTGTAGACCGGCAGGTTCACGCCCATCACCATGCCGGCGATGTGGTACAGCGGTGCCACCGCCAGCAGCGTCTCGTGCGGGGTCATGCCGTTGCAGTCGGCCGATGCGGCGGTCTTGAAGGTAGCGTTGCCGTAGCTCAGCATCGCGCCCTTCGGTAACCCGGTGGTGCCAGAGGTGTAGGTCATGAGCGAGATGTCGTCCATCGACAGCGCCACAGGCGCAGGCCGCGCACCGGTGCGGGTGGCGGCCAGGAAGTCTTCGCAGCCCGCAGGCACCGGCGCCATGGCAGCGCGCATGGCCAGCAGCTCGGCGGGCACGTCGATGCTGGGCGCGCCCTCGGGCAGCAGCTCGGCATAGCGCACCACAAACACCTGCTGCAGCGCGGTCTTGGCGCGCACCTTGTCCACCACGGGCAGCAGCACATCGGCCGCGACGATCACGCGGGCCTGCAGGTCGGTGAGCTGGTACTCCAGCTCATGCTCCTTGTTCAGCGGCCCGCAGGGGCAGACGATGGCACCGATCTTCTGGATACCGTAGTGCGCCATCACGTACTGCGGGCAGTTGTTCATGAACAGCGCCACGGGCTCGCCCTTGCCCACACCCAGCGCCTGCAGGCGCGCGGCAAATGCATCACTGGCCGCATCAAGCTGCGCCCAGGTGAGGGGCTGGCCGTACCAGAGGTAGGCCACACGGTCGGGCGTTTCGCGCGCGTGGCGGCGCAGGTGTTCGTGCAGCGGCAGCTGCGGTGCGGCAGAAGGCATGGCGTTGTCTCCGAGGTGTCTGGAATCGCTGGTTCTTGGCGGCCACTCAGGGTTTTCTCTGGGTGGCCGCACCCGCCAGCGTCTTGCCAATATATACCGCTCGGTAGAACAATGCTACCCATGGGTATAAATCAACCGTCGCACAAAGGACAGCCATGAAACAGCAGCCCCCCGTGCAGGCCACCGGCCGGCAAAAGGCCGCCACGGCCGGGTCGGACGAGAAGCGTGAACGCATCCTGCGCGCAGCCGAGGCGCTGTTCGATGCGCAGGGCTACGCCAACACCACCATCGAGCAGATCGTGCAGCAGCTGGGCGTGACCAAGCCCTTTGTGTACTACTACTTCCGCAACAAGCAGGAGATCTTCGAGACGCTGTCGTGGGCGCCTGCCGTGGCGTGTTTCACTGCGATGGACTTTGCGGCGGACGATGACCGGCCTGCGCATGTGAAGGTGACGGAGGGCATCGAGCGGCTGATTCGCGCGACGCTGGCGCACCACCCGTCGGCGTTCTTCCCGTACCGCGAGCCGCAGGTCTACCGGCCCGAGTACCTGGCGGCGCAAAAGCATCTGGCGAACCACTTCTACGACCAGTTGTGCGCGCTGCTCGAACAGGGCCGCGACGACGGCATGTTCGAGTTCAACGACACCAAGATCACCGCGCTGGCCGCGTGCAGCCTGCCCGGCTTTCTCTACAACTGGTACCGGCCCGACGGCCGCCTGTCGCAGGACGAGGTGGCGCAGGAGCTGGCACAACTGGCTTGGCGCGTGCTGGGCCTGCGGCGCACCCGCAAGCGGGACACCGCATAGCACCCCACGCCCCTCTGCGGCGGCGCCCCATCAGACCAAGACAAACCTTACTACGACAGGAGACAAAGACACCATGAATACCGCCTTCCTCACCACCCCACTGGCCGCCGCGGCAGCCTTGCTCATCGGCACGGCCGTCAGCGCGCAGGAGACCTTCAAGGTCGCCTACATCGACCCGCTGTCCGGCCCGTTCGCCAACGTGGGCGAGCTGATGCTCACGCACACGCAGTACGCCATCGAGGACATCAACGCCAAGGGTGGCGTGCTCAAGGGCGTGAAGCTGCAGCTGCTGCAGTTCGACAGCAAGCTCTCGGCGCAGGAGAGCCAGAGCGCGCTGCAGGCCGCCATCGACCAGGGCGCCAAGGCCATCGTGACCGGCGGCTCGGGCTCATCGGTGGTCACGGCGCTGGTGCAGGCCGCAGCGCGCCACAACCAGCGCAACCCGGGCAAGGAGATCCTGGTGCTGAACCACTCGTCCATCGACCCCGAGCTGACGGGCAAGGCGTGCAACTTCTGGCACTTCCAGTTTGAAGCCAACACGGCCATGAAGATGAAGGCCATTGCCAACTACATCAAGAAGCAGCCGGACATCAAGAAGGTGTATCTGCTGAACCAGGACTACGCGCACGGCAAGCAGTGGGCGCACTACGGCCGCGAAATGGTGGGTCTGGCGCGGCCCGACATCCAGTTCGTGGGCGAGGCGCTGCACCCCATCGGCCGCGTGAAGGACTTTGCGCCCTACCTCGCCAAGGTCAAGAGCAGCGAGGCCGACTCGGTCATCACCGGCAACTGGGGGCAGGACATGACGCTGCTGCTCAAGGCTGCGGGCGATGCGGGCTACAACCTGCGCTACTTCAATCACAGCGCGGGCTCCATTCCTGGCACGGTGCTGGCGGTGTCGCAGGCCAAACAGGGCCAGCTGACCTGGGTGGCCGAATGGCACCCGGGCCAGGCCGATACGCCCAAAGTGGATGCGCTGGCCAAGGCCTACAAGGCCAAGACGACCAAGGACTTCCTTGCACCACGCATCGAGATGACGCCACGCTTTCTGGCGGCGGCCATCAACAAGGCCCAGTCCACGGACCCGGTGAAGGTGGCACGCGCGCTGGAAGAGCTGACCATCGACTCGGTGGTGGGCCCCGTGCGCATGCGCGGCGAGGACCACCAGCTGCTGCTGCCGCAGGTGGTCAACACCATCGCGCCGGTGGACGGCAAGACGGTCAAGGCCGGTTGGGAAGGCACGAACTACGGCTTTCGCACCGATGCGGCCTACACCGGCAATGAGCTGGCGCAAGGCACCGACTGCAAGATGAACCGGCCCTGACGCCGCGGCTTGGGAAGGGGCCGTAACCCCACAGCGGCAGCCGCCGCGGAGCGCCGCTACCATGGCCGGTCATTGCATTCATTGACCCGACCCACAAGGACCGCGCCCATGCCCGACTTTCGCAGCGACACCGTCACCCAGCCCACGCCCGCCATGCGCGAGGCCATGTTCAAAGCCCCGCTGGGCGACGATGTGTTTGCCGACGACCCTTCGGTGAACGCACTGCAGGAGCATGCGGCGCAGCTGCTGGGCTTCGAGGCCGCGCTGTTCGCCCCCTCGGGCACGCAGACCAACCTGATCGCGCTGTGGGGCCACTGCCAGCGCGGCGACGAGGCCATCGTGGGCCAGAGCTGGCACACCTACCGCTGGGAGGCCGGCGGCATGGCGGTGCTGGGCTCCATCCAGCCGCAGCCGGTCGAGACACAGCCCGATGGCACGCTGCGCATTGCCGACATCGCCGCTGCCATCAAACCCGACGACCCGCATTTCGCGCGCACCCGCCTGGTGGTGCTGGAGAACACGACCGGCGGCCAGGTGCTGCCGCCCGCCTACGTCGCCGAGGTGGCCCAGCTGGCGCGCAGCCGGGGGCTGGCGATGCACCTGGACGGCGCACGGATGTTCAATGCCGCCACGGCCAATGCGGCGCGCCACGGCACCGATGTGTACGACGAGGCGCGTGCGCTGTGCAGCCATTTCGATTCAGCGTCGCTGTGCCTGAGCAAGGGCCTGGGCGCACCGGTCGGCTCGCTGGTGCTGGGCTCGCGCGACTTCATCCGCCAGGCGCGCCGCACCCGCAAGATCCTGGGCGGCGGCATGCGCCAGGCCGGCGTGCTGGCCGCTGCGGGCCACTACGCGCTGGAGCACCACGTGCGCCGCCTGGCCGACGACCACGCCAACCTGGCGCGTCTGGCCCAGGGGCTGAGCGATATCAACCAGAGCCATCCGGTGCTGCAGGGCAAGATCACGGTCCACCCCTGGCAGACCAACATCCTCTTCACCGACCTGCACGCGGACGTGGCCCCGGCCTTCACGGCCTGGCTGGCCGAGCACGGCGTGCGGGTGACGAGCAGCCTGTACGGCGTCGCCACCCGCCTGCGCTGGGTGGCGCATCTGGATGTGAGCGAGGCGGATGTGACAGCGGCGCTGGACTGCGTGGGGCGTTTCACCGGCAGGTAAGGCAGGAGCGGCGCCCCCCTACGTGCGCCTTTTCCCCGTGCCGTTCAATACCGACACGCTTCAAGCCAGTGACCGCCGCGCAAGGGCCGCCCCGCAGCGCTGACGGTGTCCCCCTTCCCGCATTGCGTAGCAATTCGAGAGAAGGGGCTGAGGGCCGCGGCTCCAAGCCTGCCTGCGCAGGCTTGGACGGCCTGAAGAGCTGCCGACTGCGGCGGCCAGCACCGAGGCGCGCAGCGCCACAGGGGGTTGCCCTCTAGTTTCTGCCGCCGAAGATGCCGGTGCCCACGCGCACGAGGGTGCTGCCGGCGTGGATGGCGGCCTCCAGGTCGGCCGTCATGCCCAGGGACAGGGTGTCGAAGCGCTCGAGGCGGGGTTCCTGCAGCGCCGCTATCTGGTCGAAAAGCGCCTTGGCGCTCGCATGAAGGGCGCGTTGTGCTTCAAATTCAGGAGCATGGTCCGGAATGCTCATGATCCCGCGCACCACCAGCCGTGGCAGTTTCGCGACAGCGCGGACCAATTCCAAGGCCTCAGTCGGCGCCACGCCCGACTTGGTGGGGCCGCCATCGATGTTGACCTGCACGCATATTTGTAACGGCGCCAGGTGCTCCGGGCGCTGGGCCGACAGGCGCTCGGCGATCTTCAGGCGGTCCACCGTGTGGACCCAGTCAAAGTGCTCGGCCACCAGGCGCGTCTTGTTGCTCTGGATGGGCCCGATGCAGTGCCACTGCAGCGCCACGCCGGGCTGGGCAGTGCGCAGGGCGACGATCTTGTCCACCCCTTCCTGGATGTAGTTCTCGCCAAAGTCGCGCTGGCCGGCGGCCACGGCCTCGGCCACGGCGTCGGCGCCAAAGGTCTTGGAAACCGCCAGCAGGGAAACGCCGGCCGGATCGCGCCCGGCAGCTTTGCATGCCTGCGCCATCCTGCCCAGAACCTGTTGGAGGTTGTTAGCAATCGTGGTCATAATGTTTGGCAAGCGTACCAAACGATAGAGGGACTCCGTGGACATTACCCAACTGCTCGCGTTCAGCGTCAAGAACAAGGCCTCCGACCTGCACCTTTCCGCAGGCCTGCCGCCCATGATCCGGGTCCACGGCGACGTGCGGCGCATCAACGTCGATGCGCTCGACCACAAGACGGTGCATGCCATGGTGTACGACATCATGAGCGACTCGCAGCGCAAGACGTATGAAGAGTTCCTCGAGGTCGACTTCTCGTTCGAAATCGAAGGCCTGGCACGTTTCCGGGTCAACGCCTTCAACCAGAACCGCGGCGCGGCCGCCGTGTTCCGGACCATTCCGAGCAAGATCCTGACGCTGGAGCAGCTCAATGCACCCAAGATCTTCGGTGACCTGGCCCTCAAACCTCGCGGCCTCGTGCTGGTGACCGGCCCCACGGGCTCGGGCAAGTCCACCACGCTCGCAGCCATGGTGAACTACCTCAACGAAACCGAGTACGGCCACATCCTCACGGTGGAAGACCCGATCGAGTTCGTGCACGAGTCCAAGAAGTGCCTGATCAACCAGCGTGAAGTGGGCCCGATGACGCTGTCGTTCGCGGCCGCGCTGAAGTCCGCGCTGCGCGAAGACCCGGACGCCATCCTGGTGGGCGAAATGCGCGACCTGGAAACCATCCGCCTGGCCATGACGGCGGCGGAAACGGGCCACTTGGTGTTCGGCACGCTGCACACGTCCAGCGCCGCCAAGACCATCGACCGGATCATCGACGTGTTCCCCGCCGAAGAAAAGGAAATGGTCCGTGCGATGCTCTCCGAATCGCTGCAGGCCGTGATTTCGCAGACGCTGTGCAAGACCAAGGATGGCTCGGGCCGCGTGGCGGCACACGAAATCATGCTGGGCACCAGCGCCATCCGCAACCTGATCCGCGAGGCCAAGGTCGCGCAGATGTACTCCACCATCCAGACCAGCAACAGCGTCGGCATGCAGACGCTGGACCAGAACCTCACCGACCTCGTGCGGCGCAACATCATCAGCCCCGCCGAGGCGCGCGCCAAGGCCAAGATTCCTGAGAATTTCCCTGGCTGATCTGCGCCCACCCATGTACCTAGCGGCCTCACGATGTGCCGCGCACCGGAGCACTGTATGAAAGGCATTCTGAGCCTTCTGAAAATGAAAACCCGGGGTGGCAAGCCCGCGGAGGATCACACGGATTCCGTGCTGTTCTCCACGGCCTTTGCCGGCCAGGGCGTGGACGATTCGATGCTGGTGCCCTGGGAAGCCCGTGCGGTGGAAGTGGGCGCCAAGCGCCTGCCCACGAGCCGTGGCGGCAAGCTGCTGCAGGGGCTGTGGGCCAAGGACAAATACATGGCGCACCTGGACAAGGACGCCGTGGAGCGCATGGAGCGCTTCTTCGAATTTGCGGCCATTCCGTCCAACCGCGACGTGATCCGCCAGGACGAGTACGGCAACTTCATGGTGGTGCTGCTCACCGGCACCATCGCCGTGGACCGCGTGCAGCCCTGGGGCGAGCAACTGCGCCTGGCCGAGACACGGCCCGGCGACATCCTGGGCGAGATGTCGCTGCTCGACAGCGGCATCCGCTTTTCGGCCTGCACCACG
Organism: Acidovorax sp. Root267; assembly: GCF_001429215.1. Lineage (NCBI taxonomy): Bacteria > Pseudomonadati > Pseudomonadota > Betaproteobacteria > Burkholderiales > Comamonadaceae > Acidovorax > Acidovorax sp. Root267. The sequence goes on from NZ_LMJC01000029.1 coordinate 505,101, forward strand.
CTCACGGACTGCGAAATTGCCGTGCTGAGCGCCGAAGCCATGGACGACATGATGACCAAGGACCCGCAGCTGGCCGCCAGCCTGATTGCGCTGCTGGCCCGCAAGCTGTCGCTGCGCCTGCGTGTAGTGAGTGCCCGCCTGAGCGACAACCAGAAGTAATGATGCGGCGAACCAAGACCCACGGTCGACCGACCGACGAACAGACCCGGGAGAAACTCTGATGGAACGCGATCAGGCCAGTAAATTCATCAATGACCTGCTCAAGTTGATGGTGGGCCGCAACGGCAGCGACTTGTTCATCACCGCGGAGTTTCCGCCCGCCATCAAGGTGGACGGCAAGGTGACCAAAGTGTCGCCCCAGCCACTCTCGCCCAACCATACGCTCACGCTGGCGCGCGCAGTGATGAGCGACAAACAGGTGGCGGACTTCGAGCGCACCAAGGAGTGCAACTTCGCCATCTCGCCCGCGGGCATCGGGCGCTTTCGGGTGAACGCGTTCATCCAGCAGGGCAAGGTTGGCATGGTGATGCGGACGATTCCGCTCACATTGCCCACCATCGACGGACTGGGCGTGCCCCAGGTGCTCAAGGAAGTCACGATGGCCAAGCGCGGCCTGTGCATCCTGGTGGGTGCCACGGGCTCGGGCAAGTCGACCACGCTGGCCGCCATGGTGGACTGGCGCAACGAGAACTCGTTCGGCCACATCATCACGGTGGAAGACCCGGTGGAATTCGTGCACCCGCACAAGAACTGCGTGGTCACGCAGCGCGAAGTGGGCCTGGACACCGACAGCTGGGAAGCAGCCCTGAAGAACACGCTGCGCCAGGCGCCCGACGTGATCCTGATGGGCGAAATCCGCGACCGCGAAACCATGGAGCATGCCGTGGCCTTTGCGGAAACCGGCCATTTGTGCCTGGCCACGCTGCACGCCAACAGCGCCAACCAGGCGCTGGACCGGATCATCAACTTCTTCCCTGAAGAGCGCCGTCCGCAGCTGCTGATGGACCTGTCGCTCAACCTGCGCGCCATGGTGTCGCAGCGCCTGATCCCCAAGCAGGACGGCAAGGGCCGGGCAGCCGCCGTGGAGATCATGCTCAATACACCGCTGATCTCCGACCTGATCTTCAAGGGCGATGTCCACGAAATCAAGGAGATCATGAAGAAGAGCCGCAACCTCGGCATGCAGACTTTTGACCAGGCGCTGTTCGACCTGTACGAGGCCAACCTGATCACGTACGAAGATGCGCTGCGCAACGCCGACTCGCTCAATGACCTGCGCCTGCAGATCAAGCTCAACAGCCAGCGCGCCAAGTCGCCCGACCTTGCATCGGGTACCGAGCACTTCGCGATCGTGTGACACTCCCCTGAGCGGCTGCGCCGCTTCCCCCTTCTCTCATCGCTGCGCGATGGGAAGGGGGACGACGCCAGTGGCCTGGCAAAGCCAGTTCCACGGCGTCCACTGGCCCAGGCCGCGCCAGTTTCAAACGCCGCCGACATGGCGGCCTTTTCTTACAAGAACCATTTCCATGCCAAGCACCAACCCCCGAAACTACGACGCCACCCCTTCCCGCAAAGTCGCCTTCCTGGGCCTGGGAGTGATGGGCTACCCGATGGCTGGCCACCTCGCGCTGGCGGGGCATGAGGTCACGGTGTACAACCGTACCGCTACCAAATCGATAGCTTGGTGCGCAGAGTACGCAAGCGCCAAGGCGCCAAAACATGCAGCAACACCGCGCGAGGCAGCTGCGGGTGCGGACATCGTGTTCTGCTGCGTGGGCAATGACGATGACCTGCGCTCGGTCACGCTGGGCGCCGACGGCGCGTTTGCGGGCATGAAGCCGGGCGTGATCTTCGTGGACCACACCACCGCGTCGGCCGAGGTGGCGCGCGAGCTGCACGCAGCTGCCAAGGCCCTGGGCCTGCAGTTTGTGGATGCGCCCGTGTCGGGCGGGCAGGCCGGTGCGCAGAACGGTCTGCTCACCGTGATGTGTGGTGGCGATGCGGCAGCCTTCGAGGCCGCCCAGCCGGTGGCCATGGCGTTCTCGCGCGCCTTCACGCTGCTGGGCGAAAGCGGCGCGGGCCAGCTGGCCAAGATGGTCAACCAGATCTGTATTGCCGGACTGGTGCAGGCCCTGTCCGAGGCGGTGGCGTTTGGTCAGAACGCGGGCCTGGACATGAAACAAGTCCTCGACGTGATCGGCAAGGGCGCAGCCCAGAGCTGGCAGATGGACAACCGTGGCAAGACCATGGTGGACGACAAGTTCGACTTTGGCTTTGCCGTGGACTGGATGCGCAAGGACCTGGGCCTGGTGCTCGACGAAGCCAAGCGCAACGGCTCACGCGTGCCCGTGACGGCACTGGTGGACCAGTTCTACGCCGATGTGCAGAAGATGGGCGGCAACCGCTGGGACACGTCGAGCCTTGTCAAAAGGCTGAAGTAGGCGCCCTGGCCGGTTCCCCTGAGTTACCTGCGGCGCCTTGGCGACACGCGCCAGAGGCGCGGCCTCTTCGGCCTGTCCAAGCCTGCGCAGGCAGGTTTGGAGCCGCAGGGCTCAGCCCCAAGTGGGGCATGCAGCGCCAGTTCTTCGCCGCCGCGTTCGGTGTGAGCCGCCCACAAAAAATCCCGGCCGCTTGGTGCGCGCCGGGATTTTTTGTTCAGCGGTTGTGCAGGCTATCGAGCCTGACCGACCGACTGCTTTCAGCCGCCGGGCGATGCGCTGTTGTCCGTGGTCACTGGCGCGGGCTGCGGTGCGATGCGGCGCAGCTCTTCTTCCGAGACGATCTCGAACACGCGCACGACCTTGCTCACGCCGCTCACGCCCCGGGCGATCTCGGTGGCTCGGTTGGCCTCGCGCTGCGATACGCGGCCCATCAGGTAGACGATGTTGCGCTCGGTCACCACCTTGAAGGAGTTGGCCGAGATGTCCTGGGCGTCCACCAGACTGGCGCGCACCTTGCCCGTGATGAAGGTGTCGTTGGAGCGCTGGCTCAGGCTGCTGGCGGGCAACACGGCCAGGTCATTGACCACCGAGCGCGCGTTCTCCACCTGCGACACGATCTGCTCGACAGTCTGGCGGTCCTGGGCGCTGGGCACCTCGCCCGTCAGCAGGGTCTGGCGGTTGTAGCTGGTCACGTTGACGTGGGCGCGGTCGCCCAGGGTTTCGCGGATGCGGTTGGCGGCACGCAGCTCGATGCCTTCGTCTTCGATTTGCGTGCCGGTCGTGCGGCGGTCCACGGCCATCACGCCGCCCACCACCGCGCCTCCGACGATCAACGGCGCGCAGGCCGAGAGGCCCGCCGCCAGAGCGGCAGCGGCCAGCATGGTGCACACCGTGCGCTGGGTACGGTTCATGGTTGTTTGCTTCATAGCGGAATCTCCTGTTCACCAAGTAACTGGGCGTCCACGCCGTCGCTCAGGCAATGCAGCACCAGGGCATGGACTTCTCGCACGCGTGCGGCGCGGTCGTGGGGCACGCTGATCAACACATCGGTCTCGCGCAACATGGCGGCCAGCTTGCCGCCCGTGCGGCCAGCCAGCACCACCACGGTCATGTCGCGCTCGTGGGCGGCTTCGGCGGCGGCCAGCAGGTTGGCGTCGTTGCCGGTGACCGACAGGGCCAGCAGCACGTCCCCCGCCTGGCCCAGCGCCCGCACCTGGCGGGCAAACTGCTGCGCGGCATCGTGGCTGCCGCCCGCCGCAGCGGTGAGCAAGGTGCTGTCGGACGTGAGGGCCAGGGCTGCCAGCTCGGGCCGCTCACGCTCGAAACCGGCCACACAGAACGCGGCGAACTGCTGGGCCTCGGCGGCCGAGGGGCCATTGCCGCAGGCCATCACCTTGCCCCCGCTGGTCACACAGGCCAGGACGGCCTGCACGGCGGCGGCGATGGGATGGCTCAAAACCTGCGCGGCCTGGTACTTCAGGTCGGCGCTGTCGATGAAATGCTGTTGGATGCGTTGCTCAAGCATGAGGGCCCGATGATACCCGCCGCGTGTTACAGCTTTTGTAGCAAACCGTAGTCACCGGCATTGCGCTGGCGCCCAAAATGGCCATGGGGGACGGACGCACCTACTGCGCATCGAAGGCCGCCTTGAGCCACTGCGTCGATGCCTCGACCAGCACCACGTCAAAGCGGCAGGGCGGCGGGGAAGGCATGCGCAGCAGGTAGTGCCGGGCTGCAAAAATGATGCGCTGCTGCTTCGTGGCACTGATGCTGGCCCCAGCGCCCCCAAAGGCATTGCCTGCACGGCTGCGCACTTCGACAAACACCAGCGTGCCGTCCCGTTCGCGCATCACCAGGTCGATCTCGCCACCACCACGCCCGGGCGTCCGATAATTGCGCACCACCAGTTGCAGGCCGGCTGCCTGCAGATGGGCCAGGGCCTGGTCCTCCGCAACATTGCCGCGTTCACGCGTGGTGGTGGTTTTGGCAGCCAGACCGGGGGCCCCCGCCGGTTTTCTCTTTCCAAGGAATTTCATTGAGCGCATCTTTCGCTTCAGCCCAGGGCGCCGCGCGCGAAGCGGCGGCTGCGCAGCATTATCCCGAGGGCGCCCTGTACGTGGTGGCCACGCCCATCGGCAACCTGGCCGACATCACCTTGCGCGCGCTGCATGTGCTGCAGATGGCCGACACCGTGGCCTGCGAGGACACGCGCCATACACAATCCATGCTGCGCGCCTACGGCATCGACAAAGGTGCCGCGCAGTTGCTGGCCGTGCACCAGCACAACGAGGCCGAGGCTGCCCAGAACGTGGTGCAGCGTCTGCAGCAGGGGCAGCGCGTGGTGTATGTGAGCGACGCAGGCACGCCTGGCGTGAGCGACCCCGGTGCCCGGCTGGTGGCCGCCGTGCAGGCGGCCGGCCTGCGTGCCGTGCCCCTGCCCGGCGCCAGCAGCATCACCACGGCGCTGAGCGTGGCAGGCGCCGTGGCCCACAGCACCGAACATGGCGGCTTCGTGTTTGCGGGCTTTCTGCCCGTCAAGAATGCCGAACGCGCCACGGTGATTGCGCAGCAGCTGGCCCACGAGCCGCGCTGCGTGGTGCTGCTCGAAGCCCCCCACCGCATCAACGAACTGGCCCAGGCCCTGGCGGTGCTGGGCGATCGCCCGGTAACCCTGGCGCGGGAATTGACCAAACAGTTCGAGGAAGTGACCACACGGCCCGCCCGTGAGCTGACGGCGTGGCTCGACGGCGCCCCCCAGCGCTCGCGCGGCGAGTTTGTGGTGCTGCTGCACCCGGTGGCGGTAGCCAGCGACGATGGCGCCAGCCTGCGCGTGTTGCGCCTGCTGGTGCAGGAGCTGCCACTGAAAACCGCCGTGCGCCTGGCCGCCGAGATCACGGGTGCATCGCGCAACGTGCTGTACGACACGGCCCTGGCGTGGAAGCGCAGCGGTGCGGATGATGAAGACGAAGCAGGCGACGCCGGAGATTGATGAAGCCCGGATTTGATGCCAAATTGGCCCCCGGCGCTTGATAGAAAAGCGCAAAAAGCTATCTTTTTAATAGCATGTTTGCCGGCCACCGCGAATTCCCCCATCGGCCGTGGCGCCGCTGCACCTCTTCCAGATCTATCGCCCCGACACTGCCAATCCGGCCGCCACCCCGCCGAACAGATCGCCTTCGACCTGCGGGGTAGCGGGAAACGCGGCCTTGAGCGCCTGGCGCAGCGGCCGCAGGGCCGACGAGCCCCCGGTGAGATAGATCGCATCAAGCCCCTGCAGACCCAGGCCCGCCAGCTGCACGCATTCGTGCGCGCAGGCCACCACCTGTTCGAGGGGTTGCAACAGAAACTGTGCCAGTCCCTCCGGCGTCACGGCGGCGCCAAGTCCAGCCTCGATCCAGTCCAGTGGCATGGGCGCTTCGGCATCGGCCAGCGAGGCTGCAATCTTGGCCTGCTCCACCGTGTTGGCCATGCGGTGCCCCAGGCGCTCGTGCAGCACCCGCATGAGCCGCGCGTGCAGCCGTGCGTCTGAATAGTCCGTGCGCAGGTTCTGCGCATCGCGCAGCGCGCGCGGCGAGTACAACCACTGGATCAGGTGCCAGGTGGACAAATCAAAGAACACCCGGCTGGGCACCTCGCGCCCCGTGGGCCCGGTATGCCGAAATCCCAGCAAGGGCATCAACAGGTCCAGACTCAGCCGCCGGTCAAAGTCGGTGCCACCCACGTGCACGCCGGTGGTGGCCAGCACGTCGCTGCCGCGCTCAGCGCGCGCCATGCGCTCAGGCCCGAGCCGCACCACCGTGAAGTCCGACGTCCCGCCCCCAATGTCCACCACCAGCACCAGCGACTCGTGCGCGATGCGCTGCTCGTAGTCCAGCGCTGCGGCAATCGGCTCCAGCTGGAACGACACCTCGGCAAACCCCGCGTCCAGTGCCGCCTGGCGCAACGCATCTTCCGCCTGCTGGTCCCGGTCGGCATCCCCGTCCACGAAATGCACCGGGCGCCCCATCACCACCCGGGCGGGCATGCCGCCCAGCTCATCGCGCGCCTTTTGCACCAGCATGCGCAAGAAGAGGCTGATGATGTCCTGGTAGCTCACCATCTTGTTGTGCACCGCCGTCTTGTCCTGCAGCAGCGCACTGCCGAGCAGGCTCTTGAGCGACCGCATCAGGCGCCCTTCGGTGCCCGCCAGGTACTGCCCCACGGCATCCCGGCCAAAGTGCGTGCGATGGTCTTCGGCATTAAAAAACAACGCGGTGGGCAGTGTGTGCGCACTCCCTTCCAGCGAAATCATCCGCGCCAACCCCGCCCCCTGGCGCACGGCCATCGCGGAGTTGGAAGTGCCAAAGTCGATACCGAGGGTGGTGTCCTTCAAAAGGGGCATGGGTCAAATGTCGAAACGATGGGGAAGGGTCTGCACGCACAGGCGGCTGCCTGGGTGGGTACAAACATCGAATGCGGCGCCGCGGGAAAACCCGTTTCGAGCAACCGAGGCGCTGGAGAGGCGCCCTGTAAAAAGCACACCCAAGGCACAACCCAGCGCCGCATTCAGAATGGAAAAAGCCCTTGATTGGCAAAAATCAAGGGCTTTTATTGGGTGGCGGGGGCTCTACCAAAGAACGCCTAGAACCCGCACAAACGCTGAAAACGACGACTTTGAAAACAAGCCAGTGGTCCCCAGAGCTGCCTCCAAAAAACTGCTTCAATGATAACCAACTGTGAGAGCCCTCACCGCATCGGATGCCATGAACGAGGCCCCAGGGCAGGTTCTGGGGCTCACAGTGAAAAGCCCCGACAGTGATGTCGGGGCTTTTGCATGCGCGCAGCCAGCATTGCCCGGCCGCTGCGAGGGCGCTATCTTCCGAAGCGCTTCGCCCTGCGGCCCCAGCCCGTCAAGGCAGCGAGCAACAAGGCTGTGAGTGAAAGCCCGGCGGGAGAAAGCGTGGGCACCGCGACAGGGTTTCCGGCAAGCACCGCAGCGCCAAACGGGTCCAGGATGACACCGCTGGCGCTGTCACTGTCGCCCACCCCGTTGTCGGTGATGGAGTAAGTCACCGTCCTGCGATCAGGGCTGAGCGTGATCCCGGGGTATTCAAACCATGTGGCTGCAGCTGCGGGAGTTGCAGGACCATGCTTCCAGAACTCCGTTTGCGGCGCAAGAGGGTTCGGGTAGGTGATGGCGACCTGAAGCGTGCTTCCATTCACGCAGCCGCTGGCCCGAAACCGGAATACGCCATACGGAAAAGAAAGCTGTGGCGGTGCGCCTGCGGGGGGTGTCGTCGCGTAGGTGTCCACCCCAATCAGGGTGCAGGTAGCCCCACCGCCCCCGACCACTACGTTGATGGTGCCCCCACCCCCCGGCGTAGGCCCACTGTACAGCCGAGTCCCAGGCGTCACAGGCGCAGAGGCCACCGACAAGGGCCCTGGGCCATTGGGGTGCTGCGCCTGCACCGTGAAGGTGTAGGGGGTGCCATTCGCCAGCCCCGGCACCGTGCAAACCGTCAAAGGCGCCGTGGCGGTGCAACCCGCACTGGCGGGGCTGGAGGTAACGATGTAACCGTCCGGCGGATTGCCACGGGTGTCGACGGGCGGCGCCCAGCTCACGGTCGCCTGCCCATCGCCTGGTGTGCCCATGGGTGTACCAACAGGGTCGGTAAACCGGACCAGCCGTGCCACGGAGGGCACGCCATCCACGACCAACCGCGCCATGTACAACCCGGCCGGCAAAGTGCCCAGGGCGGGCGACGTGAAGCTGTTGGCGGTATGGCTGACCGGGGACCACGTATGGATCGCTCCGTTCTCTGCGCGCTGCAACTGGAGCTGGGGCGTGCTTGTGCCCGTAGCGCCCTTGAAATCGGTGCCCGTGAAGGTCAGCGCCGCACCGGCGCGTTGCAGCAGCGGCAGCACATCCAGCACCGGAGCAGGCCCCGGGGGCACGGCCGGTGTGTAACGTTCGACCGTGCTGTGAAAGGTCAGGGTGGGATTGCTGTTGTATCCACCCGCCAGCAGCACGTCGCCGTTGGGCAACAGGTTGGCCGTGCCATTCTCCCTACCCGTCGCCATCGACCCAGCGGCCGCCCACGTGCCCGATGCGGGGTCATAGAGCTCTGCGGCAGGCTGCGTGTTTCTCGTACCATCCGAGCCACCAGCCATCAACACCCGGCCTGAGGCAAGCACCGTGGCATGGGCCAGCGGCGAACCCATTGCACCATTGCGGGCAAAGCTCAGGGCACCAGTGACGGTCCAGGTGTTGGACAACGGGTCATAGATTTCTGCATGCGTGGTGACGCCACCCGCCGTGAATCCCCCTGCCAGAAGCGCCCTGCCATCCGGAAGCAGGGTCAGACTGGCATAGTGGCGCGGCACCAGCGGGGGAGCCACCACCGTCCAAGTGCCAGTGGCAGGGTCATAAATTTCAGCCACCGGCACTTCGCCGGCGACGTTATTGAACCCTGAAGCCACCAGAACGCGGCCGTCGCGCAGCAGCACAGCCCCGTGTGCACGGCGCACCACCGACATGCTGCCTGTCGCCGTCCAGCTGCGGGTCTGCGGGTCGTACAGTTCTGCTGTGGCGAGGTTAGTGCCCCCCGCCACCAGGACCTTGCCGTTGGCCAGCAGCGTCATCGACGGCAGGCTGCGAAATACAGTCTGCGTCCCCCCGGGAGCCCAGGTGTTGGCCACAGGGTCGTACAGCCGTGCGCTCAGGCTGCCGTCCGATCGGACAAGCACATGGCCGGTCCCCAGCGTGACCGCCTCCGTCACATTGCCCTGAATCCCATGGAGCCCCAGAGAGGTCCAAGCCCCCCCGGCATAGCGCTCGCTGCCTCCGACGAATCCATTCCGATTGACGCCACCAAAAACAGCGACCGAACCATCATCCATCAAAGCGCCTGCATGCTGCGCTCTGGGGGCGGCCATGGATGCATCGACATTCCAGCCCACGGCAGCGCCGGCGTTGATCTGCCAAAGGAGGGCTGCGAGACCAAGGCTCGCCGGACGGACCAGCCGATACGCGGGAGTTGGAGCGGACGCGCGTATGGCGGCGAAGGGGAGGCGGACTGGGGCTGCGCGGTTCGTCGGTTTCGTCATGGTCTTGCGATGTGGAGATTGAACAGGGGACGCCAACCGGCCGAACGTGTACAAAGTCCAAACCCCGCCCTCCCCTTGAAGGCCGGGAAAGACTATCTGAGTCGTGTCCATTTGTATGTCCCCCATTTGGGCGACATGGGGTCCTGGGATGACAGCACCCAGGGCCGCCCTGCCCGGCGGCTTCGCGACGCTCAAAACCCGTCCGATCCCGTTACACACAACTCCCAGAAACCTGTTCGGCAAGCCACGCCTGGCTTTGCGCTGCCCGGGGGGCGGCAGGGTCTGCGAAACCGCACCATGGGGAAGGCAAACGAGGCGGGCGTCCACTGCGCGCCGACAGCCTCTGCCGATGCCAAGCCTGGCCTGTATGGCGGGGCCACTGTGAGCGTCCAGTCCGACCATCTTGAACACTCGCTAGAGTCATAGGAGCCTCGTGTCCACCTCAACTCTTGGTGGACACGTGAACACTATCCCCGATCAACAAACCGGCAGTGGCCGGCGGCGTCGCATGCACAGTGACGAGTTCAAGGCCGATGCAGTTGCGGCTTTTNGTCCGTTGAAAAAAGAAACAAAAAAGGGACAGCCTCTGCCGATGCCAAGCCTGGCCTGTATGGCGGGGCCACTGTGAGCGTCCAGTCCGACCATCTTGAACACTCGCTAGAGTCATAGGAGCCTCGTGTCCACCTCAACTCTTGGTGGACACGTGAACACTATCCCCGATCAACAAACCGGCAGTGGCCGGCGGCGTCGCATGCACAGTGACGAGTTCAAGGCCGATGCAGTTGCGGCTTGCGCGCAGCCTGGCATGTCGATGGCCGCAGTGGCAATGGCCCACGGCATCAACGCCAACCTGCTGCGTCGGTGGGTGCATGAGGCACAGCTGAAGCCAAGAGACAAGGTCGTGCGCGCAAACGTCGTGGATGGGACCAAGGCGCAAGAGCCCAAGACCGTCTTCGTGCCGGTCAGCTTGCCGACACCGGCGCCACCGGCTCCGGCCCCAGACATTCGCATCGAGCTGCGGCGTGGACCGACGACGGTCACGGTGATCTGGCCGGCAGGTGCCGCCAGCGACTGCGCGGTCTGGATGCGCGAGCTGCTCCGATGATCCGCATCGACGCCATGTGGGTTGCGGCCGAGCCGGTCGACATGCGCGCCGGCGCCGACCGGCTGCTCGCCCGAGTGGTCCAGGTCTTTGGCGCAGCGCAGGCCCACCACGGCTACCTGTTCGCGAACGCCCGGGGCACCCGCATCAAGCTTGTGGTGCACGACGGCTTCGGCGTGTGGTGCGCGGCACGCCGACTCAACGCGGGGCGCTTCGCTTGGGTGCCGGCCACCACGACATCGCCCGTATCTTTGTCGCTCACCAACGCGCAGTTCGACGCGCTGGTCCTCGGCCTGCCGTGGGAACGGCTACCCGAATTGAGCACCATCACGCGGGCCTGACAGCAACATCGACGCTGGCACTCGACCGCGCCAGCGTCGATGCAATTCGTGCTTTCTCCGATGCGCTGCATACAGGGTCCTAGCACCATGCCGTCATGCTCGGCACGCACGATCTTCCCCCGCTCAACCTGCAGGCACTCCCGCCCGAAGCGGCGGCCTGGGTAGCCCGTTGGCAGCATGTCGAACAGCTTCTCGCCTTGCGTGACCAGGCTCTTGTTGATCGCGACCGCGAGCTGGGCCAGGCCAGGGATCTCCTGCAGCGCAAGGACCGCGACATCGCTTGGCGCGATGCCAAGATCGAGAAGATCACCTTCGAGTTGGCTCGCCTGAAGCGCTGGAAGTTCGGCGCCAGCTCCGAGGCGATGAACGCCGACCAGCGACGCCTGTTCGAGGAGACGATCGCCGAGGACGAGGCGAGCTTGCGTGCGCAGCTGGAGCAGCTGCGAGACGAAGCCGCCGCGACCACTGTCGAGGCCAAGCCAAAGGCCACGCCACGGCGACCACGCCGTCAGCAATTGCCTGAGCACCTGCGTCGCGTCGAACACCGTCATGAGCCCGAGAGCACCAACTGCCCCGAGTTGGACTGCGGTCGACCGATGACGCGCATCGGCGAGGACATGAGTGAGCGGCTGGACATCGTGCCGGCCGAGTTCTTCGTGCATCGTCACATCTACGGCAAGTGGGCCTGCCGCTGCTGCCAGATCCTCAAGCAGGCGCCGTCCATCCCGGAGCTGATCGAGGGTGGCATGGCCGCTAGCGGCCTCATCGCGCACACGCTCATCAGCCGCTGCGTCGACCACCTGCCGTACTACCGGCAAGAGGCGATCAACGCCCGCAGCGGCGTCCACACGCCGCGTTCCACGCTGGCGGCTTGGGCCGGCCAGGCTGGCACGGCGCTGGAGCCGCTCTACGAGGTGCACAAGGCCTTCGTCCTCGCGTGTCGGGTCCTGCATGCCGACGAGACGCCGGTGGCGCTGCTCGATCCCGGCGCCGGCAAGACGCGCAAGGCCTACGTCTGGGCCTACGCGAGGAGCTGGCACGACGCCGTGCCCGGCGTGGTCTATGAGTTCTGCCTGGGCCGTGGCGCGCAGTACCCGAAGGCCTTCCTCGCGGGCGACGTGCGGCAGGGTCGAGGGCGCTGGTCCGGAACGCTGCTGTCCGACCGCTACGCAGGCTACGACAGCGTGCTCGACCCGCGCATCCATTCTGACCGCATCAGCGCGGCTTGCGTCGCGCATGCACGCCGCAAGTTCGAGGAACTGGCGCACGTCGGCACGAGCCCGATCGGCGGCGAGGCGATCCGCAGCTATGCGCGGATCTATGCGGTCGAGGCCGAACTCAAGGACATGAGCGACGGAGAGCGCAAGTCGCAGCGCCAGCAACTCGCCAAGCCGCTGTGGGCCAAGCTCAAACAATGGCTCGAACTCGAACGACGTCTGGTGCTCGACGGCGGCCCAGCGGCCAAGGCCATCGACTACACGCTCGGCCACTGGACCGCGCTGACGCACTACCTCGAGGACGGCGCAGTCGCGATCGACAACAACCACCTGGAGCGGCAGATCAAGCCTTGGGCAATGGGGCGCAGGGCCTGGTTGTTCGCCGGCAGCGAGTTGGCCGGCCAACGCACGGCCATGGTGATGAGCTTGGTGCAGTCAGCGCGCCTGAACGGCCATGACCCCTGGGCCTACCTGCGCGATGTGCTGGCGCGCCTGCCGACGCAGCGTGCCAGCCAGATAGAGGACTTGCTGGCGCACCGATGGCAGCCAGCGTCCGACGCGGCACCATGACCTTGCTCACGCAGGACGTCATGGTCCGGGCGAACATCGACGTCGATGGCTTGAGCGCGCAACAGAAGGTTGAGCTGGCTGACGAAATCTACGTCCAGCAGCCCAACCTGCTGGCCTCCATCCTCGTGTTGCCCCGCTACGGGGTCGACATGCTGCAGCTTGAAGTGCCGATCCACGTTCTGCTGGTCGCCTTCCAGGCCATGAAGCACTGCGGGCACGCCTTGCCAACGATCTCTGAAGACGTCCAGGAAACCTGCTTGCAGCGATTGACGGCGACGATGAAGTGCACCGAGGGCACGCCGCCAGACCTCGTCGAGCAGATGATCGCGAAGTTCTGCGTCGACCACCCCGAGCGCTACCTGCTTGCGTTCGTGTACGGCCACCTTGGCCGGCACGAGCTGCTGCGCGTGCGAACTGACGCCGAGAAGTTCTTGCTGCTGGCCGCACTCAACCTCGTGGAGTGCGTTGCCTACGTCGGAGCACAGTTGCAGTCCAACTGAACCGCGTCCGGCGGGTCAAGATGGGATGACTGGACGCTCAC
>NZ_LMJC01000030.1:0-382325 GCF_001429215.1 Acidovorax sp. Root267
TCCAGCGCAAACCCCACGCCTTCGCTTTTGAGCTGCACCATGCGGGCGATGGTGTCTTCGATGTCTCCCAGCAGCAGGCTTTCGGTGAGTTCGAGTTTGAGTTTGCGGGGGTCGGCGTTGTGGCTCTTGAGGGTCTGCAGCACTTCTGCCACGAAGCCCGGTTGCCGGAACTGCCGGGCGCTGACGTTGACCGAGATGGACAGGTGGGCGGTGGCTTCGTGCTGGCCCCAGCGCTGCAGTTGTTCGCAGGCGGTCTGCAGTACGTATTGGCCTAAAGGGAGGATGAGGCCGGTCTGTTCGGCCAGGGGGATGAAGTCGCCGGGGCTGATCATGCCGCGCTGAGGGTGGCGCCAGCGCACCAGGGCTTCTGCCCCCATGAGCTGGGACTGGTGGTCCACGACGGGCTGGTAGTGCACGAGCAGTTCACCCCGGGCCAGGCCCTGGCGCAGGTCGGCTTCCAGGTTGGAGCGGGCGTTGACTGCGGCCTGCATGTCGGGGTCGAAGAAGCGCTGGGTGTTGCGCCCTGCGGCCTTGGCCTGGTACATGGCCAGGTCGGCGCGTTTGAGGAGTTCGTCCACCGTCAGGCGTTCGTCGCCAAAGAGGGTGATGCCGATGCTGGGGGTGCTGTAGTGCTGGGCGCCGTCCAGTTCGAAGGGCTGGTTCAGGCTGGCCAGGAGTTTTTCTGCGACGGTTTCTGCCTGGGTGGCTGCGTCTTGCAGGTCGGGGGCCAGGGCTTCGAGCATGACGACGAATTCGTCGCCGCCAAAGCGGGCGACGGTGTCGGCTTCGCGCACGCTGCCCACCAGGCGGGTGGCGACCTGGGCCAGGAGCTGGTCGCCCATGTCGTGGCCCAGGGTGTCGTTGAGGTCCTTGAAGTTATCGAGGTCGATGAACAGCAGGGCGCCGAGGTTTCTGGTGCGCTGGCAGGCGGCGATGGAGCGCTGCAGGCGATCGAGCAGCAGGCGGCGGTTGGGCAGGCCCGTCAAGGCGTCAAAGAAGGCCAGGCGTTCGATCTCTTGTTCTGCTCGCTTTCGGTCCGTGATGTCNCGATCGAGCAGCAGGCGGCGGTTGGGCAGGCCCGTCAAGGCGTCAAAGAAGGCCAGGCGTTCGATCTCTTGTTCTGCTCGCTTTCGGTCCGTGATGTCGCGGCACACGCCCAGCACACCTGTCACGCGGCCATGCAGGTCGCGGATGGGGGTCTTGATGGTTTCGAACTGGCCCTGGTAGCCGTCTTCGGCAAAAGTGAGCGCCTCCTCGTACACCAGAGGCTGCCAAGCCTGCATGGCGCGTTGATCGTATTTGCGAAAGCGTTCGGCCTCAGATGGTGCGACCAGATCAAAATCGTTGCAGCCCACAATCTGCCGCTCCGGCCGGCCCGCAAAACGCTCAAACACGGGGTTCACAGACAGGTAGACACCCTCGGCATCCTTGAGGAACACCATGTCGGGCATGGCATTGACCACGCGTGCAAGGTGTGCCTTCTGGTGGGCCAGTTCCTGCTCGATGCGCTTGAGGTCGGTGAGGTCATAGGCGAACAGCACCACCGCAGGCACGCCCTGGTCCGTCACGGATTCGGGTGCAATGGTGGTATGGCGGTATTGGGCGCCATCGGGTCCGTCAATGCGGTTTTCAAACACGGCTTTCTCGCCCGCGAACGCCTTGTCGAAGTGGGGCTGCATCCGCAGCATCACTTCGGGCGCCAGCACCTCCCGAAGCAGCTGCCCCTGCAACTGCGCAGGTTCGCGGTGCAGCCAGCGGGCCTGCTGTTCATTGACATACAGCACCCGCAGATCGCGGTCCAGGCGCGCGACCCCGCCGGGCACCTGCCTCAGCATATTGGCCATCAGGGCTTCGTGGGCGTGGGCCGCTTCTTCGGCCAGGCGGTGGGCAGTAATGTCGGTCTGCACGCCATCCCACAGCACGCGCCCATCTTCCAGCAGGCGGGGCGACGAGCTCAGGTGCATCCAGCGCACCTGGCCATCGGTACGGCGCACGCGGAAAACGGCCTCCAGGCTGGTCATGGTCAGATAGGACTGCCGCTCGGCCTCGCGCAGCCGATCGATGTCTTCGGCCAGCACCTGGCGATACAACACCCGGAAGTCGTCCATGACTTCTTGCACCGTCACCCCGTTGAGCCGCTCGATGGCATCACCCATGTGCACGAAATGCGAGCGACCATCCAGCTCCCGCACCACCTGGAACAACACGCTGTAGGGCAGGTTGCGCCCCAGCATCGACAGGCGCCCCTCACTCTCGCGCAAGCGACGCTCGGCCTCCTGCACGCGGGCGAACGGCATGCGGATGCCCGCATTGAACACCGCCTGGTACAGCAGCGCATACGCCACCACCCGCAGCGCGTGTGCCAAAGGCCCGCCCACAGGCGAATGCCCACCCAGCAGGCCCACCGTCAACTCGCCCCCCAGAAAGGCCCCCGCCGCCCATGCAAACAACCGCTCGCGCCGACCCGGGCTGCGGTAGAGCCAGACAGCGGCGACGCCCAGCGCCACCACCAGCACGAACGCCAGGTACTGCCGCAACGCGCCGCCAGCCGCCGTGGCAAACCAGCCAGGCAAGGGCCCCATGGCCGAGCCCACCAGCAGCAGCGCCAGCGCACCAGACGCCGCCAGCCAAACCTTGGCCGGGCCTGGCATCATCAGCTTCGCGGCCGTGAGCAACAAGGTCACGACTTCGGCCACGCGCGCCCAGCTGCTGAGCCACAGCGAGATGTGGGCCGTGCCCGGGGGCAGGTGCACCGGTGTGGAATGCGCCAGCATGCCGTGCAGGAAATTGAACGCCGCAGCCACACCAAAACCCGCCACCAGCACGTTGGCCCGCGCCTGCTCGGACATTTCGAGCGTATGCAGGGACACCGACACCACCAGCAACCCCAGCAGCACCGCCACCAGCTCCATGAAGGGCTCCAGTCCGTGCTGGGAACCTGCCCCTTCCCCCAGCATCTGGGCCAGTGGCACGATGACCAGCGCCAACGCAGCCACCACCAGCACCACCGTGACGGCGGGCGCATCCGCCAGCGACGAACGCGCAGGCGGGGAGCGGTGGGGAGAAGGCAGGGGCGGCATGGACTCAAAGAACAATGGACGGCGCAAGCGGGTGGGGACTATTTCTACCGAGTTCTACATAGCGTCACAAGTGTATCGACGAGTAAGGCGCACGTGTATGGCACGCGGACCGGGTCTCGGCCCGCCTTTGCCTGCCCACTGTTTCGGCATGCCAAGCCTTTCTGCCCACTTTTTTACATTCGTGCCCGGCACCTGTGCTGGCAGCCCCATGCAAAACGGGGCCGAAGCCCCGTTGCCAACGATGGCGGTGCCCTGCCAGTGCACCGCGGGCGGGGGCACCCTCAGCCCTGCAACAACTGGCGCAGCACAAACGGCAGGATGCCACCCGCCTGGTAGTAGTCCACCTCGATCGGCGTGTCGATGCGCAGTGTGACGGTGACTTCCTGGCGCGAGCCGTCCGCGCGGCGGATGACGAGTTGCGCATCGCTTTGTGGTGTGAGCGCCGGGTCGGGCACCACATCGATCACCTCGTTGCCCGTGAGGCCCAATGTCTCCCACGATTCGCCCGCCTTGAACTGCAGCGGCAGCACACCCATGCCCACCAGGTTGGAGCGGTGGATGCGCTCAAAGCTGCGCGCCACCACGGCCTTGATGCCCAAGAGCTGCGTGCCCTTGGCGGCCCAGTCGCGGCTGGAGCCGGTGCCATATTCCTCACCCGCAAAGATCACCGTGGGCGTCTTTTGCGCCATGTACTGCATGGCGGCATCGAAGATGAACATCTTCTCGCCCTGCAGCGCGCCTTCGTTCTGGAACACGGTCACCCCCCCCTCTTCGCGCGAGCCATCGGCCGTGGGCGGGATCATGAGGTTCTTGATGCGCACGTTGGCAAAGGTGCCGCGCACCATCACGTCGTGGTTGCCCCGGCGCGCGCCGTAGCTGTTGAAGTCGGCCTTCATCACGCCATGCTGCCGCAGCCACTGGCCGGCGGGCGAGCTTTCCTTGATGGAGCCTGCGGGCGAGATGTGGTCGGTGGTGATGGAGTCGCCAAACAGCGCCATGATGCGCGCGCCGATCACCGACGGAAGTTTGGCATCATTTTGGCCTCCAGCGCTTGATGGGTCTGCGCTAGCAGCTCCTTTTTCAAGAGCAAACTGGGCAAAAAACGGTGGCTCGGCAATGTAGGTGCTGGCGGGCCAGGTGTAGGCGGTGCCGCTCACGCCCAAAATCTTCTCCCACAGCTTGCCGGGGTCGGTGGCAACCTTGGCGTAGTTTTCGCGGAAGGCCTTGCCGTTCATGGCGAACTTGAGCAGGGCGTGGACTTCGTCGCTGGTGGGCCAGATGTCGCCCAGGTAGATGTCCTTGCCGCCCTTGCCCTTGCCGACCGGCTCGGTCATCAGGTCCTTGAGCACCGTGCCCGCGATGGCATAGGCCACCACCAGCGGCGGGCTGGCCAGGAAGTTGGCCTTGAGGTTGGGGTGGATGCGCGCCTCGAAATTGCGGTTGCCCGACAGCACGGCCGCGCAGATCAGGTCGTTGCTGGTGATGGCCTCGTTCAGCTCGGGCGTGAGGTCGCCCGCATTGCCGATGCAGGTGGTGCAGCCGTAGCCCGCCAGCGCAAAGCCCAGCTTTTCCAGGTAGGGCAGCAGGCCCGTCTGCGTGAGGTATTCGGTGACGATGCGCGAGCCGGGCGCGAGCGATGTCTTGATGTGCGGCTGCACCTTGAGCCCGGCCTCCACCGCCTTCTTGGCCAGCAAGCCGGCGGCCAGCAGCACGCTGGGGTTGCTGGTGTTGGTGCAGCTGGTGATGGCGGCAATCAGCACGTCACCGTTGCCCACCGTGGGGTCGGCACCTTTGGTGGGCATGACGGCCGTGGCGTCGGCGTGGGCTGTGGCCAAAGCGGGCTTGTTGCTCTCCATCTCGGCCAGGGAGCGCGGTGCACCGGCAGGAGCGGGCTTGTCCTTGGGCGCTGCGCGCTGCACCACGTCCTGGCCCCGGTGAATATGGTGGCGGGTGTGCAGCAGTTCGGCCGGGCGGTTGAATCCATTTTGTGCATTGGGCTTGCTGAACAGGTCGGCAAACTGGCTGCTGACCTTGCCCAGCTCGATGCGGTCCTGCGGGCGCTTGGGGCCTGCCAGGCTGGGGGTGACGCTGCCGAGGTCGAGTTTGACGACCTGCGAATAGTCCACCTCGCCCGCCAGCGGCACACCGAACAGGCCTTGGGCCTTGAAGTAGGCCTCAAACGCTTCGATCTCGCCCTTGGTGCGGCCCGTGCCCTGGAAGTAGTCGATGGTCTTCTCGTCCACCGGGAAGAATCCCATGGTGGCGCCGTACTCGGGCGCCATGTTGCCAATGGTGGCCCGGTCGGGCAGCGCCAGGGTGCGGGTGCCCTCACCAAAAAACTCGACGAACTTGCCCACCACCTTGTGCTGGCGCAGCAGCTCGGTCACGGTGAGCACCAGGTCGGTGGCCGTCACGCCTTCGCGCAGCTGGCCGGTCATCTCAAAGCCCACCACATCGGGGGTGAGGAAGTACACAGGCTGGCCCAGCATGGCGGCCTCGGCCTCGATGCCGCCCACGCCCCAGCCCACCACGCCGATGCCGTTGATCATGGTGGTGTGGCTGTCGGTGCCCACCAGGGTGTCGGGGTAGTAAACGTTGTCCTTGCGCTTGTGCACGCCACGCGCCAGGTATTCGAGGTTGACCTGGTGCACGATGCCGAAGCCCGGGGGCACCACGCCAAAGGTGTCAAAGGCCTGCATGCCCCACTTCATGAACTCGTAGCGCTCGCGGTTGCGCTGGAATTCAAGCTTCATGTTCAGGTCGAGCGAATTCTTCTTGCCGTAGTGGTCGACCATGATCGAGTGGTCCACCACCAGGTCCACGGGCACCAGCGGCTCGATCTTCTTGGGGTTCTTGCCCAGCTTCACGGCCACGCTGCGCATGGCGGCCAGGTCGGCCAGCAGCGGCACGCCGGTAAAGTCTTGCAGCACCACGCGCGAGACCACGAACGGGATCTCGTCCTTGCGGTCTGCATTGGGCGCCCAATGGGCCAACTCCTTGACATGCTCGGCCGTCACCTTGCGGCCATCGCAGTTGCGCAGCACCGATTCGAGCACGATGCGGATCGATACGGGCAAGCGGCGGATCTGGGGGAATTGTTTGGCCAACGCGGGCAGCGAGTAGAACTGGCCTTCTTTGCCAGACGCTGTCTTGAAACTCTTGAGGGTGTTGGCAAACGCGTGGCGGGCGGGCTTGGGCGACAACTTGCGTGATACGGCCATGGCGAACTCCTGTGAAAGGCAACAAGGCCTATTCTGGCAGTCCTGCATGACGGTGCAATCGTGGGGCTATGCGAGCCCTGCCCTCAGGCCCCTGCGGCGTGGTCGGGGTGTCCGATCCACGCCGCTCGTGTCCGATATCTGCATCAAAAATGCCCCTGGCGCTTGATGGACAAGCGTATTAAGCTATATTTTCAGGAGCAAATAATCGATGCCCCTCAAGCCGCAGCCCACGTTGGCAGGCGGCGCACCCCCATCCACTGCAGTTCTGCCAGCATGGCCACCGACACCACATGCACCAACAGATAGGCCTGACCCAGCAAGGTGGGCGTGAGCGTGGAGCCCAGCAGCAGCGCCAGGCTGGCCAGCGCCCAGGCAAAGTTGCCCACGATCAGCACCCACAGCCAGCCTCGGGGCATGGGCTCGGACCGCGCAATCGCAATGGCCAAGGCGGCGTAGCCCAGCAGCATGGCGCCCGTCACCTGCAGCAGCCCGGGCGGCAGGCCCAGCCACTCGGCCAGGGGCGCTGTCAGCAGCAGGTGCAGGGCGCCGAGCAGAACCCCCGTGGAGGCATCGAACCAGACCACGGCACGCAGGAATCGGGGGGAGGACATCAGCTTGAACATGGAAAGCTCCTTGGTTGAGGAAGAAAGAAGGCTCCATCGTTCCCGCCCTGGCGCACCGCGTCGATGACCTGCCAGGTAATGGCCCGTGCGCAGTTTGCGCCTAGGATGGCAGCCATGACCTCCACCGCCCCTTCATCGCACCGCTCCCCGCGCCATCCCTTGCCGCACCGCGTGGCACCGGCGGGGCCCACCTCGTTTGGCGACCACCTGCGCACCTGGCGCCAGCAGCGGCACCTGAGCCAGCTGGAGCTGGCCGACGAGGCGGACATCTCCACGCGCCATGTGAGCTTCATGGAAACCGGCCGCACCAACCCCAGCCGCGACATGGTGCTGCGCCTGTGCGAACGCCTGGCCATCCCGCTGCGTGAGCGCAACGCCCTGCTGGTGGCCGCCGGCTACGCCCCCATGTACCGCGAACGCGCGCTGGACGACCCTGCGCTGGCCGCGGCGCGCCAGGCGGTGGAACTGGTGCTCAAGGGCCACGAACCCTGCCCCGCCATTGCCATCGACCGCTGCTGGAACGTGGTGGCCACCAACCGCGCCGCGCTGGCCCTGCTGTCTGCCCACGTCAGTCCAGAACTGCTGGCGCCCCCTGTCAACGTGTTCCGGCTGAGCCTGCACCCCCAGGGGCTGGCGCCGCGCATCGCGAATCTGGCGCAGTGGCGGGCGCACCTGTTTGAACGCCTGCGCCAGCAGATACAGGCCACGGCCGACCCCGCACTGATCGCACTGCAGGCGGAACTGCAGCAATACCCCGCCCCGGCTGAATCCGATGCCCTGGTATTGGCGGGTGAAATGCTGGGTGTGGTAATGCCGTTCTGTTTTGAGAGCGTGCACGGAATGCTCTCGCTCATCAGCACCACCACGATATTCGGAACGCCGGTGGATGTGACCCTGCAGGAACTGGCCGTGGAGTCATTCTTTCCGGCCGACGATTTCACGGCGCAGGTATTGCGCAAGATCGCCCTCGAAAACACTCAGAGTGCAGAAGGCTGAGCACAATCCCATGCGCTGTCGAAGTGCATGCATTGCCCGCCGTGCAAAACCAAGGGTTGCACATGCCGGACAACGGATTCCTTGAAGCGCACTGCAGTACCGATAAATCCCGGGACTGCACATGAACCCACCGCGCAGGCCCTCGTCGCCCCCTTGCATGCAACCTGTGCAGCAAATGAGGCCGTTCGGCTTTCTATCTTTTCGTCTCGCCTTGCCCCAATAGCCAGGCAATAAAAAACCCGCAGAAGCGGGTTTTTTGAGGGTACGGGGCGAAAGCGCTTAAATCACAAATTTTTCGCGGTTTTCGTTTTGAATCCACTTGGGCGCCTTGCCACGGCCCGTCCAGGTTTCACCAGTGGCGGGATTGCGGTACTTGGGAGCCACCTTGGTGCCCGCCGTGGAACTGCGCCCCGTCTTGCCAGCCGCCTTACCAGCAGGGAACACGTCCTGTGCGGTCAGACCATATTCGGCCACCAGTGAACGGACCTGCGACACAGCGTCCGACAGTTCCCGGCGCCGGGCTTCGCTGATTTGTTGCTCAAGGGCTTCGCGCTGCTTCAACAGTTCTTTGTAGCTGGTCATGGTGTCTGGATTTTAGATAAGGGTGAAAGACAGCCGAATTATAAGAATAATGTGCCGTTTTTGTGCAAGCGCTTTCAGAATTTCATTCAAAATTCTTTGCATTAACCCCAAGGCACCATATTGATGCAGGGTTTCTGTCTGGCTGGGTACCCGGGTATTGATGCTTGCTTCAGGCAGCAGGGGTTCCGCCTTCTGGCTGGGCCAATACCTTGTCGATGCGCTTGCCGTCCAGTGCCAGCACTTCAAATATCCAATCCGCGCACCCAATGCGCTCGCCCACTTCGGGCAAATGCCCCGTTTCAGCCATCAAAAGGCCCGCCAGCGTGTTATAGCGGCCCCGGTCCTCGCCGGGTAAATCGCGAATATCCAGGCGCGCCTTGAGTTCCGTCACCGGCATCAGGCCGTCCAGCAGCCAACCCCCGTCGTCACGCTGCAAGGCCCAGGCGTCGGCGTCGGCCCCGGGCTGCAATTCACCGGTAATGGCTTCCAGTAAATCGCGCGGGGTCATGATGCCCTGCACCACGCCATATTCATCCACCACAAACACCATGCGCCCGGAGCGCGCCCGAAACTGCTCCAGCAGCTCCATGCCACTGAGGGTCTCAGGCAGGAACGCGGCTGCCTGCGCATGCTGGTCCAGGGTGCCTTCGGCCTCGGCGCCCAGTTCCAGCAAGCGCGCCACGCTGAGGAGGCCCACCACATCATCCAGTGACCCGCGGCACACGGGGTACCAGGAATGCGCCCCGCGCACCCCGCCACTGCCCGCATTGCGCAGCCCCTCGGCCACCGAAAGACTGGCATCCAGCCAGCGAACGTCGGTGCGCGGCACCATGAGCGAGGTCAGGGGCCGGTCATCCAGGCGGAACACGTTTTTCACCATCTGGTGCTCATGGTGTTCGATCACCCCCGCATCGCGCCCTTCTTCCAGGCTGGCCACGATCTCCTCTTCCGTCACCGAACGCCCCGCCTGGTTGTCCACCCGCAGCAGGGTGAGTACGCCCTGGGTCGAGAGCGAGAGCAAGCGCACGAACGGCCTTGCCACCCTGGCCACCCACGTCATGGGGCGCGCGACCAACCGGGCCACGGGCTCGGGATAGAGCTGGCCAATGCGCTTGGGCACCAGTTCGCCAAACACGATGGTGACAAAGGTGATGAGGGTGACCACCAGCGCCGTCGCCGTGATGCTGGCGGCGCGGTCCGGCATGCCCATCAGCTGCAGCCAGAAACCCAGGTCATCGCTGAACGCGGCCTCGCCGATGATGCCGTTGAGCATACCGATGGACGTGATGCCCACCTGAACGGAGGAGAGGAACTGCGTGGGGTTGTCGAGCAGCGCCAGAGAAGCCTGCGCCCCTTTGTCCCCTGCCTCGGCCATGGTGACCAGGCGCGACTTGCGGCTCGACGCCAGGGCAAGCTCGGACATTGCAAACACGCCGTTGAGCAGGGTCAGCAGCGCGATCAGCAGAAAATCCATGCTTCACTCAATAAGATCACCATGGCACTTTACTGTATCGGCGACATCCAGGGCTGCGACGCCGCACTGGGCCGCCTGCTGGACACCATCGGCTTTTCTGCTAGCCGCGACACGGTCTACCTGCTGGGCGACCTCGTCAACCGGGGACCCGACTCGGCCGCCGTGCTGCGCCGCTGCATGCGCCATGGCGACACCATCCGATGCCTGCTGGGCAACCACGACCTGCACCTGCTGGCCGCCGCACACGGCGCGCGCAAGCCCTCGCGGCGCGACACGCTGGGCACGGTGCTGGATGCCCCTGACCGCGCTGCGCTGCTTGACTGGGTGTGCCAACAGACCCTGGCCCGCGCCCACACGCATGCCGGGCAGACGCTGCTCATGGTGCATGCCGGTGTGCTGCCCACCTGGACGGCCGCAGAGACTCTCGCGTACGCGGACGAAGTCCATGCAGTACTGCGCGGCCCAGACCTGCCCGATTTTCTGCACGCCATGTACGGCAACATCCCCGACCACTGGAGTGACGATCTGACCGGCACGGATCGCCTGCGGGTGATCGTGAATGCGCTCACCCGGCTGCGCTTTTGCTCGGCCGACGGCGTGATGGATTTTGAAAGCACCGAAAGCGCCAGCGCCGCCCCTCCCGGCCTCATGCCCTGGTTCGATGTGCCGGGGCGGCGCACAGCGGGCACGTTGATGGCTTTCGGTCACTGGTCCACGCTGGGCTGGCTCAACCGCAGCGATCTGCTCGGGCTGGACACAGGCTGCGTGTGGGGCGGCTGCCTGAGCGCCGTGCGTTTTGGCGCGACACTGGCCGAGCGTGAGCTGCTGCAGGTGCATTGCGAGCAGGCCCAGGCCCCGGGCTGACTAAACCGCAGCAGGTTCAGGACGGCTCTGGCTCCAGCAACGCCGACATGGCGGTGGACTGCCAGACACCACCGTCCTGCCCGGCGATCAGCACGGCCAGCCCCGGCATGCGCTGCGCCAGTGCCCTGCCCGCCTGCGGGCCCTGCACCATCAGCGCGGCGCCCAGTCCGTTGACGGCCGCCACGTCGCGCGCCACCAGGCTCACGCCATGCACGCCCGATGCCGGGCGCCCTGTTCGCGGATTGAGCACATGGTGCTGGCGCTGGCCTTGGTGGAAGAAGAAGCGTTCATAGTCGCCCGACGAGGCCACCACACCGGCGCCCGCCACGGCCACCACACCCAGCAGGCGCTCGGGGGAACGCGGGTCGCGCAGCCCCACACGCCAGGGCCTGCCTTGCCACAGCCCGTGGGTCAGCACGTCGCCACCGCCATTGATCATGGCGTTCTCGACACCCTCGGAGCGCAACATGTTCATGCCGGCTTCCAGGATCGGTAGTTTGGCGATGCCGCCCAGGTCCAGCGCCATACCCTGGCGGGCCAGGAAGGCAGTGCCTGCTGCCACATCCAGCACCAGGCCGCGCGCATCCACCAGCGGGAGTTGCCGCGCGATCTCGCTGGCCTCGGGCACCACCTTTTCGCCAGGCCCAAAGTTCCAGGACTTGAACGCCCCCACGGTCACATCAAAGGCCCCACGGCTTGTTGCCGACACACGCTGCGCGCTCTGCAGCACCGCCATGACCTCGGCCGGAACCATCACCGGCGTCACGCCCGCAGCCAGGTTGATGCGACTGACCACGCTGCGGGGCTGGTAGCGGCTCATGAGCGCCTCCAGCCTCTGCATCTCTGCATAGGCCCGGTCCATGGCGCGGCGCAGCTGCGGGCCATCAACGCCCTCCACCGCCATATCCACCTGCGTTCCCATCAGGGGACGCGAGCTGCGTTCAGACACCACCCGTGCGCCCGCTGACGCGCCAACACCCCAGACCACACCACCCAGCAAGGGCAACGCCATCACCATGCGACGGCGCGACAGACCGTGGGGGGGCAGAGAAGCTTGCTGCATGGCGCCTCCGCTCAGAGCGACTTGTCGGCCATGTAATCCACGGCGGCCTTGACCTCGGCGTCGGTCAGGTTGGCAGAGCCCCCCTTGGCGGGCATCATGCCCTTGGCCCCGGTAAAGCCCTCGATCGCGTGCTTGTACATCGTGTCCTTTCCCTGGGCGATGCGCGGGCCCCAATCGGCCTTGTCGCCCGGCTTGGGGGCACCGGCCACGCCAGCGGCATGGCACATGGCGCAGGTCTTGCCAAACACGCTCTTGCCCAGTTCATTTTCTGCGGCAGCCGGGGCCGCTGCGGGCGCAGGGGCCGTCACCGCAGCGGGTGCAGCAGCCGGTGTGGGCTCCGACTTCTTGTCGCCACAACCGGCCAGCAGTGCGGCCAAGATCGCTACGGCGACCATCACGGTTTTCTTTTGCATCGCATACATCCTGTTCTCGGGGATTAACAAATATCTGAGAGGGCCTGCGACTGCGCGCGAAATACGGAGAAATGCGTCCAGGACCTGGCCTGGAGAAACCCTAGGGGCACTGCACAGGCACTGCTTCAGACCGGTGCATTGACTGTAGGTGCAAGAGGCACTTTTGGGCAGATGCGGCCCCCTCCAAAGCATGATCCAGATCAAATTGATTCATATTACGTGAATCTATTATCCATGCCATGCAAAACCATCACACCCTGCGAACACTGCGCCTTTGGGTGCTGGCGTGGTTTGTGATGGCGCTGGGTGCAGCGGTGGCTTCGCCGCTGGTAGCGCCACGGGGCATGGAGCTGGTCTGCTCCGGCTCTGGCAACGGTGGTGTCCGGCTGGTGGTGAAGACCGCCGAAGGCCTGGTGGCGGCAGATGCCATCGGCCTCGATTGCCCTTTGTGCCTGGCAGCCGACACGCCACCCACCACCCCGCTCGCAGCAACCACCACTGCCGCAGCCCCCACCTTCCAGCCCCGTTTTCACACACCACTTTCCGCACGCACAGAGGTGGCGCTCAGCCCCCCTGCACGCGCACCACCCCTTTTCAACTGAGCGATCCCAAAGAGGAAAACCATGACCGAGAGAAAAGACAGTTCCCTTCCCACTGCTGGCCTGGGCCGACGCAGTTTCATCAACACGGCCGCCCTGGTCGGGCTGACCGCAGGCGTCGCCGCCTGCAACGAAAAGCCCAGCGCCGCCACACCAGCGGCCCCGGCACCGGCAGCCCCTGCGGCCGGCCATTCCGGCACGGGCGCCAACCCGCACCTCAAGCCCGGCGAGCTGGACACCTACTACGGCCTCTGGAGCGGTGGCCACACGGGCGACATGCGCGTGCTGGGCCTGCCGTCGGGCCGCGAGATCACACGCATCCCCTGCTTTGTGCCCGACGCACTGGTGGGCTGGGGCATCACCAACGAGTCCAAGGCCATCATGGGCACCAAGCCCGATGGCAGCCTGAAGTACACGGTGGCCGACACCCACCACACCCATGCCTCGTACAAGGACGGCAACTACGACGGCCGCTACGCCTGGATCAACGACAAGATCAACAGCCGCATCGCGCGCATCCGCCTCGACTATTTCATCTGCGACAAGATCACCGAACTGCCCAACGTGCAGGGCTTCCACGGCATCTTCCCGGACAAGGCCGACCCGGTGGACCCTGCCATCAACTACACCACGCGCGTGTTCTGCGGCGGTGAATTCGCCATCCCCCTGCCCAACACGGGCACAGAAGACTCGGGCAAATACCGTTCGATGTTCAGCTGCGTCGATGCAGAAACGATGGAAGTGCGCTGGCAGGTGCTGATCGACGGCAACTGCGACCTGGTCGCCACGTCGTACGACGGCAAGCTGGCCGCCACCAACCAGTACAACGTGGAGATGGGCGCGAAGTACGAGGACATGATGTCCGCCGAACGCGATGCCTGCCTGTTCTTCAACGTGGGCCGCATCGAGGCCGCCGTGAAGGCTGGCAAGTTCAAGACCATCGGCACCAGCAAGGTGCCCGTGGTGGACGGCACGCACGAAGCCAACAAGGACCCCAAGACGGCCCTCACCGCTTATGTGTCGGTGCCCAAGAACCCGCACGGCGTGAACGCCAGCCCCGATGGCAAGTACTTCATCTGCGCCGGCAAGCTCTCGCCCACAGGCACCGTGATCGAGCTGGCCAAGGTACTCGACTACTTTGATGGCAAGCTCGAGAAGCTCGACGCCGCCATCGTGGCCGAAGTGGAGCTGGGCCTGGGCCCGCTGCACACCGCATTCGACGGCCGTGGCAACGCCTACACC
The DNA here is from genome assembly GCF_001429215.1 of Acidovorax sp. Root267. NCBI lineage: Bacteria > Pseudomonadati > Pseudomonadota > Betaproteobacteria > Burkholderiales > Comamonadaceae > Acidovorax > Acidovorax sp. Root267. The sequence goes on from NZ_LMJC01000030.1 coordinate 14,158, forward strand.
ACGCTCTTCCTGGACAGCCAGGTCGTGAAGTGGAACGTGGAGGCAGCCATCAAGTTCCACGCTGGCGACAAGAGCGCCAAGTACGTGGTGGACCGCCTGGATGTGCAGTACCAGCCAGGTCACTTGAACGCCTCGCAGTCAGAAACAAAAGCCGCTGACGGCAAGTACTTGGCCGTGGGCTGCAAGTTCTCGAAGGACCGCTTCCTGCCCGTGGGTCCGCTGCACCCTGAGAACGAACAGCTCATCGACATCTCGGGCGAGAAGATGGTGCTGATGGCCGATCACCCCGTGCGTGGCGAGCCCCATGACTTCATCATCTTCAAGCGCGACCTGGTGCGCCCCAAGCAGGTCTACGCTCTCGACGAGTTCCCGCTGGCAATCAAGGACCCGAAGGAATCCGGCGTATTCAGGAACGGCAAGAAGGTCACCGTAAAGATGACCTCGCAGGCCCCGGCCTTCAGCCTGCGCGAGTTCAAGCTCAAGAAGGGTGACGAGGTCACGCTGATCCTGACCAACCTGGACAAGATCGAAGACCTGACCCATGGCTTCGCGATCCCGCACTACAACGTGAACTTCATCGTGAATCCGCTGGAGACCAAGTCGGTGAGCTTCGTGGCCGACAAGCCCGGTGTGTTCTGGTGCTACTGCACGCACTTCTGCCATGCGCTGCATTTGGAAATGCGCACTCGGATGATCGTGGAGGGTTAACCAGGGCGATCCCTCTGAGGCGCTGCGCGCCTTCCCCCTTCTCTCGGCTTCGCCGGGAAGGGGGACGATGCACTCGCTGCGGGGCGGCCCTTGCTCTGCATCCCTGGCCTGGGGCGCGCCAGTTGCGACGACTGCGCTCCACTTCGCATCATATTGGCCGCTAGCGCTTGATGAATAAGCGCTAGCAGCTATCAAAAAGATAGTCCCATGATTTCCCTCCGTCGGAAGTTCGCCACGCTTCTTCTGGTCTTGTTGGCAGCACTTTGGCTGGCGCCGCGCGCGCATGCTGCGGCAGGCGCCTACGAGGCCGAACTGCCTGCGGAACTCTCTACCGCGCGCGACATGTGCGCGCTGGTGCCGTGCAAGGACGTGTTTCCCGGCGCCAGCCATTTCTCTGAACGCAAGGGCCAGCCGCCCTACGTAGAGGCTTACGACAACGACAGCGCGCAAAAGAAGCTGCTGGGCTATGTGATGCTGTCCACCGACATCACAGACACCCCCGCTTACTCCGGCAAACCCGTGGTCACGCTGATCGGCATGGACACGCAAGGCCGCTTTGTGGGCGTGAAGGTGCTCAAGCATTCCGAGCCCATCCTGCTGCTGGGCATCCCTGAATCTGCGCTGCTGAAGTTCAACGCCCAGTACCTGGGCAAGTCGGTGGCCGACAAGATCGAGGTGGGCCAGTCGCGCCCTGATGAAAACGTGCTGGGTCTCGACGCCATCTCGGGCGCCACCGTCACCGTCATCGCGCAGAACCAGGTCATGATGGCCTCGGGCTCGGCCGTGGCGCGGCAGGTGGGCATCCTCGCACCCACGGTGCGCGAGCCCGCACGCTATGCCGAAACCGGCAGGCGCCTGAGCTGGGCCGAGCTGGTGCAACAAGGCACTGTGCAGCGCCTGCGGGTGCTGCCCGAACAGGTGGGCCTGGACAAGGGCCCCGACCCGTTCATCGAGCTGTGGTTTGGCGACCTGAACCACCCCGACATTGGCAAAAGCGTGCTGGGCGACAACGGCTGGAACAACCTGCGCCTGCAGCTCAAGGAGGGCGAACACGCCTTCTTCATCATCCGCACCGGCGGCAAGGAATCGTTCAAGGGGTCGGGCTTTGTGCGCGGCGGCATCTACGACCGTGTGCAAGTGCGCCAGGGGGCGGATTCATTCACCTTCCGCGACCTGGACGCGCTCAACCTGTATGGCATCGAGGCCGCAGGCGCACCCAGCTACAACGAATCGGTCATCTTCATCATCCGCTCACCCGCCTTCTCGGCCGCCTATCCGTGGAAGCTGAGCTTTCTGGGCAACCGCGTGGACCGTGCCACGGGCACGCGCAGCTTCACCAGCTTTGACACGCCCTACTGGCTGCCCGCCGCCATGCTGCAAGGCGGGCGTCCCACCATCAACGAGCCCGACGCCCCCTGGGTGCGCGTGTGGAAGTCGCGTGCGCTGGAGATTGCACTGTTCGCACTGCTGCTGGTCGCCGTGAGCGTGGTCTACGCCCTGCGCGAAAAGCTCACCCGCCTGTCCACCCACAAGAACAAGTGGCCGGTCAACGGCTTCAAGTACAGCTTCTGGGCACTCAGCATCGGCTGGATCGGTTTTGGCGCCATGGCGCAGCCCTCCATCACGCAGGTGCTGACCTGGTTCCATTCGCTGCTGTTCCAGTGGACCTGGTCGCTGTTCCTGTCCGACCCGTTCATCTTCCTGTTCTGGATCTTCATCATCGTCACCGTGTTCCTGTTCGGGCGCGGGCTGTTCTGCGGCTGGATGTGCCCGTTCGGCTCGCTGCAGGAGGGCATCTACAAGATCGCACGCGCCCTGGGCCTCAAACGCTTTCAGACCCAGCTGCCGCAAAAGTGGCACGACCGGCTCAAGTGGATCAAGTACGCGGTGTTCTTCGGGTTGCTGGTGGTTTCGATGTTCTCGATGGGACTGGCTGAGAAGCTGGCCGAGGTGGAGCCGTTCAAGACCACCTTTCTCGTCGGTGTGCTGAACCGCGCCTGGCCCTACAGCCTGTTTGTGGCGGCCATCCTGGGCGTTTCGATCTTCATTGAGCGGCCCTATTGCAAATACATCTGCCCACTGGGCGCCTCGCTGGCCATGCCCAGCACGTTCCGCTGGTTTGGCCTCAAGCGCAAGCAGGACTGCAACAGCTGCAAGGCCTGCGCCGTGGGCTGCGGTGCACAGGCGATTGACGCCGATGGCCGCATCGACCACCGCGAATGCCTGCACTGCCTGGACTGCATGATTCTCTACACCGACACCAAGGGCTGCCCGCCCCTGGCCAAGGAACGCAAGCGCCGCGAGAAAGATGGTCTGGAAATCACGCCCATCGGCAAGAACGGCTATTTCATCCCGATCCACCCAGCCACGGTGCAGGACCAGATTTCGGCCAAGGCCGCCAAGGGGCCCGACCCACGCATGCCCACAACGCCTGCACACCCCGCCCACAAGGCTGGAAGCCAAGGCCTGCGCTGGATCTGGCTGGAGCTGGTGGACCACCTGTGGCCCTGGAGCCGCGAAGGCTGGGCGTCGCGGCGCGCGCTGCAGATCGCGGGCTTCTCGCTCGCCGTGGCAGCCAGCGTGGCCTGGGTGATGACAGCCCTGGGCACATTGTCTTCGGGCGCCATCATCGGCTGGTGGTTTGGCTGGAGCGTGTACGAGGTGCTGATCCGCCTGTCAGGCAAGCGCTATGTGAAGGACGGCCCCTGGTGGCGCGACCAGTACCGCCGGGCGGGCGTGATGGACATGCTGAGCTATGTGGGCTTCAAGAACCTGCTGATCGGCGCAGCACTCTTCCTGGCCATCAAGGCCGTGGTGGGACTGGCGTGATGAAGTCCCCCCTTGCACTCGCTGCGGTTGCCACGGCCCTGGCACTGTGGACCGCGCTTCCTGCCGCAGCTGCCACCGTGCAGGTTCGCCCGGGGCAGGACCTGCAGGCCACCATCACGGCCGCCGCGCCGGGCGACACGGTGGAGGTGCAGCGGGGCTTTTACCGCGTGAACCTGCGCATCGACAAGGCCCTGACCCTGCGCGGCATCGACCGCCCCACGCTCAGCGGCAGCCAGGCGGGCGACACCATCCGCGTCACCGCGCCCGACGTGGTGATCGAAGGCCTGATCGTGCGCGACTCGGGCACCAGCCTCAAGGACCAGAACGCGGGCATCTACATCTTCCCTGGCGCGCACCGCGCCGTGGTCCGCCACAACGACCTCACCTATAACCTGTTCGGCCTGTGGATCGAGAAGGCCAACGACGTGCAAGTGCTGCACAACACCATCACCGGCCTGCGCGACGTGGGCTCGTCGCAGCGTGGCAACGGGGTGCAGCTGTACAACACCACGGGCGCGCGCATCGAGGGCAACCACATCAGCTTTGTGCGCGACGCGCTGTATGTGGACGTTTCGCACCACGCGGTCTTTCGCGGCAACCGGCTGCACCACAGCCGCTACGGAACGCACTACATGAACTCCTACTACAACCTGTGGGAAGACAACGACACCTACTACAACCGGGGCGGCCTGGCGCTGATGGAAGTGCGCGACCAGGTGGTGCGCAACAACCGCGCGTGGGGCAACAGCGACCACGGCATCATGCTGCGCACCATGCAGGACTCGGTGATCGAGAACAACGTGGTGGCCGAGAACAACCGGGGCTTCTTCATCTACGACGTGGAGTACGTCACCCTGCGCGGCAACCTCGTCACACGCAACACCGTGGGCGTGCACCTGTCCGCAGGCTCCACCCGCAACAAGGTTGAAGGCAACGACTTCATCGGCAACCGCGAGCAGGTGCGCTATGTGGGCGCCCGCGACGAGCGCTGGGGCACCGAAGGCGGAAACCACTGGAGCAACTACCTGGGCTGGGACCGCGACGGCAACGGCGTGGGCGACGTGCCCTACGAGGCCAACGACATGGTGGACCGCCTGACCTGGCGCCACCCCGCCATCAAGCTGCTGCTGGCCAGCCCTGCCGTGCAGGCACTGCGCCTGGTGGGCCAGCAGTTTCCGGTGCTGCGCGTGCCCACCGTGGTGGACCCCAAGCCCCGCATGCAACCGAACCAACCCCAACGGAATTTTCAGCGTGACACGCAACCCTCCCCCCATTGACCTGAGCGAGCCCCCCGCCATCGAGGTGCGGGGCGCGCACAAGCACTACGGCGCACTGCACGCCGTGGACGGCATCGACCTGCGCATCGCGCGCGGCGAGATCTTTGGCCTCATCGGCCACAACGGCGCGGGCAAGAGCACGCTGTTCAAGATGATCCTGGGCCTCACACCCGCCACCTCGGGCGAGATCCGGGTGGGCGGGGCCACGGTGCAGGGCCGCGATTTTCGTGCCGCCCGCCGCCACCTGGGCTACCTGCCCGAGAACGTGGTGCTCTACGACAACCTGAACGGGCTGGAGACACTGCGCTTTTTTGCCCGCCTCAAGGGTGCGCCCCTCACGCAATGCCCCGCGCTGCTGGAACGCGTGGGCCTGGCCCACGCGGGCAACCGCGCCGTGCGCGAATACTCCAAGGGCATGCGCCAGCGCCTGGGGTTTGCACAGGCCCTGCTGGGCGAGCCCCAGGTGCTGCTGCTCGACGAGCCCACCAACGGCCTGGACCCGCAGGCCATCCGTGACTTCTACGCCACACTGCGCGAGCTGCAGGCGGGTGGCGTGACCATCGTCATCACCTCGCACATCCTGGCCGAACTGCAGGAGCGCGTGGACCGCCTGGCCATCCTGGCCTCCGGCAAGCTGCAGGCCCTGGGCAGCGTGCAGGCACTGCGCGAGCAGGCGCACATGCCGCTGACCATCCACCTCACGCTGGCCGCGGCCGACCGGCCTGCCGCGCTGGGGCTGCTCTCTGCCGTGCCCGGCGTCACCGGGACGGAAACGCCGGAAGGCCTGCATGTGGACTGCCCGCGCGGCAGCAAGATGGCCGTGCTGGGTGCGCTGGCACCGCTGGGCACCGCGCTGCAGGACCTGCAGATCCAGGAACCCTCGCTTGAGGATGTGTACTTCGACCTGCGCAAGGGCTAGCCATGGAATTCCAACAAATCTTCACCATCGCGGGCAAAGAGTTCCGCGACCGCATGCGCAACCGCTGGGTGCTGGCCGTGGCGCTCGTGTTCACCGTGTTCTCGCTGGCCATCGCCTACTTTGGCGGCGCACAGCAGGGCACGGTGGGTTTTCGCTCCATCGAGTTCACCATCGCCAGCCTGGTCAGCCTGGTGATCTACCTCATCCCGCTGATCGCGCTGCTGCTGGGCTTTGACGCCATCGTGGGCGAGCGCGAGCGCGGCTCGCTCGATCTGCTGCTGTCATTGCCCATCACGCGGCTGGAGCTGCTGCTGGGCAAGTACCTGGGGCTGGCGGCGGCGCTCACGCTCTCGACGCTGGCGGGGTTTGGCCTGGTGGCGGTGTTGCTGGTCCGGCAGTTCAGCGGGGCTGCGCTGTTCCACTACGGCGGCTTCATGCTCAGCTCGGTGCTGCTGGGGCTGGCGTTCCTGAGCATGGCGGTGCTGCTCTCGGTGCTCACGCACGAGCGCACACGCGCCTCGGGCCTGGCGATTGCCGCCTGGTTCTTTTTTGTGCTGGTGTTTGACCTGCTGCTGCTGGGCGCCCTGGTGGCCACGGGCGGCAGTGTGGGCGGCGAGGCCATGGCCTACCTGCTACTGCTCAACCCGGCCGACGTTTTCCGCATCCTCAACGTGTTCTCGCTCGACGACGTGCGTACCCTGTACGGCCTGACCAGCATCGTACCCCCTGCCCTGGCCAAGCCATGGCTGATGGGCGCGGTGATGGCGGGCTGGATCGTGGTGCCCCTGGGCCTGGCGAGCTGGAGATTCAAGCCATGACGAAAAAATCCCACAACCAATACCAATGCGCGTGCGCCACACGGCGCCAACTGCTGGGCTGGGCGGCCCTCACATCGCTGGGCACGCTCACCGGCCTCACGGGCCTGACCGGCTGCAGCCAGGCGGACAACAGCGCGCAGTCCCTGAAACCCGTGGAGATCGACCGCACCACCAGCTGCGAACTCGACGGCATGCTGCTGGCCGACTACCCCGGCCCCAAGGCGCAGGTGCGTTTCGCGGGGCAGGACAAGCCCTCGTTCTTTTGCGACACGGTGGAGCTGTTCAGCACCCTGCTGGCCGGCGAGCAGGTGCGCGCCGTGCAGGCCGTGTATGTGCAGGACATGGGCAAAGCCGACTGGAATACACCACAGGGCCACTGGATCGAAGGCAAGACTGCCCTCTACGTGGTGGGCGGCAAGCGCCACGGCTCCATGGGCCCCACCATCGGCAGCTTTGCGCAAGAGGCCGACGCGAAGAAGTTCGCCGCCGAATACGGCGGCAAGGTGCTGCGCTTTGCCGAGATCACGCCCGCCATGGTGGACCTGAGCGGCGGGGCACTGCACGACACGCGGATGTAAGCAACCCATGCCCGCGCTGATGCCCCGCCCACACACCACCACCCGGCGCACCGCGCTCGCAGCCCTGCTGCTGGGCCCGGCAGGCCTGGTGGCATGGCAATGGCCCCAGCACACCCCGCCCCGCCCCTCCGGCAACGCGGCCCTGGAGGGGATTGGCGACGATGTGTGTGTGGTGGCGCCACCCACGCCCTACGACCCTGCACTGGGCCAGCCCCTGGCCGCTGCGCGCGAGGTGCCCGCCGACGCGCGCTGCCCGGTGTGTGGCATGTACCCGGCACGCGCACGGGCGTGGGCGGCGCAGGTCATTTTTGCGGACGGGGACGCCTACTTTTTCGACTCGCCGCTCAGCCTCATGCTGTACCTGGGCAACGTGGGCCACTACACGCGGGGCCGCACGGCCGAAGCCATCGTGGCCCGGTATGTGACCGATACCGGTACGGGTGTTTGGCTGAACGCGCAGGAGGCGGTGTATGTGACAGGGTCTTCGGCCATGGGGCCGATGCGGGCGGGCAACCTGCCCGCCTTTGCCGATGCGGAGGCTGCGCAGCGGTTTGCGCAGCAGCGTGGGGGGCGGTCCGTGCCCTTCGGCGCCATCGACGCACCCCTGCTGCGCGGGCTGGCCCCGAACCTCCGGGCCGACCACCGTCAGCATTCAGGCTGAGGGTGATTCAATTGCTACCAAAAATATAGCTATCAGCGCTTATCCATCAAGCGCTACAGGCCTGAAAAGGCCTGATTTTGACTATTGCACCGAGGTTTCTGGCTGGGCGGCCTTGAACAGTGCGGCCACCTTGCGCTTGGGTTTGATGTTGGCGGAGATGCTGCTGCGTTGTGCAGACTTGGCAGACTCCCAGGCAGGCGCTGCATCTGCAGCGGCGCTGGCCTCATACGGTTTCTCAAAGAAGGGATCGCGCGAGGCAACGGCCGGGCGGAAGCCACGGTGCTGTTCACGCGGCTCGCGGGATTCGCGGCCACCACGGTGTTCGCGTTCACGTTCGCGGCGCGGGGCCGCCGAGATGGCATCGCGTCCATCGCCCGTCTCGCCGGCTTCGCGCCAGGCGCGGCGGCCGTCGTTGATGCGGCCACGGGGCTGGTCTTCTTCGTATTCGATGGCTTCGAGTTCGATCTTCTTCTTGATCAGCTTCTCGATGTCGGCCACCAGGCGGGCATCGCTGCCCGACACCAGCGTGACCGCCAGGCCCGACGCGCCCGCACGGCCCGTGCGGCCGATGCGGTGCACATAGTCTTCGGCGTTGAACGGCACGTCGAAGTTGAACACGGCCGGAACGTCCTTGATGTCGAGGCCACGCGCGGCCACATCGGTACACACCAGCAGATCGACCTCGCCGCTCTTGAAGGCCTCGAGCGCCTTCAGGCGCTCGTCCTGGCTCTTGTCGCCATGCAGCGCGGTGGTCTTGAGGCCCTCACGCTCCAGGCTGCGCGCCAGGCGTGCACAACCGAGCTTGCTGTTCACGAAGATGAACGCCTGCTTCAAACCCCGGGTCTTGAGCACCTGGTGGATGGCACGGCGCTTGTCGTCATCGTTGGCGCTGTAGAAGCGCTGCTCCACCGTGGAGGCCGTTTCGTTCGGGCGGGCCACCTCGATGGTGATGGGGTTTTGCAGGTAGCTGCTGGCCAGGCGCTTGATCTCGGGCGAAAACGTGGCACTGAACAAGAGCGTGGTGCGCTGCTTGGGCAGGTAGCTCAGGATGCGCTGCAGATCGGGCAGAAAACCGATGTCCAGCATGCGGTCGGCCTCGTCGAGCACCACGTACTCGACCTGGTTGAGCACCGCGTTCTTGGCTTCGATGTGGTCCAGCAACCGGCCTGGGGTGGCCACCAGCACTTCGACGCCTTTTTTCAGCTCGATGGTCTGGGGCTTCATGTCCATGCCGCCAAACACCACGGTGCTGCGCAGCTTGGTGTACTTGGCGTACAGCGCGATCTGCTGGGCGACCTGGTCGGCCAGCTCCCGCGTGGGCAACAGCACCAGGGCACGCACGGGGTGGCGGGCCGGGGATGTGGAGCTGCTTTCGTGCTTGAGCAGGCGTTGCAGCAGAGGCAGCGAGAAAGCCGCCGTCTTGCCGGTGCCCGTCTGGGCTGCGCCCATCACGTCTTGCCCTGTGAGCACCACCGGAATGGCCTGCTCCTGGATGGGCGTCATGGACTCGTAGCCCATTTCGGCTACGGCGCGCGCGAGCGGTTCAGCCAGCGATAGATTGGAAAAGGAACTTGTCATTTAGCCCTCTATTGTCGCACCGGTGGCCCAAAAAGCGATTTTTTGCAGTTTGGGCGTGGTACATGGCGCGTCTTTTTGACCAACACACTTCCACCAGAAACTATTATTTTTATAGCTATCAGCGCTTACCCATCAAGCGCCAGGTGCAATTTTTATGCAAAACTTACTCCAGCACAGCCCGCAATTGGCGTGTGGTCACGGCCAGGCGCCTCGCCCCGATCTGGGCGAGGTTATTCATCACCGTGAGCGCCGCCTCGGGGTATTGCCGGGCCCAGGCATCAAAGTGCGCCCGCGACAGGCGGACCAAGTGCGCAGACCCCCGTTCAGAACCCGCACAGGCGCTGCGCGCAGCGCCGTTGAGGAACGCCATCTCGCCAAACGCCATGCCCGGCCCGACCGTGGCCAGGCGCAGCCCCTTGTCGGGCGGCCACTGGGTCACCAGCGTGACGTGGCCCGACTTCACCACCAGCAGGTCGTGGTCGGTGTCACCCGCCCGGAACACCACCCCGTGGGGTGGCACGGCCAGGGGTTCCAGCACGGCCATCAGGGCCTCGGCCGCCGCCCGGGGCACGCCCTCGCCAATCTCACCGAGCAGGTCCCTTTCTGGCCGGGCGGGGCGTTGCTCAATGGGGCGCTGCGAGAGGATGCCGGCCTCGGCCCACTCCAAGGCACGGTCCAGGTCGGCAAAGGCGCGCACGTGGTCGCCCGCATGCTCGGCGGCCATCGGGTCAAGCGCCGCCACGGCAGCAGCAATGCCCTGCTGGCCCAGGTCGCGCACCAGCGCTCGCAACTGCGCCAATGCCGTGCTGTCCCAGGCGGGCACGCGGCCCGCATCCAGAATCACCCAGCGGTGGCGCGGCTGCAGCAGCAAACGCACCTGCTCGGCCAGATGGGCCGCCACGCCGAACGACATCACGCCCTGCAGCTCAAACACCGCCACCTGGTTCATGCGCGGCACCAGCCAGGTGTCCGACCCCGCCCGGCGCAGCCGGCGTGAGCGCAGTTCGCCATCCAGCCGCACATGGCGCAGCACCTTGGCGGCGGAGTCGTGCAGCAACACAAAGGTGGCCACCACCAGACCCGCCACCAGAGCCCCCACGCCGCCCATCACGGCAAACACCAGCGCCACCAGCCAGCTCTGCGCCCAGGTCACCCGCGAGCGTTGCGCGTAGCGCAGCGACCACATGAGGCCCGGTACCTGCATGAGCCCTGCCAGCACCAGCCCACCCGCCAGGCAGGCCATGGGCACCCAGTGCAGCCACCAGGCGCCCGTGACCGCCACGCCGAGCATGATGCCGGCATGCCAGCGCGGTGCATCGCGAGACGGGCCCGCCTGCGCCAGCACGATGCGCGAGCGCGATGCACTGGTCGATGCGGGAATCATCCCCGCCAGCCCGCACAACACGCCCAGCAGGCTCTCGCGGCGCAAGGTCAGGTTGGCGTTGCTGCGCAGGCCATGGTCCAGCTCCAGTTCCTGGTTGAAAACCAGAATCTCAAGGCTGTTGACCAGCGCCATCAACAGCGCCAGCACCACCAGGTCCGACCCGTGCTGCTGCGCCAGTGCCATCCAGGGAACGCCCGTCCAGTCCGGCCACAGCGGGCCGGCAAACTGGCTGGGCTGCACGGCGGCAGCGAACACATCCCCCAGCCCACCACCCCACAGCCCCGCCACCGCCACGGCCAGCGCCACCAGGACCACGGCCGACAGCAGCCCCGGCATCCGGGGCCAGCGCCAGCGCAGCCCCCAGGCCAGCCCCACCACGGCCGCCGCCGCCAGCAGGTGCCAGCCGGTACGGGCGTCCCACAGGGCGTCGGCCCCCGCACCGAAGCCGTTGCGCACCTGCCCCACCACCATCGACAACCCCACCCCGGCCGCGAAGCCATGCGTGACCGAAACGGGCAGGAACCGCGCCACCGAGGCCAGCCGCAGCACACCCAGCAGCCACTGGAAAACAAACGCCAGGGCCACCGTGGCCCCGCTCACGGCCAGCACCTGGCGCGCACTCAGGCCCAGCGCAGGGGCCGCACCATGGGCGGTGGCCAGCACGGCCGCAAACAGCAGCGCCACCACGGTCGTGGGGGCGTAGACGACACCCGCACGCGGCACCACCAGCGTCAGCAACAGGCCCGGCAAGGCCGCCGACCACAACGCCAACGCGGCAAGGGAATGCTCGCCCGCCAGGGGCGCAAAGGCCAGCAGGCCCAGGCCCACCGCGTGGGGCACCGTGACCGCCGCAGCCGACCACGCGGCGGCCATGCCCGGCGACCGGAGAGGCTGCAGGGACTCAGCAGGGGACATCTCAGTTCTCCATAGCGCCGTAGGTCACCCACACCCCACAAAACCGGCGTGGCCCATGCCCGGGCAGCCGCGCAAGGGCCGCCCCGCCGCGCTGGCTGCGTCCCCCTGCCCGCAACGCGCAGCGTTGCGAGAGCGGGGGGAAGCCGCGAAGCGGCTCAGGGGGGTGTTTCAAAGACTCCGCGCTGCGAAGGTATCGCAGGCTTTGACGCTGCCGTTCTGCAGGCCGTTGTTGAACCAGCGCTGCCGCTGTGCGCTGGTGCCGTGGGTAAAACTTTCGGGCACCACGGCCCCGCCGCTGGACCGCTGCAGGGCGTCGTCGCCGATCTTGGCCGCTGCGTTCATGGCCTCTTCCACATCACCCTGCTCCAGGATCTTGCGCGCGTTCTGCGCATGGTGCGCCCACACCCCGGCAAAGCAATCCGCCTGCAGCTCCAGCCGCACCGAGAGCGCGTTGTATTCCGCCTTGCCCACACGGCCGCGCATCTGGTCCACCTTGCCGCTGATGCCCAGCTGGTTTTGCACATGGTGACCCACCTCATGGGCAATCACATAGGCCTGGGCAAAGTCGCCCGGCGCCCCCAGGCGGTTCTTGAGGGTTTCATAAAAGCCCAGGTCGATGTAGACCTTCTGGTCCGCCGGGCAGTAGAACGGGCCCATCGCCGCCTGCCCGGTGCCACAGGCCGTGGGCGTGGCGCCACGAAACAACACCAGGCGCGGCTCCTGGTAGGTGCCACCGCCCTGGCGGAACACGGCCTGCCACACATCTTCGGTATCGGCCAGCACGGTCGAGACAAAGCGGGCCATGGTGTCGTCGGCCGGCGGGCGCTGGGCCGGCCCTTGCGACTGCACCTGTGCGGGCGGCCCCCCACCGCTGAGCAGCCCCAGGATCGTGAGCGGATTGATGCCCAGCACCCATCCACCCACCAGGGCGATGACGATGGTGCCGATGCCAATGTTGCGCCCCCCGAAAACAGGCGAACCGCCGCCACCACTGCGCCGGTCTTCCACATTGTCCGATTCCCGATTGCCTTCCCATTTCATACTGTGTCTCCAGCGCCCTCGCAGTGTGGAGGGCATGGCCGCCATGTTACGCGGCACGGGAACCTGGTGGGCCGTTTACGATGGCCCGCCTGCCCGTGCCCGCAGGCGGATTTGGATTTGCACAATGGACCCCAACCTCGGCCGCCCCATGCTCCACGATGCCTCCCACTACACCCCCACCGGCGACAAGGTGATCCTGCTCACGGGCTTCGACCCCTTTGGCGGCGACGCCCTGAACCCCAGCTGGCTGGTCGCCGAGGCGCTGGACGGACAACGCATCGCTGGCCACCGCGTGGTGGCGGCGCAACTGCCGACCGTCTTTGGCGAATCGCTGCATCAACTGCGGGCATTGGCCATTGCCCACCGGCCCGCGCTGACCGTCTGCCTGGGCCAGGCTGGTGGGCGCAGTGCGCTGTCGCTGGAGAGGGTGGGCATCAATATCAATGACGCCCGCATTCCCGACAATGTAGGTGCCCAGCCCATCGACACGCCGGTGGTGCCCGGCGGGCCTGCCGCCTACTTTGCGAGCCTGCCCCTCAAAGCCATGCTACGTGCCGTGCAGCAAGCTGGTGTGCCCTGCGAGGTATCGCAAACAGCGGGCACCTTTGTCTGCAACCATGTGCTGTACGGGCTGATGCAGATGTTGCAGGCGCAAGGTGTGGGCCCGGCGGGCGCCCGTGGCGGGTTTGTGCACGTGCCCTGGCTGCCCGGGCAAGGCACGCCCCATCTGGCGCTGCGGGACATGGTGCGCGGCATCCACGCCGCCCTGTGGGCCGCTGTGCTCCACCAGAGCGACATAGCCCTCGGTGCAGGTGCTACGCACTGAATACACCGCCCGGTACCCGGGGCTTGCCCGCTCCCCACGCCCCGCCACCGCTGTGTAAAGTCGGCGAATGCCTATCACCCCTTCTTCACAGGCCCCGGGTGCGCTGAACGCTGCAGCCACTGCGGCGTGTCTGCCGTGGGATGCGCTGGCCGACGAGATCGCAACTTTGCTGCAGGACAACACGGTCTCGGTGCCTGCCCGCACAGTGCTGTCGCTGCCCCAGGGGGGCAACCTGTTTGTCATGCCCGCCAACGACAGCCGTGTGGCCATGGCCAAGCTCATCACGCTGACCCCTGCCAACACGGGCACCGGCCGCCCCGCAATCCAGGGCGATGTCGTGGTGTTTGACGTTGCCACGGGCGAACGCCGCCTGGTACTTGACGGCCCCACCATCACCGCACGGCGCACGGCGGCTGTGTCGCTGCTGGCCGCGCGGCATCTTGCGCGGGATCGGCAGGGCCCGCTGCTCATCGTGGGTGCCGGCGTGCAGGGCCTGGCCCACCTGGAGGCCTTTGTTCTGGGCCTGGGGGTGCGCGACGTGTGGGTGGCCTCGCGCAGCGCAGCCGGCGCCGAGGCCCTGGTCCGGCGGGCCCACGCGCTGGGCGTTCAGGCACGCACGGTGGCAGATGCCGACGCCGCCCTGCCACATTGCCCGCTGATCGCTGTGTGCACCCCGGCGCACAGCGTGGTGCTGAGCGCCCCGCCACGGCCGGACGCCTTTGTGGCAGCGGTGGGGGCCTTCACCCCGGCCATGGCGGAACTGGCGCCCGCCTTCTGCCGCCATGTGGCAGCGCACGGGCATATCGTGGTGGACAGTGAAGATGCGCGCCACGAGGCGGGCGATCTGCTGCAGGCGGGTCTCGACGTGGGCACGCTGCCCACGCTGCGGGATGTTCTGCAGGGCGAGCGTGCCCCGCCCGCTGGGCCGGTGCTGTTCAAAAGCTGCGGCTGGGCAGGCTGGGACCTGGCTGCCGCCCGCCTGGCGATGCGCCTGGGCACGGGCGCGGCGCCGCCCGGGCAACCCACCCCACCCCCACAGGCCACACCATGAGACCGCTCCGGTTCTCGGACCACAGCCTGCGCTCGCAGATCGCGCTGGTGTTCGGCACGTTGGTGGTTGGCCTTGCGGTGCTGCTGTCGCTTGCCTTTGGCGAACTGCTCAAGCTGCGCATCGAACGCGATGCCGGGTCCGCCCTGCAGGTGATTGCCGAAAACGCGGGCAAGCTGCTGGCCAACGGCCTGCTGGAGCGCAGCCGCGAGGCCGAGGTTCTGGCCGCCGCCGAGGCCGTCTGGACCAAAGGGCTCGACAGCCCCGAAGCCCACCACATGCTGGCGCGCAGCCAGGCCACCCAGCCCCACAGCGTGTGGATCGGCGTGGCCGATGCCCAGGGCATAGTGCGCACTGCCACGGGCGGCCTGCTGGTGGGCCAGAGCGTTGCAGAGCGCCCTTGGTTCAGGGAAGGCCTGCAAAAACTGCATGTGGGGGATATCCACCCGGCCAAGCTGCTGGAGCAGCTACTGGCCCCGCCACCTTCGGGCGAGCCCTACCGTTTCGTCGACTTTGCAGCGCCCATCCGCCTGGGCCCGACCACCATTGGCGTGGTGGGTATCCATGGCAGCTGGGAATGGACCCGGGAGGTCATGGAGAGCCTGACCCCACCGCGCACCGACGACCAGGCCGTGGAACTGTTCGTCTTTGACCACAAGGATGCGCTGATCTACGCCCCCGATGGCAAGACCCGGGCCCTGCAGGAAGCCGGGCAGCGCCTGCCGGTCGAGCTGGGCAGACCGCCGACTGCCGACCGTACCGCGAGCCCGGCCACCGTGGCGCGGTGGATGGACGGTCGCAGCTACCTCACGGCCACCGTCGCGCTGCAGGCACGCAACAGCGCCAGCGACCTCGGGTGGCGCATTGTTGCCCGCGAGCCCGTGGAACTCGCTTTCGCCGAGGCCCACCGCACCGTGCGCACCGCGCTGGTCATCGGACTGACTGCAGCACTCCTGGCCTCGGCGCTGGCGTGGCTGGCGGCACGCCGCCTGAGCGAAGACCTGTACGCACTGGCAGATGCCGCCAGCGCCGTGGAAGCCGACAAGCCCGGCACCCGCATTCCCCAGGCGCACAGCAGCCGCGAAGTGCGCAAACTGTCCAGGGCACTGGGCCGCATGACACACCGGCTTCTGGCATCCCACGAAGCCATGGAGGAAAAAGTGCGCCTGCGCACGCTGGAACTGGAGGCCGCCAACCGCGCGTTGGACCTGCAGGCCCGCACCGATGCACTGACCGGCCTGCTCAACCGCCGTGGTTTCGAAACGCAGATGGCGTTTGCCCTGGCGCTGGCACGGCGCAGCAGCAGGCCTTTGAGCCTGATCACGGTCGATGTGGACCACTTCAAGCGCGTGAACGACACCTATGGCCACGAAGCCGGGGACGAGGTGCTGCGCCGGCTGGCCCGCACGCTGGAGATGCGGCTGCGGAACTCGGACGTGATCGCACGGCTGGGGGGAGAAGAATTTGTGGCCCTGTTGCCCGACACCGACCTCGTGGGCGCCCAGGCCATCGCTCAGGCGCTGGTCGAAGCCATGGCCGAACAGCTCGACCCCGTGGTGGGACGCATCACCGTGAGCGCTGGTGTGGCCAGCATGCGCGGCCTGCAAGACAGCAGCATGGACATCCTGCGCCGGGGCGATGCGGCGCTCTACGAGGCCAAGGGCCAGGGCCGCAACAGGGTCTGCGTGGAGGCGTGACCGCAGTCCGTGAACGGCGGTCAGCGCACACCAGGGCCAGCGGCGTGCAGGAGCCGCGCCAAGAACCGGCTCTAAACCTCGCTGATCTCGGCCACCACGGCACAGCCCTGAGGCGCCGCAGCGTCAAAATAGGCCTGCAGTCGCAAAGCCAGCGCATTCAGGCTGTGGTCCTGCACGGCCCGCGCCACGGCCAGCTGTTCGAGCGCGTAGGGCCGGTGTCCCAGCATCATGGCGGTGTTCACGCAGTGGCCCGTGGCGGCCATCTTGAGGATGAAGGCGTTGAGCAGCTCACAGGGCCAATAGTGGGCGTGGGACACGGCGGCGGGGTGCAATGCGCCGTGGGCCGAAGCCAGGTCGCCTGTGGCCTCCCCAGGGGCATGTAGAGGAAGCGCAGCACCCCGGGCCTTGGCGGGTGCAGTCATCGCAGCAAAGGTCAGCATGGTGGACTCCGGGGCCACCGGAACCCCCGGTGGCATGACACCATGCTAAGAACCTTACCTGCGCTTGCATTTCAGCCAACGGGCTGAGGCGCTGTAGGACGCAGCCGGGCCGGTGCTCACGCCTTGGGCAAGGTGACGCCCACCTGGCCCTGGTATTTGCCACCCCGGTCGCGGTAGCTGACCTCGCACACGTCGTCCTTGTCGCTCTCGAAAAACAGCACCTGGGCACAACCCTCGCCCGCGTAGATGCGGGCCGGCAGCGGCGTGGTGTTGGAGAACTCCAGCGTCACATAGCCTTCCCATTCGGGCTCGAACGGGGTGACGTTGACGATGATGCCGCAGCGGGCATAGGTACTCTTGCCCAGGCAGATGGTGAGCACATTGCGCGGAATGCGGAAGTACTCCATCGTGCGGGCCAGCGCAAAGCTGTTGGGCGGGATGATGCAGCTGTCGCCCTCGAAATCCACAAAGCTCTTTTCATCGAAATTCTTCGGGTCCACCACCGTGCTATGGATGTTGGTGAACACCTTGAATTCGGGCGCGCAGCGAATGTCGTAGCCGTAGCTGCTGGTGCCATAGCTGATGATCTTCTTGCCCTCGGCCTCGCGCACCTGGCCGGGCTCGAAGGGCTCGATCATTCCGTGCTCGGCCGCCATGCGGCGGATCCATTTGTCGCTCTTGATGCTCATAGCAGAACTCCCTGCGCTGTGGCCCAGGCGGTTGGCAAACCACCGGGCGCTATTAAATACGTAGCTGGTAGCGCTTGATGATCAAGCGCTGGAGCCGTATTTTGCTTGAGAAATCACGGTTTGCTCCACCACACGGTCATCCCCCAGCACGATCAGCGCAAACAAAAGCTCATCAAGGCTGCGCGCCTGGCCAGTCTTGCGCGCCAGCAGGGGCGTCGCCTGCGGGTTCAGCACCACAAAATCGGCCTCGCAGCCGGGCTGCAGATTGCCCACCACCCCGGCCAGGCCCAGTGCCTTGGCCGCCCCTGCGGTGTGTTGCCACCACAGCTGCTGGGGCGACAGGCTCAGGCCCTGCTTGCTCTGCCCTTCGCGCCCCACGTAGTACGCCGCCAGCATGGTGTGGAACGGGCTGAAGCTGGTGCCGCCGCCCACATCACTCGCCAGCCCGTAGCCAAAGCCCACGCGGTCAGCACCCGCGTAGTCAAAAAAGCCGCTGCCCAGGAACAGGTTGCTGGTGGGGCTGACGGCGGCCACCGCGCCGGTGTCGCGCATCAGGGCGCGGTCGTCATCATCGAAGTGGATGCAATGCGCGTACACCGCCCGGTTGCGCATCAGGCCAAAGTCGTCATACACACCCAGATAGCTGCGCGAGGCGGGAAACAGCTCGCGAGCCCATCGGATCTCGTCGAGGTTCTCTGCCACGTGAGACTGAACCCACACATCGGGGTAGCGCGCCGCCAGCTCGCCCGCTCCGCGCAGCTGCGCAGGCGTGCTGGTGGGCGCAAAACGCGGCGTGATCGCATAGCCCAGGCGGTCCACGCCATGCCAGCGCTGGATCAGCGCTTCGGTATCGATGAGGCTTTGTTCGGTGTCGTCGCGCACACCGTCGGGTGAGTGGCGGTCCTGCAGCACCTTGCCGGTGATCAGGCGCATCTGCTGGCGCTGAGCCTCGCCAAACAGCGCATCCACCGACGTGGGGTGCGAGGTGGCAAACGCCAGCGCCGTCGTCACGCCATTGCGCAGCAGCTCAGCCAGGAAGAACGTGGCCACCTGCTCGCTGTAGCCGGATTCGACAAACCGCGACTCATGGGGAAAGGTGTAGTTCTCCAGCCAGGGCAAGAGGCCGTCGGCGGGCGAACCGATCACATCGGTCTGGGGAAAGTGGATGTGCATGTCCACAAACCCCGGCGCCAGAATGCGGCCGGGAAGCTGCGTGACGGGTTGGCCGGCATACTGCGAGCCCAGTGCCTGCCACGAACCTGCCGCCAGCACCCGCTGGCGGCCCTGGGCATCCGGGCCTATGGCCAGCAAACCATCTTCGTCATACAGGGCGCGGCCATCGTCGGCAAAGCGCAAAAGGGCGGAACGGTATACAGGCATGGGCGCTAGCTTAGCGGGGGCCACGGGCTACAGGCATACGCCCGGGCAGATAAATACTATGGCAGCGCCACGGCAGTCCAGCACCCGGAGGCAACGCCAAGCCAGCCCTCAACGCGCCAGCTTGCCCACCACCCCCTCCACCAGCCAGTTCATCTGCAGGATCTGCGCATCGGCCAGCGCCTGGCCGGCGGCAATCACCTCGTGCCCTTCGTTGTCCCGCACCGCGGCCTTGCCCGCGCGGAACGGCTGCAGCTTGCCCGCGCCAATTGCCTTCTGCGCCGCCAGCACCTCCCGCTGCACGGCCACGGGCACCTTGCTGCCAAAGTCACCCACGCGCACCATACCCTCCCGCACGCCACCCCAGAGGTTGGCGCTCTTCCAGGTGCCGTTTTGCACCGCGCGCACACGTTCGGTGTAGTAGCCGCCCCACTGGTGCGTCACGGCCACGATCTGGGCATCCGGCCCGGTGCGGCGCATGTCCGAGTGGTAGGCCACGGCCATTTTGCCCCGCTCCTGTGCGGCCCCCATCACGGCCGTAGAGCCGGTGTGGAACGCGATCACGTCCACATCCTGGTTGAAAAGCGCCATGGCCGCATCGCGCTCCTTGGGTGGGTCGAACCACACGTTGAGCCACACCACTTTGACGGTGGCCTGCGGGTTGACCGAGCGCATGCCCAGCGTGAATGCGTTGATGCCCTGCAGCACTTCAGGGATGGGAAAGCCCGCCACGAAACCAGCCACGCCGGTCTTGCTCATGCGCCCTGCGGCAATACCGGCCAGATAGCGGCCCTCGTAATACCGCGCGTTGGCCGTGGCCACGTTGGGCGCGGTCTTGTAGCCCGTGATGGACTCGAATTTCACATTCGGATAATCCTGCGCCACCTTGAGCGTGGGCTCCATGTAGCCAAAGCTGGGCGTGAAGATGATCTGGTGGCCGGTGGCAGCCAGGTCGCGGATCACGCGCTCGGCATCGGCGCCCTCGGCCACGTTCTCGACAAAGGTGGTTTTGACGTCTTTGCCCAGGGCCGCCTCCACGGCCTTGCGGCCATCGTCGTGCTGCTTCGTCCAGCCCGCCTCGGTGATGGGAGAAACATAGACGAAACCGGCCTTGACGGGCCCGGTGCCGGGCGCTGCGGCCGTTGGCTGGGAGAAAGCGGTGGGGATGGAAACGGCGCCAAACAGCGCACTCACACAGACCGCACGCAGTGCGGTGGCGAGGTTTTTATACATGGTAGTCCTCTACATGGTCCCGATGGCAGAAAAGCAAAAGGCTGCCGGGACAGCAGCCTTTGCAAGGGCGGTATTGTACTCAGTGGGTCTGCGCCAGCGCCAGCGTTGGCGCTGTGCTCAGTGCAGTCTCAGCGTGTTCGATGGCGCACCCAGGCGGAAGGCTCCGACCACGTCGGCCAGGCGTGCCGCCTGGTCCTTGAGGCTCTCGGCAGCGGCCGTGGACTCCTCCACCAGCGCAGCGTTCTGCTGCGTCATCTGGTCCAACTGCGCCACCGCCACGTTCACCTGGCCAATGCCCAGGCTTTGCTCCGAGGCGGCCGCGCTGATTTCGCCAATGATGTCGGTCACGCGGCGCACGGAGCTGACGATCTCCCCCATGGTGGTCCCGGCGTTCTGCACCAGCGCAGCGCCCGATTCGACCTTTTCCACCGACACACCGATCAGCGTCTTGATCTCCTTAGCGGCGTTGGCCGATCGTTGGGCCAGCGAGCGCACCTCGTTGGCCACCACGGCAAAACCACGCCCCTGCTCCCCCGCTCGGGCGGCTTCCACCGCAGCATTGAGCGCCAGGATATTGGTCTGGAAGGCGATGCCGTCGATGGTGCCGATGATGTCGGCGATCTTCTTGCTGCTGGAGTTGATCTCGTCCATGGTGGTCACCACCTGGGCCACCACCTCGCCACCGCGCTGCGCCACCTGCGCGGCCGACACCGCCAGCTGGTTGGCCTGCACGGCGGAATCCGCGCTCTGGCGCACGGTGCTGGTCAGTTCCTCCATCGAACTGGCGGTCTCCTGCAGGCTGCTGGCCGTCTGCTCGGTGCGCGCGCTCAGGTCCTGGTTGCCCATGGCGATTTGCGTGCTCGCCGTGGAAATGCTGTCCACCACACCCCGCACCTGCTGCAGCGAGCGGTGCAGCGCGCTGCGCATGACATCCAGCGCGCGCAACAGGTGACCTGTCTCGTCGTTGGCGTAGCTGGTCTGGGGCGCACCGGTCAGGTCCATGTCGGCAATGGCTTCGGCAATCGCCTCGGCCTGGCGCAGCGGGCGAGTGATGCTGGTGGTCAGCAGCCAAGCCAGCAGGGCGCCCAGCAGCAGCGAAACACCGGTGCAGATCTGCAGCAGCAAGGTGGTCTGGGCCCGCAGTTCTTCGCTGCGCTTGCCAGCTGCATCCAGCTCGACGCGCTGGCCATCCACCATTTGCTGCACACCGGCCAGGTAGCTGCGCGAAGTGGGTTCAAACCGCTCGGTAAAGACCTTGTTGGCACTCTCTGCATCGCCGGCCTGCTTGAGCTTGCTCACCTCTTCCCGGGCAGCAAGATAGTCCTTGCGCAGCTCACCCACCTTGGCGAACAACTGTTTCTTTTCCGCGCTGTCCATCTTGGACTCGATGAACTTCTGAAGTTCGTTGGTGTCGCGGATCGACGCTGCCGTGGCAGGGGCGAAATACGGAATCAGGCTGGCATCACTGCTCTTGGCAATGGCGGCTGCGCGCTGCACGCCGGACGTGGTGTGGCGCAGCCAGTCAGAGCCAGCGCGCTCGGTCTTGATGTTGTCGTCGACCATGGCACTGATCTCTTTGCCCAATTGGCCCAACTTGACCACGGCCACCACGCTGCTCGCAAAGAACAGCGCCAGGATCAGGCCAAGCACGAGGGTCAGGCGCTTGCCAATGGAAAATCGACTGAGAAACATGGAACGACTCCGAAAACGGGTGAGGGCAGCCATCGCGCAGGGCGATGGTGCAAAAGACAAGGGGGCTGTGGCGAAGACTTGCCTCAGGGGCAACGGCCCTAGGCTATTCGAATGAATACTTATTATTTTAAGGGTTTACCCGAAACCTTGGACAACCCGGCAGCGACAGCAGCCCCAAGCCATCGCGCTCACCCATGAAGAGCAACACCCTCAACGTAGCCGGGCTAAGGGCTCACCGCGCCCGGCGCCCACCGCCAGCGCCGCAGCGCGGCCCGCTCAATAGTCGTGTTCCACACACCGCTCAAAGGTTTCTTTGAGCTTGTGTTCCCAGATCCGCTTGTCGGCATTGCCCGCAAAACTCGCCTCGAAGCTGTTGAACGCCAGTTGGTAGGCATGCTTCGCAGTGAGGCCCGTGGCGGCGAACACCTGGGTGAAGTTCTCGTTGAGGTAGCCGCCAAAGTAGGCGGGGTCGTCCGAGTTGACCGTGGCTGCCAGCCCTGCATCCAGCAGCTTGCCCAGATTGTGGTCCGCCAGATTGGGAAACACGCACAGCTTCTGGTTGGACAAGGGGCACACGGTGAGTGCGATGCGGTCCTGCGCCAGCCGCTGCATCAGGGCGGCGTCATGCACCGCCTGCACCCCGTGGTCAATACGCTCCACCTTGAGGACATCCAGCGCGCTCCAGATGTAGGCAGGAGGGCCCTCCTCGCCCGCATGCGCCACCAGATGCAGGCCCAGCTCGCGGCAGCGCGCAAACACGCGGGCAAACTTTTCGGGCGGGTGGCCCAACTCACTCGAATCCAGCCCCACGCCAACGATCTTGTCGAGCAGCGGCTGTGCCTGCTCCAGGGTTTCGAAGGCAGACTCCTCACTGAGGTGGCGCAGGAAACACAGGATCAGCGTGGCACTGATGCCCAGTTCCCTGCGTGCATCTTCACAAGCCCGGTACAGGCCGTTGATGACCGTCTCCATGGCAACGCCGCGTGCGGTGTGGGTCTGCGGGTCGAAGAAAATTTCGGCGTGCAGCACGTTGTCGCGCGCCGCGCGCCCCAGGTAGGCGCGCGCCATGTCATAAAAGTCCTGCTCGTGCAGCAGCACGCTGGCACCGGCGTAGTAGATGTCCAGAAAACTCTGCAGGCTGGTGAACGCGTAGGCGCTGCGCAAGTCTTCCACGCTGGCATAGGGCAACACCAGCTCGTTGCGCTGTGCCAGGGCAAAGATCAGCTCGGGCTCCAGCGAGCCCTCGATATGGATGTGCAGCTCGGCCTTGGGCATGGCGCGCAGCAGACCGGGCAGGCGCTCGGCAGAAATGGGGGGCACTTTAAACATCAGCAGACTCCAAAGGTGATGCCGCTTTGGCGCAAAAAACGGCGGTAGGCAGATGATGCCTTGTCGGCAGCGGTATGCAACTCCGCCCGCAGGTCAAGCGGCAGGCACTGTGGCATCTGCGACTCCAGCACGGGTTGGTCCTGCGTGAAGATGGTGTGCTGAAAGGCCTGCAGCTTTTCGTCAGGCGAATCGAAATCTGCCACGGCCAGGCGAAACCACACGCGGCTGCGCACCGGCGTCACCGGACAGATGAACAGCGCAATGGACTCGCGCCAGCCATCCACCGCCGTGGTGCCCGCCTCGGGCACCTTGGTCAGCACAGCCGCATAGGGCGCCGTGACTTCGTAGGTGTACTCCACCTGCGCCGGGGCGGTCGAATGCAGATTGGACTGGGGCTGCCAAGCCTTGCAGCCGGTGGCCAGCAGGCCCGTGGGCGTTGGCTCCACGCGGTAGTCGTCGATGGCGGTGGCTTCACGGCTGCCCAGCCAGCCTTCGTGCACAAAGCCAAAGTGCGACATGTCCAGAAAGTTCTCGATGATGCGCGGTGCACTGGCCGCCACGTCGTAGGGTCCGCAGTTGAGCTTGCGCAGGCGCGCGTCGTCTTCGGCCGCAAATACGGGCAACGCCGTCCCCGCCCCATCCATGCACACCCATACCAGGCCATAGGCCTCACGGGCCACAAAAGCCCGAGCGCAATGCGCAGGCGGAGGCACAAACGTGGGCAATGCGGGCACCTGGGTGCATCGCCCCCCCGCCGCAAACTGCCAGCCGTGGTACGGGCACTCCAACCGGCCGTCCGGCGTCACGCGGCCCAGCGACAGCCGGGCACCCCGGTGCGGGCACTGGTCGGCAAATGCCTGCACCACGCCCGCAGCATCGCGCCACACCACCACCGGTTGCTCCAGCAACTGCACGGCGACGGGTGTCTGCGCCACATCGCCCACCAAAGCCACCGGATGCCACAGGCTCGGTTCGAGCATCTTCCGGCTCCTCGAAAAAGAAAGCACACCCATGAAAAAAGGGCCACCCGCAGGCGGCCCTCTCCGTGTCCAACCAGGCCGCAGGCCGGTTGGTTGATTTACTTCTTGTCGCCGCCAGGGATCTTGCCTTCCACGCCCTTGACGTAGAAGTTCACGCCCCCCAGGAACTTGTCATCGGCCACTGCGTCCTTTTCCAGCACGGGCTTGCCGTCCTGGCCCACGATGGGGCCCTTCCAGATCTGGAACGAGCCATCGGCCAGGCCCTTCTTGATGGACTCGACCTTGGCCTTGGTGTCGGCAGGCACGTCTTCGGCGATGGAGACGATGTCAATCGCACCTTCCTTCACACCCCACCAGCTTTGGCCCGTGGCCCACTTGCCTTCCAGTGCGTCCTTGGTAGCCTTGACGTAGTAGGGGCCCCAATTGATGATGGCCGATGCCAGGTGGGCCTTGGGGCCGTAGGCAGTCATGTCCGAATCCCAGCCGAAGGCGCGTTTGCCCTTCTCTTGCGCCGTCTTCAGCACGGCAGGGGAGTCGGTGTTCTGGAACAGCACGTCGGCGCCGCCGTTGATCAGCGAGGTGGCCGCTTCGGTTTCCTTCGGTGGGCTGAACCATTCGTTCACCCACACCACCTTGGTCTTGATCTTGGGGTTGACCGACTGCGCACCCAGCGTGAAGCTGTTGATGTTGCGGATCACTTCAGGGATTGGCACCGAGCCGACCACGCCCAGCGTGTTGGACTTGGTCATGGCGCCGGCGATCACACCGGCCATGTAGGCGCCTTCGTAGGTGCGGCTGTCATAGGTGCGCATGTTTTCGGCGGTCTTGTAGCCGGTGGCATGCTCGAACTTCACACCCTTGTTGTCTTCCGCGACCTTGAGCATCGACTCCATGTAGCCGAAGGTGGTGCCGAAGATCAGCTTGTTGCCCTGGCCCGCCAGATCGCGCAGCACGCGCTCGGCGTCGGCCGATTCGGGCACGCTTTCGACGAAGCTCGTGACGACCTTGTCGCCAAATTCCTTCTCGATGGCCTTGCGACCGTTGTCGTGGGCGAACGACCAGCCACCGTCACCCACGGGGCCGACATAGGCAAAAGCGATCTTCAGTGGCTCGGGCTTGGGCGCCGGGGCTTCCACCACGGGGGCCGGTGCAGGCGCAGGGGCGGGTGCCGGTTCTTCCTTCTTGCCACAGCCCACGAGGGCGGCTGCGGCCACGGCGGACAGCGCTGCCACCTTGAGCATGGAGCGTTTCTGCAGATCAGTCATGTCGGTTTCCTTATTGAAGAGGTAAGACTTGCAAAGGTTGCGGGACGAAAACATTAATTATGGGGCGATCTACCGCTGGGTAACCAGCATTTGTGGCAGCGGCCTTCCATTTCAGCTGCCCGGATAAAACGGCTTGCCCAGCGAGGCAGGCATGTTGATGCGGATCCACGCCGGATTGCGCGAGATCAGCGCCAGCACCACGATGGTGGCCACATACGGCAGCATGCTCAGCAACTGGCTGGCCACCTGCACGCCCGTGGCCTGCAAGTGGAACTGCAGCATGGTCACGCCGCCAAACAGGTAGGCACCAAGCAACACCCGTGCCGGGCGCCAGGTGGCAAAGGTGGTGAGCGCCAGCGCAATCCAGCCGCGCCCGGCCACCATGCCCTCGACCCACAGCGGGGTGTAGACGGTGGAGATGTACGCACCCGCCAGCCCGCACAAGGCACCGCCCACCACCACGGCCGCCAGCCGGATGCGCCGCACCGGGTATCCCAGCGCATGGGCGGACTCAGGCGACTCGCCCACCGAGCGCAGCACGAGACCGGCGCGCGAGCGGTACAGGAACCAGATCAGCCCCGCCACCAGCAGCATGGTGATGTACACCAGAGGATGCTGCTGGAACAGCGCGGGGCCGAGCAGCGGCACATCGCCCAGCACGGGGATCGCGTACTTGGGCAGCTCCGGCAGCTTGGCCTGCACATAGCTGATGCCTGCAAACGCCGAGAAGCCCACCCCGAACAGGCTGAGCGCCAGCCCCGTGGCGTACTGGTTGGTGTTGAGCCAGATCACGAGCACGCCAAAGATGGCGGCAAGAATCGCCCCGGCTGCCATGCCCGCCGCAAACCCGAGCCAGGTGTTGCCGGTGTGCACCACGGTGGCGAAACCCGCAATGGCCGCGCAAAGCATCATGCCCTCGGCACCGAGGTTGACGATGCCTGCCTTCTCATTGATCAGGAGGCCCAGGGCTGCAATGGCCAACACGGTGCCTGCGCTGAGCGTGGCGCCAATGAGCAGTGCATAAGACTCCATCAGACACCTCCTTTCTTGCTGCCGACCCAGCGCACGCGGTAGGCAATCAATGTGTCGCACGCCAGCAGCGTGAACAGCAGCAGCCCCTGGAACACGCCCGTGAGCGACTTGGGCAACCCCATGCGCGACTGCGCCAGCTCGCCACCGATGTAGAACATGCTCATGAGGATGGCCGAAAGAATCATGCCCACCGGGTGCAACCGCCCCACAAAGGCGACGATGATGGCTGCAAAGCCGTAGCCTGCCGGCACGTAGGGCGTGAGCTGGCCAATCGGCCCTGCCACCTCCAGTGCGCCTGCCAGGCCTGCCGCGCCACCGGATATCAACAGTGCCGTCCACAACGCCTTGCGCGACGAGAAACCGGCATACCGCGCCGCCGCCGGGGCCAGGCCGCCCACCTGCTGGGCAAAGCCCGCACGGGTGCGAAACAGAAACACCCACAGCGCCGCCGCGCCAGCCAGCGCCAGCAAAAGGCCGATGGACACCCGCGAGCCCTGCATCAGGCGCGGGATCTGCGTCACTTTTTCGAAGGTCTTGGTCTGCGGAAAGTTGTAGCCCATGGGGTCTTTCCACGGGCCGTAGACCAGGTAGCCCAGCACCAGTGTGGCCACATAGACCAGCATCAGGCTCACCAGGATTTCATTGGCGTTGAACTTGTCGCGCAGCAGCGCCGTGAGCCCTGCCCAGACCATGCCGCCCAGCACGCCGGCGAGCAGGATGGCGGGCACGATCCAGGGGCCGGTGGTCTTGTCGGCCAACAGGGCCATGCCCCCCGCCGTGACCGCGCCGATCACAAACTGACCCTCTGCGCCGATGTTCCACACATTGGAGCGAAAACAGACCGCCAGCCCCAGTGCAATGAGTAGCAGCGGCGTGGCCTTGACCATGAGTTCACCGATGGCATACGGCGTCCTGACCGGCTCCCAAAAGAACACCTGCAGCCCGCGCACCGGGTCCTTGCCCAGCGCCACGAACAAGGCCACACCAATCAGCACGGTGACCGCCAGCGCCAGCAGCGGSGAGCCATAGGTCCACCAGCCAGAAGCCTGGGGACGGGGTTCCAGCTTAAGCATGCTGCGCCTCCCCGGCCTGCGCCTGTTGTTGATGCTGCTGGGCCAGGTGGGCCTGCACATCGGCATGCCACAGGCCGCTCATCCATTCGCCTATGCGTTCCACCGTGGCGTCCGCGCGTGCCACCTGCGGCGACAGGCGCCCCTTGGCCACCACATGCAGCCGGTCGCAGATTTCAAACAATTCGTCCAGCTCCTCACTGACCACCAGCACCGCGCAGCCCGCATCGCGCAATGCCAGGATCGATCCGCGAATCTGCGCGGCAGCGCCCACGTCCACGCCCCAGGTGGGTTGCGAGACGATGAGCAGTTTCGGGTTGGCGTCGATCTCGCGCCCCACGATGAACTTTTGCAGGTTGCCCCCCGACAGCGACTTGGCCGCTGCATGGGGGCCACCGGCCTTGACGTTGAAGCGCTGGATGATGTCCTCTGCATGCTTTTGCAGCGCGCCCACCTTGATCCAGCCACTGCCGCTGACCGAATTGGTGCGCGTGAGCAGCAGGTTGTGCGCCAGGCCCATGGTGGGCACGGCACCGCGCCCCAGGCGCTCTTCGGGCACAAAATGCAAGCCCAGCGCCCGGCGCTGGTTGGGAGCCATGCGGCCTGCGTTCTGGCCCGAGACCTGGATGCTGGTCGGCTCGGCCCGCTGATCTTCGCCCGACAGGGCATAGAGCAATTCTTTCTGGCCATTGCCCGAGACACCGGCAATGCCCACTACTTCGCCCGCCTTCACCTCGAACTGCAGGTCGATCAAGTCCACCCCAAACTGGTCTGCGCGCGGCAGCGACAGGCCCTGCACGCGCAGCACCGTGGCGCCAGTCTGTACGGCACGGTGCTCCAGCGCGGGCGGCTCGGCGCCGATCATCAGGCGCGACAAGGACGCATTCGATTCTTCCGCCGGGTTGCACACACCCGTCACCTTGCCACCACGCAGCACGGTGCAGGCGGTGCACAGCGCACGGATCTCGTGCAGCTTGTGGCTGATGTAAAGGATGCTGCAGCCCTCACTGGCCAGCTTTCGCAGCACCACGAAGAGCTTTTCGACTGCCTGCGGCGTGAGCACCGACGTGGGTTCGTCCAGGATCAGCACCTTGGGGTTGGTGAGCAGCGCGCGGATGATTTCCACACGCTGCATTTCGCCCACGCTCAGCGTGTGCACGGGGCGCAACGGGTCAATGTCGAGGCCGTATTCAGCCGCCTTGGCGGTGATGCGCTGCGTGACCTCGGCCAGCGTCAGGCTCTTGTCCAGGCCCAGCCAGACGTTCTCGGCCACGGTGAGCGTGTCGAACAAACTGAAGTGCTGGAACACCATGGCAATGCCCAGCGCCCGCGCCTCCTGCGGGTTGCGCACCTGCACGGCCTGGCCGTTGAAGAACACGCTGCCTTCGTCGGGCTTGACCGAGCCGTAGATGATCTTCATCAGCGTGGACTTGCCCGCGCCGTTCTCGCCCAGCACGGCGTGGATCTCGCCGGGCAGCACCGTGAGCGACACACCGCTGTTGGCCACCACGGCCGGGTAGCGCTTGGTAATGCCCGTCAGCTGCAACCGGGGTGGTGGCGCCCCCGGAGCGGGAGAAGTAGGAGGTGAACTCATGCGGGGATTGTCTCTCAGTTTTACAACTTGTTATAAGAATGAAAACACCTTCTTGCGCTTGTTCAGCATGCGCCAGCAGCTATTCTTTTCGTAGCGAAGCAGCCACATTCTTCACACAGTCACGCAGCCAGGCCGCCGCCGCCGAGTGGTGCGTGCGCGCATGCCAGAGCTGGTAGTACATGAGCCGGGGAAACGGCACCGGGCACGGCAGGATGGCCAGCGGCAATTGGTCTACATAACGTTCGCAATATTGGCGGCCCGTGGTCAGCACAAGCAAGCTCGATGCCACGATGCTGGGGATCAGGCTGAAATGCGCGCAGCGCGCCGTGATGTGGCGCTGCATGCCCAGGCTGTCCAGGTGCGCGTCGATCACGCCGCGTGCGCCGGGATGGGTGGGGGTGGGGGCAATGTGCTCGACCGCCAGCCAGCTTTCCACGTCCCAGCCACGCCGCACGGCGGGGTGGTCCTTGCCGACCAGGCACACCACCTCGTCGCCAAACAGGCGGCCCATGTGCAGGTCGTCCGGCGGCTGGGGCCAGTTGCCGATCACCACATCCACCTCGCCCTGCGCCAGGTGCGCGTGGTAGTGCGTGTCGGCCGACAGGGGCAGGATTTCGATGGGGCACAAAGGGGCCTCGACCTTGAGGCGTGCGACCAGCTGGGGCAGGAAGAGCGGGTCCAGATAGTCGCTGGCGGCCACGCGGAAGGTGCGGGTAGAGGTACGGGGGTCGAACCCGCGCGCATCCGAGAACAGCGCCTCGGCCGATCGCAGGATGGCACCGGCGGGCTCCACCATGCGCAGCGCGGCATCGGTGGGCATCATGCTGGCGCCCGAACGCACCAAGAGCGGGTCGCCCGACAGGTCGCGCAGCCGTTTGAGCGCAGCCGACACCGCCGGCTGGTGCATGCCCAGGCGGACGGCGGCCCTCGATACGCTGCGTTCAGTGAGCACGGTGTGCAAGACCCTTATGAGATGGAGGTCTATCTTGTCGAAAAGGGCGTGGTCTCTCATAGCAGTGCGTGCATTGATGTCATAAGCTTGTACTTATGCTGGCGGCCATTGGGCGCCCTACCCTCTGATGAACACGACTTGCGCAAAACAGGGCTCAGGCAAGCCGCATCGCTCCAAGGCAATGCAGCCGTTGCATCCCGATGTGCGTAAGTCCTCATGAATTGATAGCAATCGAAGAAGCGGCCTCCGTCATGACCACCCAAACCTTGCAATTCCTGCGCCGCGGCCAGCCCGTGGCGCTGGGCAATGTACCACCCGACCGCACGCTGCTGGAGGTGCTGCGCGAAGACCTGGGCCACACCGGCACCAAGGAAGGCTGCGGCGAAGGCGACTGCGGCGCCTGCACCGTGGTGCTGGGCGAGGCGCGGGACGGCAAGGTGCACTACAGCGCGGTGAACAGCTGCATCCGGCTGGCACATTCGGTCCACGGCATGGCGCTGTGGACGGTGGAGGACCTGGCGGAAGACCCGTTGATCCAGCCGGTGGGCGATGCAGCCCCCGCTGCTAGGCAATCCATCACCTTGCATCCCGCTCAGGAAGCGATGGTCCAGTGCCATGGCTCCCAATGCGGCTTCTGCACCCCCGGTTTCGTCATGAGCCTCTTTGGCATGTACCAGAAGCATGTCTGCCACGGCCAACCCATCACCCGCGAACTGGCGCAGGAAGAACTCTCCGGCAACCTGTGCCGCTGCACTGGCTACCGCCCCATCCTGGACGCCGCGCAGCACATGGCCGCCTTGCCCGCGATGGTGGTGAATGAACCTCTTTTGCTACAAAAATTGGAGCTACTCGCGCTTCACCATCCAGCGCCAGAGGCCAATTCTTCTTATATTTCACCCACCACACTGCCTGATCTGCTGGCCGCGCGGGCGACACACCCTGCGGCGCAGGTGGTGGCAGGCTGCACCGACGTGGGCCTGTGGGTGACCAAGCAACACAAGCAGTACGAACGCATCCTGGACGTGACCCGCGTGGCCGAGCTGCGACAGGTTCAGCAGGACGCGCACCACATCACCCTCGGCGCCGCCGTCACCCTGACCGACGCCTTCGCGGCGCTGACGGCGCAGTGGCCGCAGCTGCACACCTTTGCCACGCGCTTTGCGGGCCTGCCCGTGCGCAACTCGGGCACGCTGGGGGGCAATGTGGCCAACGGCTCGCCCATTGGCGACTCGATGCCGCTCTTGATCGCCCTGCGCGCCCAGGTGGTGCTGGCCAGCGTGCGCGGCGAACGCGCCATGGCGCTGGAAGACCTGTACACCGGCTACCGGCAAAACGTGATGGCGCCCGACGAGCTGCTGGCGCGCATCGTGGTGCCCAGGCCGGGTGTCACGGAAGTGCTTCGGGCTTACAAGATTTCCAAGCGCTTCGACGACGATATTTCTGCCGTCTGCCTTGTCATCAACCTCGATATCGAAGCCGACGTGGTGCGCCGCGCCAGTATCGGCGCGGGTGGCGTGGCCGCCACCCCGGCCCGCGCCCGCCAGACCGAAGCCGCGCTGACCGGCCAGCCGTGGAACGCCGACACCATTGCCCGCGCCGCGCAAGCGCTGCAGGGCGAGTTCAACCCCATCTCGGACATGCGTGCCAGCGGTGCCTACCGCCGCACGGTGCTGGCCAGCCTGTTGCAGCGCTTCTGGCTGGAGAGCCAGGGCGAAGAGGCGGTGAGCGTGGAGAACTTCCGCCTGGAGGAAGCCGTATGAACCAGCGCGAAACCCTGCCCGGCGGCCTGCCCGTGAGCCGCGATGCCGTGGACAGCCCCGTGGCTGCTGCCGCCGATGCCCACGCTGCCGAACCCCTGGCAGCCCCGCAGCCCAGCGCGCCTGCCAGCACCCGCGCCATGGGCCAGTCGCACGTCCACGAAAGCGCCCGCGCCCAGGTAGCCGGTGCGGCCCACTACATCGACGACCTGCCGGAGGTGAAGGGCACGTTGTACGCCGCGCCCATCCTCTCCACCGTGGCCCACGGCACCTTGAACGGCGTCGACGCCAGTGCCGCCCTGGCCCTGCCCGGCGTGCGCGGCGTGGTGCTGGCGGCAGACGTGCCTGGCGACAAGCTGCTGGCCGCCTTTGCGCACGACGAGCCCGTGTTTGCGCACGACACCGTGCAGCACATCGGACAGGTGATCGGCCTGGTGGTGGCCGATTCGGTGATGCAGGCGCGCCGCGCCGTGCGCGCCGTGCAGCTCGACATCACCCCACTGCCCGCCGTGCTCTCGGTGCACGACGCGCTGAAGGCCAAGAGCTACGTGCTGCCCCCCGTGTTCGTGCGCCGGGGCGACGCCGCCACGGGCCTTGCCCAATCGGCGCACCGCCTGCAGGGCGCGTTCGAGGTGGGCGGGCAAGAACACTTCTATCTGGAAGGCCAGATCGCCTACGCGCTGCCGCTGGAGCAAAAGCAGTGGTGGATCTATTCCAGCACCCAGCACCCCGGCGAAGTGCAGCACTGGGTGGCGCACGCCTTGGGGCTGGACAACCACGCCGTGCGTGTGGAATGCCGGCGCATGGGCGGCGGCTTTGGCGGCAAGGAGACCCAGGCCGGCCACCTGGCCGTGTGGGCCGCCGTGGCTGCGAACAAGTTCGGCCGCGCCGTCAAGCTGCGGCTGGACCGCGATGAAGACTTCATGGTCACCGGCAAACGCCATCCCTTCGCGTACGAGTACGACGTGGGTTTTGACGACACCGGCCGCATCACGGGCCTCAAGCTCCAGATGGCGGCCAACTGCGGCTTCAGCGCGGATCTGTCGGGCCCCGTGGCCGACCGCGCCGTGTTCCACAGCGACAACGCCTACTACCTCAGCGATGTGGAAATCGCCTCGTACCGCTGCAAGACCAACACGCAGAGCCACACCGCGTTCCGGGGCTTTGGCGGGCCACAGGGCGTGATCGTGATCGAGGCCATCCTGGGCGACATCGCCCGCGCGCTGGGCCGCGATGCGCAGGACGTGCGTTTGGCCAACCTGTACGGCAAGGATGCATCCGACGGCCGCAATGTGACGCACTACCAGATGACGGTGGAGGACAACATCCTGCATGCGCTGATGCCCCAGCTGGAACGCGACGCCGACTACCGCCAGCGCCAGGCCCGAATCGCCGCGTGGAACGCGCAGCAGCCCGTGCTCAAACGCGGGCTGGCCATCACGCCCGTCAAGTTCGGCATCAGCTTCACCGCCACGCTGTTCAACCAGGCTGGCGCGCTGGTGCATGTGTACACCGACGGCAGCGTGCAGGTGAACCACGGCGGCACCGAAATGGGCCAGGGCCTGCACACCAAGGTGGCGCAGATCGTGGCCGACGAGCTGGGCGTTCCGCTCTCCCGCGTGCTCGTCACCGCCAGCGACACCAGCAAGGTGCCCAACGCCAGCGCCACCGCAGCATCGAGCGGCACCGACCTGAACGGCCGTGCCGCGCAGTTCGCCGCGCGCCATGTGCGCGACAACCTGGCGGCCTATGTCTGCGGGCTCGATGGCTGCGGCGCGGGTGCGATCCAGTTCGCGGGCGGACAGGTGATCTCGCCCAAAAAAGTGCGGCAGTTCGACGATGTGGTGAAAGAGGCCTACGCCAACCGCATCCAGCTGTGGAGCGACGGTTTCTACCGCACGCCCAAGATCCACTACGACAAGGCCACGCTCACGGGCCGGCCGTTTTACTACTTTGCCTATGGTGCGGCGTGTTCCGAGGTGGTCATCGACACGCTCACCGGCGAAAGCCGCGTGACCCGCGTGGACATCCTGCACGACGTGGGCCACAGCATCAACCCGGCCATCGACATCGGTCAGATCGAAGGCGGTTTTATCCAAGGCATGGGCTGGCTGACCACCGAGCAGCTGGTGTGGAACGACAAGGGCACCCTGACAACGCACGCACCGAGCACCTACAAGATCCCGGCGACGGGGGACATCCCCCAACACTTCAAGGTGGAACTGTGGCCCGAGGCCAACCGGGAGGACAACGTGGGCGGCAGCAAGGCGGTGGGCGAACCACCGTTCATGTTGGCGATCAGCGTGTATGAGGCCCTGCGCAATGCCGTGGCGGCGGGGCGCTTGGGTGCGAATGCGGCGGCGCCGGTGGTGTTGACGGCGCCGGCGACTGCGGAGAATGTGCTGAAGGCCTTGGGCCGTTTGGAAAATTGAGACTTTTCAGGCCCTGTCGCCTATTGGGAAAGCGCCATTAGCTATATTTTTTGCAGCAATCACAGTCCCTGGCTGAAGTGACGGAGCCTGGGATTTGCCCCCAGCGCCCGCCATCCCGACAGGCACGCCATTCACTACAAAAACAATAGCTACCAACGCATATCCAACAAGCGCTAGCGGCAAAAAACTCCTCAAGCAGGCCCCAGCGCCATGCGCCCTGAAGCCGTGGCCTGGCTCGCATGGCGTGTCTCCACCCGGTTGCGCCCTGCGCGCTTGGCGTCGTAGCACGCCATGTCGGCCGCATACAGCACCGAGGGCACGTCCTGCAGACTCGCATCGAGCACCACAAGCCCGATGCTCACCCCCAGCGTGAAGCTGCGCCCCTGGTACGACGGCTCCCAGGCCTGGACCGACGCGCGCAATTGCTCGGCCACGGCCTGGCCGCGTGCCAGCGCGCAGCCGGGCAGCACCACCGCAAACTCGTCGCCGCCCAGCCGCGCGGCCCAGCCGATCTGGCGCACCTGGGATTCGAGCAAGCGGGCCACGTGGCGCAGCACATCGTCGCCGGCGTCATGGCCGGCGATGTCATTGACCACGGTGAAATGGTCCAGGTCCAGAAACAGCACCACGCCGTCCCCGGCAATTTCGCTGCTCTGTGCATCCGGCGCACGCGGGCGCGCCGAGCGTTCGGCCAGCAGCAGGCCCAGGCGCTCGTCAAAGGCATTGCGGTTGTAGAGCCGCGTCAGCGCATCGTGCGTGCGCTCCCACGCCTGCTGCATCTGCGCCTCGCGCGCTGCGGTGATGTCCTCCAGGATCCAGACGGTGCCGCCCTCCATCTCGTCGCGCCGGACGCCACGGCCCTGCACACGGGCCCACACGGGCGAGCCGTCCTTGCGCATGAAGCAGACATCGCCATCGAAGACGCCATGTGCGGCAAACTCGGCCTGCACACGCTCGCCGATGCGGTCGTATTCGGCATCGTTGGCATACAGGGCGCGGGCGGGGTGGCCTTGCAACTCGCCCTCGGTGTAGCCCAGCATCAGGCAGGCCTGGCGGCTCACCACCTCCAGGATGCCATGGCGCGAGATGACGATGCCCACGGAGGCGCTGTCCAGCACGGCCTGGAACTGCCCATCCAGCGTGGCCTTGTGCTGTTGCTGCAGGCTGCCCTGCTGCACCATGCCCTGGAACATGCGCACCAGTTCGCCCACCTCGCCGCCCGCACGTGGCCAAGCGATGTGGTCCTGCAGCGGGCCAGGCCGCGCGCCACGCCGCAGCATCTGGCGGGCACTGTGGGTGAGCTGTGCCAACGGCTGCGCCATCCAGGCCATGAGCACGGCCACGAGCAGCATGCACAGCGCCATGCTGGCAGCAGCCAGCCACCAGGCTTCACGTTGCGCTCCCTGCAGCGGCGCTAGCAGCGCCTGCGAGGGGCTGACCCGCGCCACGATCCACTGCGGCAGCGGCATGCCCGCCATGCTGACGATGTGCTGGGCCTCCAGATGGGTCGTCCCCCGCCCCACCACGGGCTGTGCCTGGTCCAACCAGCGGCTGTAAACGGGCGCAAGCCCCGCCTCATCGCTCACCTTGCCCATGATGCGCGCCGGGTCCGAATGCGACAGGATGGTGCCGTCGCGCGTGAAAACGAGAAGCCGCGAATCATCGCGCGCCGGCAGCGTCATGGACGGCGGCAGCAGCCCCTGCGACTGCAGGCGCAACGCGCCGGCCACCACGCCCAGCACGGTGCCATCTTCGCGGTGCAGTGGCATGGTGAACATCACACGTGCATCGCTGGTGCGCCCTGCGATCAGTTCGGACACCAGCGGCTTGCCGTCGATGAGGGTGCGGCGCAACGCATCGCGCTCGGCCGGGTCCAGGTTGGAGGCCTTGTCCAGTCGCCCCCCCCGCAGGTTCAACCGCAGTTCGCCGTTGTCGCGGGCCACCTGCATCGCATCAAAGAATTGCACGGCAGGCAGGCCCTGCTGCAGCAGCCATTCCAGGGTGGAGGGAGATTCGAGCATGCCCGGTGTGATGCCAGCGGCCACGGTGCGCAGCACCTTCTGGCTCTGTTCGATCTTGCTGGCGAGCAGGCGGGCGACCACCTCCACCTCATCCGTCTGCTGGCTGACGACGCGCCGCATGGCCTCCTGCCCCGAAGCGCGCGTGACCAACCACGCCGACACCGCCCCGGACAACCCCACGGCCAGCACCGCCACCAGCACCAGCCGCAGCACCAACGCCCCAGGCATCCACCAGCCCGGTGCGTCCTGTGGCGGCACGGGGTGGGTCGGGGGCGTCATGGACACTCCGCGCGGGGGGCGCCAAGCGGGCGCAGTAAGGTGGCGTTGGGCATGGGGACAGGTCAAACCGGACAGGTCCCAACAAATATACGCAGCCCCTGCAGCCCGGGGCTTGGGTGGAACCCTCAGTGAAACCCAAGGACAAACCCTGACAAGGACGCCCCCCTGAGCCGCTGCGCGGCTTCTCCCTGAGGGGGACGCACCCAGTGGCCTGGCAAAGCCAGTTCCACGGGTGCGCTGGCGGGCAGCGCGCCAGTAGCGAGGGCGGTGCGCGCTATTTTTCGCGCGGCGCCGAAGCCATCCACGCTGGGTTCAGTTCAGCAACCGGCCATGGACTGCAGCGCCCGGGGCTGGGGCAGGTTCAGGACGTTGCCCGTCCCGTGGATGAGGCCCAGCTCCCGCAGATGGCGCAGCACGCGCGAGAAGGTCTCGGGGGCGATGCCGAGTTGCGCCGCAATCAGGCGCTTGCGCTGGTGCAGCGTGACCTGCATGGTGCCGCTGTGGTCGGGCTCGGCATGTTTGAGAAGCCACTGCGCGCAGCGCGATTCGGCATCCTGCGCAAGGCGGCTCACCGCCAGCTCGGACTGCTGGCGGTAACCCTGCGCCATGTCGAGCAACAGGCCCCGGGCACCCGCCGGCATTTCTGCGAGGCTGCGGCGGAACTCCTCAATCGGCAGGCGACGCACCTGCACGCGGGTGTCGGCCACCATGTCCACCGGCAGCGGCATGCCCATCAGGGCCGACGCGGCGTCCAGCCAGAACGGCCCTTCCACGGCCCCCAATTGGTGGCGCAGGTAGCCATCGTCCAGCACGCCGCGCAGCACGCGGCCACTTTCCAGGTGCAGCACGGATGTCAGCACCTCGTTGCGCCTGCGCAGCACTTCACCGGCGGCAAGGACCTCGGTTTCGGCGGGCAGTGAGAAATAGGTAGAGGGCAGCATGGAACGGACTGTGCCGCGCCCCGGCACGCCGGGCATTGAGCAAGATCAAACCGCGCCCTCACGGCAGCGCCGCACCGCCCGGGGATTGCGCCAACGCACAGAAAGCCGCAGGAGCGCCCTCTTCACCCCCAACCCAGCAAAAGGATGGAGCAGCCATTCGAAACAGTATGTAACCAGGTTGTCACACCCCGCCGGTATGGTGGACACCTTGCCCAGAGACCACCGACCCACCGTGACGCACAACCCCCCTTGGAGCCGACTGGAGGCCATGATGGCCTTGTTGTCCCCGGCTGCGCGCCATGGCACGGGGCCCCTGGCACAACTCATGCGCGCAGGGGGATTGCACTGCGTTTTTCAGCCCCTCGCCGATCTGCGCGAAGGCAGTGTGTACGCCCATGAAGCCCTGATCCGGGGACCGCAGGACACCCCTTTACATACCCCCGATGCCTTGCTGGAGCTGGCCCGGAGCGAACACATCCTGCAGGACTTCGAGCTGCTGTGCGTGTTCACCGCCCTGCAGCAGTGGGGCGAGCAGGAGGCCCCAGGCCGCGTGTTCGTGAATATCAGCGCCGACGCGCTGGTGCACGGCGTGGCCCTGGTGGGCGCACCGATGCTGGGGGAGACGGTGCGCAGCTTTGGCGTGAGCGCCCGCATGCTGGTGCTGGAGATCACCGAACACGAACGCGTGACCGACATGCCCCAGCTGCGCCAGGCCATCAAGGCCGTGCACGCCTGCGGCGCGCGCATGGCGCTCGATGACTTTGGCGACGGCCGCTCCAGCCTGCGACTGTGGTCCGAGGTCAAGCCCGACTTCGTGAAGATCGACAAGTATTTCATCCGCGACATCAGCAACCAGCCCGAGAACCTGCAGATGCTGCAGGCGATCAAGGGCATCGCCCATGTGTTTGGCACCAAGCTGATTGCCGAAGGCATCGAGACGCGCGACGACCTGCGCGCACTGCGCGACCTGGACGTTCCTTACGGCCAGGGATGGCTGCTGGGCCGCCCGGCCAGGGCGCCGCGCGAGGCCGTCGATGGCCCCGCGCTGGACGTGATGCAGGACCGCCGCGTGGCCGTGCTGCCCTACCTGGGCCAGACGGCACGCCCCGGCATTCTGCGCAGCCTGCTGGTGGTGCAAGCCCCCACGGCCGCGCCCGCCACCAGCAACGATGCGGTGGCCGCGATCTTCCACCAGCACACCGACCTGCATGCACTGGCCGTGGTCGATGGCACCCGCCCCGTGGCGCTCATCAACCGCCAGCAGTTCATGAACCACTACGCCACGCTGTACTTCCGCGAAGTGCACGGCCGCAAATCGTGCCTGGCATTTGCCAACCATGCACCGCGCGTGGTCGAGCTGGACTGCGATGTGGACCAGCTCGTGGGCATCCTCACCTCGCAGGACCAGCGCTACCTGAACGACGGCTACATCGTCACCGACAACGGCCGCTACCTGGGCCTGGGCACGGGCGACCAGCTGGTGCGCGCCGTGACCGAGACCCGCATCGAAGCCGCGCGGCACGCCAACCCGCTGACCTTTCTGCCCGGCAACATTCCCATCAGCCTGCACATGCAGCGCCTGCTGGAAAGCGG
The DNA here is from genome assembly GCF_001429215.1 of Acidovorax sp. Root267. NCBI lineage: Bacteria > Pseudomonadati > Pseudomonadota > Betaproteobacteria > Burkholderiales > Comamonadaceae > Acidovorax > Acidovorax sp. Root267. The sequence goes on from NZ_LMJC01000030.1 coordinate 53,113, forward strand.
CACCGAGTTTGTGGCCTGCTATGCCGACCTGAACAACTTCAAGCCCTTCAACGACCACTACGGCTACTGGCGCGGCGACCAAATGATCCGACTGGTGGCCCGCCTGGCCACGGCGCACTGCGACGCGCGGCGCGACTTCGTGGGCCATGTGGGGGGCGATGATTTCATGCTGGTCTTCCAGAGCAGCAACTGGCTGCAGCGCTGCAAGAACATCGTGGATGAATTCGCACGCGAGGCCGTCACGCTGTTTGACGACGGCGCCCGGCTGGCGGGCGGCATTCACGCTGAAGACCGGCATGGCGTGCGGCGGTTCTTTCCATGCACCACGTTGGCCGTCGGTGCCGTGCGCATCACGCCCGGGCGCTTCCGGCACGCCGAAGAAGTGGCCAACCTGGCCGCCGTGGCTAAACACGAGGCCAAGCAGGCAGCGACCGGGGTGGTGCTGCACGGTGGGTTTACTGAATCCGCCCTGGGCGCACTGGCTGCTACGCGGGCGTTGCAGGATGTGCTGGCGGCGTAAGGGGGTGGAGGGAGTGGCCTAGGTTCAGTCAGGTACAGGGGCTGGGCGATCCACGCTGCAAGCCAGTTCGCCTCGGCCCCAAGCGCGCCTAGGAGCGCCGCCCCATCTGTTCATGGGTTCTGTGCGCGGCTCGAATTGGAGGTGCGGTCACTTTGCCTCTCAGCTTCGCAAGCTATAGTTTGTCCGGCTGCAGCAAGCGTGTTTCGCAGAATTTTTGAACGCAAAGCCCGAAGGCTACGAGCTCCTCCACGACCCCAAATCTGAACGCAGAGGTGATGATGAAATTGAAGGCCCCATCTATCAATCCAGCGTTTGGCTAGCCTTCGGAAATGGCAGCATCCAGCCCCACCAAGCTGCTCTTGAGCGTTGGATTGGAAAACGGGTCCGAGAGCAGGGAATAGCTCAAACCACAAACACCATGCCCATCGCATCCCGTGAGTTCCATCATCACGGCGGCTTTGGTCCCTATGGTTTCTGGCCTGCGCGATTGGAGGCGTATTCGATTCAGCGTGTTACTTCGGAAATCCGTCGTGAAGAAAGCGTCTGACCCTGCAGTCGGGCGGGACAGCCACCAGCTGCGCTTGTGGTTCCCTCCCCTTCGCTCCGGCTGCCCCTCACTTCCACATTAGGCCGCAAACCAACCTATGTCTGTCCCCCCACACCTTCTCCCATTCTGGAACGAGTTCCTGCTTGCCACAGGGACCGCCGATCACGGCCGCTACTACGACGTCTGCATCTTTGGCGACAGCGAGAAGCTTGCCAACGAACTGGCCGACCTGGTGCTGCGCGGCGTCAAGCGTGCAACCGCAGGCTCGTTGTGGTCCTATGAAGATCAGGGGATACGGCCCCCAAGGCCGGGAGACCTCAGCATAGTCACAGCCTGGTCAGGCCAGCCGCTCTGCATCATCGAGACGCAAGCCGTCGATGTCGTGCCCTACAACGAAGTCACCGCAGAATTCGCCGCCGTTGAAGGTGAAGGCGACGGGTCTCTCGCCTACTGGCTTGAAGGCCATCGACGGTACTTCGAGCAGGAGTGCACCAGCGCCGGGCGACAGTTTGACGAGAGGATGTTGCTCGCCTGTGAGAAATTCAAAGTCATCTATCAACTTCGGCCAAGTACGGCCTGACCCGCCGTTGGGCAACACGGAGTCCGTTTTCATGCATACCAACCATGGCTCAGTCACACTGCGCCTCATGACCGAGCAGGACCTTCCCATGCTCCATGACTGGCTGAACCGGCCTCACATCGTGGAGTGGTGGGGCGGAGAAGAAGCACGGCCGACACTCGCTGAAGTGCAGCAGGAGTACCTGCCAAGCGCTCTGGCGAAAGAGTCTGTCACGCCATACATCGCCATGCTGGACAACGAACCGATGGGGTACGCGCAGTCATATGTCGCACTCGGAAGTGGTAGCGGGTGGTGGGAAGATGAAACCGATCCTGGAGTCCGTGGAATAGACCAATCCCTGGCAGATCCATCGCAGCTGGGGAAAGGCATTGGAACCAAGCTGGTTCGGGCGCTTGTTGAGATGCTGTTCAAAGACCCTGAGGTAACCAAGATTCAGACCGACCCTTCTCCGGACAACCTTCGAGCAATCCGCTGCTACGAGAAGGCGGGGTTCATGCCGCAGCAGACGATAGACACCCCAGATGGGCCGGCTGTGTACATGGTTCAAACACGGCGGGCATTCGAGCTGGCGCGCGGTGCTGTCTAACCCCCCAATGCGACCCATCCTGAATTTCGCAAAAGCCATCGCGCTTGCGAGCGTCCTCGCAAACCTGGTCGCCTGTACCACGGCCGAGCCAGCAGGTGAGTTCAGCACAGCCCTCGGCAAGCTGGTTCGATCCGAGACAGTCCATGAGGTAGATCTGGCAAACGTACTCCCACTGGACTGGGATGAACTGTTCGCCTTTGGCCCGTACTCAACCCGCGAGAGCAACTGCCAGACGTTGCAACTTGGCTGGCTCCAATGCCGCATGACGCTGCCTGCCGAAGTGAATGAAGGCGAATTCGTCCTGGTCTTCCGATCAAGCTCCAAAGTCGTGCACGTGGAGCACCATCGGAGGTGGAATGGTGACTTCAGTTCGCAGGCGAGTCCGCGGCCCCAACCGATACTCCGTTCAGCTGCAAAGTTCTCTGTCAGGGCGGTGTCCAACCGGGCGCCAGGGGGTGAGCAGTGGTACCAACTTGAGCATCAGGCCCATGACTGAGCACCTGCACTGACGAGGCCCAAGCCTCATGTCAAACGCCAGGCGTCACAAAAGAACCCCGCAACTTCTCACGCTGCACCACCCATGAACGAAGCCGAAATCGCCTCAGGCCTGCCGGTCACACCACACTATCAGTACGCGCAGTGCGTAGGAAGCCAGCTCTTCCTTGCAGGCCAGGTGCCGCAAGCCTCCGATGGCTCGATCGTGGCGCCCGGTGATCCGTTCGCCCAGGCATCACAGTGCCTGGCGAATCTGAGCAAGGTGCTGGCGGTTCACGGGTTTGCCACGCCAGACATTCGCCGCCTTGTTGTCTACGTCGTCGGCGAGCAGGCCGACCTCTCAGCGGCTTGGGGCGCCGTGACCGCGCATTTTGGCGGGCAAGTGCCTCCGGCAACGCTCCTGGGTGTCGCCCGCCTGGGATTCCCGGGGCAGGTGGTGGAGATCGACGCTACCGTCGTCAAGGGCTAGGTTTCGCTTGAGCGCAGAGTGACGCTGCACTCCGTAACCCTCAAGGCCCCGTGGGCGCCCCTGCCTCGAACCAGCGCTTGACCAGCGCACGCTCGGCATCCGTCATGCCCGTGGCGTTGTTCATGGGCATGAGCTTTTGCACCACCACCTGCTGGTAGACGGCCTGGGCATGCTGCTGGGCCAGCGCGGGCGAATCGAGCCGCAGGTTCTTCATCTGCACCTGCTCGCCGTGGCACATGTAGCAGCGCTGCTCCAGCACAGCCTGCACCGATTTGAAGTCAATTTGGCCGCCTGCGCCCGCTGCGCCTGCCCCGGTAGCTCCTGAAACAGGAGCAACACCGGTAGCTGGCGCAGGGGTGGCCACGGCTGCAACAGCGGCGACGGGTGCCGGGCGCATCCAGGCGATGGCGCCCACGATCACCGCTACGCCCACCAGCGCATAGGGCAGCGGGTTGCCGTTGCGGCCCAGCTTGTAGCCATGGCGCATCACGAAGAACTGGCGGATGGCGGCGCCCGCGAACATCATCAGGATCAGCACCAGCCAATTCTGCGGATGGCTCCAGGTGAAGCTGTAGTGGTTGCTGAGCATCGCAAACAGCACGGGCAGCGTGAAGTAGGTGTTGTGCACGCTGCGCTGCTTGCCGCGTTTGCCGTGGATCGGGTCCACGGGCTCGCCCGCCTTGATCTGCGCGATCACGGTGCGCTGGCCGGGGATGATCCAGAAGAACACGTTGGCGCTCATGGCGGTGGCGATCATGGCACCCACCAGCAGGAAGGCCGCGCGCCCGGCGAACCAGTGGCAGGCCAACCACGAGGCGATGCACACCAGCACCAGCACCAGCGCGCCCACGATGGCGTCGCCGTTTTTCTTCTGTCCAAAAATGCGGCAGATCGCGTCGTAGAGCAGCCAGAACACGACGAAGAATGCGAGCGCCACCACGATGGCTGTGGCGGGCGCCCAGTCCATGCGCGACTTGTCGATGAGGTAGGTGCTGGCGCTGTAGAGGTACGACACGGTGAACAACGCGAAGCCGCTGATCCAGGTGCTGTAGCTCTCCCAGAAGAACCAATGCAGGTGGCCGGGCAGCTTGGGCGGCGAGACGGCGAATTTCACCGGGTGATAGAAGCCGCCGCCGTGCACGGCCCAGAGCTCGCCGCTCACGCCTTGTTTCTTCAAGTCTTCGTCCTCGGGCGGCGTGAGGCTGCTGTCCAAAAAGACGAAGTAGAACGACGAGCCAATCCAGGCGATGGCGGTGATGACGTGGACCCAGCGCAAAAGCAGGTTGGCCCAGTCGAGAAAGTAGCTTTCCATATCTCAACCTTGGCAGCGCGGGCGCGCTGCATTGGACGTGTTTGCGATCTCGCAGGGGATCGCGTTGGAGCGCAATCGGGATGAGTGGACGCTTCGGATGCGCCGCATGGGCTCATGCCCATGCAAGCAGCCGGGGCGTCCAATCGCCCGATTTCGCTTCAACCCTTCGGGCAGTGGTCTTTGCGGGTGGTCTGCGGCGTTGCAGCGCTTGTGGATAGCCGGGCTATCCACTGCGCACCGCGCCTTGCATTCCATCCCGCACAGACCGCTGCGCGACCCCTGAGAGATCACAAACACGTTCTTACAACCTGCTCACCACTGCGGGCGCTCTGAGCAGAAATTGAGGTCGCGCACCTTGGCCAGAAAGAACGTTTCTGGCCGGGGCACCGCTGCGACCCATGAATCGTTGAAAAGTGTATGCAGGATTTGTTCCAGATTCCAGCCCCGATCTTGGGAAGAAAGGGCCGGAATTACCCTCGGTCTGCCTCCTTCAGTGTCTGCAGCAGCTGCGCCGCAACCGCCACTGCGATCACGTCAGGCTCCTTGCCTTCAATGCCGGGGATGCCGATGGGGCAAGTGACCTGCGCCAGCTCGTCCGGTGCAAAGCCGCGCCCATGCAAGCGGTTGGAAAAAGTCGCCCACTTGGTCTTGCTGCCAATCAACCCAATGAAAGGCAGGTCGGCCTGCTCGCGCTGGCGGCGCAGGCAGGCAGCCACCACGTCCAGGTCTTCCGCGTGGCTGAAACTCATAATCAGCACGCGGCTGCCGGGGGCCAGGCGGGGCACGGCCAACTGCACCGGGTCGGAATGTTCGCAGACCACGCCTTGGGGCGCCGGGCTCGGGAAGATGCCGTCCCGGCTGTCGATCCAGGTCAGCGCAAAGGGCAAGGGCGCCAGCACCCGCGCCAGCGCATGGCCCACATGGCCACCACCAAACAGCGCCACGGGGTGTTGGCGCGGGGTCAGCCGCGCGCGCAAACCAGCGGCGGGGGCCAGGTCGGCCGCCGTGAGGCGCTCAAACCCCAGGTGCACCACACCGCCGCAGCACTGCCCCAGTGCCGGGCCCAGCGCAAAACGCATCGGCGACCGGACCTGCGCCGGGCCCGACCCACCACCCAGGCGGCGGCGGGCTTCGGCAATGGCCTGCAGCTCCAGATGGCCACCGCCAATGGTGCCCACAATGCGGTCCGCGAACACCGCCATCCACGCGCCGGGTTCACGCGGGGCCGAGCCTTCGGTAGACTCCACCCTTACCAGACAGGCAGGGGCGGCTGCAAGGCCGTCCAGCAGTAAAAGTACATCAGTCAATCCAGATCCTTCACGCCATCAAGGGTCGTCCGCCCTGCGGGGCCTCGTTCCAGTCCACAGAAGCCACCATGCCGCCCACCCCCACCGAGCGCTCTTCCAGCCACCGCAGCCACTGGCTGCTTGCCGGACTCATGGCCGCCGTTGCAGCGCTGGTGGCGGCCTGCAAGTCGGCCCCCGAGCCCCCGGCCCCTGTGCAGGACAGCACCATGCCCAGCACGGAACCCCCAAGCGTCAAGGGGCCTGTGCCCGCCACCGCAGGCTCGGCCCGCGCGTCTGCAGCCAGCACCGCACGCGCCTACCGGCAGGATGCAGCCACCCACCTGTACGGCCTGAACGCGCAGCGCGTGTTCAAGGGCAAGCTGCCGCCCATGCTGTATGCCATCGGCGTGCTGGAGGTCGATATCGATCGCACCGGCAAGGTCACGCGCCTGCGCTGGATGCGTGCCCCGCGCCATGCGCCCGAGGTGGTGGCCGAAATCGAGCGCACCGTGCGCGCTGCAGCGCCCTTCCCGGCGCCCACGCGCATGGGCAAGGTCACCTACACCGACACTTGGCTGTGGGACAAAAGTGGGCATTTTCAGCTCGACACGCTCACCGAAGGGCAGCTTTAAGTACATCCCCCTGAGACGCTTCGCGCCCTACGAGCCGCGGTAGGTCGAATAGCTCCAAGGGCTCACCAGCAACGGCACGTGGTAGTGCTGGTCGGCATGCGCAATGCCGAAGTCCAGGCTCACCTGGTTCAGAAAATTGGGCTCGGGCAGTTGCACGCCCCGGGCCTTGAAGTAGCCCGCCACATCAAAACGCAGCCGGTAGGTGCCGGTGCGCAGGCTGACGTTGTCGAACAGCGGCGCATCGGTGCGGCCGTCGTGGTTCAACACCAGGCGCTTGATCAGCGTGGCGCTGTCACCCTCGGTGGAGTACAGCGTCACCTCCATGCCAGCGGCGGGGCAGCCGTTCATGGTGTCGAGAACGTGGGTGCTCAATCCCATAGGGAATCTCCTGAAACGGGTTTACAGCCGATCGGCGAGGATTGCCAGACCGCAGCGTGTAGACCAAAAGTGTATACACTTTTCGCCATTCCAACGTATCATGACACCATGGAATCCTCATCCACCAGTGCAATTGTCGACGCGTTGACGCGTGCCATCGTAGAGCACCGCCTGCAGCCGGGCACCAAGCTGGCCGAGCAGAAGCTCGCCGACCATTTCGGCGTGTCGCGCACGCTGGTGCGCCAGGCGCTGTTCCAGCTGGCGCAGAACCGGCTCGTGACGCTGGAGCCCGCGCGCGGCGCGTTCGTGTCCACCCCGTCGGTGGAAGAAGCCCGCCAGGTGTTTGCCGTGCGCCGCATGCTCGAAACCGAAATGACGCGCGCCTTTGTGCAAACCGTGACCCCTGCCAAGATCAAGGCCCTGCGCGCCCATGTGGCCAGTGAGAAGGCCGCCATGGGCACGGCCGACGCGAGCAGCCGCACCGAGCTGCTCGGCGACTTTCACGTGCGCATGGCCGAACTCATGGGCAATGAGGTACTGGCGCAGATGCTGGGCGACCTGATCTCGCGCTGCGCGCTCATCACGCTGATGTACCAGTCGGCCAGCGCCGCCGAGCATTCCCACGAGGAGCATGGCGACATCGTGGCCGCCCTGGCCGCGCGCGACGAGGCCCTGGCCGTCTCCCTCATGCAGGCCCACCTCGAACATGTGGAAGCCAGCCTGACCTTCGACCGTAAGCGCCCGGCCAGCGACCTGGCCGCCGCGCTCAGCGCGTGACATCCCCGTCCGTGACATGACCCCTTGAATCCCCGATGCCCATGATCTACGACTCCACCCAGCCCTACCCCCGCGACCTTATCGGCTACGGCAAGACCCCGCCCCACGCGCAGTGGCCGGGCGGCGCGCGCATTGCCGTGCAGTTCGTGCTCAACTACGAAGAAGGCGGCGAGAACGCCGTGCTGCACGGCGATGCGGGCAGCGAGCAGTTCCTGTCCGAAATGTTCAACCCCGCGAGCTACCCCGAGCGGCACATGAGCATGGAAGGCATCTACGAATACGGCTCGCGCGCTGGCGTGTGGCGCATCCTGCGCGAGTTCGAAAAGCGCAAGCTGCCGCTCACGGTGTTCGGTGTGTCGAGCGCACTGCAGCGCCACCCCGAGCTGACCCAGGCCTTCGTGCAGCTGGGTCACGAGATCGCCTGCCACGGCCTCAAGTGGATCCACTACCAGCACATCCCCGAAGAGGTCGAGCGCGCCCATATGGCCGAGGCGATGGAGATCATCGAACACATGACCGGGCACCGGGCCTTGGGCTGGTACACCGGCCGTGACAGCCCCAACACCCGCCGCCTGGTGGCCGACTTTGGCGGCTTCGAATACGACAGCGACTACTACGGCGACGACCTGCCGTTCTGGATGGACGTGAAAAAGAGCAACGGAGCCACCGTGCCCCAGCTCATCGTTCCGTACACGCTGGACTGCAACGACATGCGCTTTGCGCTGCCGCAGGGCTACTCGCACGCCGACCCGTTCTATCAGTACATGAAAGACACCTTCGACGCGCTGTACGCCGAAGGTGACCCTGCGGGCGACAACGCACCCAAGATGATGAGCATTGGCATGCACTGCCGCCTGCTGGGCCGCCCTGGCCGCATCACAGCGCTGCAGCGTTTCCTGGACCATATCCAGCAGCACAGCGACGTGTGGGTGTGCCGCCGCATCGACATCGCGCGCCACTGGAAACAGGCGCACCCCTACCCTTCTCAGAAAGCAGGCTGACACCATGGCCATCGCCCTGACCCTGGAACAACTCAACACCGCCAGCCCTGCCGAGGCCCTGCAGCTGCTGGACGGCCTGTACGAACACTCGCCCTGGATCGCCGAGCAGGCGCTGGCCCAGCGCCCCTTCCGCTCGCAGGCTCACCTGCAGCATGCGCTGGCCCAGGTGGTGCGCTCGGCGGGCCAGGACGCGCAGCTCGGGCTGATCCGCGCCCACCCCGAACTCGCGGGCAAGGCCATGGTGGCGAAGAATCTCACGGCCGAATCCACCAACGAGCAGAGCAAGGCGGGCCTCACGCAGTGCACGCCCGAGGAGTTCGCACGCATCCAGGCGCTCAACGCCGCATACAACGAGCGCTTCGGCTTCCCCTTCATCCTGGCGGTGCGCGGTCCGCGTGGCACGGGCCTGGCCAAGCAGGAAATCATCGACACCTTTGCCCGGCGCCTGGACAACCACCCCGAGTTCGAGCTGGCCGAAGCCCTGCGCAATATCCACCGCATCGCCGAGATCCGCCTGAACGACAAGTTCGCCGCCGAGCCCGTGCTGGGCAACGACGTGTGGGACTGGCAGGAAAAGCTTGCCGAGCACTCCGACCCCGGCTTTGCCGAAAAAGGCCAGCTCACCGTCACCTACCTCACCGACGCGCACCGCGCGTGCGCCCAGCGCATCAGCCACTGGATGCGCGACTGCGGCTTTGACGAGGTGGAGATCGACGCCGTAGGCAATGTGGTGGGGCGCTACCACCCTGCCACAGAAGGCGCGCGTTACCTCATGACCGGCAGCCACTACGACACCGTGCGCAACGGCGGCAAGTACGACGGCCGACTGGGCATCTTCGTGCCCATGGCCTGCGTGCGCGAGCTGCACCGCGCCGGCAAACGTCTGCCTTTCGGCATCGAGGTGGTGGGTTTTGCCGAAGAAGAAGGCCAGCGCTACAAGGCCACCTTTCTGGGCTCGGGCGCGCTCATTGGCGACTTCAACCCCGCCTGGCTCGACCAGAAGGACGTGGACGGCGTGACCATGCGCGCGGCCATGCAGCATGCGGGCTTGTGCATCGACGACATTCCCAAACTGCAGCGTGACCCCGCGCAGTACCTGGGCTTCATCGAGGTGCACATCGAGCAGGGCCCGGTGCTCAATGAGCTGGACCTGCCCCTGGGCGTGGTCACCTCCATCAACGGCAGCGTGCGGTTTCTGTGCGAGATGATTGGCACGGCCAGCCACGCGGGCACCACCCCCATGGACCGGCGCCGCGACGCAGCCGTGGCCGTGGCGGAACTGGCGCTGTATGTGGAGCAGCGTGCGGCGCAGGACGGCGACTCGGTGGGCACCATCGGCCAGCTGCAGGTGCCTGCAGGCTCCATCAACGTGGTGCCCGGCCGCTGCCAATTCAGCCTCGACCTGCGCGCGCCCACCGATGCGCAGCGTGATGCGCTGGTGAGCGACGTGAAGGAGCAGCTTGCCAAAATCGCCGCCCGCCGCGGCCTACGCTACACGCTGGAAGAATCCATGCGCGCCGCCGCTGCGCCCAGCGCGCCCGCCTGGCGGCACCACTGGGAGCGCGCTGTGGACACGCTGGGCGTGCCCGTGTTCCGCATGCCCAGCGGGGCGGGACACGATGCGATGAAGCTCCATGAAATCATGCCCCAAGCCATGCTCTTCGTGCGCGGGCTGAACTCCGGCATCAGCCATAACCCGCTCGAATCCACCACCAACAACGACATGCAGCTGGCCGTGGACGCCTTCACCCAGGTGCTGCGCCAACTTGCAGAGGAACAACAACCATGACCACCCACAACAACAACTACGCAGCGCTGGACGCCTGGATCGACCAGCACTTCGACGAGGAAGTGCGCTTTCTGCAGGCCCTGGTGCGCGTACCCACCGACACGCCACCCGGCAACAACGCCCCCCACGCCGAGCGCACGGCCGAGCTGCTGACCGAGTTCGGCTACACCGCCGAGAAGCATGCCGTGCCCGCCGCCGACGTGTTGGCCTACGGCATGGAGTCCATCACCAACCTCATCGTGCGCAGACGGTACGGCGACGGCGGCAAGACCATCGCCCTGAACGCCCACGGCGACGTGGTGCCCCCCGGCGAAGGCTGGACGCACGACCCCTACGGCGCCGAGATCGTCGATGGCGCCATGTATGGGCGCGCCACCGCCGTGAGCAAGAGCGACTTTGCAAGCTTCACCTTCGCGGTGCGCGCGCTGGAAGCCGTCGCCAAGCCCGCGCGGGGCGCGGTGGAACTGCACTTCACCTACGACGAGGAATTCGGCGGCGAACTCGGCCCCGGCTGGCTGCTGCAGAAGGGCTTGACCAAGCCCGACCTGATGATCGCCGCCGGCTTCAGCTATGAAGTGGTCACCGCCCACAACGGCTGCCTGCAGATGGAAGTGACCGTGCACGGCAAGATGGCCCACGCCGCCGTGCCCCACACTGGCGTGGACGCACTGCAGGGCGCGGTGCACATCCTGAACGCGCTGTATGCGCAGAACGACGAGTACAAGAAGGTTACGTCCAACGTGGCGGGCATCAAGCACCCGTACCTGAACGTCGGCCGCATCGAGGGCGGCACCAACACCAACGTCGTGCCCGGCAAGGTGATGTTCAAGCTCGACCGCCGCATGATCCCCGAGGAGAACCCGGTGGAGGTGGAAACCGCCATCCGCCGCATCATCGAGCAGGCGGCGGGCGAGCGCGACGGCATCAGCGTGGAGATCAAGCGCCTGCTGCTAGCCAATGCGATGACACCGCTGGCGGGCAACCAGCCGCTGGTGGACGCCATCCAGAAGCATGCGCAGGCCGTGATCGGTGAGCCCGTGCCCGCCGTGGGCACGCCGCTGTACACCGATGTGCGCCTGTATGTGGAGCGCGGCATCCCCGGCGTGATCTACGGCGCGGGCCCACGCACCGTGCTCGAATCGCACGCCAAGCGCGCCGACGAGCGCCTGCAGCTCGAAGACCTGCGCCGCGCCACCAAGGTGATTGCGCGCTCGCTGAGCGACCTGCTCGCCTGATGCGGTTTCGCGCTCAGGCGCTGCGGCGTGCCCGCTGCGCCTGCGTCAACCGCGAAAGCCGCTGCACCAGGGCCGGGTACTGCGATTCGGACGTATTGCCGTAGCCCAGCACCAGGCCGTTGTCTTCGGGCCGTGCGCGCAGGGCAAAGCGTGACAGCGGCGCGGGGGCCATGTCGTAGGCGCGGGCCGCCTCAGCAATCGCCTGGTCGGGGTATTCGGGCGGCAGGCGCACCGTGAGGTGCATGCCGCTGTCACCGCCCAGCACCCCATGTGGCACGGCCAGGTGCTGCGCCAATGCGTCGCGCAACAGCGCCTGTCGGCTGCGGTACAGGCGCCGCATGCGCCCCAAGTGCCGACTGAACTGCCCGCTCTCGATGAACTCCGCCAGCGCCAGCTGTTCGTGGCGATGCCCGCCGCGCAGCGTCTCCCTGAGCAGTGGTGCGGCCACGGCCGCCAGGGCCTGTGGCAGCACCACAAACCCGAGCCGCAATGACGGGAACAGCGTCTTGCTGAACGTGCCCACGTACATCACCTGCGCTTCAGGCACCAGGCCCTGCATGGCACCGATCAACTCGCCCGCATGGCGAAACTCACTGTCGTAGTCATCCTCGATGATCCAGGCGCCACAGGCCTGCGCCTGGCGGATCAGCGCCAGCCTGCGGGCCACGGGCAGCACCCCGCCCGTGGGGTACTGGTGCGACGGCGTGGTGTAGATGAGCCGGGGCGGCGCTGCCGTCCAGGCATCGGCAGGCACCACCAGGCCCGCGCCATCCACCCGCAGGGCTTCGACCTTGAGGTCCCCGCACTGGAAGGCGGTCTGCGCCCCCCGGTAGCCCGGGTCCTCCACCCAGGCCGTGTCACCCGGGTTGGCCACCAGCCGCACACACAGGTTCAGCGCCTCCTGCGCACCTTCGGTGATGACCACCTGCCCTTCCTCGCAGCGCACCCCGCGCGCCACCGCCAGGTGCCGCATGATGGCGCCCCGCAAGGCGGCTTCGCCCGCCGGATTGCCATAGCCCAGGGCCGACACGCCAGATGCCTTGAAGGCGCGGTCAAAACAGCTCTTCCAGGCACTCAAGGGGAACCGCGCCAGCGCTGGCACACCGGGCCTGAAGGCCAGTGTCTCGCCCGCATCGGCAAAACGGCTGACCACCTGCGCGCTGCGTTCGGACAGGCGCGGCGGCACAGCGCGTGCGGGGTCCGCATGGCCCCGGGCACGGCTGCGGTCCAGCGCGGACACCTTGGTGCCCCGGCGGCTCAGCTCGATGTAGCCCTCGGCCCCCAGCTGCTCATAGACCGCTGTCACGCTATTGCGCGAAACGCCCAGGTCCGTCGCCAGATCCCGCGACCCCGGCAGGCGGCAGCCCGAGGGGAAGCGCCCATCCAGGATGGCATTGCGGATGCGGGCCAGGAGCTGGCGCTGCAGCGAGTCGCCCTGCCGGTCGCGTACCAGCGGGGCTTCCAGCAGGACATGGCGGACGGGGTCGATGGCAGGGAGGCGTTGGATCATGGTGGCCTGTGAAAAGCCACCAGATAGCAACCCCGGTGGCACCATCAGATTGTGCATGAGTGGATCTTTTTAACGGTCCACAAGAATCCTAAAGTCACACGCTCGACCTCTCTCTCTTTTGCCCCTTCGACCGCGCAATTCCATGTCCACCTTCATGAATGATTTCGCCCAGCCCATCGGTGCCCCCGCGCCCGGCTGGACACCCCGCCCCCAACCCGCCGGCGTCACCCTGGTGGGCCGCCACTGCCGGCTGGAGCCGCTTCAGGCCGACCGCCACGCGGCCGACCTGGACACGGCCTACCGGCTCGCGCCGGACCCGCGCGCCTGGACCTACATGTTCATCGGCCCATTCGACACGCCCGAGGACTACCACCGCTATGCACAGAGCGCTGCACAGAGTACCGACCCTCGCCACTTCGCCGTGGTGGACAAGGCCACAGGCAAGGCCGTGGGCACCCTGGCGCTGATGCGCATTGATCCCACCCATGGCGCCATCGAGGTCGGAAACGTGATGTTCTCCCCCCTGCTCCAGCAGACCCCCGCCTCCACCGAGGCGCAGTTCCTGCTCATGGCGTATGTGTTCGACACGCTGGGCTACCGCCGCTACGAGTGGAAGTGCGACAGCCTCAACGCCCCTTCGCGGCGCACGGCCGCGCGCCTGGGTTTCCAGTTTGAGGGCATCTTCCGCCAGGCCGTGGTCTACAAGGGCCGCAACCGCGACACCGCCTGGTTTTCCATCATCGACACCGAATGGCCCGGGTTGCGGCAGGTGTTCGAGGCCTGGCTGTCGGACGACAACCAGGATGCACAGGGGCGCCAGCGGCGCTCGCTGACGCAGGTGCGCGAATCACGGGGCCCAGGGGCTTCACAACCACCGCGCTGAAGGCATCGAGGAGTGCGGCGCCGTGCAGCACCTCCTGCACAAAAAGCAGGAATAACGGGCGTGCACTGGGTACATACTCAATCGGCATAACCCGCTGCCCGCACGCAGCGCGTGCCCACCCTACACTTGCCGCGGGCGCCCTTCGCAGGGCCCACCCGCCCTCCCCTTCCTACAGAGCAAAAAACCATCTCAGGAGCATCACCCATGAACATACGACACACGCTGCTGGCCTCCAGCCTGGCGCTGGCGCTGGCCAGCCTCACGGCCTGCGGCAGCACACCCACCACGGCAGCAGCGCCCGCGCCCGCCGTACAGCAGACCGCATCGGCCCAGGCTGCCAGCGCCGCGTACGACTTCGACATGGACGTGTTCCACCCCGTGGTGGCGCGCAACGGCATGGTCGCCACCGAGCAGGAGCTGGCCTCGCAGATCGGCCTGGACATCCTCAAGGCCGGCGGCAACGCGGTGGATGCGGCCGTGGGCATCGGCTTTGCGCTGGCCGTGGCCCTGCCCAATGCGGGCAACCTGGGCGGCGGCGGTTTCATGGTGGTGCACGACGCCAAGACCGGCAAGAGCGTGGCGCTGGACTTCCGCGAAGTGGCGCCCATCAAGGCCACGCGCGACATGTACCTCGATGCCAAGGGCAATGTGGTGGACGGCAAGTCGCTGTACACCCACTACGCCGTGGGCGTGCCCGGCACCGTGGCCGGCATGGAGCATGCGCTCAAGACCTGGGGCACCCTGCCCCTGTCGCGTGTGATTGCCCCCGCCATCGAGTTGGCGGACAAGGGATTCCCGGTCAGCGAGACGCTGGCCAAGATCCTGCAGCAGGAAAAGAAGAACATGGGCAAATGGCCCGCCACCCAGGCCATCTTCTGGAAGAACGGCGAACCCCTGAAGGTGGGCGACCCGCTGGTGCAGAAAGACCTGGCCCAGTCCATGCGCCTGATCGGCCAGCAAGGCGCCAAGGCTTTCTACGAAGGCGAGATCGCCCAGAAGATCGCCGCCGAGATGGCACCGCACGCGGGCGCCATCAGCCTGCAGGACCTGCGCGAGTACAAGGTGGCCGAGCGCGTGCCCACGCGCGGTACCTACCGTGGCTACGAGATCGTGACCATGCCGCCACCCTCCTCCGGCGGCCCGCACCTGGTGCAGATCCTGAACATGCTGGAGCCCCTGCCCCTGGCCCAGTGGGGCCCCAACAGCGCGCAGACCATCCACTACATGGCCGAGAGCATGAAGCTCGCGTACGCCGACCGCGCCGAGTACCTGGGCGATCCGGATTTCGTGAAGATCCCGCTCAAGGGCCTGACCTCCAAGCGCTACGCCGAGTCGCTGGCCAAGGGCATCGACGCCAACACCGCACGCAGCGGCAAGAGCATCAAGCCCGGCCAGCCCCAGCCGTTTGAGAGCGACCAGACCACCCACTACTCGGTGGTGGACAAGGCCGGCAACGCCGTGGCCGTGACGTACACGCTGAACACCAACTTCGGCAGCGGCATCGTGGCCAAGGGCACGGGCATCCTGCTCAACAACGAGATGGACGACTTCTCGGCCAAGCCCGGCGTGGCCAATGCCTACGGCCTGGTCGGTGGCGACGCCAACGCCGTGGCCGCCAAGAAGCGCCCCCTGTCGTCCATGACGCCTACCCTGGTGCTGAAGGACGGCAAGCCCACCCTGGTAACCGGCAGCCCCGGCGGCGCGCGCATCATCACCACGGTGCTGCAGACGGTGGTCAACACCATCGACTTCGGCATGAACCCTGCGGAAGCCGCAGCAGCACCGCGTGTGCACCACCAGTGGACGCCCGACGAACTGCGCGTGGAAAAGGGCCTCTCGCCCGACACACTGGCCCTGCTCAAGCAACGCGGCCACAACATCGCCGTGAAGCCCTCAATGGGCCGCACGCAGACCATCCAGATCCGGGGCGGTGCGCTGTATGGGTACTCGGACCCGCGCAATCCGGATGGGAAGACACTGGGGTATTGATTGCTACTTATTTGATAGCTTCTAGCGCTTGATAGATAAGCGGTAGAAGCCCATTAAACCCAAAATCCCGCTCGCCGAAAGGCCAGCGGGATTTTTCACGCCCGTCGGCGTCAGGCTGGCGATGCCTGCCCGATCTCGAAATTCGCCATCTTCTCCAGCGCCCGCACCATCGCCGAGTGGTCCCACCCCTGACCACCATGCGCCACGCAGGCGTTGAACAGCTCCTGCGCCATCGCCGTGTTGGGCAGCGGCACTCCCAGAGCCCGCGCACTCGACAACGCAAGGTTCAGATCCTTCTGGTGCAGCCCGATGCGAAAGCCCGGCTCGAACCTGCGCTGGATCATGCGCTCGGCATGCACTTCCAGGATCTTCGACGATGCGAAACCGCCCAGCAGCGCCTGGCGCACACGGGCGGGGTCGGCGCCCGCGCGGGCGGCAAAGAGCAGCGCCTCGGCCACGGCTTCGATGTTCAGGGCGACGATGATCTGGTTGGCCACCTTGGCGGTCTGCCCGTCGCCGTTGCCGCCCACCAGGGTGATGTTCTTGCCCAGGCGCTCGAACAGCGGCCGGATGCGGTCGAACACCGCTTCGGGGCCGCCGACCATGATGGACAGCGTGGCGTTCTTCGCGCCCAGTTCGCCGCCCGAAACGGGGGCGTCCAGGTACTGCGCGCCCAGGGCCTCGATGCGCGCCGCAAAGTCCTTGGTGGCCACGGGCGAAATGGAACTCATGTCCACCACCACCTTGCCCACGTTGCCTTTGAGGCCCTGGGCCACACCGTCGGCGCCGAACAGCACCTTCTCCACATCGGGCGTGTCGGGCAGCATCAGGAAGATGATGTCGGCCCGCTCGGCCACGCCGCGCGCGGTGGTGCACTGCGTGGCGCTGCTCTCGGCAATCTGTGGCGCCACACGGCCCCGGGTGTGCACATACAGCTGGTGGCCCGCAGCGATGAGGTGGCCGCATAGGGGCGCGCCCATGATGCCCAGGCCGATGAAACCGAGTTTGAGGGGGGTGTCGGTCATGTTCTTGTTCTCCTTGTGTGGTGGTGATTCGTCGATCCGTGGGTTGTGGCTCATGCGGTCAGCGCCGTGCGCCACCCCAGGCCGATTTCCGTGGTGCGTGCAGGCCGGTACTCGCAACCCACCCAGCCGTCGTATCCGATGCGGTCCAGGTGCGCGAACAGGTAGCGGTAGTTGATCTCGCCCGTGCCCGGCTCGTTGCGGCCGGGGTTGTCGGCCAGCTGCACGTGGCCGATGCGTGGCAGGTGCTTTTGCAGCGTGGCCGCGATTTCGCCTTCGGTGCGCTGCGCGTGGTAGATGTCGTACTGCACATAGGCGTTGCTGGCATCCACTTCGTCCAGGATGGCCAGCGCCTGGTCCGTGCGGGTGAGGTAGAAGCCCGGGATATCGAAGGGGTTGATGGGCTCGATCAGCAGGCGCAGGCCGGCTGCCCTCAGTTCGGTGGCAGCAAAGCGCAGGTTCTCGACCAGGGTGCGGCGCAGCACCGCAGCATCCACCCCTGCAGGTGCCTTGCCCGCCAGGCAGTTGAGCTGCGGCACGCCCAGCGCCTTCGCATAGGTGATGGCGCGGGCCACTCCCGCGCGGAACTCGGCAACGCGATCCGGGTGGCAGGCAATGCCGCGCTCGCCCGCGTCCCAGTCGCCGGCGGGCAGGTTGTGCAGCACGATCTGCAGGTGGTGTGCGTCAATCTGTGCGCGCAGTTCCTCAGGAGTGTGGACGTAGGGGAAGAGGAATTCCACGGCTTCGAATCCGGCGCGGGCAGCGCGCTCGAAGCGGTCGAGGAAAGGCACCTCGGTGAACAGCATGCTGAGGTTGGCAGCAAAGCGGGGCATGGGGAAGTCTCCGTGAAGGTGAATCAAAAAAAGAGGAGCTGGGGCTGCTGTAGGACGGCCTGGCTCTCTGCCCCTACCGTTCGGGCTGAGCCTGTCGAAGCCGGGGCACTGAGGCGGCATTCGACAAGCTCAGGCTGAACGGTGGGGGTCGCCTCAGTCCAGCACCGCCAGCGCGCTCGGCACATCCGCCACCTGCGTGGCCAGCTCCTCGAACTCGACGACGTTGTCGATCTCCGTGCCCATGGCGATGTTGGTCACGCGCTCCAGGATCACCTCGATGACCACGGGCGTTGCGTGCTCGGCCATCCAGGCCTCGGCCTGGGCGATGGCGGGCGCGAACTCCTCGGGGCGGTGCACGCGGATGGCCTTGCAGCCCAGGCCTTCGACCACCTTCACGTGGTCCACGCCATAGCCGCGCGCCACCTCGCCCTCGGCCATGTTCACGTTGTCGAACGCGAGCTGCACGCAGTAGTCGATGCTGAAGCTGCGCTGCGCCTGGCGGATCAGGCCCAGGTAGCTGTTGTTGACCAGCACGTGGATGTAGGGCAGCTTGAACTGCGCGCCCACGGCCAGCTCCTCGATCATGAACTGGAAGTCGTAGTCGCCCGACAGCGCCACGATCTTGCGCGCCGGGTCGGCCACGCGCACGCCCAGGGCGGCAGGCACCGTCCAGCCCAGCGGGCCGGCCTGGCCGCAGTTGATCCAGTGGCGCGGCTGGTACACGTGCAAAAACTGCGCGCCCGCTATTTGCGACAGACCGATGGTGGAGACATAACACACGTCCTTGCCCAGCGCGCGGTTCATGCACTGATACACGCGCTGCGGCTTCATGGGCACGCTATCGAAGTGGGTCTTGCGCAGGTAGTCCACGCTGTGCTTGCGGCCCAGGCATTCGGCGGCCCAGCTGCTGTGGTCCTTCAGGCGCCCCGCGGCCTGCCATTCGAGTGCCACGTCGACAAAGAGCCGGAGTGCGGCGCCCGCATCGGAGACGATGCCGAAGTCCGGCGCGAACACGCGGCCGATCTGCGTGGGCTCGATGTCCACGTGCACAAACTTCCGGCCCCGGGTGTACACATCGACCGAGCCCGTGTGCCGGTTGGCCCAGCGGTTGCCGATACCCAGCACGAAGTCGCTGGCGAGCAGCGTGGCATTGCCATAGCGCTGGCTGGTCTGCAGGCCGCACATGCCGGCCATGAGCGGGTGGTCGTCGGGGATGCTGCCCCAGCCCATCAGCGTGGGAATCACCGGCACGCCCAGCAGCTCGGCCAACTGCACCAGCAGGTCCGACGCATCGGCATTGATGATGCCGCCGCCCGCCACGATGAGCGGGCGCTCGGCGCCGTTGAGCATGGAGAGCGCTTTCTCGATCTGCGCACGCGTGGCGGCGGGCTTGTAGGGCACCAGGGGTTCATACGTGTCGAGGTCGAACTCGATCTCGGCCAGTTGCACGTCGATGGGAAGGTCGATGAGCACGGGCCCGGGCCGGCCGGAGCGCATGAGGTGGAACGCCTGCTGGAACGCCTGCGGCACCTGCGCGGGCTCCAGCACGGTGGTGGCCCACTTGGTCACGCTCTTGGCAATGGTGGCGATGTCCACCGCCTGGAAGTCTTCCTTGTGCAGGCGGGCGCGCGGCGCCTGGCCGGTAATGCACAGGATGGGGATGGAGTCCGCACTGGCCGAGTACAGGCCGGTGATCATGTCGGTGCCGGCGGGGCCGCTGGTGCCGATGCACACGCCGATGTTGCCAGCCACGGCACGCGTGTAGCCCTCGGCCATGTGGCTGGCGCCCTCCACATGGCGCGCCAGGATGTGGCCAATGCCGCCGTGCGCCTTGAGCGCCGCATACAGCGGGTTGATGGCCGCGCCGGGCACGCCGAACGCAACGCTCACGCCCTCTTTCTCCATCACCTTCACGGCGGCCTCGATGGCCTTCATTCTTGGCATTGCACATCTCCTTCGGTTGGGGTCGTTGATGTGGCAACTCTAGGCAAGCACCCGCTGTGGCGGAAGGTGGCGGCAGACCATAAAATTTATTCCACACAGGAATAAGCCGCAGCGCACAGGCGCTGCACCATGCGCTGCAAGGAGGCAAAAACGATGGACAGGCTCGATGCCATGCAAATGTTCGTGCGGGTGGTGGAGACCGGCAGCTTCACCAAGGTGGCCCGCGAGTTCGTCACCACACAGCCCACGGTGACCAAGCAGGTGGCCGCCATGGAGGCACACCTGAAGGTGCGGCTGCTCAACCGCAACACGCGCGGCGTGAGCCTGACCGAGCCCGGTGCGCTGTACTACGAAAAGTGCAAGGCCATCGTGACCGACGTGGCCGATGCCGAGAGCGTGGTGCGCGTGCGCCAGACGCAGGTGCAGGGCCAGCTGCGGGTGGGCAGCTCGGTGGCGTTCGGGCGGCGCGTGGTGGTGCCGCTGGCGCTGGAGTTCATGGCGCAGAACCCGCAGGTGCAGCTGGACCTGAGCTTCGAGGACCGCTACACCGACCTGGTGGCCCACGGCATCGACGTGGCGATCCGCCTGGGCAAGCTGGCCGACTCGGCCCTGGGCGCGCGCACGCTGGGCATGAACCCCTGGGTGCTGGTGGCTTCGCTCACCTACCTGCGCCGCCACGGCACGCCGCGCCGGCCGTCGGACCTGAAGGACCATTCGACGCTGATCTACAGCAGCGTGCAGGGCAACGACCTGTGGCGGCTGCGCAATGCGAGCGGCGAGGCGGTGTCGGTGCCGGTCACGGGGCGGCTGCGGTCCAACAACCTCTCTGCGCTGCTGGCGGCGGCGCGCGCGCACATGGGCATCGCGGCGCTGCCGCACTACGTGGCGGTGGAATCGCTGGCGGCAGGGCGCGTGGTAGAGGTGCTCAAGACCTGCCGCCTGCCCGAGCAGGAGATCCATGCGGTATACCCGTCACCGCGGCTGGTGCCGCAGAAGGTGCAGGCGTTCGTCGCGTTTTTGCAGGGGCGGTTTGGCAAGGACTGGGTTGACGCTTTGCCGCGTGAGGGGGCTGCGAGGAAGTAAAGGATGGCTGGGAGATGACGAGGTTGCGCCCTAATTGGAGGCCCTCTCTCCCCAACCCTCTCCCGCGAGGGGAGAGGGGGTTAAGAAAGGTACGCCGGTGGTGGTTGTACGGTCTTGGCCGAGTCAGCCGCTTTTGCTGCAGCCTTCAAGCATGGCCGCAGGCGCAGCCGTTGCAAACATCCTGGCCGTCGTGACGCCCATCAAGCTCCCTCTCCCCTTGCGGGAGAGGGCTGGGGAGAGGGGTAATGATCAGGCACAGCGCCAGCAAAAACCCTGGACCTTATCGCCCTGCAGCCCAGGCACAGCCACCGCCAACCGCTACAAAATCAGGATCGCCCGGAAGTCATTGACGTTGGTGTGCGTGGGCCCCGTGACAACCAGATCGCCCAGCGCATCGAAATAACCATACGCATCGTTGCGGTCCAGATGGTCCGCGATGGACAGGCCGTGCGAGGTGGCACGCGCCAGGGTGTCGGGCACCACACGCGCGCCGGCGTTGTCTTCCACGCCGTCGATACCGTCGGTGTCCGCAGCCAACGCCCACACACCAGGCTGGCCCTGTAGCGCCTGCGCGAGCCCCATGCAGAACTCGCCCGCCCGGCCGCCCCGGCCCTTGGCAGCGTCGGGTGCGCGCGGGCGGATGGTGACGGTGGTCTCGCCGCCCGAGAGGATCACGCAGGGCCGCGCAAACGGCTGGCCATGCCTTGCCACAGCGCGGGCCAGCGCAGCGTGCACCTTGCCCACCTCGCGCGATTCGCCTTCGATTTCGTCGGAGAGGATGTACGCAGCCACACCGGCCGCACGCGCGGCCTCGGCAGCGGCCTGCAGCGACTGCTGGGGCGTGGCCGTCATGTGCACCACATGGTTCGCAAACACGGCGTCGCCGGGCTTGGGGGTTTCCAGCGCGCCTGCTTCCAGTGCAACGCGCACTGCGGGGGGCACGTCGATGCCATAGCGCGCCAGGATGGTCAGCGCATCGGCGCAGGTGGTGGCGTCGGGCACGGTGGGGCCGCTGGCGATGACCGAGGGGTCGTCGCCCGGCACGTCGCTGATGGTGAGCGTGACCACCCGCGCGGGTGCGCAGGCCGCCGCCAGGCGCCCGCCTTTGATGCGCGAGAGGTGCTTGCGCACGCAGTTCATCTCGTCGATGGCGGCGCCGCTCTCGAGCAGCGCCTTGTTGATGCGCTGCTTGTCTTCGAGCGTGAGGCCGTCCGCCGGGAGCGTGAGCAGGGCCGAGCCGCCGCCCGAGATCAGGCACAGCACCAGGTCGTTTTCGGTAAGGCCCTGCGTCAGCGCCAGGATGCGCTGCGCGGCGGCCAAGCCGGCCGCATCGGGCACGGGGTGCGCGGCTTCGACCACCTCGATGCGCTGCGGGTAGCCCTCGGGCCGGGGCGGCAGTCCCAGGAACGCCGCCTCACGCGGCGGCGTGTGGTGGTAGCGCGTGACGACCAGGCCCGACAGCGGCGCATCAACCGGCCACAGCGCCTCCACCGCCTGCGCCATGGCGCCACCGGCCTTGCCCGCACCCAGCACCAGGGTGCGGCCTCCGCTCTCACGGCTGGGCGGCGCGGGCAGAAAGGCGGCGGTGTTGTGCAGCGGCAGCGCACGGCGCACGGCCACCCGGTACAGGTATTCGAGGAACTCGGCGGGCTGGAAGACGGGATCGGGCACGTTGTCGTTGTTGGTCATGGTGGTCTCCGCGGGCGATTGTGGAGCAGTAACTCCAAGGTAACCGCGCGTGAAAGTCAAAAGTGCTTCAACCACCACCGCGCCGGCGGGCCCCCAACGGCAGGGCCCAACACGGGATAACCCCATGTTCTGGCTCGCAACACTTGTCTACAGTTCTTGTATGCAAGATTGATCACAGTGCCACCGTCTCCTTTCTTTCGTCAAAGGGTTCCCATGCTCCGCTTCCTCAACTCCTTGTTCGGCCGGGTGATCCTGGCCCTGATTGCCGGCGTGGCCGTCGGGCTGTTCTGGCCCGATACGGCCGTACAGCTCAAGCCTCTGGGCGACGGCTTCATCAAGCTCATCAAGATGCTGATTCCGCTCATCGTCTTTTGCGTGGTGGTGCATGGCATTGCCGGCACGGGCGACCTCAAGCGGGTCGGCCGGGTGGGCATCAAGTCGCTGATCTACTTCGAGGTGGTCACGTCCATCGCGCTGGTGTTGGGCCTGGCGCTCGCATTTTGGTTCGAGCCCGGTGTGGGCATGAACGTGGACCCGAGTGCGCTGGACCCCAAGGCCATGGGCGCCTATGCGGAAAACGCCAGCAAACTCACGGGTGGCGGCTTCAGCGACTTTTTGCTCAAGCTCATCCCCACCACCGCCGTGAGCGCATTCGCCAATGGCGACGTGCTGCAGGTGCTGCTGTTCTCCATCATCTTTGGCTGCGCGCTGGCGCTGCTGGGCGAGCGCGGTGCGCGGGTCACCAGTCTGATCGAAGACCTGTCGCACGTGCTCTTCAAGACCATGGGCCTGATCATCAAGCTGGCGCCGCTGGGCGTGCTGGGTGCCATGGCGTTCACGGTGGGCAAGTACGGCATCGGCTCGCTCAAGCAGCTGGGCATGCTGGTGGTGCTGTTCTATGCGGCGGTGTTCCTGTTCGTGGCGGTGGTGCTGGGCCTGATCATGCGGGTCTCGGGCTTCAGCCTGTTCAAGCTGCTGCGCTACCTGCGCGAGGAGCTGGCCGTGGTGTTCGCCACCACCTCGTCGGACAGCGTGCTGCCCCAGATCATGGCCAAGCTCAAGCACATGGGCATTCGCGACTCGACCGTGGGCCTGGTGATCCCCACGGGCTACTCGTTCAACCTGGACGCGTTCTCGATCTACATCACGCTGGCCGCCGTGTTCATCGCCCAGGCCACGAACACGCCGATCTCCATGGCCGACCTGCTGACCATCCTGGCGATCTCGCTGGTCACGTCCAAGGGCGCGCATGGCGTGCCGGGCTCGGCCATCGTGGTGCTGGCGGCCACGCTGCATGCCATTCCGGCCATCCCGGCCATCGGGCTGGTGCTGGTGCTGTCGGTGGACTGGTTCATGGGCATTGCCCGCGCGCTGGGCAACCTGATCGGCAACTGCGTGGCCACCGTGGCCATTGCCGCGTGGGAAGGCGATATCGACCGCGAGCGCGCCCACGCCGTGCTAGACGGCCAGGCCGTGCCGCCGCAGCAGCAGTGACCGCATGCGACAAGCCAAGCCATAACAACCCACAACACCACGGCCCACCCCATGCCCCCTTCTACCGTTCTGACCCGCCGCCGCGCCATCGCAGGCGCTGCGGGCCTGTGCGCCCTTCCCTTCGGCTGGGGCCTCGCCGCCGCCCAGGGCAAGGGCGAGCCCGACCAGCTGGACCGCATCCTGCGCAGCCGGGTGCTGCGCGTGGCAGTGCCGCAAGAGTTTCCGCCGTTCGGCTTCACGCGCAACGGCGTGGTCGATGGCTTTGACATTGCGGTGGCGCGCATGCTGGCCAGCGACCTGCGGGTGTCGCTCAAGATCCTGCCCGTGGCCAGCGGCGACCGCCTGGCCGCCCTGCTCGAAGACCGGGTGGACCTGATCATCGCCAGCCTGGGCAAGACCGCGGAGCGCGAGCGCGAGATCGATTTTTCCACCGCTTACGCACCGACCTACATGGGCATCTTCAGTGACTCCGGCGCGGGCCCGGCGGACCTCGCCGCGCTCAAGGGCCGCCGTGTGGGCGTGGTGCGCGGCAGCCTGGAAGAGACCGAGTTCAAGGCCCAGGCACCGCACGCCACAGCCGTGGCATTCGACAGCTCGGCCCCCATGCTTGATGCGTACGTGCGCCGCAGCATCGACGCCTTTGCGGCGGGCAATGTGGTGGCTGAATCCATCCCGGATACCGCCCTGCGCGAGCGTATCAAACGGGTGGCCGTGCTGCGGCAAAGCCCCTGCCACATCGGCGTGCGCAAGCACGAGCCTCGCCTGCTGGCGCGGGTCGATGCCTTTCTGGCCCAGGCCCGGTCATCGCAAGCGCTCATGGTCAATGCCATGCACTGGTTCAAACACAGCCTGTCGCCAGAGATGTTCCGCGATGGCAAGGGCTGAGCAGGCGCTCCACACGCCGCGCGGTCCCCGCCCTCCCCCGCCTGCAGGCGCGTTCCCCGCCACCGGCACGAGAACTCTCCCACCATGATGACTTCGCTCCGCACCCGCATCCTGCTCATCACCACGGCAGCGGTCACCGCCGCCCTCGCACTGACGGGCGCCGCCACCTACGCCATCGTGCGGTCGGCAACCCTGCAGACCATCGAGGACAACCTCACGGCCATCGCCTCGGGCAACGCGCTGGCCATCGAAAAATGGGTGTCGAGCAAATCCCTGGCCGTGCAGGCAGCCGCTGCCGCCGTGGAGCATGGCGACCCGCAGGGCATCGTCCTGCACATGAACAAGGCCAATGGCTTTCCCGTTACCACGGTGGGCTGGCAGGACAAGCGCTGGGTATCGAGCAGCCCCACCACACCACCCACCTATGACCCCACGGCGCGCCCCTGGTACCAAAGCGCGGTGAAGACCGGCAAGCTGCTGGTCACCAAGCCCTACGGCGACGCGTCCACGGGCGAGCCTTTTGTGTCGTTCGCCGCGCCCATCCTGCGCGACGGAGCGGCACAAGGCGCAGTGAGCGGTGCGGTTCCGCTCAAGGGCGTGCAGGAAGTGGTGGCCGCAGTGCACCCCACGCCCAGCAGCCTGGGCTTCGTGGTGGACAAGGACGGGCTGGTGCTGGCGCACCCCGATGCGCAGCGCATGCTCAAGCCCGCCTCAGAACTCTCGCCCGCGCTCACTCCCGCCGTGCTCGCAGCGCTGCCCGTTGCCACCCACGCGCTGGAGGCCACACTGGCAGGCTCTGCCAAGCTGCTGCGCGCACTGCCCGTGGCAGGCACCGACTGGTACCTGGTCGTCGCGCTGGACAAGGCCGAGGCCACCGCCGGCCTGGCAGGCGTGCTGCGCACCTCGGCCATCGCCATCGTGCTGCTGGCGCTGGCCGCTGCGGGTGTCAGCGCACTGCTCACGGCGCAGTCCTTCCGCCGGCTGTCGCAGGTGCGCGATGCGATGGATGAGATCGGATCGGGCAGCGGCGACCTGACGCACCGGTTGCCCGTCACCGGGCACGACGAGGTGGCGCAGATCGCGTCCTCGTTCAACGCCTTCGTGGACAAGATCAGCACCGTGCTGCAGGACGTGCGCCAGGGCGTCGAATCCATGAAAACGGCCACCGACGAGATCAAGGCTGGCAACCACGACCTGTCCCACCGCACCGAGACATCGGCCAGCAACCTACAGGAAACCTCTGCCTCGCTGTCGCAGCTCACAGCCACCGTGCAGCAGTCTGCAGATGCCGCAGCGCAGGCCGCACAACTGGCCCGCTCGGCCAGCGCCACCGCCACCCGGGGCGGCGAGGTGGTGGCGGACGCCGCGAGCACCATGGACGAGATTTCCAGCGCCTCGGCACGCATCGGGGAGATCATCGGCGTGATCGACTCCATCGCCTTCCAGACCAACATCCTGGCACTGAACGCAGCCGTGGAGGCTGCCCGTGCGGGGGAGAACGGCCGGGGCTTCGCGGTGGTGGCCAGCGAGGTGCGCAGCCTGGCGCACCGCAGCGCCACGGCCGCCCGGGAGGTGCGGGCGCTCATAGACGCCTCGGGCGCCAGCGTGGCCACGGGCACCCAGCGCGTGCGCGCGGTTGGCGAGACCATGAACGAGATCGTGCACGGCATCCAGCGCGTGGCGCAGATCGTGGGGGAAATCAATGGCTCCATGACCGAGCAAAGTGCCGGCATCGGCCAGATCAACCAGGCCGTGGCCGAGATGGACCGCGCCACGCAGCAAAATGCAGCGTTGGTTGAAGAGTCCACCGCCGCATCGGGCGTGCTCAACGACCAGGCCCACCACCTCGCACGCACCGTCGCCGGCTTCCAGCTGGAGGCCTCGCGTGCGCCCATCCACGCTGGCTTGCCAGCCCTGCCCCGCTGACACAATCGACCCCATGAGCCTGAGCCAGACCCAGATCGCCCAACAGGTGGTGGAATCCATCCTTGCGCAGAAGCTCGCCCCCGGCGAACGCCTGGGCGAGCAGGAATTGGCCGACCTCTTCGGCGTAAGCCGCACGCTGGTGCGCGAGGCGCTGATGCAGCTGCAGGCACGCGGCTTTGTCGAAGTGCGCTCGCGCCGGGGTTGGTACGTGGTGGAGCCTTCGGTGGAGGATGCGCGCGACGCCTTCTCGGCACGGCGCATCATCGAATCGGGCATCCTGGCCGACGCAGGCAAGCCGCTACAGACAGTGACCCGCCGCCTGCGTGCACACATTGCCGATGAGCAGCAGGCCATCGAAGGCGCCGACGCGGCCACACGCGCCTTCCTGCTGGCGGATTTCCATGTCTGCCTGGCAGAGGCAATGGGCCACCGCAGCCTCAGTGACATCCTGCGCGACCTCACCGCGCGCACCACGCTGGCGGCCTCGCTGTACCAGTCACAGCACGCGGCCAGCCAGTCCTGCGCCGAACACGCTGCCATCGTGGAGGCCCTGGAGGCCGGCGACACCGTGCTGGCCCGCGAACGCATGCTGGCCCACATCGGCCATGTGGAAGGCGCACTGAACTCCGACCAGCCGCTGGTGCGGGACCGGCTGCGTGAATCCCTGGCACCGCTGACCGGCCAACGCGCCAAGGCAGCATCCACGCACCGGGGCTAGGTCCAGCCGCAGGCGTTGCACGCCCCTACCCCAACGCCCCCAGCAGCCCACGTTTGGGGCAGCGGTTTGCGGCTGCCCGTTCTAAGGGTTTACCGGGATAAGCGCGTCCGGTCATTTTGTATACGATTTTTGTATGGACTGTTGTGCACCATTTCGCACCAGTACCCATCTCGTATTCACACTGATCCACCCTAAGGACACGCCATGAACCCACCCGTACACCCCGTGGACGAACACCTGCCCCTGGGGCGACTTACGGCGCTGGGCCTTCAGCATGTGCTGGTGATGTACGCTGGCGCGGTGGCCGTGCCACTCATCGTGGGGCGTGCGCTCAACCTCACACCCGACCAGGTGGCCAAGCTGATCTCTGCCGACCTGTTCGTCTGTGGGCTGGTCACGCTGATCCAGGCACTGGGGGCGTCGCGCTGGTTCGGCATCCAGCTGCCCGTGATGATGGGCGTGACCTTTGCCTCGGTGGCCCCGATGATCTCGATGGCACAAAGCACGGGAGGCACGGCCGGAGCCGGACTGATCTTTGGATCGGTGATCGGGGCGGGCGTCATCTCCATCCTGATCGCGCCACTGGTGAGCCGCATGCTGCGGTTTTTTCCGCCCGTGGTCACCGGCACCATCATTGCGGTCATCGGCATCAGTCTGATGCGCGTAGGCATCAACTGGATCTTTGGCAATCCAGTGGGCCCCACGGCGCCCAATGTGGTGAACCCCGAGCACATCAAGTGGCTCAGCGAGATGCAGTCCGTCGCCGGGGCACCCGGCTCGTCCCTGCCCCCCGTGCCCAAGGGCTTTGCGGTGGTGCCCACGGTGCCCAACCCCAAATACGCCGACCTGACCGGCGTGGGCATCTCGGGCCTGGTGCTGCTGTCCATCCTGCTGATCGCCAAGTTTGCCAAGGGCTTCATCGCCAACATCTCGGTGCTGCTGGGTATCGTCATTGGTGCGGTGGTGGCCGTGGCGCTGGGCATGATGAACTTCGACAAGGTGGCCAAGGCGC
This sequence comes from Acidovorax sp. Root267, assembly GCF_001429215.1. Taxonomy (NCBI): domain Bacteria; kingdom Pseudomonadati; phylum Pseudomonadota; class Betaproteobacteria; order Burkholderiales; family Comamonadaceae; genus Acidovorax; species Acidovorax sp. Root267. The sequence goes on from NZ_LMJC01000030.1 coordinate 81,708, forward strand.
AGTGGTTTGACCTGGTGCTGCCGTTCGAGATCGCCGGCCCCGTGTTCGACCCCATCCTGATCCTGACCATGACGCTGGTGATGATCGTGGTGATGATCGAATCCACCGGCATGTTCCTGGCCCTGGGCGAGATGACCGACCGCAAGGTGGACCAGGCCGCTCTGACGCGCGGCCTGCGCACGGATGGCCTGGGCACGCTGCTGGGCGGAATCTTCAACACCTTTCCGTACACCAGCTTCTCGCAGAACGTGGGGCTGGTGGCCGTCACCGGCGTCAAGAGCCGCTTTGTCTGCGTGGCCGGCGGCGTGATCCTGATCGTGCTGGGCGTGCTGCCCAAGATGGCGGCGCTGGTCGAATCGCTGCCCACCATGGTGCTGGGGGGCGCCGGGCTGGTGATGTTCGGCATGGTGGCGGCCACCGGCATCCGCATCCTGGGCGGGGTGGATTTCAAGCACAACCGCTTCAACGCCATGATCGTGGCCGTGTCGATCGGCGTGGGCATGATCCCGCTCATCGCGCCCAACTTCCGCCAGTGGATGCCGCATGCCATCCACCCCCTGATCGAATCCGGTATCCTGCTGGCCTCGATCGCGGCCGTGGCCCTGAACGTTTTCTTCAATGGCGCCAGCCGCGACACCTCCGCCGCTGTGAACGCCGCACGCCAGGCCGACGCCCACTAGCGTCCCGCCTGCCCGCTGCCCGGAAAATGCTCACCATCCAAGAACTGGCCACAGCCTGCTGGCCCCACCCCCTGACCGCACCGGCTGCCAGGGGGTTTTGGATTCATGCGGCATACGCATAAACCTGCATGCCAGCCAGCCGCGCCATCGGGTACCCTTGTTTTGCATTCCGCCGAGGACTTCCAGGATTTCCGTATGACACAGAACATTTCCGCCGCCGAACAGGCCTTGCGCGACGCTGCGCGCGAATACCACCGCAACCCCACCCGGGGCAAGATTTCGGTCACCCCCACCAAGCCCCTGTCCAACCAGCGCGACCTGTCGCTGGCCTACTCGCCGGGCGTGGCCTACCCTTGCCTAGACATCGCGGCCGACCCGTCCAAGGCGTTTGACTACACCTCGCGCGGCAACCTGGTGGCGGTGATCACGAACGGCACGGCCGTGCTGGGCCTGGGCGACATCGGCCCCCTGGCCAGCAAGCCGGTGATGGAGGGCAAAGGCTGCCTGTTCAAGAAGTTTGCAGGCGTGGACGTGTTCGACATCGAACTGGCCGAGCGCGACCCCGACAAGCTCATCGAGATCATTGCGGCGCTCGAGCCCACGCTGGGCGGCATCAACCTCGAAGACATCAAGGCGCCCGAGTGTTTCTACATCGAGCAAGAGCTGAGCAAGCGCATGAACATCCCGGTGTTCCATGACGACCAGCACGGCACGGCCATCATCTCCAGCGCAGCGCTGCTCAACGGCCTGGAGCTGGTGGACAAGGAGATTGGAGCTGTCAAGATCGCTGTCTCGGGCGCTGGCGCTGCTGCCATTGCCTGCGTGAACGTGATGGTGGGCCTGGGCGTGAAGGTAGAGAACATCTTCATGTGCGACTCCAAGGGCGTGATCTACCAAGGCCGCCCCGGTGGCTACGACGAGTCCAAGGCGCGCTATGCCCAGAAGACCGACGCGCGCACGCTGGCCGATGCGGTGGATGGCGCCGATGTGTTCCTGGGCTGCTCGGCCCCGGGCGTGCTCACCGCCGAGATGGTCAAGACCATGGCTCCGAAGCCCATCATCCTGGCGCTGGCCAACCCCGAGCCCGAGATCCGCCCCGAACTCGCCAAGGCCATCCGCCCCGACTGCATCATTGCCACGGGCCGCTCGGACTACCCCAACCAGGTCAACAACGTCCTGTGCTTCCCCTACATCTTCCGGGGTGCACTCGACTGCGGCGCCACCAAGATCACCGAAGCGATGAAGCTGGCCTGCGTGCGCCAGATTGCCGACCTGGCCAAGGCCGACATCAGCGAAGAAGTGGCCAGCGCCTACGCGGGCAAGGAACTCACCTTTGGCCCCGACTACCTCATCCCCACACCGTTCGACTCGCGCCTGATCCTCAAGATCGCGCCCGCCGTGGCCAAAGCCGCAGCGGAGTCGGGTGTGGCCACGCGCCCCATTGAAGACATGGAGGCCTACAAGGAGACCCTGTCGCGTTTCGTCTACCAGACCGGCATGCTGATGCGCCCCGTGATCAACGCGGCCAAGGCCCTGCCTGACGCGCAAAAGCGCGTGGCCTACGCCGACGGCGAGGACGAGCGTGCCCTGCGCGCCGCGCAGATGGCGATTGACGACAAGATCGCCCAGCCCATCCTCATCGGCCGCCCCGCCGTGATCGCCGCCCGCATTGCCAAGGCCGGCCTGCGCATGCAGCTGGGCAAGGATGTGGAGGTGTGCAACCCCGAGGACGACCCCCGTTTCCGCCAGTACTGGGAGCACTACCACCAGCTCATGAAGCGCAACGGCGCCACGCCCGAAGTGGCCAAGGCGGCCGTGCGCCGCTCCAACACCATCATCGCCTCGCTGATGGTCAAGCTGGGCGATGCGGACGCCATGATCTGCGGTCTGGTGGGCACGTACGAGACACACCTGGAGCGCATCCACAGCATCATCGGCCGCCAGGAGAGCGTGAACGACTATGCCGCGCTCAACGCGCTGATGACCAACCGGGGCACGCTCTTCATTGCCGACACCTACGTGAACGAAGACCCCACCGCCCAGCAGCTGGCCGACATCGCCTGGATGTCCGTGCAGGAAGTGCAGCGTTTTGGCCTGCCACCCAAGGTGGCTTTCCTGTCGCATTCGAGCTATGGCTCGTCCAAGCGCGCATCGGCCAAGAAGATGCGGCTGGCCCGCGACCTGTTCGTGGCCGCCCACCCCGACATCGAATGCGATGGCGAGCTGCACGGCGATGCCGCACTGGAGCCGAACATCCGCAATGCCTACATGGCGGACTCGACCCTGACGGACTCGGCCAACCTGCTGATCTGCCCCAACCTGGATGCCGCCAACATCCTCTACAACGTGCTCAAGACCACCACCAGCGGTGGCGTGACCGTGGGCCCCATCCTGATGGGCGCCGCCGCCACGGCCTACATCCTGACCCCGGCCGCCACCGTGCGCCGGGTGCTCAACATGACGGCGCTGGCCGTGGCCAGCGCGGCCGCACGCCCCAAATAAGGGCACACCGAAGGGCCTGCGGAGCCCTTCGCCCCCAGGGCATAGCCCCTGGGCGGTGCAAACCAGCGGGCGCTTGCACCATGCGGGGAAACCCTGCATGCCCGCACGCACCACTTCAGGGAACAATGGCTGCATGCCTGGTTGCGCTACCGCGAAATCAGGCATCGATTTTGCTGAGTCCATGGCTATCCAGCCGTGTTGACGGCACCTTCCCCAGCCCTTCCCCGACAGGAGCCCCCCATGAAAAAACGATCGTTCCTGCAATCCGCCGCACTGCTGGCCGCTGCCAGCACGTTCTCGCTGGCGCAAGCGCAAACGCTCACCCCTATCAAGTTCCAGCTCGACTGGCGTTTTGAAGGCCCTGCTGCGCTGTTCCTGCAGCCGGTGGCCAAGGGCTATTTCAAGGCCGCCGGGCTGGATGTGACGGTGGATGCGGGCAACGGCTCGGGCGGCGCGGTGCAGCGCGTGGCCTCAGGCACCTACGACATCGGCTTTGCCGACCTGGCCGCTGTGATGGAGTTCCACGCCAACAACCCTGACGCGCAGAACAAGCCCGTGGCGGTGATGGTGGTCTACAACAACACACCCGCCTCGGTCATGGCGCTCAAGAAGAGCGGCATCACCAAACCCGCCGACCTGGCCGGCAAGAAGCTGGGAGCCCCCGTGTTCGACGCCGGCCGCCGCGCGTTCCCCATCTTCCAGAAGGCCAACGGCATCGGCGCTGTGCAGTGGACCGCCATGGACCCACCGCTGCGCGAAACCATGCTGGTGCGCGGCGACGTGGACGCCATCACCGGCTTCACCTTCACCTCGCTGCTGAACCTGGAAGCCCGCGGCGCCAAGGCCGCCGACGTGGTGGTGCTGCCCTATGCCGACTTTGGCGTGAAGCTGTATGGCAACGTGATCATCGCCAGCCCCAAGCTCATCAAGGAGAACCCGGCCGCCGTCAAGGCCTTCCTCTCGGCCTTCACCAAGGGCGCCAAGGACGTCATCGCCAACCCGGCAGCCGCCATCGAACACGTGAAGGCGCGCGACGGCATCGTGAACGTGCCGCTCGAAACCCGCCGCCTGCAACTGGCCATCGACACCGTCATCAACAGCCCCGATGCACGCGCCGAAGGTTTTGGCCAGGCCAAACCCGGCCGCCTGTCGCTGATGGCCTCCCAGGTGTCGGACGCGTTCAACACCAAGACGCGCGTGAACGCCGACGATGTGTGGAACGCCAGCTTTCTGCCCAGCGCGGCCGAGTTGAACATCCTGCCGAAGAAGTAAACAAGCAAGCAAGTTCGTCAAGCACTGCCTTTTTACTATCAATTTAATAGCTTCTTGCGCTTATCCATCAAGCGCCAGCGGCCATTTCCATTAAAAATCCTCTACCCATGCAGGCTGCCGACTCCTATTTTGTGGACTTCCGTGATGTCTGGCTCGCCTACAACGACGAGTTGCGCGCGAAGAACCAGTTTGCGGTGGAGGCCATCGACCTGCAGGTGCGGCAGGGCGAGTTCATCGCCATCGTCGGCCCTTCGGGTTGCGGCAAGTCCACCTTCATGAAACTGGCCACGGGGCTGAAGATGCCTTCGATGGGCAAGATCCTCATCGACGGCCAGCCCGTGACGGGGCCGCTCAAGGTCTCAGGCATGGCGTTTCAGGCGCCCTCGCTGCTGCCCTGGCGCACCACGGTGGACAACGTGCTGCTGCCGCTGGAGATCGTCGAGCCCTACCGCAGCCATTTCAAGCAAAAGCGCAAGGAGTACGAAGAGCGTGCCCGCAAGCTGCTCCAGAAGGTGGGCTTGGGCGGCTACGAAGACAAGTTCCCCTGGCAGCTGTCGGGGGGCATGCAGCAACGCGCCAGCATCTGCCGCGCGCTGATCCACGAGCCCAAGATGCTGCTGCTCGACGAGCCCTTTGGCGCGCTCGATGCGTTCACGCGCGAGGAGCTGTGGTGCATCCTGCGCGACCTGTGGGCCGAGCAAAAATTCAACGTGATCCTGGTCACCCACGACCTGCGCGAGTCGGTCTTCCTGGCCGACACGGTGTATGTGATGAGCAAGAGCCCGGGCCGTTTTGTGGTGAAAAAGGAGATCGATCTGCCCCGCCCGCGCGACCTGGAAATCACCTACACCAAAGAGTTCACCGACATCGTGCACGAGCTGCGCGGCCACATCGGTGCGCTGCGCCAAAGCGGCGCGCCCATCGCCCAATAGACGCCGACCGCGTTCATCACCACCATGCACAAGAAAACCGTAGAACGCTGGTCGCCCTGGATCCTGTTGGTCGCGATCATCCTGCTGTGGCAGATCATCTGCTCGGCCTTCAATGTCTCTGAATTCATTTTCCCCAGCCCCTGGGCCATCGGCACGCAGCTGGTCGAGTTCGGGGGCGTGATCGCCGCCCACGCCTGGCGCACCTACTGGGTCACCATGGCGGGCTTTGGAATCGCCATCGTGGTGGGCGTGCTGCTGGGTTTTGTGATCGGCAGCTCACGCCTGGCCTATGCCGCCGTGTACCCGCTGATGACGGCCTTCAACGCGCTGCCCAAGGCGGCCTTCGTGCCCATCCTGGTGGTGTGGTTCGGCATTGGCGTGGGGCCGGCCATCCTCACGGCGTTTCTCATCAGCTTCTTCCCCATCATGGTCAACATCGCCACGGGGCTGGCCACCCTGGAACCCGAGCTGGAAGACGTGTTGCGCGTGCTGGGCGCCAAGCGCTGGGACGTGCTGACCAAGGTCGGCCTGCCGCGCTCCATGCCGTACTTCTACGGCTCGCTCAAGGTGGCGATCACGCTCGCCTTTGTGGGCACGACGGTGTCGGAGATGACCGCCGCGAACGAAGGCATTGGCTACCTGCTCATCAGCGCGGGCTCGTCCATGCAGATGGGCCTGGCATTTGCGGGTCTGATGGTGGTGGGCGCCATGGCCATGGCCATGTACGAACTGTTCAGCGCCATCGAGAAGCGCACCACCGGATGGGCGCACCGGGGGTCGCAAGGCGAGTGAAGCCCTCGGCGCGGACACCCAGGGCGCGCGGTACCCGCACACCCAGCCGTCGTGACAGCACACGGCCGTTGACCGGCCTGCGGCCGGCTGCTCAGGGGAAGGACCGCCGCGAAGGGAATTCGCCATCCGACTCCCACAGTCCGGGCCGTGACCGTACACGCACGGTCCAGCCCCGCTTTCCGTGGACATAGCTGCGATAGCTGGTCGTGAACTTCCCGTCCCGGGGCTCGCTGCGGACCGCCAGAAGCTGGTCTACCGCTCCCACCCGCACTTTCTTCCACGCCGCTTTGCCCGTCTGGGCCAGTACGATGGGCTGCAGGTGGCCATCCGCAGCGCGGGCCTGCGCGTAGGTCAGTCGGTTTCCTTCGACCTGGACCAGCTTGGTCTGCGGTCCACTGTAGCTGCCCACAGGTGCCGTCAGATCCACCGTCACCAGAACAGTGGGGCTGCGCACGCCACGCAAAAGAGCGGAGTCCAGCTTGGCCTGAGGCGCCTCCAGCGTCATGCTGTCCAGCAATTCGCCGTTGCAACCTTGCAGCTGCAACACAGCCGGCGCGCCGGTGGCCTGCTCGCCGCTGGCCCAAAAACGGGCCAGTTCACGGGGGGTGACCCGCTTGTCAAGCACCAGCTTGACGCTCTGGCAACCCACAGCGGCCTGATCTCCAGCGTGCACCAGTGTGTGGGCCGCAACGAGCAAAGCCACAAGCCCCAGGCGCTTCATGACCGAGGCACCTCGATACCCGCAATGACGCCCTCGCTGGCCGCCACCACAGGCACCAGCACGTCGATCTGCGGGTTGACGTCCTTGTCCCGGCAGACGCCCGCTTTCTCCCACTCCCCGAGATCGTTTGGCGACGTTGTCGATCTTGAGCGGCGAGTCGCGCACGTTGCCCGGATTGCTGGCGCGCCCGGCCAGCGAGCCACCAGCCTCGACCCAGCCGGCATACGCCACGAACCGGCGCCATTGCGCCCACGCCTTGGTGGCCGCCTGGTTGACAGCCAGGATGATGGCTTGGCTCAGCTGGCCGCCGGCGATGATGGTGCCGTGGATGACAGCGACGACAGGTTTGGCCATGTTGGATGGTGATGGAAGGCAGCCCGAAAAAGGACGTGGCAGTGTAGGTAACGGCGATACCGTGGCTTGTGACAATTTGTTCAAAAATTGCCGGTAAGCACGGTGCGTTTCGTTCGCTTGAGCTTGTAGCGAGGGCTCACCCAGCCATCACGCGGGCGTTCGTTGGTACCCAGCGTGTACGAACTGCACTGATCAGCAGAAGGCCGACGTCTTTGCATGGACTGCTCAGCCTCATCGAAAGGCGCGCCACCGGCTGGACGCGCGCGGAATGCCAAGCAAGTCAGCCGGGATACGGCGCGCTGAAACGGAATGGCGCAGGGGTGAATGAAGCACTGGCGCACCGGCTCTACCGTTCTGCGGCCTAAGTACCGCCTACCGCTTATCTGCAAATGATTTATTGCTCCACTTTCAGGAGCATTTTACACTACCAGTACCCGGGCCTCCCCCCTGCCGCTACACTCGCCGCCTCCGTTGACAACAGGATCCTGCACATGCGGTTGGACATCTTCTTGCGGCCTTGGGCGCTTCTGGGTTGCGCAGGCCTTGCGGCGTGCGGTGGCACACAACCCACCCAGCCCGCAGCGACCGCACCGGCCACCACGACCGCTGTGGCACCCGCAGGCGGCCCCATCAAGGTGGGCATCGCCTTGGGCGGCGGCGCAGCCAAGGGTTTTGCACACATCGGTGTGATCAAGATGCTGGAAGCCAATGGCTTCGCGCCCGCCGTCGTCTCCGGCACCAGCGCAGGCAGCGTGGTGGGCGCGCTGTACGCCAGCGGCATGAACGCGTTCGAGATGCAGGAGAAGGCCGTGGCGCTGGACGAAGCCAAGATCCGCGACCTTCAGCTTTCCTCGGGCGGCCTGGTGCTGGGCCAGAAGCTGGAAGACTATGTGAACGAGCAGGTGCGCCGCAAGCCGCTGGAGCAGATGGCCAAGCCCTTCGTGGTGGTGGCCACACGGCTCGAAGACGGCGAGCGCACCGTTTTCGCACGCGGCAACACGGGGCAGGCGGTGCGTGCATCGAGCAGCGTGCCCGGCGTGTTCCAGCCCGTCTCCATCGGCAAATACCATTTTGTGGACGGCGGCATCGTGAGCCCCGTACCTGTGGACGCCGCGCGCCAGCTGGGTGCCGACATCGTGATTGCCGTGGACATCTCCAACAAGGCCCGGGGCCAGACGCCGGGCAACATGCTGGGCGCGCTGAACCAGTCGATTGCCATCATGGGCCAGAAGCTGGGCGAGGCAGAACTGGCGCGCGCCGACGTGGTCATCCGCCCCAAAGTGCTGGACATCGGCCCGGCCGATTTCAGCCAGCGCGCCAGCGCCATCGTGGAAGGCGAAAAGGCGGCCCTGGCCGTGATGCCGCAGATCCGCGAACGCATTGCGCAACTGCAGGCCGAACGCGCCCGCGCCGCACAACTGACCCAGCAGAAGGCGCAAGAGGCGGAGCACAAGGCGTGTTTGGACAACCGCTCACGCCTGCAGCGGTTGGCGGGCTTGGCGGGAATGGGCGAGGGGTGCCCTGCGCCAGCCACCAGGTAGGCCAGGACGGCTTGGCGAAGCGAAGCGAAGTGACGTGAAGCGCACGGCGCAGCGCCAGGCTTTCGACTTCCACCGCTTGGCGGAAACGGCTGCTGCGAATGCTGCGGGCTCAGCCCACAAGCCTGCAGTTCAGGCGGCGCCGTAGAAAAGCATGCATGCATGTCACACAATGTTCTTGGCATGCCCCATGCATGCGACTGGGCACAACATCCCACAGCCCGGAGACACGCCATGCCTGCCCTCATGCCCGCAGCGCCCCCTCAGCCCGATGCCCCCTCGGCCATTGCCGCCAACGACGGCATCTACCTGCGCCAGGCCATCGCATGGTCGTGCCGGGCCCGCGCGCGCGGCAACCCGCCGTTTGGTGCGGTGGTGATCAGCGCGCGGGGCGAGCTGCTGTCCGAGGCGTATTGCAACACCGTCGAGACGGGGGACTGCACCGGCCACGCCGAGACCAATGCCGTGCGCCAGATCAGCGCGCGTGTGGACCGCGACACGCTGGCCCAGGCCACGCTCTACACGTCGGCCGAGCCCTGTGTGATGTGTGCGGGCGCCATCTTCTGGTCGGGCATCGGCCGTGTGGTGTTTGGCATCGACGCGGCGCGCCTGCGAGCCATGCAGGGCACGCGCGCCCAACGGGACGGTACGGCTGCAGCGGCCCTTTCGGGGCGCGACGTGCTGGCGGCATCGCCCCGCTTCATCGAATGCATCGGCCCCGCCCTGGTGGCCGAAGCCAGCGCACCGCACGTGGGGTTCTGGTCTTCCTGAGCGGGCAGGTGTTGCCAATTTTCAAGTGATTTTGGCCGCTACCGCTTATCTGCAGGGCATAATTAGCTACTTATTTAATAGCAAACCACCCAAATCATGCCTTGGCACGCGCGCCTGCAGTTGAACTACTCGGTAGAAAACGCCCGCACCGTCGCGCGCTACGAGCACAACGGGCCACTGCGCATTCTGCAAAGCCTGTACCCGGAGGGCGATGCGGTGTGCCACAACGTGCTGGTGCACCCACCCGGTGGCCTGGTGGGTGGCGACACGCTGGACATCACCGCCACCGTGGGCCCGGGCGCCCATGGCCTGGTCACCACCCCCGGCGCCACACGCTTTTACCGATCCACCGGCCCGCTGGCGCTGCAGCGCAGCCACCTCACGCTCGCCGAAGGTGCGCGGCTGGAATGGTTGCCACTGGAGGCGCTTTGCTACAACGCCTGCAATGCCGAGAACCACCTCACGCTGAACCTTGCACCCGGCGCCGAATGCATGGGCTGGGACGTGACGGCCCTGGGCCTGCCCCACGCCGACCAACCCTTTGAAACCGGCCGGTTCGTGCAGCACCTTGAAGTGCCCGGCCTGTGGCTGGAACGCGGCGCCATCCACGCTGCCGACCACCGGCTGATGCACAGCCCATTGGGACTGGCTGGGCACCGCTGTGTGGCCAGCCTGTTTTTTGCGGCGGGCGCTCCGCTGGACCGGGCGCGGCGCGACACCGCGCTGGACGCCGCCCGCGCCGTGATGGACACCCATGCGCTCAAGGCGACCGCAGGGGCCACCAGCCCCAATGCGCAGATGGTCGTGGTCCGCGTGCTGGCGCCGCAGGTGGAGCCAGCGATGCAGTTGCTCAAGGCCGTGCGAACGGCATGGCGGCAGGCGCTGTGGGAACTGGCTGGCGAGGCGCCACGGATTTGGGCGATGTAGCGCAAGAGCTCAGGCGCTTTGCAGTCCATCCTTTCGACACGGACCTGCAGGAAGACGGAAGTGCCGTCTCAATACCCTTCAGAGGGCCTCCAAGGTCCTCCTCATCCCGGACGCATCGCCAAGCCCCGTCATCACGCAAACGGAGTACCAGGATACCCCGCAGCCCAGCGCTGCTGCCAACCCGCGACCCACACCAGAACCTGGTCTGCCGGCATAGGCCGAGCAATGAAGTAGCCCTGGGCCAGGTCGCATCCCGTATCTTTCAAGAATTCCCAGTCGGCGGCGTCTTCCACACCTTCCGCCACCACCTCCATGCCCAGTTCCTTGGCAAGGCCCAGGCTGGCATAAAAAATGGCCCGCAAGGTTTCGTTGTGGTGGGCCCCATGGACAAAACTCCGGTCAATCTTGAGTTGGTCAAACGGCACATCGCGCAACTGCACCAGCGACGAATGGCCCGTGCCGAAATCGTCTATCGAAAGCTTGAACCGGCGCAAGCGCAGGCGCGTCAGGATCTCCAGGGGCGCCCGCAGGTCCTTCATCAACTGGCTTTCCGTCACCTCCAGAACGATGGACTGTGGTGCGACCCCGGCAGCGGCAGCTGCAGCCGTGATCTGCTCGGGGAATTCCAGTGCATGCAGGTTGTCCATGGACACATTGACGGCCACCTTGATCTTCAAGCCTTGAAGCGCCCATGAGGCGCTGTCTCGCAGCGCCTGCGCCAACACCACCTGGGTGAGTGCGTCGATCAAGCCGTGGGCTTCGGCCATGCCGATGAACTGGTCTGGAAACACCAAACCGTCCTGCGGATGGCGCCACCGCACCAGGGTCTCCACGCCCACCACAGCGCCGGTGGAGACCGAGACTTTGGGCTGGTAGTAGTTGACCAGTTCTCCCGCCTCGATGCCCTGGGCCAGGCGCTCGACGGCATAGCCCTTGCCTTGCAGGTGTTGGGTCACCCTTGCCGGCGGCACCCATCTCTCGACCAGTTGGTGCAACGCCTGCGGCGACACCGGTTTTTGCAGGCTGCCCAGCACTTCAATGTGATGGGCCTGCACCAGCGTGCGGGCCGACTGCAGGGTGCGTTCGTCCTCACCGCTGACCAGGATCAGGCTGCCCGCATACCCGTGTTCCACCAACTTGCGCACGAACTCAATGCCGTCCATGCCGGGCATATTCAGGTCGCACAGGATGATTTGGGGTGCAAGCGCGGCATCGTCCACCCGCTCCAGGGCGGTCTGACCGTTGTCGCAAGTCGCGACACGGGTGAAACCCAGATTCATCAGCAACCGGGCCAGCAGCTTGAGCATGAAGGGCTCGTCATCGAGCACCAGGATGTGGATGTCCGACTTGGCGCTCATGGTGCACCGTCCTGCCTGTCGTTGGACAAAAGCTCGGCCAGGTGCCGATCAACGGCGCTCATCTCCAGCTTGAAGTGCTCAAACGCCAGCGCCAGCGCGTCGATTTGACCGGCCGCGCCAACCTGCTCCATGTCCGCACAAAGGTCACCCAGCGCCATGGCCCCCACCGAGCGTGCGGCCGACTTGAGCTTGTGCACTGCGGCCACGGTCTTGGCCGCGCTGCCAGCGCAGTAGGCTTGGCTTACCTCCTGCGCAATGCGCGCAGCACTGATGCGAAAGGTCTGCAGGAACTCGCGGATGAGCTGTGGGTCGTCTCCCACCAGGCTGCGCAGGATCTGGATGTCCACAGGCCCTGTGGGCGGGGATTGCATATCGCTGGCCACCCCCTCCGCCACAGGCACAGCGGACGCAGGCTTGGGCAACCAGCGCTCCAGCAAGTCCTGCAGCTCCGACAGCGGAGCGGGCTTGCTCATGTAGTCGTCCATGCCCGCATCCTTGCAACGCTGGGCTTCGGTCTTGAGTGCATTGGCGGTCAACGCGAGGATGCGCACCGGGGGCTCCACCGCTTTCCCGGCACGGACGAGGGCATTGGCACGCTCTTGTTCCTCGGCGCGGATGACGGAAGCGAGCTGGTAGCCATCCATGCCGGGCATGTGCAGATCGGTCACGATCAGGGCATAGTCACCGCTGCGCCAGCGGATCAGCGCTTGCAGCCCATCGCCCGTCAGGTCTGCGGTCAGCCCCAGCAACGACAGCTGTTGCATGATGACCTTCTGGTTGATGTCGTTGTCCTCCACCACCAGGATCAGGCGACGCTGGCGCCGCGCTTCTTCGCGCGACAGCGCTATCGGCACGGCCGCGTAACGCGCAGGCGCCAGCGCGTTCTGTTCGTCCTGGTACGGGACACGGCCCGCCGCGACGGCCACCGCACGCAGCAGCGCGCTGCGGGTCAGCACGTTGCCGTCCACTGAGACGCTGTCTGCGTCGAACTGCTGCGGATAGCGGTGGGGCCCGTGGCCTATGACCACAAAATGGGGCGCCAGACCCGGGTTGGCGCGCGCGATGGCGCGCAGGCTGTCCAGCGAGGGGGGCTTGTCGGCTTCGGTATTGACCACCCAGACCCAGGGGCCGGGCGCCAGGCTGGGCGCCAGTTGACCGGCCGCGTCCAGATTCACCACCTGCTGGGTTTGCGCCCCGGCATTGGCCAGATACGTCACCAGATCGCCGGTGCGCGTCTTGCCATTGCCAATGATGAGACAGGACAGGCCTGCCACCAACGATGGTGCAGGTTGCACTTCGCCGCCCGCCGGCGAAACACAGGTAAAAGGCAAACGCAGGGTGAAGGTGGAGCCGGCGCCCGGCGCACTAACCACGGAGATGCAGCCCCCCATGCGCTGCGCCAGGTTGCCGGAAATGACCAGGCCCAACCCCGTGCCGCCAAAGCGCCGGGTCGTGGATACGTCGGCCTGGGTAAAGGCCGTGAACAGCGTGGCCAGCGTGGCTTCCCCCATGCCGATACCGTTGTCGATGACCTGGAATTCGAGCGTGACGCTCTGGGGCTGTTGCTGCACCAGCACCGCGCGCACCGCCACCCGCCCGGCAGTGCGTCCACCCGCAGAAAATTTGATGGCGTTGTTGACCAGATTGATCAGTATCTGGCGCAGACGCAAGGCATCGCCCAATACGCTGTGGGGAATCTCGGGATCGGTAAACAGTGTCAGCTCCACACCCTGCTTTTCGGCCAGGCGGTTGAGCATGGCGCAGACTTTTTCGACCACCTCCCCCACGGCCATGGGCTCGCTCTCCACATCGAGGTGGCCCGCCTCGATCTTTGAGAAATCAAGAATGTCTTCAATGATGCTCAAAAGCGAAAACGCGGACTCCCGGATCAGGTCCACCATGGCAACCTGCGGGCTCTTCAGGCTGGAGCGCGCAAGCACGTCGATCATGCCAATGACGCCGTTCATGGGCGTGCGGATTTCGTGGCTCATGGCCGCCAGAAAGTTGGACTTTGCCTGGGCAGCCGCATTTGCTTCGTTGCGCGCCTGTTCCAGTTCTGCACTGCGCTGGCGTTCACGCACATTGGCGTTGGCCAGATCGCCGTACAGACGGCTGTTTTCCAGCAGCAAGACAACCAGCACAAAAGACGATGCCAGCAGCCCATAGACGCGCCCGCCATAGAAGCCCAGGTCGAAACGCGCGCCGTTCAATACCGACGCGAGAGCAATGTCCAGCAGCCATGCCACCAGCGTCACCATCAGCCACAGGTCCAACACACTGAGGGCCTTGCGCCACAGGTACAGCAGCGCCGCCAGCGACAAGGTCCACGTGCAGAAAGCCACCAGAAGCTTGCCCGAATCGTCCTGGTTACCGCGCATCAGCAGCGGCAGGGCATCGTGGCCGACCGTGGTCAGCAGCACCAGCGCCATCGCCAGCGCCATGGCGCCCACAATGGCCCAAGCAATGGCGCGGTGCGCCGACCCTGCTGCCCGCACCTGACGGGTCGCATCGTGGGCCGCAGGCTCCTTCAACCAGACATAGGCGACGACAAACAGTGGAAAGCCGCCATGCCATAGAAAGTACAACCACGCCGTGGTTTGCGGCCCCGCACCCAATACGCCGGTAGGGGCAAAAAGCCCGGGAAAGCTCAGTGCATGTGCCACCGCCATGCATGCACAGAAGAGGTAGCCAGTCCCCAGCACCAGCAGTGCACGGGATCGCAGGAAGCTGTATTGCCCGAGCAGCAGAACGGCAGTGATCAGGTCATTGGTAACCAGCGCAGTCTGGTAAATCGGAATGAATGCGCTGACTTGCGGCAAGGCCACGCGCGCGAAAGGCGCCGCCGCCACAAAGATCAGGAAGGACGCACACAGCGCTATGCATGCCATGCGCCGGTGGCGTGTGTCAGCCGCCAGCGTGGACAGGAATTCCGAGCGGTTGTTGCCGGAAGAATTACCCAAAGAATGCGTGGTGTCCAACGCAGCCCCCTCCCTCTGCCATCGTTTCCGACGCCGCAGGTGCCTCTGAGTGGGCATTGGCAGGCGCCATGTGGGTTCATCCCATCGTACGGAATCAGCTTAGTGCAACTACCGGATGGGGGCAAGGGAAATCGATGCAGCGGCAATGGTCATGCGTTACCCCGTCTATGAAGCCGAAAGCACCTGCAGACTCAGAAATCACGCACGGTCGGCGCAGCACCCGTGGCGGCAGCCATTGCCCTGAAACCTTCTAGGGTCCTTCCGTCCGAGACGGACTCGCTACCGCTTTTGGCACAGCGCCTCGCCGCTGCTGACCACGCCCCGGCCGCTGAGCCAGGCCGCCGCATCCTTGGCCCCCGCACAATTCGCCCAGGCCAGCAGGGAGATGTTTTTCTTGTCCAGCCGGTGGACGTCGAGTGGGGTCTTGGCGTTCATCACCTCCAGCTTCTCGACGCTGTTCTCTATGACGGCCCGTATGAACGGCGGCCTGCCATCGGAGTTCGGATCGTTAGGGTCCGCCCCAAAATCGAGAAGCGCTTTCACCGTGGCGACATCGCCGAAGAAGATCGCCATCTCCAGGGGGTTCAGGGGGTTGCAGCCCGGGCAATCAGGGCGCACGTTGGCGTTGTTGTGCCGGCGGAGCATCTCCACCAGGATCTGCGCTTGCGGGGGGTGGTCCTCCATCCCCACGGTCAGGTACATCAGCAATGGCGTGTCCTGCCGTTGCCCTGCGTACTTGGGGTAGGGGTAGTTGACGTTCAGGGGCAAACCCCGCTGGAGCAAGCCCTTGAACCCTTCCGGGCACCTTCGTGCAAAAACACCGAGGTTGGTTTCGGAAAACTCCTGGTTGTCAAATACCCCCTGCACCCTGGCGCCTTGCGCCACCAGAAAATCCATCTCTTTCCAGCGCGCGGGATCGCTGGAGCACTGGGCCAGAAGTTTGCCGAGCACCAGCGTCGTTTGGTCAGCAAGAAGACGGGCCTGGGCCGGGTTTGCCTTTGCAGCGGCCACGGCGGCATCCAGGAGCAAGGGGTAGATGCCGGATGCGGCAGCGGGGTTCATGCGGGCCCTGGCCAACCAGCCGCGTTGGGCCGGGCTGGCCCCGGCATGGAGCATTCGCCGCACACCTTCGATGCCATTGGTATCAATCAAGGTCGTCATCACGCCATCGTCGTTGGCGGCGCTGGGCCCAGCCTCTGCCAGCAGGTAGTCGAAGGTTTCCGCGGGAATGCGCGGGGTACTGAACTGCAAGAGCTGAAGTGCGACGCTTTGCGACGAACGGGGCGGTGAGCGGCGCAGAAGGCCTCTCCGGTTCAATGTCCTCAGCGCCGCAACCCCCAGGTCCGGTGGCATCAGAATCACTTCCTTCAAGAGGTAGATCCGCTGGTGGAGGTCATGTTCGCTGCCTTCCCCATCATCGAGCCGAGGCAGGATTTCTTTGGCAAACAGCGCGTTGAACTCGTCCTGGAAAGGAATCTTTTCGCCCCGCGTGCCCTGGTTGCTGGCCAGCAAGCTTTGCGACGCCGAGCTCCAGGAGGCCTTTCCGTCGGCATTGCGGGGGACTTGCCCAGCGCGCAGCAAGGCGGAAATCTTCGTGAGGGTGTCGCCTCTCGGTGCATCCAGTGCAGCGCTCAGGTGCGTGCTCAGGCTCATCAGATCGTTCAGGTATTGCCCGCAGACGAATCTCGTTTGGGCTTTGGTGTCCAGCCGGTGAAACCAGTTCTTCTGCCCGGATGGCAGGGCGTCGAAAGCCGCCTGGTCCATGTCGGGCGCAATTTGCCCCGGGCAAGTGGCCGAAACCGGAACCTCACGGCCGCTGACCGCTGCTGCGGGCGCAGGGGGCACCGGGGGCGACACACCCACGCGGGCCACCGGGAACAAGTCGGTGGCCCCCATGGCAAACCCGCTGGCCTCGTAGTACAGATAGCCGCTCAGGACCTTTCTAGGGACAGTGGATTTCTCGGTGGCGCTGCTGACGGCGTATTCATGGCCGACCGGAAGCTGGAGCAACACACCACTGTCCATCCCCAGACCGCACAGCGGCGCCGAACGGTCCGCAGGGTCCACGTCCATGACCCTGCGCACTTGATCCGGCGGCAATACCGGGCCTTCAAAAAACCTCGTGCTCCATTGGCCGTTGTCGTCCTTGTGCCGCGTATGGATACGGCCGTTGGCTCTCTCCACGCGAAGCACGGCGGTGCCGTTTTCTTCGAGGGCATAGTCACCCAGCAAAGTCTCGGCGCAGTCAAGGGCTGCTGCCGCTTGGGAAAACACAGAGAACCAACAAAAAAACAGGATCTGGAGAATAGTGGACTGTTGCATTCGATAACGTGGCGGCGGAAAGGCCGCCGCTCTGAGGTCACAGGGTGATGCGGGGGAAAAACGTGGTGAATGGCAAGACCCGGGCGGGCGTTCTGCATGCAGCCACTGCGTTGCTGGAGAGCTCCTGTCGAGGCAAAGGCAGTGGGAGCAGCCACACCAAAGCCGATGCGTACGATACGCCACCGGTGTCACTCTCCAGGGGAACTGACGTCGTGGGCTGCTTGCCTGCGTCTACGCGGGGGTTGCGGCAAATAGGGCTTTGCCCGCTTGCCAGTGATTCCCCCGTACTGCGAGCATAGAAGACCCATCAGAAGTCCACGGACACGGACAAAAAGAAAGTGCGCGGTGCCGCGTAGGTGACCACCTGGAAGGCAGGGACAGAATCCCAGTAGCGCAGGTTCGCCACGTTTTCAACGCTGCCGCGCAAGACCACCTGGCGCTCTCCGATCTTTGTCGCATAGCGCGCTCCAAGGTCAAAGCGCGTCCACCCGGGCAATCGGATGGTGTTGTTTACCGTCAGCGGCTGAGACGAAGAATGGATGACGCGGCCGGTTGCCGCAAGGCCCGGGACACCTGGAATGTCCCATTCGCTGCCAAGTTTGACCACCCATTCCGGCGCTCCTGCGGCCTGCTTGCCATCGTTGGCACCGCCCTGAGTCTTGTTGAGCCTGGCCTGGGTCCAGGTGACGCCGCCGAGCAACCGCAGGTGGGGCAGCACTTCGCCGAAGGTCTGCACCTCGAAGCCCCGGTTGCGCTGCTCGCCATCGATGGCATAGCGGTTGTGGGCATCAAGGAGGCCGCTGGGCCGGCGGATCTGGAAGGCGCTCAAAGTCGTCGCGACCTTTCCTCCATCCACCTTCACCCCCACTTCCCCTTGCTTGGAGACAAACGGGGGAAAGACCTCGTTGGCGTTGACCGCATTGATCGGCGCCGCCCCCCCCTGGGAGAGCGCCTCGACGTAGTTGGCATAAAACGCGAGCTGGTCGGTCTGCTTGAACACCACGGCAGCGGCGGGCGTGGTCTTGCTGCGTTCATAGCGCGACTCGAAAACGCCTGTCGCGTAGCGGAAGGCTTCCGCACGGATTTTTTGTCGGCGCAGCCCCAGGGTAAACCGCAAGCGGTCATTCAGCAGGGACAGCGTGTCGGTCAGCGCCAGGCTGTCCATCAGCATTTCTGAAGCCTGCACACGGGGCTGATTGAGCAGGCCCGACCCTGGTGAGGGCGCTGCAACGGGGTTGTACAAATTCGAGTCGAAGCTGTGATCGATCGTCGGCTGGCTTTCCTTGATGTCGGAATTGACGTGGGTTCCCGCCACCACAAGCTGGTGCTTTACTGGCCCTGTGGCGAAACGCCAGCGCAGGCTGGCGTCCGCACTTTTGCGTTGGGTCTGTGAATCCAAACCATAGGTGGAGGCATTGAGGCTGCCTTTTGCATCGGTCAGGATGGAATAGGCCTCAATCACTTTCCGCTGCGAGGTGGAGCTGCCGTAGGCCACACTGGCAGTGACGTTGTCAGACACGTCGAACTCGCCGCGCAGCACGCCAAAGTGGTGTTTCTTATCCTGGTAGGTCCAGGCAGGCCAGACATTGGTGCTGCCCGAGGGGGCTGCGGGCAAAACCGGCGAGGTCACGAAGAAGTTGCTCCTGGCTCCATCGACACGTTGTGCACTGTTGCCAAAGTCGGCGCTCAAGCGCATGCGCTCCCCACGAAAATCAAGTCCCACCACCAGATTGCGCACGCGCTCCGACTCATGGTCGGCGGCGGTATCGCCATCCCGGTAGGCTGCATTGACCCGGAAGCCGACCTCATTGTCTGGGCCGAAGCGCCGTCCAAGATCCAGGTGACTGCCCAGGTTGCCATCGCCAACATAGCTTGTCGTAACGCGCGTCAACGGCGTGTCGCTCGCACGCTTGGGCACCAGGTTGATCGCGCCGCCGGGCGTTCCTCGGGGCGCGCTGCCATTCAGAAGTGTGCTGGGGCCCTTGAGTACTTCCACGCGCTCGATGCCTTCGAGCAAATTGCCTTCAGCGCTTGAAATTCCATACAGCCCGTCAAAACCGATCTCCTCGCGGTGGATGGAGAAGCCGCGAATGTAGAAGTTGTCGAAAGTGCGCGGCGCAGCTGCCTGGGCCGACGGATCGTTGGCCAGAACATCCACGATGCTGCGGGCCTGCTGATTCTCCACCAGCTCGGAGGTGTAAGCGGTCATGCTGAAGGGCGCGTCCATGAAGTCCGTGTTCCCGAGCAGGCCGAGGCGCCCCCCACGCGCGACCTGTTGGCCTGCATACAGCTTTGGAAGATCGCCTGGCGCATCCGCACTGGCAGTGACCGTAACGGACGGCAGCGTCGAGCCGCGCATTTCTCCAGGCACCGGTTTGACGACGACTGCGCTACCGTCGATTTCAGCGGTCAACCCGCTACCTGCCAGCATCCGGTCCAGTGCTTGCCGCGCGGTGAGCTTACCGGAGAGCGCTGGCGCTGACTTCCCTGCCACCAGATCGGGACGCACCATCAGCTGCAGCTTGGCCTGGCGTGCCAGTTCATTGAGTGCGGTGCCGAGGGGCTGTGCCGTCAACTCGATATTGAACGCCGTACCCATGGGCGATGCCGCCGCCGATTGAGCATGGCCGACAGAAGTCCCCAAAGAGACGATCACCAAGGCAACAGCCAAGGCCAAGGGCGCGGGGTGAAAGCGCGGGTGCAGCATGAAATAGATCTCCAAAACAGTAGCTGAAAACAAGAATCACTACCAATGAAGACGCGTCACATTCAAAACGCTTGAGGTCGATGTGCAAGGTTTTTGAATATTTTTCGGCCCCTTTCGGCCCCGTTGAGAACGGGGTTCTCCCGTCCTGCGCGCAGACGGCGCTACCGACGAGGTTTTGAATCTTCAGTGGGCTGCAAGCACTTCGGTCACGCCGTCATGGATTTCCAGGCGCACCGGCAACACCTGGGGCAGCGCCTTGGTGAAGGCCCCCAACTGGCGCAAATCAAAACTGCCATGAACCTGCATCGCGCCCACGGCCGGATCGTTCACCACCAGCCGCGTGGACCCGTAGCGCTCGAACTCGGCCAGGGCCTGGATCAATGGCGTGCGCTCGAAGTTCACCCGGCCCTCGCGCCACAGCATTGCGCCAGCCGCTGCCTGCTGCGTGATTTGCCCAATGCGACCCGCTGCATCGGCGTGGATGGCTTGCCCCGCAGCCAATTCCACGGCACCGGTGGGGTCGACCGACTTCCCACTGTGCGGATGTGCCCCAGCTTGCGCGGCCTCCACCCGCACCCGCCCCTCTTCCACCGCCACGCTGGCGCCGCCGAGACTCAGCCCCGTCTTCGTATTGCGCACCACGAAGCGTGTGCCGACCACACTGACGCGCAGCGGCCCGGCCAGCACATCGAATGGACGGCGGGCATCTGCTTGGACATTGAACAGGGCCTGTCCCTCAGGCAGGCGCACTTCGCGCCGCTCCCGATACAGCGTGACTTCTGCACGGGTCGCGGTGTCGAGGCTGAGCCTGCTGCCGTCGGGCAGTTGCACATCGAGCTGCTGGCCACGGGCGGTCACGTAGGTTTTGGTAAATACCGGCTGTTGCTGCCAATGGTCCCAACCGAGCCAGCCGCCGCCCATCACGGCAAAGGCGACACCACCTGCAGCAATCTGGGGCACCCAACGCCCGATGCCGAAAAGCCAGGCACTTCGGCCAGGGGCCATGGGGCGGGCGACGGGACGAGAGGGCTGGGTGGCTTGGGGGCGCGTGTGCGGAGTGCTCGGACCGTCAGCGAAGTTGCCTTCCTCTGCCGTCAGGCCAGCCTTCAGCCGGACGATACCTTCGGAGGAAAGTCTATCCAGCCGGTCCCACACCCCGTCAAGCCTGTCAAAGCTGTCCTGATGCAAAGGATCTCGGGCCAGCCACTGCTGAAACTCTGCTTCTTCGTCAACCGTCAGTCCGTCCTGTCGGCGCACTTGCCAGCTCGCAGCTTCAACATCCAGCAGATTCTGACCGGACAAGAAGTCCGCGAACTCTCGCGCATCCACATCGGCACCAACGGGTGCCGGAGAAGGCGATGAGCTGAGATGCGCTGGGCTGGGCGGGTTCATGTCGTGAGAGCACTTAGGGGTGTAGACGCACGAAAGTTGAAAGACTGGAGGTCACAGCGTGTAAAGCCATTCCTATTTTTTCCTCTCAACAGACGGGGATTGCGGAGGTACACCGTTCAAACGGTCTTCACAGGCCTTGCACGCCAGTACGCCACGAACGATGTGCTGCGCCACCATGTTTTTGGAGATACCCATGTGGTCGGCCACCTCCTGGTGGGACAGGCCCTCGAAACGGTTGAGGACAAAGGCTTCGCGGCAACGTGGCGGCAGCGACTCTATGGCTGCGACGATGGCAAGTGCATGCTGCTCCTGCGCGTAGATCGCATCAGGCTCAAGGTGGCGCGGGGCGGTCGGCTGCTCCCATTCCGCCAGGTCGTCGATGTCCTCGTGCTGGCGAACCAAAAAGCGCCGATGCTGGTCGATCATCAAGCGCCGCGCTGTCTGATGCAGCAGGGCACGCGGCTCGTGAATCGTTTGCCCCGACTGCTGCACGGCCAGCACACGCGCGTAACTCTCTTGCACGACATCGGCCGCCGCATCCCGGTCCCTGACCGTGCGGGAACAGAAGTTCAGCAGTTCCCGGTAGTAACGCTCAAGCACAGATCAACCCAAGCCACGGAAGGCGATTCCTCTGGGCTGGATGTGGTCGCAACTTGGTGGGAGTTAACTTACGGATGCACTGCATATAAGAATCATTCTCATTATTGCAGATTTCTCGGCTTCTATCCGTACGACCCGAGTCCTACGCTGACGGGGATGTTGAACCTCTCAAAGCATGCGTTCGAGGAACCAGCGCTGCAGGTTGAGAGAGCAGCAACGGGCAGGCGATCAACCCTGTTTGTGCAGAGGCAGCCACAGGGTGAACGCCGAGCCTTGTGCGCCAGCCTCGTCAGCACGGCTCCAGGAGCAGTGTGCGCCCAGTGCCAGCGCGCGGCTGTGCACGTTGGCCAGGCCCCGGCGGGCCGGCGCCAGTGCTTGCGGCGCGGGCGGTGTGAACGGGCGGCCGTTGTCTCGCACGCGCACCTGCACGCCGGGCGTGTCGTCGTTGCGGGTGCCGGCGCCATCCGGCGAAGGCCGGGGTGCTTCGGCGGTGCTCAGCGTGATCTCCGTTGCGCCGCTGTGCTTGAGGATGTTGGTGAGTACCTCCTGCAGGATGCGCAGCACATGCAGGGCGCTTTGCGCGTCCAGCCAAGGCAGCGGCGGCAGGTCGTCCACCTGCCAGTGCATGACCAGACCCGCCCCCTCCAGCCGCAGTCCCAGCCGGTAGCGCAGGCCTGCGAGCAACACCAGCAGGTCCGCGTCCACGGGCTCCAGCGAGTCGATGGAGATCTTCAGGTCGTCGATGCATTCCCGCAGCACCTGCGCCACGTCCACAGGTGTCGACGGCTCGGTCTCCACCAGCCGCAGTGCGCTCATCAGCGACGATCCCACGCCATCGTGCATCTCCCTCATCAGGCGCTGGCGCTCGTGCAGCAGCGTTTGTTCGCGCTCGGCAACCCGCAGCAGCTCGTGCGTTTCTCGCAACTGCTGCTCCTGTGCGGCCAGGCGCTCGGCCTGCACCGCATTGGCCCGCTCGGCGCCGCCCAGGGCGCGCTGGTAGCGTGTGAACGCAACCCACATGAACATCGTGAAAACCCCCATGTAGGCATAGGGCGTGAGGTAGACGTGTTCGATGCTGATGAGGTAGCGCTGCATCGCCAGGTCATGAAAAGCCAGCGGAAACGACAGCGCCACTGCACTCCCCAGCAGCACGCTGGGCCACGATCGATCAGACCACGCGCCCCACAGTGCCACACACAGCACCACCATCCCTGGCGGAAACAGCGCCAGGCGCAGCAGCGGCAGCATTGCCTCGTGTCGCACGTTCCACAGGGGCAGTGCCGCCAGCGCCACCACACCACAATAGGTCAGCAGCACCCGCGCCAGCCGGGGGTAGTGCAGGCCCTGCATCAACCGCAGCAGCAAGAAGGAGCACACCGACGATCCGAGTGAGCCCGCCAGCGTGAGCCACGAGAACCAGGCATCGGGCACATCAAAGCCCTCCGTATCCACCAAATAGAACAGCGTGGCCAGCAGGTGCCCCACCGACAGGAGAAAGAACAGCAGATAGCCCCTTTCACCCCGGCCGCGCAGCCCCAGCCACACCGCCAGCGCCAGCACACCCAGCACCAGGTAGGCCCCGCGCAGGTACGCCACCAGTTCGGTCTGCAGCAGCCTGCGCAGCCGCCACCCTGGCCAGAGCGCCTCGGCCGGCCCCGCCCAGACCGTGGACAGGGCCCCACCCACGCCCGGCAGGTTGGCCATGCGCACGTGCACCTCCAGCGCAGCGCCGGGCGCGGCATGGCCCGCCAAGTCCACCCAAACCGGGCGATTGAAGCTGTTCCATACGCGGCTGCCGTGCGTCTGCCAGACTAGGCGCCCATTGGCATACACCGCCACCGTGCCCACTGTCTGCCAGCGCGGGATGTACAGGCGCGAGCCCTGCGGTGTGGCCGCCAGCGCCTCGGCCGGCACCCGCAGGCGATACCACCACACCTCGGGGGGCGCATCGGCCTGCGCGGCTGTCGAAACCGTGCTGCGCGCGCGGGCATGTGGCAGATCCACCGTGCTCCACGGCGTGGCGCTCGAAAGCACTGCATCGGGTGATTCGTGCAGCGAGGGTGGCGGCGCCCAGCCCCCGCTGGTGGAACCCCAAGCCTCTGCCTGCATCAGGTGTGCGGGGGACGGTACGTCTGCCAGCGCCACGCCCCAGGCGGCGGCCCCGGCCAGCAACAGCCGCAGCGCCAGGCGCGCGAGCTCAAGCCACATCGATCCACCCTTTGCGCGCCGCAGCGCTCACCGCCTCGGCCTGGGTCGTCACCTGCAGCTTGGCGTACACGCGTCGCACAAAAGTACGCACCGTGTGGCGCGATACCCCCATCGCCCGCGCCACCTCGTCCAGCGTGTAGCCACGTGCCACCATCCGCAGCAGCTCGGCCTCGCGTGCCGACGGCCCCACCTCCGTGATCTCTGCCGCCTCGGCCAAACCCGGCTCCGGACCCACTGGCGATTTGGCGGCCACGGATGACTGCGCTCGGCGCAGCAGCAGCTTGCGCGCCACCATCGGATTGATGGGGCTGCCCCCCGCATGCAGGCTGCGCACTTCGTCCACCACCGCGCTGGGTGGCAGATCCTTGAGCAGGTAGCCCATCGCCCCGGCTTCGATGGCACCCAGAACGTGCACCTCATCGCCAAAGATCGTGCTCACCATCGCTGCGGCGCGGGGCCAGCGCACGCGCAGCACAGCCAACACGTCAAGCCCGCTACCGTCGGGCAGCCCCAGGTCCAACAACAGCACGTCCAGCGGTGCATCGTCCGCCTGCAGCGCCGCCAGTGCCTCGGCGCGGCTGGCGGCCACCCACTGCAGATGCATGTCGGGCGCGCCTTGCAAGGCATGCGCCATCGCGTTGCGGCAGACGAAGTCGTCCTCCACCACCGCCACGCGGACGGCCGGGGGCGCAGGGGCCGCATCGGGCGCCAAAGGGAATGTGCGGGACGGTGAAACCATGGGTTGATGCTGCCACAGGCCTTGATCAAAAGCGCGGAGGCCGACGAGGCTCCAGCGCCCAGCAGGTCGGCAACACCCACTGGCACGGCAGAAAGAGGCGGGTCATGGATGGTTCTTCGGTGGAGCAGGGGTGATCGGTTTTTGCATCGAAACAGCCGCCAGCGCTTATTTAAAAAGCGCAGATAGCTATTATTTTTGTAGCATTCATGCGAAGCATACCCATACTGCCACCACGCGAGCCCGCTGTCATGTCGCCCAAAAGGGGGACATACAAAACGATGCCCATCCAGTAACTTTCAGTCCGGCAAAGGCAAGGACCTCTGCACCACGAAGCTGCAAAAACACAGTTGCCAGCACCTGCCTACCTAGAAAAAGCCAGTGCGGCTTCTTCTCGAACGCACATCAGAGCGAGGGATACATGATTCAAACGAAGAAGGCCGCGACGCGGTCCGGCACGATGCTGCGCCAATGTGCCCGGCAAGGGAGCAACGCGGCCGGGCGTGCGTCTCAGGCGATTCGGTGGGTTGCGTTCGCCGGGGTAGCGTTCTTGCTGCAGGCTTGCGGGCAAACCACCCAATCATCGTGGATCGAGGCACCACTCGTCGCCGACGCCTACAGCAACGATTCCGACTACTTCCCTTACGAGCCCAAGCTCCTCGTGAACAGTGACGCGAATGCGCAATTGAAGTTTTCCTATGCCACCCTGCCCAATGGCGTATTGAGCAAGCTTCTCGTCGATGAGGCCAACACAAGGGTCACCGTTGATGAGGAAAGCTACACGCTGGATGCCGGCAAGGTCGCGAGCGCCCGCCTCGTGTTGTACGTGGACAAGGTGATAACACCCGGCTACCTCAGGATAGTCAGCGCTCACCAGACGGGCACCGATTGCTTCGGGCGCGAAGACTTGGCGCCCGCCTGTGGCCATCTCGTTGACAGCACCAATGGAGGGGCCGCCACCAACGCGGACAACCCTGCACAGCCCCTGCGCATCACCGATCCAGGCTTCTACAGCTTCGACGTCACCAAGCTGGTGAAACACAGGCTGGCCAACGGTGTCGAATCGATGGTGGTTGTGGCCCCCTTCCTTGACCCTGGCACTGCAACAGGCAGTTTCGAGTTTGCGAGCAAGGAACAGCAAACAGGGCAGGCCCACGTACTGCACCAGCCGCAGTTGCTGATCACGCTCAGCGACGTGGCCGGCGTTAACACCAACGCCCCCGCCGCGACCAGCGTGCGCCAGTCGTCGACCGATCCAGTGGTCGCCAACCAGAATTTTTCACGGGACGAGAATCTGTGGATGAACGGCGCCTCAGGCAACCGCGCCTATGCGTTGATAGGACTACCGCCGCCGCCCACGGGTCCGTTCTCACTGCGTTTTGCGCTGAATCAGATGGGCTCGGTGGCGGGCAAGCAGACGATGGTGGTGTTCGTGAATGAGCGGGTGGCAGACCAGGCCACCGCGCAACCGGAGGCGCAGTTCTATAGAAGGCGCAAATTCAACGTGGTCGGCCAGGTGGTGAACTCTTGGAATGATGGTTGGGCCGAACCGCCGGGCTCCGCCTTGATCGCCAATGTGCCACTGGACCGTGGCGCACAGAACCAGACCTTGTTCATCGACATGGGGTCGCACTATGTCACCACACTGGCAGATGCCTACACGGCCAACCGCACGCAAGATCTCGCGGTGGCCGCATCGACGAATCTGCAGGTGCCGGTGACGCTGGACAGCGATGACAACACAAAGACCGGGCGCGTTCCGAGATTCGTCACCGTGTTCAAACCGGATGCGGGAGATTTGTGGGAGAGCCCCTTCAACTTCGACCGTGGGGACAGCGTGCACACCCACAACTACTGCCTTTACCGAGTAGACGATTCGTGCAACGCATCGTTGTCGATGCGCGCACGCCTGGGGCAGGCTTTCGCGCGCTCCGGAAACCCTATCATCATTGATCCGCGCGCCACAATTCCTGGGGGCGGCTACTTGCCGTATGTGACGCCCATCAATATCGCAGTGCCCACCACGGGCGCCAGCGTGGTCATGGTGACCGACCCCAATCCGGAAAACCAGGGTTTCGGAGGGGGCTTCGGCGGTACCGGCTACTTCATCCACGACGCCAAGGCCAACCGCATCGCGGGCCAGTACCAGGGCATCATCAGCATGCCGGGGCACAACCTGCGCGCCGTCATCCAGTTCGAAAACCTGCCGCTGCCCGCGCCTTCGCTGAATGGACCGACGGCCATCAGCATGGCGCCCGGTGCCACATCCGTGGTGGTGTCGGCCGACGCGCCAACGCCGTTCCGGTTGAGCGTGGAAGACCCGGTCAATGCGAACATAGACGACACGACGCGGTGGATCATCACGAGCAGCAACCCGAACGACACGATGCCGGGTGAGATCCAGCAAAGCGATGGCAGCGCAGCTTTCGCAGTGACGTTTTTCGGGCCTGGCTCGCGTACGGTCACGGCAACCAGCAAGGGTGACAACACGATCACGTCGACGATGGGCGTTGTCGTCCAGCAGACCGCCTTGACCAGCCAGGTGATCACCTTCACTTCCACGCCCCCGGTGCTCCCCGCCGTGGGGGGCACGTACACGGTGACCGCCGCCGGTGGCGACTCGGGCAATCCGGTCGTGTTCACTATTGATGCAGCCTCGACGGCTGGTGCCTGCACGGTCACAGGCAGCGTGGTGACGTTTGCCGGCGCTGGCACCTGCACCATCAACGCCAACCAGGCGGGCAATGCGACCTACGCCACTGCAGCCCAGGTGCAGCAGACATTCGTCATCCCCGTCACCTACACCGGCACCACCGTCCCCACGGGGGGTGCAGGCGGCGCGGCCAGCGCGAGCTTCACAGGCGGGGGCGCAACTTGCCGGTTTGACCATTCCGCCACCGGCTTCATGGCCGCCAGCGCCCTACCACCGGGCCGGGTGGCGCCGCAGGGCGCTTTCCGCTTCAAGCTGGTGGACTGCACCCCCGGTGCCACGGTCCGTATCACCACCACCTGGCCACAACCGGTTGCCGGTTTCACCAAGTACGGCAAGGCCAGCAGCGGCGCCTCCAGCGCCAGCTTCTTCGCCCCCAAAAACCTCGCCATCAACGGCCACACCGTGAGTTTTGACTTGACCGACGGCCAGCTGGGTGACGACGATTGGGCGCCCAACGGCGTGATGGTGGACCCCGTGATGCCGCTGGCTGCTGCCGCTTTGGCCACGGCCATTCCCACGCTGAACGAATGGGTCCTGTTGCTGGCGACCGCTGCCCTGGCCGCCATGGCCCTGCCAGGCTTGCGCCGCCGCCAGGGCTGAAAAGAGCCGGACTGAGCGCTCAACGGACAGACGCCAGAGCAGAAAGGAGACAAAGATGCGCCTCGTTGACGGCGATCACGATGCACATCGCGTCTGCCCCCTTTTTTGCCCATTGGCGAAAAGCGCTGGTCGGCAACTTGGAGGGGCCACGCCCAGCGGGCGTTGAACACCAGGTTCACTCCAACATCGCGTCCGACTGCGGAGCAACGCGTCATGGCTTGGGAAGATTTTGCCGCGCGGCGCGGTCTTCGAGGCGCTGTTGTTCCCGCATCAAGACCTTGCTCACTTTGCGCAGGTTCGCAATTTGCGCCTCGACCGCCGTGCGTTTCTCCGCCATCAAGCGGGCACCTTGCGCGCAATCGATGCTGCTGGCGCGCATCGCGTCCAGCACTTCACGGATCTCCAGCAGCGAAAACCCCAGCGACTGCAGCTGCTGAAGCAGGATTGCGTCCTTGACGGCGGACTCCGGATAGTCCCGGTAGTTGTTGGAGCCTCGGCATACGCCGACCAGAAGCCCCTCACGTTCATAAAAGCGCAGCGCGTGGCGCCCCAGCCCGGTGCGGCTTTCCAGTTCGGCAATTCGCATGAAAATCCTCTTGACTGTAGACCCAACTCTACAGATTAGCATGGCCTTTTTGAAGAAAGCACACCATGCACTTGCTTGCTGAAAAAACGGTCTATCTCCACCGGCCTGCGCGGGAGGTTTTTGCGTACGTGTCGAACATGGAGAAATTTGGAGAGTGGTTCCCCGGCGTTATCTCCATCGAATCACTCAACACACTCCCCCACGGGCAGCTGGGGAAGGAGTACCTTGAAACCGTGTTCGTACCACTGCGGGGACGCCAGAAAATCACCCTGCAGGTGCGGGAAGTCAGGGGCCACCAGTTTTTTGCGACAGAGGGCCGGTTTCCACCCCTCCTGCCGCGCATGGAGATCACGCTGGATGAAACCGCGGCGAATGCGTGCGAACTCACCTGGCGGATCTTCAGCAGAAACAGCAACCCCGTCGTCAGATACCTTTTGCTTCCGCTGGCCAGGCGGGTGATGGACAAGCGGGCGACCTTGGGCGTCGCTGCATTGAAGGGGTGGATGGAGGGGGCTGGTACGGCGCATAGCTAGGGAGCGGGTACGCCACGGGGATCGGACAACCCAGGTACGCACACCCATAGCGTGGGACGTGTGGGGTGGACGGCGGATTCAGCCGGTCGATGCCACCCTACCCGACGCCATTGCCGACGGCCCTCAGACCCCGACAGCCGTTGGCACCTTCAACAGCCCATCGGCCTTGAACATCGCACGGATACCGCGCACAGCCTGGCGGATGCGGGCCTCGTTCTCGATGAGGGCGAAGCGCACGTATTCGTCGCCCTGGTCGCCGAAGCCGATGCCGGGCGATACACACACCTTGGCCTTGTCGAGCAGCTGGCGCGCGAACTCGAGCGAGCCCAGGGCGCGGTAGGGCTCGGGAATGCGGGCCCAGATGTACATGCTGGCCTTGGGGCAGTCCACCGCCCAGCCCGCTTCGGTCAGACCCTTGAACAGCACGTCGCGGCGGCGCTGGTACTGGGCGGCGATGTCTTTGACGCACTGCTGGTCGCCCTCGAGCGCGGCAATGGCTGCGACCTGCAGGGGGGTGAAGGTGCCGTAGTCGTGGTAGCTCTTGATGCGCGCGAGCGCGGCCACGAGGTCGGGGTTGCCCACCATGAAGCCCACGCGCCAGCCGGCCATGTTGTAGCTTTTGGAGAGGGTAAAGAACTCCACCGCCACGTCCTTGGCGCCGGGCACTTCCATGATGCTGGGGGCGCGGTAGCCGTCGTACACGATGTCGGCGTACGCCAGGTCGTGCACCACCAGGATGTCGTGCTTCTTGGCCAGGGCGATGACGCGTTCGAAGAAAGACAGCTCCACGCACTGCGCGGTCGGGTTGCTGGGAAAGCCGAAGATCATCATCTTGGGCTTGGGGTAGCTGCCGCGGATGGCTTTTTCGAGCTCGGCAAAAAAATCGACATCAGGCGCCACGGGCACGCTGCGGATGTCGGCCCCGGCGATGACGGCGCCGTAGATGTGGATGGGGTAGCTCGGGTCGGGCACGAGCACGGTGTCGCCCCGGTCCAGCGTGGCCAGCATCAGGTGGGCCAGCCCTTCCTTGGAGCCGATGGTGACGATGGCTTCGGTATCGGGGTCGATGTCCACCGCGTACCGATCCTTGTACCAGTGGCTGATGGCGCGGCGCAGGCGCGGGATGCCCTTGCTGGCGGAGTAGCCGTGGGTGTCGGGCCGTTGGGCCACTTCGGTGAGCTTGGCGACGATGTGCGGTGGTGTGGCCCCATCGGGGTTGCCCATGCTCATGTCGATGATGTCTTCACCCCGACGGCGGGCGGCGAGCTTCAGCTCGGCCGTGATGTTGAAGACGTAGGGAGGGAGGCGATCGATGCGCGCAAAACGGCGCTTGCCCTGCGATGCAGACATGCTGGTGAACTTTCACGTAAGCGCCCGGAACCGTCCGAGCGACGTGGCCAACAATGGGGTTGGCCCGCGTTCACTGTACTGCAGAAAGCGGCGTTCGCCGCGCCCGACGCGGCGGTGTCGCACCGCCGCTACGCTCAGGCGTTGAGGTCTGCGGTAGCGCGCTGCGTATTCCGTTCGGACGACAGCGCCAAGGCAAAGATGCCCACGCCACACAGTCCCAGCACCACGCCCACCCAGCCGGTGGACGTCCAACCCAGGCCGGCCGCGATGGACACACCGCCCAGCCACGCGCCCAGCGCATTGGCGGCGTTGAAGGCCGAGTGGTTGAGCGCCGCGGCCAGGGTCTGCGCATCGCCGGCCACATCCATGAGCCGGATCTGCAAGGCCGGGCCGATGGCGACCACCGTGCCGAGCAGAAAGGTCGCCAGCGCCGCACTGACGGGGTGGTGCGCAGCAGGCACGAACAGCGCCATGACGACGATGGACCACAGCAGCACCTTGCCGATGGCGGGCATGAGCGCCTTGTCGGCCATGCGCGAGCCGACGATGTTGCCTGCCACCATGCCCAGGCCAAACAGCGACAGCACGAAGGGCATGAGTGCGGGTGGCATGCCTGCCACCTCCAGCAAGGTGGGCTTGATGTAGCTGAACACCGCAAACATGCCGCCAAAGCCGATGGCGCCAATGCCCAACGTGAACCACACCTGCTTGCGCGCCAGCGCGCCCAACTCGCGCAGCGGGCTGGCGCCGTGCGATGCGGGCATGGCGGGCACCCACAGGCGCACCATGACGACGGCGGCCACGGCAATGAGCCCCACAAACACAAAGGCCGCGCGCCAGCCAAACGCCTCGCCCAGCGCGGCGGCTATGGGCACCCCCACCAGCGTGGCGGTGGTCAGCCCCAGCATGACCCAGCCCACGGCGCGTGCGCGGCGGCCGGGCGGCGCCAGAGCAGCAGCCACCAGCGCGGCCACACCAAAGT
Organism: Acidovorax sp. Root267; assembly: GCF_001429215.1. Classification (NCBI taxonomy): domain Bacteria; kingdom Pseudomonadati; phylum Pseudomonadota; class Betaproteobacteria; order Burkholderiales; family Comamonadaceae; genus Acidovorax; species Acidovorax sp. Root267. Next base: position 113,262 of record NZ_LMJC01000030.1, read on the forward strand.
AGGTGCCATGGGGAAGGCCGGTAAACAGCCGCATGGCAGTGAGCGAGCCATAGCCCGGCGCCAGGGCCGATGCGAAATTGCCCAGCGCATACACCACCATCAGCGCCATCAGCAACGCACGCCGCCCCCAATTGGCTGCCAGCACGGCCAGCACGGGCGCGCCCACCACCACGCCCAGTGCATAGGCGCTGATGACGTGGCCCGCCTGAGGAATGCTCACGCCGATGTCGCGCGCCACCTCGGGCAGCAGGCCCATGATGACGAACTCGCCCGTGCCGATGGAGAAGCCGCCCACCCCCAGGGCCAGCACGGCGCGCACCAGGGTGCGGTCGTCGGTGGGGGTGTGGGCGATGGACGTGGGGGACAGGGACGCGGTCATGGCAACAACAAAGGGGCGCTGCACCGGCAGGCAACAGTACGGCGCAGGAGGTCGACGGGGATAAAGAAGAAACGCAGTTACAGGGGTAAACCCTATTTTTGTAACCATAACATGCCCTGAGCGGCCCTGCTGGCGCGGGGGCATGGGTCACCTTCGTGAACAAACCGGACACGCAAGGCGGCTACGCTGGCACCCTATCCCCCTCCCCCTCAAGGACCGCAATGACAACGACCCTGAGCACTGCAGAGACCATTGCCAGCACCGTCCAGGTGCTGGCGTTCGACATCTTTGGCACCGTGGTGGACTGGCACGGCAGCATCGTGCGCGAGATGCAGGCCCTGTACCCGGCCGTGGATGGCGACGCGTTTGCGCTGGCGTGGCGCAGCGGCTACCAGCCCGCCATGGCCCGTGTGATGCGGGGTGAGCGGCCATGGACCTTGGTGGACGACCTGCACCGCGGCATCCTTGACGAGATCCTGCCGCGCTTTGGCCTGGCGCACCTGCCCGAGGCCGAGCGCCGCCACCTCAACCGCGTGTGGCACCGGCTGGACGCCTGGCCCGACAGCGTGGAGGGCCTCACGCGGCTCAAGACGCGCTTCACCATCACCACACTGTCCAACGGCAACATCGGCCTGTTGACCCACATGGCCAAACGCGCCGGCCTGCCCTGGGACTGTGTGCTGAGCGCCGAGGTGTTCCGCGCCTACAAGCCGGACCCTGACACGTACCTGGGCGTGGCCCGTGTGTTTGATGCGTCACCGTCCCAGGTGGCACTGGTGGCCACCCACCACGACGACCTGGCCGCCGCGCGCGACTGCGGCCTGCGCACGGCCTACATCGAGCGCCCCCACGAGCTGGGCGCGGCCCGCCCCAAGGACGGAACGCCGCAGCCCGGCAACGACCTGCACGCCACCGACCTCATCGATCTGGCGCGGATGCTGGGCTGTTGAAGCAGGCCTGTCGAGCCGCTGAGCATCCTCGCGGCGGGCGAGGTTCAGTGCACCACCAGCAACTGCACGAACATCTGCACCTTGGCGTGGCATTCGGCGCTGATGGAGGTGAACTCCAGCCCCGCCACCCACTCGTCGCCTTCCTGCTTGAGCGTGATGACCCGCGCATACACATCGGCCACGCGGTAGTCCACCAAAGGCAGCTCAAACTCCAGCTTGATCTCGCTGTGGGGCTCCAGCGGCTCGATCAGCTCCACCAGCAGGCCGTGGTAGCCGATGTCGCGGATGGCACCGTGCACGATGTGGGGCACCACGATCTTGTCCTGCATGCGCTGGCACAGGCAGGGCAGGCGCGCATCCACACGGTGGCTGCGGCGAAACTCCTGGCGCGGCACCTTGAGTTTTTGCGAAGGAATGGCGATCAGCTCGCGCAGGCTCACCGGCTGCGTGCGGCCTTTGACATAGACCTGCATCGGTGCGGACGCCGACACCAGGCCCCAGCACCGCTGGTAGGTCGCATCACTGATGAGCACCTGGCCACGCAGGCTCAGCGCCTCGATGCGCGAGGCCAGGTTGACCGCTTCGCCGATCACGGTGTATTCGGAATACACGTCGGAGCCAAAGCGCCCGGCCATCACCGTGCCTGTGTTCACACCGATGCCCAGAAAGACCTCCGGCAGCCGCTCGCGCAGGTGTGCGAGGTTGAGCTCGCGCATGGCGATCTGCATCTCCACGGCGCAGAGCAGCGCCCGGTCCACATCGTCGTCGCGGGCCACGGGCGCGCCAAACAGCACCATGATCGAATCGCCCATGAACTTGTCGATGCTGCCCTGGTACTTGAACACCACTTCGGAGAGCCGCGACAGGCAGCGGTTGAGCGCCGCAATCACCACCGCTGCGGGCTGCGACCCCGACAGCGCGGTGAACCCGCGCAGGTCGGCCAGCAGGATGGTGACCTCGCGCGGCGCCACGGCCAGGCCGTCGGTGGCCGCGCCATCCGGGCTTTCCATGCCATGCAGGATGGCCGCCATCTCGGCCTGCGCCGCTTCGGAAAGGGGCGTACCAGTCTCGCGCTCGATCAGCGCCTGCAGGCGGCGCACGGCATCGTGGTGGAATTCTTTGTGCATGGATGCAAGGGAGGTGGGGCGGCGGATTGTTCTGTGCAGGAGGGCATCGCCTGCCCTCCGCCACCCAGAATAGGCGGCGTCCCCCAGCCGGTCAACCGGTGAAAACACTCCGGGCCCCTGCCCCAACGCCGAAGGACCTGGGTGATGCAGAAAATCCGATGTTTTTTGGCACCCAGCGCTTGACTAGAAAGCGCCAACAGCTATCAAAATAGGAGCTACCGCAGCCACCTCACCCTCGGGGCCAACCGCTCGGGCCAACGCCACGGTCTGGTCGATCACGCCAAACGGCCCGGGATGGCCCTGGTCGTCCAGCGCCACCATGCGCACCCGCTCGCCAAAGCGCAGGAAGGGCGTGTGCGGCGCGCCTTCGGCCAGGGCCTCGACCATGCGGCGCTCGGCCACGCAGGACGACCCCACATCCACCTCCGCGTTCGACACGGTGCCCGAGCCGATGAGGGTTCCGGCCGACAGCTTGCGCGTGCGGGCCGCATGCGCGATGAGTTGGCCAAAGTGAAAGTGCATGGCGCCGCCGTACGGGTGGCCAAACCACTCGCCGTTGCGCTGCGTCTGCAGCCGCAGGTGCACCCGGCCACCGCGCCAGCCCAGGCCCAGCTCGTCGGGGGTGACGGCCACGGGCGCAAAGGCGGTGGAGGGCTTGGCCTGCAGAAAACCAAATCCGCTTTTGGCCTCGCGCGGGCCAAAGGCGCGCAGGCTCCAGTCGTTGATGAGCACGATGAGGCGCACATGCTGCAGCGCATCTTCTGCGGTGACGCCCATGGGGGTTTCGTCCAGCACCACGCCAAACTCGCCCTCAAAGTCGATCTGGTCGGCCTCGGACGGCAGGGGCACATCGTCGTGCGGACCCAGAAAGTCGTCGGCTGCACCCTGGTACATGAGTGGAATGGTCTCGAAGTCGGCCACGGGCGGCACCTTGAAAGCGCGCTCCATGAGGTGGCCGTGGTTCAGAAAGGCAGAGCCATCCAGCCACTGCCAGGTGCGTGGCAGCGGGGCTGAGCATTCACGGGCGTCGAAGGGCATGGAACCCAGGGCGGCGGGCGCATTGACCGTCCGGGACAGCGCCTGCAGCATAGGCTCCACCGTGCCCCAGCGCTCCAGGGCATCGAGCAGTGTGGGCGCCACGGTGCACGCATCGATGCAGCGGCGGGCATCGGCCGACACCACCACCAGGCGGCCGTCACGCTGGCCATTGCGCAGGGTGGCGAGTTTCATGACAGCGCCCCTTGCGCCTGCTGCAGCGGCAGCACCGGGTCGAAGATCGCCACGGCCCGCGTCCAGCCCGCCGAGGCGCCGCGCACCTTGACCGGAAAGCACGAGATATAGAAGCCGCTGGCAGGCAGGGCTTCCAGGTTGTGCAGCTTTTCGAGGTGGCAGTAGCCGATGTCGCGCCCGGCCTTGTGGCCTTCCCAGATCAACGAGGCGTCACCACTCTCTGCATAGCGCTGCGCGGTGTAGGCGAACGGTGCGTCCCAGCTCCAGGCGTCGGTGCCCGTGAGGCGCACACCGCGCTCCAGCAGGTACATCGTGGCCTCGTAGCCCATGCCGCAGCCTGCACGCGTGTAGCCCGCCGTGCCGTAGGCGCTGCCGGCGCGGGTGTTGACGACCACGATCTCCAGTGGCTGCAGCGTGTGGCCGATGCGGGCCAGCTCGGCCTGCACGTCGGCAGCCTGCACCACGTAGCCGTCGGGCCGGTGCCGAAAATCAAGCTTCACGCCGGGCTGAAAGCACCAGTTGAGGTCCACCTCGTCGATGGACAGCGCGCGCTGGCCGCCGTCCATGGTGGAGGCAAAGTGGTAGGGCGCGTCCAGGTGGGTGCCGTTGTGGGTGTTGAGCTGCACGTCCTCCACCGCCCAGGATTCGCCGTCGGGCAGGTCTTCCTTCTTGAGGCCTGGAAAGAACTGCGCCAGGTCGTCAAAACTCATCTGGTGGTCGATGTAGCGAATGCGCGGGCCCAGTCCCGGCGGGTCGGAAACGACATCGTTCTCCAGGTGCATGGAGATATCGACGATGCGGCGGGGGGAGGAAGAAGTCATGGAGTGCAACCGTGCAAGGGAGAAATGGGTCTACGCATCACGACTCGGCCGTGAAACCCGTTTGCTTGATCAGGCCGCGCCACTGGTTGGCATCGGCCTTGAGCATGCTGGCCAACTCGGCGGCGGTGGACGACTTGACCTCCAGCCCGTATTGCTTGCCGTGCTCGATCACCTCGGGATGTGCCAGCGCCACCCTGAGCGCATCGGACGCACGCAGCACGGTCTCGGGCGTCGCCTTGCCAGGCAGGAAGAATCCATACCACTCGCTGACCTTGAGGGGGTAACCCAGCTCCTGCAGCGTGGGCACCTGGGGCAGGAAGGGCGACCGCTTGGCCCCGGCGATGGCCAGCACACGCAGCTTGCCGCCCTTGGCGTGCTGCAGGTAGTCGCCAATCGGCCCCCAAAACGCGGGGATCTGCCCGCCCAGCAGATCCTGCATGCCGGGCACGGTGCCCCGGTAAGCGATGTGCAGCATGTCTTGCTTGGCGAACTGGCTCAGCAGCACACCCACCATGTGGGGCATGGACCCCGCGCCGGGGCTGCCGTAGCTGGCGCTGTTCGGGTTGGCCTTGATCCACGCCAGGTAGTCCGCCAGCGTGCGCACGCTCTCGGGGGTGCCTGGGCCCACCGCCAGGCCGTGGTCCATCATCGCGCCCAGCGACACGGGCGCCACGTCCTCCATCGTGTAGCGCAGCTTGGGGTAGGTATACGGGTAGATGGACAACATGGACGACGGCGTGACGAGCAGGCTGGAGCCATCGGCCGGGCTGTCGCGCAGCGTGAGGATGCCGATCTGGCCACCCGCGCCGGGTTTGTTGTCCACCAGCACCGCTGCGGCGTATTTGTCGCGCATGCGGTCGGCCACGCGGCGGGCCAAGGCATCCAGGGTGCCACCGGCCGGAAAGCCGGTGATGATTTTTGCCACATCGGGCAGCGGGGCCTTGGGCGCTTGCGCCCAGGTGTTGCCGGCCCAGGCGGCGGACAACAGGGTGGCAGAAAACTGGGTGAACTGGCGGCGGGTGATCATGGCGTTGTCTCCTGATTGGCAAGATGGGCAAACTGCCCGGTGTCCGCGCCGGCCTTGTGCAGCAAGGCTTTCAACGCGTCCATGCAAAAAATTATACGAACGTACAAATCGCCATCAACTGGGGTTTGTACGAGTGTTCAATAAATTTATACAAACGTATAAACCAGCCTATGCCACGACCAAAATCTGCCCCAAAAACCTCCGTCACGCCGTCCCCCGCCGACGCAGCCCCAGCCCGCAAGCGGGCCGCCAGCCGCAGCGCCGCCAGTGACGAGACGCTGGCGCCCAATCGCCAGGCCAACATCCTGCAGGCCGCCGAGCGGCTGTTTGCCACGCGCGGCTTCCACGGGGTGTCAATCCGCGACATTGCCGACGAAGCCGGTGTGCCGCTGGCCCTGGTGGGCTACTACTACGGGCCCAAGCTCTCGCTGTACCACGCCATCTTCCGCGCCCACGCCGGCTACATCGACGTGCGGCTGCAGTCACTGGCCCAAGCCCAGCAGGCGGCCCCACCCGGTCAGCTGCTGGAGGAAATCGTCAAGGCCTTCGTGCTGCCCGTGCTGGAGGTGGCACGCCAGCCTGCGGGCCACCACTTTCTGCGCCTGCTGTCGCGTGGCATGAACGACCACCTGGAAGAAGACGAGCCCATCATCCGCGAGCTGTTCGACCCACTGGCCCATGCGTTCATCGACGCCATTGCCGCCGCCCTGCCCCAGGCCACCCGCAGCCAGGCCGCCTGGTGCTACCAGTTCGCACTGGGGGCCTTGCTGCACCACGTGAACGACCAGCGCATCGAACGCCTGTCCTACGGCCAGAACCAGCCCGGCGACGAGGCCGCAGCCGGCCCGCTGCTGGTGCGCTTTGTGGCGCAGGGCATGCGTGGTGCCTGTGGCGGTGCGGTGCACTGACTCGGCTCCACGGCCGCCCGCCCCTCCCGCATTCGCCCCATGCGCCAGCCCCGCATGACCCACATCGCCCGTATCCACGCCCCAGCCACCCGCCCCCGGGTGCGCAAAGGCCAGCGCACCACCGCCACCCCAGCGGAATCGGCACGCCAGACCGGCGCACCCTAGCCGCCCCCTTGCAGCGTTCACAAGACGCTGAATAGCCCCGCCCTGCCGAACCCGCCCGTTTCGGAACAGCCGCCTGCGGCTGCGCCGTGGGCCCGTTCGCGCCCGCTTTCCCGACCTACGAACCGAAAGACACCATGACGCCCCGCCATTTCTCCCTTCTTTCCCGACCTGTGGCCCGCCACCGCCTGTGGGCGCGCACCCTGGGCACTGCCACACTGTCCACCGCAGCCCTGGCCGCACATGCCCAGCCCGCCCAGGGGCCCGGCCTGCAGCTCTATGGCCTGGTGGACGCTGCGGTGGGCCGCTTCGCCAGCCCCGCAGGCGGCGTGAATGCACAGGACCGCGCCGTGACCAAGCTGGACGGCGGCGGCATGTCCACCAGCCACTGGGGCGTGCGTGGCAATGAAGACCTGGGGGACGGACTGTCGGCCCAGTTCGAACTCTCCTCCTTTGTGCGCAATGACTCTGGAGCCACCGGGCGCAGTGATGCCCTGCCAGCGCCCGTGAGCGTGGCCGCAGACCCGGTGTTCTCCCGCGCCGCCTGGGTGGGTCTGGCCCACCCCCGCTGGGGACGCGTGCGCGCAGGCAACGTCACGTCGCTGCTGTTCCTCAACGCCATCACGTCCAACGCGTTTGGCGACTCCACCGTGTTCGGGCCGCTCAACCTCACCACGTTCATCGGTGGCCCTTTGACCGGTGGCACCGCCTGGGCCAACTCCCTGGTGTACGACAGCCCCCACTTCGCGGGCTTCAACGGGTCGGTGGCGCATTCCATCTCGGAAGGCCAGGGCGGCGGCAACAGCGCTGCGCGTCTGGCCTACGCCCAAGGGCCCATGGCAGCGTCAATGGCATGGCAGAGCGTTCAGAAAAATCCCACCACTTTTGCGGACGGCACCTCGGCCAACAACACGCGCGCGTGGCAACTGGCGGCGTCGTACGACTTCGAGGTGGTCAAGCTGTTCGCCCACGTGGGCCGCATCGAGAACCGGGGCACGGCCACCACGCCGCTCAACGTGTCGTACCGCGTGTGGGACGTCAGCGCCTCTATGCCCGTGGGCGCTGGCCGCGTGCTGGCGGGCTACGCCGCCCGCCGCACGGGAGACACCGTGGGCCCCGTACCCGCCACGCTGGCAGGTGGCAATGTGGAGCGCAGGGTATTCACCGTGGGGTACGACTATTTCCTGTCCAAACGCACCGACCTGTATGCCATGGTGATGCGCGACAGCACCCAAACCCGCACGCTGCCCGCGCCGCCCTCGGTGGTGAGCGCGCAGGGCACCAGCTTTGCCGTGGGGGTGCGCCACCGCTTCTGAGCTGTTTTTCGGAAAAATCTGCTGAGAGTCCCAAGGTTGGGGCGCCTTCGGGCGCCCCTTTTTTGAGTCACAGTGCTCCCACCGCCTGCCGCAACACACACATAAACTCTCCCGCCGCTTGGTCGTAGTCCCAGCGCGCGGCATAACGGGCCCAGCCTCCCACCGCAGTGCCCGATGCCTCCACGGTCAACACCACCAGGCTGTTGGGGCTGCCGTGGCGCAGTCGGTGCGATACCGCCGTGCCGGCGCGGCAGGCCCACAGGCCCGGCAACGGCTGCAGCACGCCCGGCTCATGCACGTGGCCCGACAGCAGCATCTGGGCGCCCGCCGTGCGCCAGCGCTGCACCGCTTCATCCGCCCGGTGGGGTCGGTGTGCGCGGTCGGTGGGGTCACGGGACACCAGGGGGTGGTGGCTGGCCACAATGCGCCAGGCGTCCGGCGGCGCACGCGCCAGCAGCATGGCCACATGATCGATCTGTGCCGACGAAAGGCTACCCCGCTCGTGCCGCCAGGCGCGGGTGGTGTTGACGCCCACCACGTAAAAGGCGCCCATTTGCCGCACGGGCTCCTGGTCGATGCCGAACTGTTGCGCATACCGCTCATAGGCCCTGCCCCAGCGCATCCACCAGGCAAACAAAGGCAGGTCGTGATTGCCCGCCAGCACCAGATTGGAGCGGGCATGCAGGCCCTGCACAAACCGCGCGGCCTGCTCAAATTGCAGGGCCGTGGCGCGCTGGGTAAGGTCCCCCGACACCACCACCATCGCCACCCCCAGCCGCTGCGCAAGCCGCTGTGCGGCCGCACACACCGCTGGATCGTGTGCACCGAAGTGCAGATCCGACAGGTGCATCAAAACGGTCATCGGTGCTCTCTGCGAGGGTTGAAAATACTGCGTCAAGCGGGCAGCAGGCCTTCTGCCGGAGCGGGCACAAACGCATGGGCTCGTGCCTCATCGGACTGCGCCTGGGGCGCATCATCACGCATCAGCAACGTGGGTGCCACCAGCCACAGCGGCCGCTCGCTCAGGCGGAAATGCAGGGGTGGGGCCATCCATTCACGCTCCCCGTCAAACGCCAGCTTGACCTGGGGTGGGCGCCAGCTGGCTGGGGTCACGGTCAGCTCGGTACAGGCCATGCTGACCACGGCATTGTCTTTGTGCAGCTGCCCCGTGGCCGCATTCCACACCGTGCGCGCAATGGCCCATCGGCCTTGCGGCTTGAGCATCACCACAGCGAGCTTTCCACCGTCGGCCACCATTTGTGCCTGTGGCAAACCCATGCGGTCGAGCTGCAACGGGTTGTTGCCCACAAACAGTGTCGTGACAAGATGCTCTTCCTGCTGGGCCTGGGCACCACGGTGTGTCTTCATCACCACCCGCCAGCGGCGGCCTGCCGAGGGGCGGAACATGCTCCACACCGCAGCCGCCACGGCCACCCAGCGCGAACGGCCAAAACGGCGCGACGCCATTTCGCGGTCGGCCAGCAGCTTGGGGTACAGGCCCACACTGGCATTGACGACAAACATGCGCCGGTTGACAAAGCCTACCTGCACCGGGCGCAGGTCTCCATCGCGCAGCGCCTGCAGCATGTCTTGCACAGCGGTTTCAGGATCCAGGGCCAGGCCATGTTCACGGCTGAAGTAGTTGAACGTGCCCATCGGCACCACGCCCAGCGGCACGCCCGCCCACAGCGCCGCCGAGGCCACCGCATTGATCGTTCCGTCGCCCCCGGCCGCCACCACCAGGCCACAATCGGCCAGGGCCGCCTGCGCAGCGTCGCGCGCCAGCTGCACGATGTCGCCCCGCTGGTCGGGTACATGCCAGACCACGTTGTGCTCTTGCAGGGCGGGCACACCCTCCAATTTCGCACGCAGCAGATCCAGATCGGCACCCGGGCGTTTGGGCACCACCAGATGGATGGGACCGTGGGGACGGACGGGATGGGGATGCTCGGAAGGGGTCATGGTTCGGTAGCGGTGTCAGGAAGCGGCGGGAAATTGCCGGGAACGGGTTGCACCCGGCAGACCCTCTCGCCGTCCTGATTTTTGTAATGCAATGGACTGAATGGTCGCCCAACTGACCTCGTACCGCAGCCAGCAGCTGCGCCCTTGCCCTGTCAGAGGTTGCCGACAGACGTCCCCGTGGCGCCCCGTCGCACAGGGGCGCCATACACCTGTGCTTTGGCGGGATGTAGGGAACTCCGGTACAACGCCCGATTCCCTTAAGGGTCCAGACAATCTGGACGATGAAAGCCGCTGACAACCGATGCCGATGACAACAATGGAACTTCCCGAGCTGGGAGCGCTGCTGGCGAGCCACCCCCTGGAATGGTGGCTTGCAGGCATGGTGGCTGCGGCCCTGTGGGGTGCGCTGGCACTGAGCGGCTTGCGCACGGTGCGGCGCCACAGCCCGCCGCTGCGCCGTTTTTTGCCAGCGCGGGCGCACGGGGTGGTGGTGGCCGCCGTGGGCGCCAGCGCTGGCGCGCTGGTACTGGCGGGCGCCACGATGGCCGAGCTGGCCGAAAGCGGGCGCACGGGGGGCCACTGGGGTGCGCTGGACGACGCCATTGCCGCTGGCCTGCGCGCCCAGGCGGACACGGCCATGCTGAATTGGTTTGCAGCCCTGACCCACATGGGTGACTCATGGGTGCTCACAGGGGCTGCGGTGGTGGTGGCGGTGGCGCTATGGGTGCGCCAGCACCGGCTGCTGGCCACCGGCTGGCTGGTGGCCCTGGCAGGGAACGGTGCACTGACCAAGATCCTCAAAGCGCTGTTTGAACGCGTGCGACCCGAACATGTTCACGGCATCGCGCAGGAGGATGGATTCAGTTTTCCCAGCGGGCACAGCAGCGCGTCCATGACGGCCTACACCCTGCTGGCCTATCTGGCCACGCGGCTGCTGCCGCGCGCCTGGCACCTGCCCGCCGCGATGGCCGCGGGCGCCCTGATCTTCACCACGGGATGGAGCCGCGTGGTGCTGCAGGTGCACTACGCCAGCGATGTGCTGGCAGGCTGGTTGCTCGCCGGTACATGGGTGCTGTGCACGGTGCTGATCGTGGAGAGTGTGTCGCGCTGGCGTGGTGCAGCCCCCTCGCTTGCCAGCAGGTGAGCAGCCCGGCCCACGCACGACTCCGCAGGGCGTGTTGCGGGATCACGGAGCTACCTGCGCTGCCTGCGGAGCTTGCCCCTGGGCGGCCAAAGCAAGCAATGCTCCGCTCAGGCCATCCCTGCCCCAAGACCCTCGTTACCAGGCTGGACACTCGGGCACCACCAGCACCGGCAACATCACGCGGGACGGACAGCCTGGCCCCATGTGAACACTGTTGCGCGCAAGCTTTCGAGGCCCGGCACTGCCCTCGGGAGCCCCGGTATTGGGGTTGACATCAAACCGAGGGAAGTTGCTGCTGGAGACGTCAAGCCGGATACGGTGGCCTTTGCGAAACAGGTTGGAGGTGGGCATGGGCTCGATCGTGATTTCCACCACCGTCCCTGGCTCCATCATCCCGGGCTGCTCCCAAGAATGCCGGTAGCGGCAGCGCAGGATTCCGTCGGTCAGGTTCATCGCGTACCCCAGCGGGTAGTCGTGGCTGGGCGGGTACTGGTCGATCAGCTTGGCTGTGAAATCGGTGTCTGGCGCAGTGGACGACACCCACAGTTCGATCGTGATGGGACCTGTCACCTCCACATCCTGATCGAGTGGCGGCGTTTGAAACACCAGCACGTCGTCCCGGTCAGCCAGCGGCCCAAAGGGTTCCTGCGTGCCAAAAATGCCCTCGCCGGTGCGCTGGTCGTACGCGCCAGCCACCATCAAGGGTTCTCCCGACGTGATGGAACCGCCGATGGTGGGCACCGGGCGCTCCGGGTCGAACTCGAAGGTGGCCTTGCTTTCCTGCTCGGGCACCACCTCGGACAACACTCCCTGCGGGCACAGGTACCAGGGGGTGAAGCTGGTACCTGGCACCGGCCAACCGGTGGCACTGCGCCAGGCTCCACCATGGTCCAACCGGCCCTCGGGCGTGCGCAGCCCAGAGCCCCCGCCCATGCGAAAGTAACGCACGGCATCTTCCTGCCCCTTGGGCAACGGCTGTCCCCGGAGCCAATGGTTGAACCACGCCAGCCGCATTCCCACGTAGTCATCGGCCAGCGTGCCATCGAGCACCGCGGCGTTCCCAAAATCCACGTCGCCGGCGTAAGGGACGCTGCGCTCGCCATGTGTCCAGGGGCCCAGCACCATGCGCGCCTTGCAATCCGGGCGCTGTGAAAGGCCCAGATAGTTGTCGGTCGTGGTCTGCGCATAGGGGTCCCACCAGCCACACATCAGCATGACGGCCAGGCCGTCAAACGCTTCGTAGCGACCGGCCGCATACAGCTCGGGCTGGCGCCAGTAGTCGCTGAAGGTGCCACGCTCCCATTGCCCGAAGAGATAGTCCTCATACTCGGGTGCCCATTGCAGCGGCGAATCTCCCCGGGACCAGGGCAGCCGCTGAAACCAGGCTCCAATGTCAGCCTCATCCAGCGCCCTTCGAGCGGACTCGCTGATGTGGTTGCTACCACTGCGCGCATTGCGCAGCGCCCAAACCGCCTGCTTGAGCTCGAAAGCCCCGCCATGGCGGATGCCCCCTCGGTAGGCATTGGCAAAGCCGCCGCATTCAAGAAACATGGCTTTCAACCCAGTGGGCCGCTGGCTGGCCAGTGCGGTCTGTGTATGGGCGGCATACGAAAGGCCATAGGTGCCAACCTGGCCGTTGCACCAGGGCTGCGCCATGATCCATTCCATCGTATCGGCACCGTCGTGGGCCTCGCCCAGGTACTTGGTGAACTGGCCCTCCGAGTCAAAGCGCCCACGGCAGTCCTGCACCACCACGGCGTAGCCTTCCTGGGCAAAGCGGGCGGCCACCTCGCCGCGCCGCATGGGAGCAGGGTTGGCCGCCGTGCGCTCGCGCCGGGTCTCGGCATCCTTGCCATAGGGCGTTCGTTCCAGCAGCACGGGCAGTGTGTGTGCAGTGGCCGTGGGCAGGTACACGTCGGTGGCAAGGCGAACCCCGTCGCGCATGGCCACCCCATGGGTGTGCCGGGTCACGCCGCTCTGTGTAGCCATTGACTGGGCAGCCATTGAAATCGTCATTGTGTTCATGGACTGGCCCACTCAATCGAGCTTGAGGTTGCGTTCCTTGACCAGCTTGGCCCAGCGCGCAGTGTCGTCCTGCATGAAGCGTGCAAGCTCCTGCGGTGTGGTGGGCGCAGGCTCCGCTCCTTGGGCCACGAGCAGGCTGGCCACCTCGGCATCGACCAACGCGCTTTTGAGCACCTTGCTGATCTTGTGGACCAGATCCGAGGGAGTGCCCGTGGGGGCGAACAGGGCGTACCAGATGTCGTACTCGAAATCCTTCAGGCCCGCCTCGGCCATCGTTGGCACCTGGGGGAATGCCCGCGAGCGCTTGGCGCTTGCCACCGCCAGGGGCACGAGCTTGGCAGACCGGATGTGCGCCGCCACACTGGGCACGGCGTTGATGCCCAGCTGCACGTGGCCCCCCGCCAGTTCGTTCACGGCGGGGCCGCCTCCCTTGTAGGGAATCTGCACCATGCGCGTGCCCGTGGCGGCCTGGAACATCTCCATCGACAGGTGCCCGGGGCTGCCATTGCCGCTGGTGCTGTAGTTCAACGTGCCCGGGCTCTTGCGGGCCAGGTCAATGAGTTCCTGGACCGTGCGGACCTGCAGACTCGGATGTGTGGTCAGGATGGGCACGTTGATCACCACCCGTCCCACGGGCACAAAATCACGCGACGGGTTGTACGAGAGCTTGCTGGACAGCAGCGGCGCCGTCACCATGCCCGAACCAGCCCCCATCAGCAGCGTGTACCCGTCTGCGGGCGCCGAAGTGACCGCCTGAAAGCCGTGCGCACCGGGCCGGTTGTCAATGACGACAGGTTGCCGCCACAGGTCCGACATCTTGCGTGCCACCACACGCATGGCCGTATCCGCAGCTGCCCCTGCCGGAAACGGAATCACGATGCGCACGGGCTTCTCGGGGAACTCGGCGGCATGGGCGGCTTGCGGCGCCGCCAGCATCAGTGCCAACCACGCCAGGCCGGCCACCAGCCGGTGGTGCGTGCACAGCACGAAGCGGCGGCGCGGGGCTGCAGGGTTGGTGGTCGTTCTAGAAATCATGGCGAACTCCTGCGCCGATGGCGCGCACGGACACATTGCTGCGGCTCGAATCGATGCCGTCGCGGTCGATGAAGGCCTGCAGCTCGGTGCGTTTGGACAGGGCATAGGTATAGGCTACCTGCTGGCGCTTGCGCAGGCCGCGCAGCGACGCCTGCACATCGCGCTGCATCACGTTGACCACGATGGCGTGCTGGCCGGCCGAAAAGCGCGTGCCAACCAGCCAGTAGTCCACATCGGCGCGCGTGGTCGCCGACGTCCTGGCGTACGTATCGCGGCCCAGCAGCACATAGGGCTCGATCGCGCCGAAGTCGTAGCGCATGCCGGCCTGCCATTTGCTGGAGAACTCGTTGGCCAGCAGGCCGCCCGGGCGCGTGTCCTTGCCGTAGCCGATGCCTGCCGACCAGGGCCCCTCGGCATAGTTAAGACCCAGGTCCAGCGACTTGGCGCCGTTTTCCTGCTCGGGCGTCTTGGCGTCGCCGCGCAGGTAGTAGCGCGCCCGCAGGTTGACGCCGCCCCAGGTGGGGCTTTGGTAGCCGATGGCGTTGGACGTGCGGTTGCGCGCATTCAGGATGGAGGTGCCGATGGCCGTGGCCCCGGCATCGTTGGCAGCGAAGGATGTGATGCGCGTCACCTGCGAATACAGGGGCGAGCCGGTCGGGTTGGCCGAGTCGAGCCGCCCCAGCGCCACTGTGCCCAGGCCGCCGCGCAAGGCGGCATAGCTGTTGCGAAACGCTGGCGTGGTGGCGGCGCCGGAGTCAGCTTCGAGCCCCATCTCCAGGCCGAACAGGGCGGCCAGGCCATCGCCCAGGTCCTCCTTGCCGCGAAAGCCCAGGCGGGATGCGTTGTCGCGCTCTTCCGTCACGGAACCGGCGTTGCCGGTCTTGACATTGTTGACGGTGAGCCGCACCTGGCCATAGACCTGCAGGTCCTGTGCGGCAGCGGGCACCGCCGCCGAAACGGAAAGGCCGCAGGCGGCCAGCGCGAAGGGAAATGAGCGCCTCATGAAATCTTGCTCCTTGAAGGGGTGGTGCCAGGTTGGCTGATGACGCCGCCGATTCTGTGGAGCGAGGTGCTCGGCCACAACGCTATGACGAACGCTGATGACCCTATGCAATAGACCGCAGGTTTGCGCTGGCGTTGCAGCAGTGCAAAGATGCAGGCCGGCTGCCTGCATACCCGAACGTCTGCCCCTTTTCCACCCCATGAACTTCAAGCAACTCGAGGCCTTCCAGGCCATCATGCTCAGCGGCTCCACCACCGGCGCGGCCGAGCGCATGGGGCTGTCGCAGCCCGCCATCAGCCGTTTGCTGGCGCAGCTGGAGGAAGACCTGGCCCTGCGTCTGTTCGTGCGCGAAAAGGGTCGCCTGAGTCCCACGGCCGAAGCCCATGCGCTGCTGCACGACGCCCAGGTGCTGATGGATTCGGCGCAGTGCTTTCGCCGCCATGCCGAGCAGTTGCGCCTGGGCGGCTTCAAGCGGCGCCTGCTGAAGGTGGCGGTGCCCAGCACGCTGGCCACCACGCTGATGCCGCTGCTGGCCAAGCGCTTCATGCAGGCCCATCCGGACGTGGTGCTGGAGGTGCTGTCAGGCTCGTACAACGACACCGAGCGCGCACTGCTGAGCCGCGATGCGGACATCGGCCTCGTGCGCCTGCCCATGGAGATGCAGGGACTGAGCACCCGCGCCAGCCTGGACTCCGAAGCCGTGTGCATCATGCCCCGGGGCCATGCACTCGAAGGCCTGGCAGAGGTCAGCCCCACCGACCTGATCGACGTCAGCCTGATCCTGCTGGGGCGCCAGCGGCAGATCCGCCACGACATCGACATGGCCTTTCGCCAACGGCGCGTGCAGCCGCGCGTGGCGCTGGAGGTGCACTCCATCAGCGAGGCCTGCGCTCACGTGGCCCAGGGGCTGGGGGTTTCGATCGTGAACGCCTTGCTGGCGCAGCACTGCCCGTACGAGGCGATCACGTCGCGCCCGTTCAGGCCCCGCATCGCCTACCAGCTGGGCATCGCGACGGTGGCCAACGCGACGAACTCGCCGCTGCAGGACACCTTCACCCGGCTGCTGGTGGAGGCGATGGAAGCACCTTCCCCCGCCGTCGCATTGCCTTCAGCTCCCTGAAACTGGCACGCCCCTCGCCAGTGCACCCGTGGAACTGGCTTCTCCAGGCCGCCGGGTACGTCCCCCTCCCGCGCAGCGAGAGAGGGGGAAGGCGCCGCAGGCGACTCAGGGCGCGCGCTCTTAAATCGCCACGAGGTTGCGAATGCCCTTGGCCTCCATCTCGCTACCTGGCCCGCGGGCGATGACCTCGCCGCGCTCCATCACCAGGTACTCATCGGCCAGTTCCTGCGCAAAGTCGTAGTACTGCTCGCACAGCAGGATGGCCATCTCGCCCTTGTCGGCCAGCATGCGGATGACGCGGCCGATGTCCTTGATGATGCTCGGCTGGATGCCTTCGGTGGGTTCGTCCAGGATCAACAGGCGCGGCCCTGGCGCCAGCGCCCGGGCAATCGCCAGCTGCTGCTGCTGCCCACCGGAAAGATCGCCGCCACGGCGTTTGAGCATCTGCTTGAGCACAGGGAACAGCTCGTAGAGGTGCGGCGGCACGGGGGTGGAACCGCTTTTGTAGGCCAGGCCCATGCGCAGGTTTTCTTCCACCGTGAGGCGGCCAAAAATCTCGCGGCCCTGGGGGACAAAGCCGATGCCTGCGCGGGCACGGTCGTACGGCGTGGTCTTGTCGATGGGCTTGCCGTCGAACGTGATGCCCCCGCTCTTGATAGGAACCAGGCCCATGAGGCTTTTGAGCAGCGTAGTTTTGCCGACGCCGTTGCGCCCGAGCAGGACGGTGACCTTGCCGGCCTGCGCGGAGAGGCTCACATCACGCAGGATGTGGGAGCCGCCGTAGTACTGGTTGATGTTTTGGACGGTGAGCATGGTATTTGGAGCCTTTTTGGCCTCTGGCGCTTATCCATCAAGCGCTAGCAGCTATTAATTTAGAAGCATTTGGTGCGCCTGTACTGAGTTCGGATTCCGAGAGTCGTCCCGGCCCCACCCTTCGCAACAGCGCACCGCCCGCAAAGAAAAGAGAGCAGGCAGCATCCATCACCGCCCCAGATACACCTCAATCACCCGCTCATCCGCCTGCACCTGGTCCAGCGTGCCCTGCGCCAGCACGGCCCCATCGCACAACACCGTCACGATCTCCGAAATGGTGCGGATGAACGACATGTCGTGCTCCACCACCATCAGCGAATGCTTGCCCTTGAGCGTCAGAAACAGCTCTGCCGTGCGCGCCGTTTCCTCATCCGTCATCCCCGCCACGGGCTCGTCCAGCAAGAGCAACTTGGGGTCCTGCATCAACAGCATCCCAATCTCGAGCCACTGCTTTTGCCCATGGCTCAGGTTCCCTGCCATGCGCGCCACGCTGTCGGCCAGGTGAATGGTGTGCAGGATCTCCGCCAGCCGGTCCGACTGCGCGGAGTCCAGCCGGAAGAACATGCTCGACTTCACGCCCTTGTGCGTCTTCAAGGCCAGCTCCAGGTTCTCGAACACGCTGAGCTGCTCGAACACCGTGGGCTTCTGGAACTTGCGGCCTATGCCCAAGCTCGCGATCTCCGGCTCGTTGTGGCGCAACAGGTCGATGGTCGAGCCGAAGTACACCGTGCCGCTGTCCGGCCGCGTCTTGCCAGTGATGATGTCCATCATCGTCGTCTTGCCCGCACCGTTGGGGCCGATGATGCAGCGCAGCTCGCCGGGTGCGATGTCCAGGCTCAGGTTGTTGATGGCCTTGAAGCCGTCAAAGCTCACGTTCACGTCTTCGAGGTACAGGATGCGGCCGTGGGTGATGTCCACCTCGCCGGGCGTGGCGATGCGCGAGAAGCCTGCAGCGCGGCCACCGGATTCGGTCTGGCCCAGCGCAGCGGGTGCCAGCTTGGCCTGAATGCGCCTTGCGCCTTCGTCCATCAGATCGGGCGTCATGGCGCGGCTCCTTCAGTCTTCTTGTTTTTCTTCAGCTTCTTCACCAGGCCCACCACGCCATCGGGCAGGAACAGCGTGACCGCGATGAACAACGCCCCCAGGAAGTACAGCCAGAACTCCGGCGCCGTGACAGTGAGCCAGCTCTTGGCACCATTGACGATGAAGGCGCCGACGATGGGGCCGATCAGCGTGGCGCGGCCGCCCACTGCGGCCCAGACCGCGATCTCGATGGAGTTGGCGGCGCTCATCTCGCCGGGGTTGATGATGCCGACCTGGGGCACGTACAGCGCGCCCGCCACGCCGCACATCATGGCGCTGATGGTCCAGATGGTGAGCTTGTAGGGCAGCGGTGAGTAGCCCGAGAACATGACGCGCGTCTCCGCGTCGCGCACCGCCTGCAACACGCGGCCGAACTTGCTGCGCACCAGCCAGCGCGCCAGCAGGAAGAACACCAGCAGCGTGACGCCCGTCATCACGAACAGCAGCATGCGCATGTTCTGCGTGGCAATCGGCTGGCCCAGGATGCGCTTGAAATCGGTAAACCCGTTGTTGCCGCCAAAGCCCGTCTCGTTGCGAAAGAACAGCAGCATGGCGGCGTAGGTCATGGCCTGTGTGATGATGGAAAAGTACACACCCTTGATGCGCGAGCGGAACGCGAAGTAGCCGAACACAAACGCGATCACGCCCGGTACCGCCACAATGAGAAACAGCGTGGCGACGAAGCTGTCGGACAGCATCCAGTGCCAGGGCAGCTCCTTCCAGTCGAGGAACACCATGAAGTCGGGCAGGTCGCTTTTGTAATTACCGTCACGGCCGATCTGGCGCATGAGGTACATGCCCATCACGTAGCCGCCCAACGCGAAGAACAGGCCGTGGCCCAGGCTCAGGATGCCGGTGTAGCCCCAGATCAGGTCCATGGCGAGCGCGCAGATGGCGTAGCACATGATCTTGCCGAGCAGCGCCACGGCGTAGTCCGACAGGTGCAGCGGGCTGCCGGCCGACACCCACAGGTTGAGCACGGGTGCCACGGCGCACACCACGATGAGCGCGACGATGAAGGCAGACCAGCCGCTGCGGGTGAGCAGCGGAGCGGGTGCGGGGAGTTGGATAGCAGGGGTAGTCATAACGGTCTCAATCCGCCGTACGGCCCTTCACCGCGAAGATGCCCTGCGGCCGCTTCTGGATGAAGATGATGATGAACACCAGCACGGCGATCTTGGCCAGCACGGCGCCCGTCCAGCCTTCCAGGAACTTGTTGAGAACGCCCAGGCCCAGCGCGGCATACACGGTGCCAGCCAGCTGGCCCACGCCGCCGAGCACCACGACCATGAACGAATCGACGATGTAGCCCTGGCCCAGGTCCGGCCCCACGTTGCCCACCTGGCTGAGCGCGCAGCCCGCCAGACCCGCAATGCCCGAGCCCAGCGCGAAGGCGTAGGTATCGACACGCGCCGTGTTCACGCCCATGCACGAGGCGATGGGCCGGTTTTGCGTGACGCCGCGCACGAACAAACCAAGGCGCGTCTTGCTGATGAGAAAGGCCACGCCGCCCAGCACCGCCAGTGCAAAGGCCACGATGATCACGCGGTTCCAGGGCAGCTGCAGGTTCTCCATGAGCTGCACGCCGCCGCTCATCCACGAGGGGTTCTCCACGCCCACGTTCTGCGCGCCGAACACGGTGCGCACCAGCTGCTGCAGCATCAGGCTGATGCCCCAGGTGGCCAGCAAGGTCTCGAGCGGCCGGCCGTACAGAAAGCGGATCACGCTGCGCTCCAGCACCGCGCCCATCAGCGCTGACGCCATGAAGGCAGCGGGCACGGCGGCGACCAGGTACCAGTCGAAGGCACCAGGGAAATACTTCTGGAAGATGCCCTGCATCACATACGTGGCGTAGGCGCCGATCATCATCAACTCGCCATGGGCCATGTTGATCACGCCCATCAGGCCATAGGTGATGGCCAGGCCCAGCGCCACCAGCAGCAGGATGGAGCCCAGGCTGATGCCCGTGAACATCGCCGCCAGTCGCTCGCCCCATTGCAGGCTGTCTTCCACCGTCTTGAGTGCCGCCTGCAGGGCGGCCTTGACCTTGGGGTCTTCTTCGCTGCGCAGCTGCTCCAGCAGCACGGTGCGCGTGGCGGGGTTCCCGCTGGTCGCGAGGTGCTGTGCAGCCTCCAGGCGCTTGGCGGCATCGCTGCTGCTCAGGAGGATGCGCGCGCGGATGCTGGTGAGGCGTCCCTTCAGGGCCACATCCTGCTCGGCGGCCAGCGCCTTTTCGACGAGCGGCAGGCGGGCCTCGTCAGTCTCTTCGCGCAGCGCGTCGATGGCCTTGCGGCGCTGGGCCACATCCGTGGACATGAGCTGCAGCGAGGCCAGCGCCGTGTCGAACTCGCCGCGCATGCGGTTGTTGTTGACGATGTCTTCGGCATCGTCGGGCACGGGCACCTCGGCGCCGGTCACGGGGTCCAGCCCCTTGCCATCCTTGACGACGATGGCCTTGTCGCCCGCGATCTTCACCGCATCGTCGCCCATGGCACGGATGAAGGCCACAGTGGCGTCGTCGGGCGTGGCAATGGCGGCCTGCAGTGCGGCGATCCGGTCATCGGTATCACCCGCCGCCATGGCCCGCGCCGCCTCGGCCGTGAGCGCGTGCGCCTGCACCGCTGTGCACAACAGCAGGCAGGCGATCAAGCGAGAAAAGATGGAAGCAAGCATGACGAGAGCTGTGTGAAAAGCAGTGGGCCGCAAAGCACGCGCGATCTAGAAGCGAGGGCCGCCGCGCAAGGGCCGCCCCGCCGCGCTGGCGGCGTCCCCCCTCCCACGCGCAAGCGTGAGAGAGGGGGTGAAGGCGCGCAAGCGCCTCAGGGGGGTGTACCGAATCACAGCTTCGACTTGCCGTCCGGCTCGTCCTTCTTCTTGTCGTTGCCTTCGATGTAAGGAGACCATGGCTTGGCCTTGACGGGGCCGGGCGTCTTCCACACCACGTTGAACTGGCCATCGGCCTTGATCTCGCCGATGAACACGCTCTTGTGCAGGTGGTGGTTCTTCTCATCCATCTTGCTGACGATGCCGCTCGGTGCCTTGAAGGTCTGGCCGGCCATGGCGGCGATCACCTTGTCCACGTCGGTGCTCTTGGCCTTCTCGACCGCCTGCTTCCACATGTTGATGCCGATGTAGGTGGCTTCCATCGGGTCGTTGGTCAGTGGCTTGTCCTTGTGGCCGGCGATGTTCTTGGCCTTGGCGTAGTCCGCCCACTTCTTCATGAAGGCCGTGTTTTCGGGGCTCTTGATGGATTGGAAGTAGTTCCAGGCGGCCAGGTGGCCCACCAGTGGCTTGGTGTCCACGCCACGCAGTTCTTCCTCGCCCACGGAGAAGGCGACGACCGGCACGTCCTTGGCCTTCAGGCCCGCGTTGCCCAGTTCCTTGTAGAAGGGCACGTTGGAGTCACCGTTGATGGTGGAGACCACGGCCGTCTTGCCGCCCTGGCTGAACTTCTTGATGTCGGCCACGATGGTCTGGTAGTCAGAGTGGCCGAAGGGGGTGTACTTCTCGTCGATGTCGCTGTCCTTCACGCCCTTGCTCTTGAGGTAGGCGCGCAGGATCTTGTTAGTGGTGCGGGGGTAGACGTAGTCGGTGCCCAGCAGCACCCAGCGCTTGGCGCTGCCGCCGTCCTTGCTCATCAGGTAGTCCACCGCAGGGATGGCCTGCTGGTTGGGCGCGGCGCCGGTGTAGAACACGTTCTTGGAGAGTTCCTCACCCTCGTACTGCACGGGGTAGAACAGCAGGCCGTTCATTTCCTCGACCACGGGCAGCACCGACTTGCGGCTCACGCTGGTCCAGCAGCCGAAGATGACCGAGACCTTGTCCTGGCCCAGCAGCTGCTTGGTCTTTTCGGCGAACAGGGGCCAGTTGGAGGCCGGGTCCACCACCACGGGTTCGAGCTTCTTGCCCAGCACGCCGCCCTTGGCGTTGATCTCGTCGATGGCCATGAGCACGGTGTCTTTCAACACGGTTTCAGAGATGGCCATGGTGCCCGACAGGCTGTGCAGGATGCCGACCTTGATCGTGTCCTGGGCATGGGCTGGCAGCGCAGACAGGCCAGCGAGCGTAGCGACGGCCGCGAGGGCCTTGAGGGAATAACGACGTTGCATGTGTGCTTCTCCGGTGGTGGTTTCAATCAGTGAATCAATCAAACCGCTTCGCCCGGCGGGCTCCGTGGTGGAGCCGTGGCGGATCGGGCGATGGAATGGATTCTGGAGAGCGGGGCCGGCTTGGGAAATACGCCGGGTGGCGTACACCGCGGCCCGGCTGCAGACAGCCGGGGTCTGCACACCGAAGCTGTGTCGGGTAGGCGAAACGCTATGCATTTAATAGCTTTTAGCGCACTATGGATAAGCGCTGGCGGCAAAAAATACCCAAAATATCAAGTCCCTGGAGTGCCGGTGGAATCCCGGCCGCGGGTTTACGATGTTTGAACCATCGCCCTCTGCACCGGGCCCGCATGCCCTCCAACCAGCCAACCTACGCCACGAAGGAAATGACCCCATGGTGAAACGACGCACAGTGCTCCTCGGTGGCGCCGCAGCAGCGGGCGCGCTGGTCATTGGCTGGGGCGTGATGCCGCCGCGCCAGCGCCTGCACCCGGCCGCCCCCGTGCCCAGTGCCAGCGGGCAGGCAGCGCTGAACGGCTGGCTCAAGGTGGGCGCCGACAACACAGTGACGGTAATGATGGCCAAGTCCGAAATGGGCCAGGGCGCACACACGGGTCTGGCCGCCATCCTGACGGAAGAGCTGGATGCCGACTGGGCGCAGGTGCGGCTGGAGATGGCGCCCATCGACGACATCTACAACAACCTGGCCACCGTGGTGGACGGCTTGCCGTTCCACCCCGACAACGACGGATCGATCAAAGCTGTGGCGGGCTGGCTGACAGCCAAGACCATGCGCGAGGTGGGCGTGATGATGACAGGCGGATCGAGCAGCATCAAAGACCTGTGGCTGCCCATGCGTGAGGCCGGTGCCCACGCGCGCGCCCTGCTGATCCGTGCCGCCGCCGCGCAGTGGAACGTGCAAGCTGCAGAGTGCACGGCCAACGCGGGCGTGGTGGAACATGTGGCCGGCCAGCGCGCCACGTTTGGCGAGCTGGCCGCTCTGGCCGCGCAGCAGCCCATGCCGGGCAAGGTCACGCTGAAAGAACCCGCGCAGTTCAAGCTGATCGGCAAGCCGCTGACGCGCATCGAGGCGCCGTCCAAACTGGATGGCACGGCCGTGTTCGGCATCGACGCCCACCCGCCCGGCCTGCTGCACGCCAGCGTGGTGATGTGCCCCACCCGTGGCGGGAAGGTGACCCGCTTTGATGCAGCCGCCGCCCAGAAGCTGCCGGGCGTGAAACACGTGCTGGCCGTGGCGCCTCACCACGGGGGCACCGGTGGCGTGGCGGTCATTGCCGACACACCCTGGCATGCCAAAAAGGCCGCCGCCGCTGTCACCGTGGAATGGGACCACGGCCCCGCCGCCACGCTGTCGAGCGAGACCGTGGTGGCGCGCCTGGCCCAGGCGCTGGACGAAGCCAAGGGCTTTGGCTACCACAGCGCGGGCGATGTGGACGTGGCCATGCAGGGCGCGGCCACCACCCTCACCGCCGACTACCGCGCACCCTACCTGGCACACGCTGCGCTGGAGCCCATCAACTGCACGGTGCAATTCAAGGACGGGGCCGCCACCGTGTGGACATCCACCCAGGTGCCGGGCCTGGCCCGCATGGCAGCCGCCAAGGCACTGGGCATCGACGAAGAGAAAGTGACCGTGCACCAGCTGCTGCTGGGAGGCGGCTTTGGGCGGCGGCTGGAGGTGGACTACGTGGGCCAGGCCGCCGCCATTGCCAAGGTAGCCGGTGGTGCGCCCGTGCAGACCCTGTGGACCCGCGAGCAGGACACGCAGCACGACTTTTACCGCCCTGCCTGCATGGCCCGCTTCAAGGCCGGGTTTGATGCACAGGGACAACTGGTGGCGTGGCACAACATCTCCGTGGGCCAGGCCATCGTGCCGCAGGTGCTGGTGCGCACCTTTGGCCTGGCGGGCGCTGGCCCCGACAAGACCACGTCCGAAGGTGCCTTCGACCAGCCCTACGAATGGCCCCATGCGCGCATTGCGCACGAGATCATCGATTTACCGCTGCCCGTGGGCTTCTGGCGCTCGGTAGGGCATTCGCACCAGGCGTTTTTCAAGGAAGGTTTTGTGGATGAGGCCGCCCACGCGGCCAAACAAGACCCCGTGGCCTTCCGCGCAGCGCTGCTGCAAAAACACCCACGCCACCTGACAGTGCTGAAAAAGGCGGCCGAACTGGCGGGCTGGGGCAAACCACTGGCACCGGGCGAGGCAGGCGAGAAGCGTGCGCGCGGTGTGGCGCTGCACCAGTCGTTCGGCTCCATCGTGGCGCAGGTGGCCGAGGTGTCGGTAGGTGCCGACAAGGCCATCCGCGTGCACCGCGTGGTGTGCGTGATCGACTGCGGCGCCGCCATCAACCCCAACCTGATCACGCAGCAGATGGAAAGCGCCGTGGTGTTTGGCCTGACGGCGGCGCTGTATGGCGAGATCACCCTGAAGGATGGACAGGTGCAGCAAAGCAATTTTCACGACCTGCCGCTGCTGCGCATGGCTGACTGCCCGCGTGTGGAGACCCACATCATCGACAGCGCCGAGCCGCCCGAGGGCGTGGGCGAGCCCGGCGTGCCGCCAATTGCGCCTGCGGTGGCGAATGCGCTGTTTGCCCTGACCGGGCAGCGCCTGCGCGCCCTGCCCCTGAAACTGGCCTAAGGAACCCCATGCCCACTACCCTGCGCATCAACGGCAAAGCCATCTCCATCAACGCCGAACCCGACACCCCGCTGCTGTGGGTGCTGCGCGGCGAGTTGCATCTGAACGGCACCAAGTTCGGCTGCGGCATGGCCCTGTGCGGCGCCTGCACCGTGCACCTGAACGGCGAGCCCGTGCGAGCCTGCATCACGCCCCTGTCGGCCGTGGGCGATGCCGACATCACCACCATTGAAGGCCTGCAAGGCCCCGAAGCCACGGCCCTGCGCACCGCGTGGACGGTGCTGGATGTGGCGCAGTGCGGCTACTGCCAGAGCGGGCAACTCATGTCGGCCTGCGCGCTGCTGAAGAAAACACCCAAGCCCAGCGATGCCGACATCGATGCCGCGATGGGCGGCAACGCGTGCCGGTGTGGCACCTACCCGCGAATCCGGGCGGCGATCCATCAGGCGGCGGGGACGGGCACGGGAAAAAGCCCAGCGAGCTGATCCCCATATGCTCTGTTTTTTATAGCAATCAGCAAATATAAGTAAAGCGCTGCAACCCGTTTTCACTTGAATTTCCGGGCGCTTGACAGCCGCAGGGCGGCCTCTGCCCCGGCCTGCAGCCCGGTCTACACCCAGCCCTCCACGCAGGCCCGTTAGAGTAGCGGCCTTGCCCGCCGGCCCCTCATTTCCCCATACACCCATGTCCAACCTCGTCGTCCACGGCGGCACCCCGCTTCGGGGCCGCATCACCCCTTCTGCCAACAAGAACGCGGTGCTGCCCGTGCTGTGCGCCACGCTGCTCACCAACGAACCGCTCAGACTGCTCGGCGTGCCCGACATCACCGATGTGCGCAAGATCCTCGACATCTTCCGCACCCTGGGCAGCGAGGTGCTGATGGACCACGCCACCGGCACACTCGACCTGCACCACCACGCCACCACCTTCGACGCCGCCCACCACCGACTGCCCGAAGAGATGCGCTCGTCCATCATGCTGGTGCCGCCGCTGCTGGCGCGCTTTGGCGTGGCGCGGCTGGAGGACAACGTGAAAGGCTGCACGCTGGGCGTGCGGGAGATTGATCCGCATGTGGAGGTGTTCCGCCGCTTTGGCGGCACGGTGGAACGGGCCGAGGGCTCGCTGCTGATCCGCAGCGCGGGCCGGCTGCAGGCGAACCACCATTGGCTGGACTATGCATCGGTGACCACCACCGAAAACTTCGTACTATGCGCGGCCACGGCCGAGGGTACATCGGTGCTGACCAACGCGGCGTCGGAGCCCCATGTGCAGGAGTTCTGCCGCTTCATGGCCATGATCGGCGTGCACATCGAGGGCATCGGCACCTCGCGCATCACAGTGCATGGCGGCACGGCCCTGCGTGGCGGGGAGTTCCGTTTCGACGAAGACTTCCACGAGATCACGACCTTCCTCGCCTTGGGCGCGATCACGGGCGGCGATGTGGTGGTGAAGAACAGCGCGCCCGAGAACTTTCCGCTCATCGACCGCACGTTTGCCAAGTTCGGCGTCACGATCACCCACAAGGACGGATGGTCGCGCGCGCATTGCGACGGCCCGCTCAAGGTGCAAACGCCATTCACCAGCAATGTGCTGACCAAAGTAGAGGCTGCGCCCTGGCCGTACTTTCCGGTGGACCTGCTGCCCATCTTCATCGCCCTGGGCGTGCGCGCCGAGGGCAACGCGCTGTTCTGGAACAAGGTGTACGACGGGGCGCTGGGCTGGGCGGGCGAGCTGTCGAAGTTTGGCGCACACGTGTTCCAGTCCGACCCGCACCGCCTGGTCACCTTTGGCGGCAACCCCCTGAGCCCGGCCGTGGTCGAGAGCCCCTACATCATCCGCGTCGCGATTGCGCTCTTCATGGTGGCGGCGAGCACGCCTGGGCGCTCTGAGATCCGCAACGCCACGCCGATCCGCCGTGCCCACCCGCACTTCGTGGAAAACCTGCGCAGCCTGGGCGTGCAGGTGGAGTGGACCAGCGAGGAGTGAACGGCGGAGTCCGCTGCCTCGGGGCGGCGAGGTGCTGCCGCGCCAAGGGCACGCTCCAGAAAGAGCGGGATACGCCGAACGCTGGGTGGAAAACGCCTGACGCGCAGGGCCGCAGCTTGTCAGCGGCGATCCTGCCGGCTCGGTCCTGTCACTGCTTCAGCGCCGAATCCCAGTGCTCCACGATCTTGCCGTTTTCGATGCGGAACATGTCGAACCAGGTGGTGGTGTATTTGAGCGAGGCGTCCTTCGGGTCGGTGTATTCGCGCACAAAGCTCAACATCACCAGATCACGCTCTGCCGTGATGGAGACCAAGGGTGCCTTGACGCGGTCCTGCGCAGGGAGCGGTGCAGGAATCCTGCGGGAGACAAACCCCACCAGGGCACCCCGGCCATTGGGCACATTGGGGTTGTGCTGGATATACGACTCGGCCACATACTTTTCTGCCAAGGCCACATTGCCGGACTCAAACACCTCGCGCCAGAAGTCATACACCAGGCGCTTGTTGGCGGCCAACTGCGGGTCACTGCTGGCCAGCATGGGCGCGTGGTCCGGGTTGGCGCTGACGGGTGTCTGGGCGAAGGCGGGCATGAAGCAGCTGAGGGCCAGTGCGGCACCGGCCAATACGCTGGAGGTGGACATCGGTAGAGCCTTTAAAAAGATGGGATTCAAAAAAGTGGCAGCATGAAAGTCGGGGGCGGGTTATTCACCATCCGGCCCGACCGGTCTCTCCAACCACGCGCCGGGTCCATGTCGGAGATCGGGTCTCGGGCCGAAGTTCCACCCCAGGTTAGTCGGCCTTCAGCGCCTCACGCACCATCGCACTGTCCACATACAGCTCCATGCCAAAGAGCTTCCGTGCTGCCGCTGGTACAGGAGCCCTCCGCAACACCCATATGACACGCTGCAGCCGCCCAGGGTCGCGCATCCACTGATGCACTAGAAGGGCTGGTTCGCGAAGCGGGACGAACGGAGGAATGGACCAGGGAGCGGAATCACGCCACCAGCACGCCACCAGCGGTTTCATCAGGGTCGATCAGCACATGCACCGCCGCGGCGCCACCCTGCTGCACATCGGCGCAGTACACGGCGTTGCGCCCTGTGTCCTTGGCACGGTAAAGCGCCTTGTCGGCCCGGTTCACCAGCTCATCAAAGCCAAGCCCCGAGCCCTTGTGCAGCGTGGCCACGCCGACGCTCACCGTGACAGAAACGCTCGCCCCCTCGTCATTGACGGGCACGCTCAACGCGGCCACTTCGCGGCGCAGTGATTCGGCCACGCGCAACGCGCTGACGCCATCGGTTTCGGGCAGGACGATGACAAATTCCTCACCCCCAAAGCGCGCCACGATGTCCACGCCGCTGCGCTTGCGCGCGGCGCATGCCTCGGCCACGGCGCAGATCACACGGTCGCCCGCAAGGTGCCCCCAGGCGTCGTTGACCGCCTTGAACAGGTCAATGTCCACCACCATCAGCGACAGCGGGTGGTCAAAGCGCTCGGTGCGTTTGCATTCGTTGGCGCCCAGCTCCATGAGCGTGCGCCGGTTGGCCAGACCGGTCAGGGAGTCATTGGCGGCCAGCAGCTCCAGGGCGGTATTCAGTTCTTGCAGCAGCTTGTTCTGCTCCAGCAACTGCTGGTTGATCTGGGCGATCTCGTCTTCTTTTTGCTTGCGGTCATGGATGTTGAAGGTGACGCCAATCAGCCGCTTGCCAGGGGTAGCGCTGTTGCGATCCATGATGCGGCCGTAGTTGGCAAACCAGATCCATTCGCCCGCCTTGGAGCGCAGCCGGAACTCGGCGCGGTACTGCGGCGTGATACCTGCCACATGGTCGGCCACCGCCTGCTTGACCCTGTCGAAATCACCGGGGTGAAACAGGCCAAAGATGTCCTGCACGCCCGACACAATTTCATCCTGGGTAAAGCCCAGCTCCAGGAACGTCTTTGTGGCCTTGTGGGTGACTTGGCCGCTCACGAGGTCGTTCTCCCACAGGTCCAGACCGGCGGCTTCCAGCACCAGCTCCAGCCGCTCCTTGTTCAGGTCTGCTTCATCACCCATGGCGGCGAAACCCTTGATTCTTCAGGCCGACGGCATGGCCCCGGCATAGCCCATATTGCGCAGCAACGCGGCAAACGACGCCACGACACCCGGGGTGTTGTAAAGCTGGGGCGCCGTTTGCACGGCGATCACGCTCACCATCTGGCCCGTGCTTTTGCCGGTGGCGGCATCAAAGTACAGGGCCAGGTCGTCGCTGGCGTTGGAGAAGCCGCGCCCCGTGCTTTCCGAGTAGTAGCAGATGGAGTCGGGGGCAATGATGTCGGGGGTCATGCTCGCAGACGAGTACATGATGAGATTTTCGTTCAGGTTGTACAGATAGTGGGTCTCTGTGCTCAGGCTCGGGTCCTGCGCGTTGTCCAGGCGAATGATGCCCGAATCGAGCGACGCACTGGACGTGGACTGCGTGACCGAGGTGATGAAAAAATTGGTCACCACCGCGCGGGCAGTGCGGCCAGTGATGAGGGCAATGGCATCTGCCACGGCCGCAGTGGCGGGCGGCGTGGCGGCCTGCAGCAGAAACTGCCCCAGCCCCCGCGCCTGCTCCAGCGTGCCCGGAATGTAGCTGCCCGACAACGCAAAACCGTTGCCCGCGTTGGAGGGCCACATGGCAATGCCCGAATACCCGCCAAACCCGGCCACCACCCCACCCGCCAGGGTTTCCACGCGCGCTGCGGTGGAGGCGCCCAGCACGGCGGATTCCAGATCCACCAGGGTGGAGGCATCACTGGCCAGTGCGGCGGGGCACGGCGCCAGTTGTGCACCGCCGGTGTAGGTGGTCTGGGGCAGTTCGGGCACGGCACGGCCAGCGCCATCGCCGTTCACCACCCAGACCGCGCCCTGCGACATGGCCGCGCCAATGAGCGGCACCAGGGAGTTGATGGGCCCGATCTCCACGGGGATCAAGGCGCCCAGCAGGGCCCCCGTGCTGGCCTCCATCACGGCCACGGTGTTGCTGACCGAGTTTTGCACCGCCGACAGCGTGAGGCTGTCGGCCGCATCGGGCGAGCCCATGATGGCCAGCACACAGGCATTGGTGGCGCCGTCATAGTCCTGCACCGTGACGGTGCCGCTCCAGCCCTGGCCGGCCAGCTCCTGAAGAATCGAACAGGCGTCGCGGTAACTGCCGCCCCCTCCGCTGGCCAGCACGGCAGCACCCGCCGCAATCGATTGGAAATCGGCCAGCCCATAGTTATAGACAACACCCATCTGACGCCCCTCTCTTTTGGTATGGAAGGCACGATACGCCTGCCCGGTGGGTTGTCAATCCGCTGCATCCCATGCGGTGCCAAGGCGCAAACGTGGTACGCACTTGGCCAATCGGCTCGCAAGTTCTGCGCCCACAAACCACCCTTCCAACACCCGTTGCTGGGGTGCCCCAGGGCGGAAAGCACTCTGGTCTCGCGGTGCGCCATCGCCTATGCTCTGCCTACGTTGCAGTTTTGTTGTTGTTTTTCCTGGCAGATGCCTACACACACCATGAGCCTCCCCGATAAATCCACCGTCTACGGCACCGAAGACCTGCTGATCAGCCTGTGCAACTCCGTCACCCGGGTGCTGAACGTGGCCACCCACAGCCAGATCCATTACTCCGGCATGGTGCAGCGCATCAGCAAGACCTGCCTGAAGCCCGACATCGGCTGTTTTGTGCTGTTCGATGGCGGCTTCTCGGGCTTGGTCATCATCAACTTCTCGGCCCAGGCCGCGATGGAGCTGTATGCCAACTACCTGCTGAACATGGGCATGTCCAAGGACGACCTGGTCAGCTCCTACACGTCGGACGAAGTGAGCAACGTGATGGGCGAGCTCATGAACCAGGTGGTGGGCGACTTCACCGGCAAGGTGCGCCGCGAGCTGCAGACCCACATCACGCAGAACCAGCCCAAGATGCTGGTGCTGAACAAGCAGGTGATGCTGAGCGTGGACGCCAACCTGGACAAGCCCGAAGCCCGGCGCGTGACCTTCTACACCAGCAACAACAACATCTTCTACCTGGAACTGGCGATCGACCGCACCGAGTTCATCAAGCTTTACGACTTCGAGGCACAGGAAGTGCCGGACGCCGACGCGCTGATGGCCCAGTCGCAAGAAGCGCCCCCCGTGCCCGCGCCGCCACCTGCGGGGCAGGATGACACGGATGCGCTGCTGAAGTCGCTGGGGATGTGAGCGGCAGGAGCTGCGCGATTTGTCAAAAAAGATAGCTGACTGCGCTTGTCTATCAAGCGCCAAAGCTGTTTTTGACTAAAGGTCTTTAGCCCCCTGGGCATAAACTCAACGCGCTGCACCAGCGCCATAGCCCTCGACGCCTCATGCCCTTCACCCCGTTTCACATGGGCGCAGGCCTGGCAGCCAAGGCACTGGCCGGGCGCCATTTCAGCGTGCTGACTTTCGGCATCGCCCAGTTGGCCATGGACATCGAACCCCTGGTCGGCATGCTGCGCGGCGCCCCCGTGCTGCATGGCCCCACCCACACCTACCTCGGCGCCGTGCCCATAGCGTGCGTGACCGCAGCGCTGGCGCCCTGGCTGTGCCGCCCGCTGCTGCGGCGCTGGAACCAGGAAGTGCTGCACTATCGGATGCCCTGGCTGCAGGAGAGCGAACGCTGGAGCCCACAGGTTGTCCTCGCCAGCGCGCTGGCCGGAACCTTTTCGCACGTGTTGCTTGACAGCGTGATGCACCTCGACATCCGGCCTTGGGCGCCGTGGTCGGACACCAACGGCCTGTACGCGGCCATCTCGCTGTCTGCACTGCACCTGCTGTGTGTGGCAGGCATGGCGGGCGGCGCTCTGGGCTGGGTGGCATTGCAGTGGCTCCGTAGCCGCCGCGCTGTGCAGCGGCAACGCCACAACACCTGATACGGCAGGCACCGCGCCGTTATTCCCCTGCCTGGCGTCCTACAGGCGCGCACCGATGCTGCCTACGCACAGGGAACGCGCACTGGGTAGATTGGCTACCAGCGCCCTGTGCTGGCGCGCCCACCCTCCTCTCCAGCCCCCACCAAGGAGCCCGCCATGCCCCAAGCCCTATGGAGCGCCAAACGCGAACGTCAGTACCAACACATCAAGGACAGTCTGCTCGAACGCGGCAAAGACGAAGGCACGGCCGAGGAAATCGCGGCCCGCACGGTCAACAAGGAACGGGCACAGCACGGCGAAAGCAAAACCGCCAACCCCCAGACCTTGCGCGCCACGCCCGCGCCCGTTCGCGGGGGAAGGAACTCGCACCGGGGCCCGCAGGGCCGCACCCGGGTTCAGCTCTACGAGGACGCAAAGCGCCGGGGGATCAAGGGGCGGTCCCGCATGAACAAGCAGCAGTTGGAGGAAGCCGTCGGGCGCTGAAGGCATGCATGGATGCCAACAGCTGCGTGACGGGGGGCGCAGAAGGCGGCGAAAAGAACCTGCTGCAGAGCATTCCTAAATTGATAGCTTTCAGCGCTTTATCCTCTAGCGCTAGCGGCCAAAAACACTTGAAGATTTACCCCTCAAACTGCGGATGCAATTGCCGGATGCGGTTCATCGCCATGCCGGCCGCTGCGGTGCGCGTCTCCACGCCGAGCTTGGCGAACACGCGCTCCAGGTGCTTCTTCACCGTGGCGGGGCTGGCGCCCAGGATGTCGCCGATGTCGCGGTTGATCTTGCCCTTGACCACCCAGTACAGCACCTCGGCCTCGCGCGCAGTGAGCTTGAACGACAGGCTCATGGATTCGATGATCTTCGCATCCGACACCTCGCGCATCACGATGAGCCAGTCGCCGCCGCCCGCGCTGTCGCCGGCCTGCTGGTGCAGGCGGAAGGTGAGCCTGCGGGCGCCCTGCTCCACGGCCAGGCGCGGGGGCTCGGCCAGCGATGCGGCCAGCAGTTCTGCGGCGTTGTCGGCCAGCACGTGGCGGCGCAGCCAGGCCTGCACCGGCTCGGGCGCCCATTGACCGAAGGCGGTGGGCGTGCCGTCCGGGCCCACCTCGCCGAAGTAGCTTTGCAGCAGCTCGCGCGCCAGCGGGGTCTGCCACACGATGCGGCCGTCCACCGCGCGCACGGTGATGCTGGCGTAGCCAAACGCATCCAGCGCGTTGCGCGCCTCGCGGGCCTGGCGCGCGTCCTGCCGGGCCTTGCGCGCCGCGCCCAGGTGCACGCCCATGCGGGCCATCACCTCGCGCGGCTTGATGGGCTTGGTGACGTAGTCCACGCCACCCGCCTCCAGCGCGGCGACCAGGTGTTCGGTCTCGGTCAGGCCGGTCATGAAGATGATGGGAATGTGTGCCGTGGCGGGCGATGCCTTCAAGCGCCGGGCCACTTCAAAGCCGTCCATGCCGGGCATCATCGCGTCCAGCAACACGATGTCGGGCAGGGCCTGCGCGGCGCGCTGCAGGGCGGCCTCGCCATGCGTGGCCACCAGCACGGTGTAGCCCGACTCATCGAGCGCGTCGTGCAGCACGGCCAGGTTGTCCGGCACGTCGTCCACGATCAGGACCACATCGCTGTCGGTGCGGTCCAGCGCGGCACCCGGCGCGCCCGGGGCCTGGAAGGGAGGTGGGTTGGCGGTGGTCATCACGAGGGTGCCTGTTCCAGGATCTGGCCCATGGCATCGAACTGGAACTGCTTGGCCAGCTGCCGCATGGTGCCCACAAAAGCGCTGTGCGCGGGCTGGCTGCGTTCAATGTCGTCCAGGGTGTTGAGAATGCCCCGGTAGTAGCCCAAAGACACTGCCTGCGCCAAAGCCGCCAGCGCAGTGGTATCGGGGTACGTGAGGGGTGCGGGCGCCGCAGAGGCCGCTGTGGGCGCTGGCCCGGTGGGTGCCTCGGCAGCCTCGTCGTATTGCCATTGCAGGCCCAGGCGGCGCTCCAGCCAGTCCAGCAGCTCGCTGTGGCGCACAGGTTTGACGATGAAGTCTTCGGGGCTGATCTCCACGTCATTGTCGAGCGCCTTGTCGAAGGCATTGGCGGAGACGATGGCACATTGCACGTCCGGTAACCGCATCTGCCGCACACGTCGCAACGTCTCCCAGCCGTCAATCCCGGGCATGGCCAGGTCCATGAAGATGGCATGGGGCCGGTACCCGGTGGCCAGCAGGTCCAGCGCATCGTGGCCGCTGGCCGCCTGGCGCAGCTCAAAGCCCAGGGGTTCCAGCAGTTGCAGCAGCAGTTCGCGGTCGGGCTCCTCGTTGTCCACCACCAGGATGCGACGGCGCTCGCCTGCATACCCCTTGCGGGCGCGCTGGGCTTGCGCCGCCACGGGCGCCGCCGCCTTGCCCAGCACATCCCCATGCACCTCGGGCAGGAACAGCTTGACGTGGAACACCGAGCCTACGCCCGGCGTGCTGCTCACCGTCAGTTCACCGCCCATCAGCGCTGTGAGCATCTTGGCAATGGTCAGGCCCAGGCCCGCGCCCGGTGCGGCCGCGGTGCTGCCACCGCCCGAGCCGCCGCGCGCAAAGGGTTCGAAGATGCGCTCGATTTCCTCGGTCGCGAGGCCCGGCCCCGTGTCCTGCACCTCGATGCGTGCCATCTCGCGCGCATGGCGCACGCGCAGCGTGACGGTGCCGTGCGCCGTGAACTTGACGGCGTTGCCCAGCAGGTTGATGAGGATCTGGCGCAGGCGCTTGTCGTCGGCGCGCACCACTTCCGGAATCACGCCTTGCACATCGAAAGTGAACGCCAGGCCCTTGGCGGCAGCTTGCAGTTCGAACAGGCTGGCCATCTCGTGCAGCCCGTCCGCAAAGCGCATGGGCGCCACGTCAAGCGTGAGCTTGCCCGACTCGATGCGCGCGATGTCGAGCGTGCCTTCGATGAGCGACAGCAAGTGCTCGCCGCCGCGGCGGATCACATGCACCGCCTGCTTGCGGTGCGGGGGCACGCCCGCGTCCTCGCCCATCAGCTGCGCGTAGCCCAGGATGGAGTTGAGCGGCGTGCGGATCTCGTGGCTGATGGCGCTGATGTAGCGGCTCTTGGCCTGGTTGGCCTGGTCGGCCGCGCGCTGGGCTGCCTCGGCCACCTGGCGCGCCTGCTCGGCCACGCTGCGCGCGGTCTGCAGGGCCTCGTCGGTCTGGCGGTGCAGCTCGATCTCGCGCACCAGCAGGCCGGTCTGGCGGTTGGATTCCTCCTGCGCCACCTGGCGGCTCTTGTGCGCCAGCACCAGCCACCAGGCCACGATGCCCGAGATCACCAGCAGCGCCAAATACGCCTTGAGCAGCCCCGAGCGCAGCGCCACTTCGGGTGCCGCCATCACCTCGGTGTCCGTGGCAGCCTGCGCAATGGTGTTGAGTTCCTGGTGGTACAGCAGCCCCATCACCGAGGCCAGCAGCGGCGCAATCACCAGCATCAGCAGCAGGAAGTGGCCCAGGCCCGTGTCCAGGTAGCGCCACATGGCGCGCGGCAACACCCAGCGCAGGGCGGCCGACCACTGCACCGCCATGCTCGCGTGGGGCTTGCACAGGTCGCCGCAGCGCGCGTCCAGCGTGCAGCACAGCGAGCAGATGGCACCCCGGTACGCGGGGCACTGCGCCATGTCGGGCGCTTCGTACTCGCGCTCGCAGATCACGCAGCGCTGCACGGTGGTGCGCCGGTAGCTGCCCACCTCTGTGCCCAGCCCCCCTTCGGCATTGCGGCGCAGCGGGCCATGCAGGGGCACCGCCACCACGTCGGCCAGCGCAGCGGGCTCCGACTGGCGCGCGATGTAGTAGCGCCCCCCGGTGGCCCAGGCAATGAGCGGCGCAGTGACAAAGGCCACCGCCATCGCGATCACGGCCGAGAACGCCTGCGGCAGCGGGCCGAACAACCCCAGGTGCGCGCTGATGGACAGGATGGACGCCAGCGCCATCGAGCCCACGCCCACCGGGTTGATGTCGTACAGATGAGCGCGCTTGAACTCGATGCCCTTGGGCGACAGGCCCAGCGGCTTGTTGATGACGAGGTCGGCCACCACCGACATGATCCAGGCGATGGCGATGTTGGAATACAGCCCCAGCACCTCGCCCATGGCGCGGAACACGTTCATCTCCATCAGCATGAAGGCGATCAGTGTGTTGAACACCACCCACACCACCCGCCCCGGGTGGCTGTGCGTGAGGCGCGAGAAGAAGTTGGACCAGGCCAGCGAGCCCGCATAGGCATTCGTCACGTTGATCTTGAGCTGCGAGATCACCACGAACAGCGCCGTGGCCGCCACCGCCCAGCCATAGTTGGGGAACACATATTCATACGCGGCCAGGTACATCTGGTTCGGGTCCACCGCGCGCTCGGCCGGCACCATGTGGGTGAGCGCCAGATAGGCGAGCAGCGCGCCGCCCAGCATCTTGAGCACCCCCAGCACCACCCAGCCCGGCCCGCCCACCAGCACCCCCAGCCACCAGCGTCCGCGTGTGGCAGGCGTGCTGGCGGGCATGAAGCGCAGGTAGTCGGCCTGCTCCCCCATCTGGGTGATGAGTGCAATGCCCACCGTGAGCGCTGCACCAAACAAGGGCAATTGGAACGTGGCGCCGCGCATCAATTCACCACCGTAGTGCACAACGCCAGAAAACGCACCAGGATCGCGCACCAACACATAGGCAAACGGCACCACCAGCATCACCAGCCACAGCGGCTGCGTCCACACCTGCAGGCGGCTGATGGCCGACACGCCATGCGTGACCAGCGGAATCACCACAATGGCGCAGATCAGGTAGCCCCAGGTGGGCGGGATGTCCAGCGCCAGCTCCAGCGCGTAGGCCATCACGGCGGCCTCCAGTGCGAAGAAGATGAAGGTGAAGCTCGCGTAGATCAGCGAGGTGAGTGTGGAGCCGATGTAGCCAAAACCCGCGCCGCGCGTGAGCAGGTCCATATCCACCCCATAGCGGGCGGCGTACACGCTGATGGGCAGCCCCGCCAGAAAGATGATCAGCCCCGTGGCCACGATGGCCCAGAAGGCGTTGATGAAGCCGTACTGCACCAGCAGCGTGGCGCCCACGGCCTCCAGGATCAGGAACGACGCCGCCCCGAATGCGGTGTTGGCCACCCGCCATTCGGACCATTTGCGAAAGCGCTGGGGGGTGTAGCGCAGCGCGTAGTCCTCCATGGTCTCGGTGGCCACCCAGCTGTTGTAGTCGCGCCGGACTTTGACGACCTGCTGCGGGGCTTGCTGGGGCTCGTGTGCAGCCATGCCGGGCTCTGTCGGCTGCAGCGGGGTGGCGTCAGCAGGGGCGATGGAGGCAGTGTGGGAAGGCATGGGCAATGGCGGCGGTCACCCCTTCAGGTGCAGTTTCCATGCCATTGCACTTGGGGACGTGCGCCA
Source organism: Acidovorax sp. Root267 (assembly GCF_001429215.1). Taxonomy (NCBI): domain Bacteria; kingdom Pseudomonadati; phylum Pseudomonadota; class Betaproteobacteria; order Burkholderiales; family Comamonadaceae; genus Acidovorax; species Acidovorax sp. Root267. The sequence goes on from NZ_LMJC01000030.1 coordinate 150,437, forward strand.
GATGACGTATGGCGGGCACGGGGCTTGCTGCCTATGATGGAACGGCTCTCGCCAGATCACCCCCGTGCGCCATAGCACGCTCCTCGTGGTCACCCCGCATCGGCTGACGCGCGAGCCAACAACACCAGCATTGAGTACAACGACATGGAACTGACTCCTCGCGAAAAAGACAAGCTGCTGATCTTCACCGCCGCCCTGCTGGCCGAGCGCCGCAAGGCCCGGGGGCTGAAGCTCAACTACCCCGAGGCCATGGCCCTGATCAGCGCCGCCGTGATGGAAGGTGCCCGCGACGGCAAGACCGTGGCGCAGCTCATGAGCGAAGGCCGCACCGTGCTGACACGCGCGGACGTGATGGACGGCATCGCCGAGATGATCCCGGACATCCAGGTCGAAGCCACGTTCCCCGACGGCACCAAGCTCGTCACCGTCCATCAGCCGATCGTCTGACCCTCTTCTCTCTTTGCCTCTTTGCCTCTTCTCTCTGTGGAGCCCTCATGCGCATCGCACTCTCACACCGCCACACAGCCGCTCTTTTTTTCATAGCTTTCAGCGCAATCAGCACAGGCGCCAGCGCTCATACCGGTGCTGAACCGCATATGCACAGCAGCTTTCTGAGCGGCTTTGCCCATCCCTTGTTCGGCATGGACCATCTGGCCGCCATGGTGGCCGTGGGCCTGTGGAGCGCCCTTGCCGCGCGCAGTGCAGGACGCGATCTGCTGTGGGGCCCCGTGGGCTTTGCGGCCATGCTGCTGGCCGGTGCCGTGCTGGGTCTGCAAGGCGTGGCACTGCCTGCGGTGGAGTCCATGATCGCCGCGTCGCTGCTGGCCACCGGCCTTCTCGTGGTGTCGCGCCTGCGGGTGCCGGGCATCGTGGCGGCGCTGGGCGTGGGAGTGTTCGCCGTGTTCCATGGCGTGGCCCATGGCGTTGAGCTGGCGGGCAGCAACAGCGTCTGGCAGACCCTGGCGGGCATGCTGGCCGCCACCGTGCTGCTGCATGGCGCTGGGCTTGCGGCGGGCTTGGTGCTGCGCCACCGCCAGGTGTGGCTGGCGCGCGCAGCGGGCGCTGGCGTGGCCGCGTTCGGTGGCGTGCTGCTGGCGCAAATGGCCTAAGCCTTCCCTCCAAGGAGCCTTCATGATCCCCGGCGAACTCATCACCGAACCCGGCGAGCACGCGCTCAACACCGGCCGCCGCACGCTCACCATCGTCGTGCGCAACACGGGCGACCGCCCCATCCAGGTCGGCTCGCACTACCACTTTGCCGAGACCAACAACGCCCTGGGCTTTGACCGCGCCGCCGCGCGTGGCATGCGGTTGAACATCGCGTCAGGTACCGCCGTGCGCTTTGAGCCTGGCCAGGAGCGCACGGTAGAGCTGGTGGACTACGCGGGCGATCGCCGGGTGTACGGCTTTCAGGGCCTGACGCACGGCGCGCTATAGGGATTTCAAGAAAAACGACCTCTAGCGCTTTACATATAAGCGCTAGCAGCTATCAAAAGTATAGTTAACAGTTCTCGCGGAGCACACCCCATGGCAACCATTGGACGACGCGCCTACGCCGAAATGTTCGGCCCCACGGTGGGCGACCGCGTGCGCCTGGCCGACACCGAACTCCTTATCGAAGTCGAGGCCGACCACACCCTGCGCGCAGGCAGCTATGGCGAAGAAGTGAAGTTTGGCGGCGGCAAGACCATCCGCGACGGCATGGCGCAAAGCCAGCGCACCAACGCACAAGGGGCGGTGGATACGGTGCTGACCAACGCCCTCGTCATTGACCACACCGGCATCTTCAAGGCCGACATTGGCCTGCGCGCAGGCCGCATCGCCTCCATCGGCAAGGCCGGCAACCCCGATGTGCAGCCCGGCGTGGACATCATCATCGGCCCTGGCACCGAGGTCATCAGCTGCGAGGGCAACATCGTCACCGCGGGCGGCATCGACAGCCACATCCACTTCATCTGCCCGCAGCAGATCGAAGAGGCCCTGGCCAGCGGCGTGACCACCATGCTGGGCGGCGGCACCGGCCCTGCCACCGGCACGCTGGCCACCACCTGCACCTCCGGCCCCTTCAACCTGGAGCGCATGCTGCAGGCGGCCGACGCCTTCCCCATGAACCTGGGCTTCCTTGGCAAGGGCAACGCCAGCCTGCCCGACGCGCTGCACGAGCAGATCAGCGCGGGCGCCATCGGTCTCAAGCTGCACGAAGACTGGGGCACCACCCCTGCGGCCATCAGCAACTGCCTGGATGTGGCCGAGGCCACCGACACGCAGGTCGCCATCCACAGCGACACGCTCAACGAATCAGGCTTTGTGGAGAACACCATCGCGGCCGTGGGCGGGCGCGGCATCTGCGCCTTTCACACCGAAGGCGCGGGCGGCGGCCATGCCCCCGACATCCTGCGCGTGGTGGGCGAAGAGAACTTCTTGCCATCGTCCACCAACCCCACCATGCCGTACACCCACAACACGCTGGACGAGCATGTGGACATGCTCATGGTGTGCCACCACCTCGATGCCAGCATTGCCGAGGACCTGGCCTTTGCCGAAAGCCGCATCCGCAAGGAAACCATCGCCGCCGAAGACATCCTGCACGACCTGGGCGCCATCAGCATGATGTCCAGCGACAGCCAGGCCATGGGCCGCGTGGGCGAAGTCATCCTGCGCACCTGGCAGACCGCGCACAAGATGAAGGTGCAGCGCGGCAGCCTGCAGGGCGACACCGGCCGCAACGACAACACGCGCATCAAGCGCTACGTGGCCAAGTACACCATGAACCCCGCCATTGCCCACGGCATCAGCCACGAAGTGGGCTCGCTCGAAGTGGGCAAATGGGCCGACATCGTGATCTGGAAGCCCGCCTTCTTCGGCGTGAAGCCCGCACTCATCCTGAAGGGCGGCATGATCGCCATGGCTGCGATGGGCGACCCCAACGCCTCCATCCCCACGCCGCAGCCCGTGCACTACCGGCCGATGTTCGGTGCTTTCGGCGGGGCGATCGCAAAGACCTCACTCACCTTCGTGTCGCAAGCGGGCTTGGCTGCCGGCATCGGCGAGCGCTTCGGCCTGCGCAAGACGCTGTCCGCCGTGCACAACATCCGCGGCATCCGCAAGCGCGACATGGTGCACAACAGCTACACCCCGAAGATGGAAGTGGACGCACAGACCTACACCGTGCGCGCCGACGGCCAGTTGCTCACCTGCGAGCCCGCCACCGTGCTGCCCATGGCGCAGCGCTACTTCCTGTTCTGAGCAACGCATGGCCGCCATTCCAACTACGCTGCAGATCCGCCTGGACGACCTGAGCGACCCGCGCATCGAAGCCTTCATGCAGGAACACCTGCAGGATATGTATGCGGTGTCGCCGCCCGAAAGCGTGCACGCGCTGGACATGGACCAGCTGCGCCAGCCCGACATCGCCTTCTGGTCCGCCTGGCTGCCGGGGGCGGATGGCGACATGCTGGTTGGCACCGGCGCGCTCAAGCGGCTTGATGCCGCACATGCCGAACTCAAATCCATGCGCACCAGCGCCCACCACCGGGGCCGGGGCATCGCCCGCCACTTGCTGAACCACCTGCTGCAAGAGGCCCGCACGCGCGGCCACACCCAGGTGAGCCTGGAGACCGGGCCGCAGCCCTTCTTCGCCCCCGCGCGCAAGCTGTACTTTCAGCACGGCTTTGTCGAATGCGGGCCGTTTGCCGACTACCGCCTGGACCCGTACAGCTTCTTCATGACCCGCCCGCTGTAGTGGCTACGCACTGCGCCCCGCCACCGTCCAGCCGGGCCACAATGCGCGGTTTGCCGCACGCCACAACGACACCCCTTCCATGATCCAAGCCTCCAAACTCATCCCCCAGGGCAAAGGCCTGGCCCCGGTCCTCATCAAGCGCGCCACCACCATCGAACTCGACTGGGACGTGCGCCAGAAAAGCCGCTTTGCCGCCACCGACTCCACCGGGCGCGAGCTGGGCATCTTCCTGCCGCGCGGCACGCTGGTACGCGGCGGCGATGTGCTGGTGGCCGAAGACGGCTCCATGGTCCGCGTCATCGCCGCGCCGCAGCCCGTGCTGGTCATCACGCACTGCACGCAGCACGGCACCCCGTTCGATCTGACCCGCGCCGCCTACCACCTGGGCAACCGGCACGTGCCCATCGAGCTGCAACCCGACCACCTCAAGATCGAGCCCGACCACGTCCTGGCCGACATGCTGCACGCGATGCACCTGATCGTGACCGAGCAGAACCTGGCCTTTGAACCCGAAGGCGGTGCCTATGCGGCGGGGCACGGCGGCGGGCACCACCACCATGGTGGGCATGGGCATGACCACGGACATGACCATGGGCACGATCACAGCCACGAACACGGGCATTCGCACACACAGGCGCCAGCGGCTGCCGCGGCTCCAGCGCCCACCCGTGGCCGCACCGTGGCCATCCCCGTGGTCGCCCAGGGCCATGTGCACGGCCCGGACTGCAACCACGACCACTGAGCCCCGCTCCATGCGCCTGGACCGCCCCGCGCCCCTGCCCGCCGCCAGCTTCCTGCAGCTGATGTGGCTGGCCTCCCCCGCGCTACCCGTGGGCGGTTTTTCATACTCCGAAGGGCTGGAAAGCGCCATTGAAAACGCCGGCATCGACAGCGAAGGCGCCGTCGGAGAATGGCTGCTGGACCAGCTGCACATCACCCAGGCCCGCGGTGACATGGCCCTGATCGCCAAGGCGGTGGGCGCCTGGCGGCGTGGCGACGGCGGCGACCTGGCCAATGTGCGCGAGCTCAACGACTGGGTGCTGCACACCCGCGAGACGAGCGAGCTGCGCCTGCAGACCGAGCAGATGGGCCGCTCCATGGCCGACTGGCTGCGCAACCAGCACCAGGGCGATGACCAGGTCATGCCCGCCGTGCAGTATCTGGCGGCCCTCCCTCCCACCTACCCCGTGGCCTTTGCACTGGCTGCATCCATCACCCAAGCCCTCGCGCGCGACGTGCTGCTGGCCTATGCCTTCGGCTGGGCCGAGAACATGGTGCAGGCCGCGCTCAAATCCATGCAGCTGGGCCAAAGCGCCGGCCAGCGCATCCTGGCCCGCCTGGCCGACGCCATCCCTGCCGCCGCAGACCACGCCATCGGCCTGATGGACAGCGAACGCCAGGCCTTTTCCCCCATGCTCGCCATCCTGTCGGCCCAGCACGAAACCCAGTACTCACGCCTCTTCCGATCATGACCAACAGCACCAGCACCGCCACCTCCGCCCTGCACCACATCGCGAACCGCACCAAGCAACTGCCGCCCCTGCGCGTGGGCATCGGCGGCCCGGTGGGCTCCGGCAAGACCACCCTGCTGGAGATGCTCTGCAAGGCCATGCGCGACGACTACGACCTGATCGCCATCACCAACGACATCTACACCAAGGAAGACCAGCGCCTGCTCACAGTGAGCGGCGCCCTGCCCGCCGAGCGCATCCTGGGCGTGGAGACCGGCGGCTGCCCCCACACCGCCATCCGCGAAGACTGCTCCATCAACCTCGAAGCCATCGACCGCATGCTGGGCGAGCATCCCAACGCCGACATCGTCTTCGTGGAAAGCGGCGGCGACAACCTGGCCGCCACCTTCAGTCCCGAACTCAGCGACCTGACCATCTACGTCATCGACGTCGCCGCCGGCGAGAAGATCCCCCGCAAGGGCGGCCCCGGCATCACCAAGAGCGACCTGTTCATCATCAACAAGACCGACCTGGCCCCCCACGTGGGCGCCAACCTGGATGTGATGCACGCCGACACCACCCGCATGCGCACCAACGCGCAGGGCGCGCTCAAGCCGTTCGTGATGACCAACCTCAAAACCCTGGCAGGCGTGGCCGACGTGGTCAAGTTCATCGAGACCCGGGGCATGCTGCAAAAATCTGCACCCGCCGTGGGCTAGAATTCGCAGCTTCCGTGCCCGGAGACGTGGGTGAGCGGTTTAAACCAGCAGTCTTGAAAACTGCCGACGGGCAACCGTCCGTGAGTTCGAATCTCACCGTCTCCGCCAAAACGGCACCTCAATACAGGGCGTGCTTTTTTACCCGCCATAGGGTCTGCGCACCGGGAAAATTTCGCTCCGTAAAGGACCGCGGGGAGCACGTCCTGGCAATCCTCTTGCACAACCCAAGCGACTGCAGAGAACGGCCGGCGAGCGCCCTTCTCGTACTACCTGAATTTCTACGACACGCTGCATGAATGCGCGATATGGCCCGCTGCCCGCGCACGCGAGCAACTACACAGTGTTCACAAACTTCACGCGGTGTGGCACACCACCGTGCCAAAGGGCGCAGCAGATTCATGCTTTTTTTCAGGCTCTGACACCAACAGCTCCTCAGCCAACCCGATCTCGTTGCTTTGGTCTTCTGCGTTGGCAGCCTCATCCGTTCCAACACTTTCCGAATGGGCGTTGATGGCCATAGCGGCCTTGCTTGCGATGTGGGCTGCAGGGCAACTGCACCGACGGGTGTGACAAGGAGCAATTGCGCTGCCCCTGCCCAGACCCCACGCAGCGTGCAAGTTCCGCGTTGCGTGGCACAGGCGTCTCCTCGGCGGCCATGGGCTTCACCGCGCACCTCGCTGGACCAAGCTACACACAAAACCACAGCCTTTAAGCTGCGGCTTTCCTGTGGGGGTTTTTTAGAAGCCCAGACGGCGAAGCGCCGCGAGACTCGCCAAGACCAGCAAGCCCGCCATGAGGATCAGTCCCCACTCTGACAAGGTCGGAATGGATGCGGGGCTTGGTGCAGGGGCTGCAGCCCAGGCAACAGCAGCCAACCCAGCCCCTGATGCGGACGTGTCTGGAAAACTGGCGGTACAGGCATCGGGCACGCCACTGGGCGCCACTGCCACAGCCCCGCAGCGAATATTGTGCAGGGCCGAACCGATCCCCCCTGCAATCTGTATCCGGGATACGCGGTCATTGACCACATGCGGGGAAGTCCCGGTCAGCCAGCGCGCAATGAAGATATTGGTGTTCACGACAACGCCACTCGGATCTGTGGTGACCAGCACCTGCACTACACGGACTGCAGGGTCGGCGCTGGAATAGGTGTTGATACCGTCGCTGAGGCTGAAGGCGGTGATCAACGGAAAAATGTTTGCGCTGATCAATCCCCCAGGCAACGGGCTGGATGTGGTGAATGACCCTGACGGTCCCATCGTCAATGTGAAGTTTTGGCAGGGGCCCGCGCCGCACAGCGAGAAATCCGATTTGGATGTGTAGGGGCTCGTCGATGTCGCGGAATAGATGGTGGCCTGAGCGTGGGCCCATCCTGCGGCGAGCAGCAGCGCCAAGGCAGCCATCCAGTGTCTGAAGTGGATTGTCATAGAGCAATAAGTTGTTGGTTGTCTTAGACCCGTCGGCGACGGATAACGGTCAAGCCCATACATCCAGCGAGGACGATGAGGCTCCACTCCGACAAGGTCGGGATGGAAGTTGGGCCTGGCGCAGCGGCTGCAAACCATACTGCGGCGGGGCCGTTGGCTTCCGACCGGGAGGCATCGGAGGGAGTCGCAAGGCACGTATCGGCCATACCCACCAGGGAAATACCGACACTCGAACAGCCTGTGTTGTGGGCAGCAAAGGTTGCGCCGCCTCCAAACTGCAGAACGGAAAGCCGGTCACCCGCGGTATGCGGCGAAGTCCCGGTCTGCCAACGCTCCACCGCGATCAGCACCGAGGTGATGGCCCCCCCCGCGTCGGTTGACACGTTGAACCTGACCACGCGCACGGCGGCATCTGCGCTGGAGTAGGTATTGAGACCGTCACTGAAACTGAAGGCCGTGATCAAAGGGAATATATTCGCGGCGACCAGGCTGCCCGCCATCGGGCTGGACGTCGTGAAAGAACCCGATGCTGCCATTGCCAGGGTGAAGTTCTGACAGGTGCCCGCACCACACGGTGCGGTGAAGTTATTCACGCCTGCGTAGGCACTCGGTGGGGTGACCGTATAGACGGTGGCCTGCGCATGGGCCCAGCTTGCGGTGAACAAAACCGCGATAGCTGCAAGCCAATTTCTCACATTCGACGGCATCAATCACCCCTCTTTTGTAACGCCGAATAATAAAGGGACACCGGCACAACACAATGCCTCTGTCTGCGACGCGTGCATGGGATGGGTCGAATCGATACCATCTCGCGCACCTTATTCACCTGGGCTGCGGCGGTTTCCGGTGGGTAGCCGTGGGTACGACAAGGCCAGTTTCTGCGGCCGACACACCTCACCACTGTGGGCCAATGTGCATTCCGCATGTTTTTGCCTAACAGGGTAGGCATCGCCCAAAAAAAAGCCCGCAGAGTGCGGGCTGAACACTTGCTTGTGCAAGCGGGAGGGATGTCGAAGGGGTATCGACAGCCAGATATTAGGTCGCTCTTTTGCCCCGGTGTGTAGGACATCGCCGATTTTCTGCGGGACACCCTCAAGGCCGGGATATTCACCAGAAGGCACGCTCACACGCTGCGCGTGCCCGATGGGGAGGATGGCCACAGCAGAGGTGCATGGGATCTTCACGTGCCGTAAATTCGCACACAGCCGCGCCCGGAGGCTTTTGCAAGGTACATCGCGGAGTCGGCCTTGCGCAGAAGCTCTTCGGCGTCCAGCGCGTCTGGGGACGACATCACGACGCCCACCGAGGCCCCGATCTGGATGAAATGCGATTCAATCTCCGTCGGCTGGCCGATGGCCTGCACCAGGCGTTCGCCCAGGCGGTACGCGCTGTCGCGGTCAGAGACGCCGCGCTGCAGCAAGGCAAACTCATCGCCACCCAGCCGCGCCACCACATCGTCTTCGCGCGCAGCCTGCGCAAGCTGGCTGGCAACCCAGGCCAGCAATTGGTCGCCCACGGCATGCCCGAAGCGGTCATTGATGGGTTTGAAACCGTCGAGGTCCACATACAACACAGCAAAACCGCGGCCCTGGCGCCGCACGTCGGCCACGGCTGCCTGAAGTGCTTGCAGGAACGCAGAGCGATTCAACAGCGCGGTGAGCCCGTCATGTTCAGCGACATGCCGGATTCTTTGCTCGGCCTCCTTGCGTTGTGTCACGTCGGTGAAAGTGCGCAGTGCGCCCCCACCTTTGATGGGCACGGTCTGGACTTCCACAATGCGACCGTCGGGCCGGGGTCGGTCGTACACATTCAGTTGATCGAGCCCGCCGTTGTGGAGCAGCATCGATTGAACCTCCTGCGAAGCGAGGTCAAATTCGCCGCGTGCACGCAGAAATGCCAGCACATGCGCCAGGGAGGGTTTGGAGGCCATCAACTCCTCGGGCAGCTCCAGCAGTTCCAGCGCCCGGCGATTGCACAGCTCCACAATGCCCGTGGCGCTGATTCTGGCAACGCCCTGGTCCATGCTCTCCAGCGTGGCCTCCAGCAGGATGGACTTCTCTCGCAATTGCGCCTCGTTGTCGCGGGCGCTGCGTTCGGCCTGCGCAAGCCGGTGTTGCTGGCGCTTGAACTCGGTGATGTCCACGTGCGCATAAAACACGGTACCGTCCGAGCCCTGCTTGGCAATCACCCGGCTCCAGCGGTTGTGGGGCAAGGGCACCTCAAACGGCGCTCCGGCAAACCGCATGTGTTCCTGCAGGATGGATAGCCCCCCGTAGAAAGGCGCCATGTCGCCCGGCCCACCGGCAGCCCAGGCTCCACGGTAGATGTCATCAAAGCTGAGCCCGGTCGCAGCAGCGCGGTCGGTGAGGCGATACATCTGCATGAATGGCTCGTTGACCCACTGAATGCGGTGGTCCTCGCCACAAATCATCAAACCGTCGGGGATGCGGTCAAAAAGCTCGGTACTTTCGATAAAGGGGCTGCGCAGGTAGCCAGGTTCATGGATGTTGGCGTCGCCGGGCTCTTCCGGCTGTGGCAACGCGTCTGCGCGCGGTGCCGCTCCACGCCAGCCGCAATGTAGCGGTCGATATTGGGCAACTCTTGCGCGTCCAGCCGTTCGGTGTAGAACCGCCGCAGATTGGCATGGTAGGGCTCGCCTGCGTAAACATGCCCCTCGTGCTCCGGGAAGAATTTGAAGAATGTACGGTTCCAGGCGAGGGCGTGGTCGCCTTCGTCAAACGCACACAGGGCGACGTCCAGCCCATCCAGGGTGTCACCGAGAGAGCGGATGAGGCTGAGAATAGGATCGTCGGACATGGCGTATCGGGGCTGCACAAAACGGTTGCCAAAAAGCCCGTGTGCCACACCGGCCTCCTGTGTTCTGGCCGCTCCCGTGCGGGCAGACCATCGCTGCCCCATTGTGCAGAGCAGGCCTTACGGCAAACCATCGCCATGCGTCTGCCACGCAAGGCGTGTGGCTAGCTGTTGCGGACGGCCAACATTGCCTTGACCGCAATCAAGCCAGGGACAGCCAAAGGAAGGGCCACCAACCACGTTACGGGTGGACACCCGTGCTTTCGGGCCTTCCGGTATGGTGAGGGTCTCGTTTTCAGGAGCCTTGACCATGACGAATATCCCTTTTGCCGCCGCTGGCGGCCTGGTGGTTGCGGCGTTGCTGACTGGTTGCGCAAGCCAGGGGCAGCCCCCTGCACCCTCTGGTGGCCCGGCGGCTGCGCCCTCCGCGCCTGGCGGGCTGTGTAACGCCCAGCCGGCCCAGTCTGCGGTGGGGCAAAACAGCACGGCGTCGGTGGTGGAATCCGCCCGTGTACGGTCGGGCGCGCAGATGGCCCGCATCCTGCGCCCCGGCCAGATCATCACCAAGGAGTTCGACGCGCAGCGGCTCAACCTGGAAGTGGATGGCAACGGCCGAATCCTGGCAGTGCGCTGCGGCTGATCCTTCCAGGCGCTGTGCGGTGTGCGCGGTGCCAGTGGGAGCGGCTAGGGCGCTGCCAGCTCCTGCGCCGCCACGCTCAATCCGCCAGGAACAGCTCCTGCAGGTCATTCAGAAAGTCAAAACCCCGCTCCGTGGGTCGCACGCGCGCCATGTCGCGCTCGATCAGGCCCTTGCGTTCGGCGGCCTCCAGGCCCTTGGCGATGGCGGTGAGGGGCAGGCCCGTGCGGGCCATGAAGTCCTGCAGCGCAAAACCGTCACGCAGGCGCAGGGCATTGAGCATGAACTCAAACGGCAGGTCGGCCCGGCGCACGTCGTCATCTTGCGCTACGGCGCGGCCGGCCAGGGCGTTGTCCATGTAGCGGCCAGGATCGCGAAAGCGCACTTGGCGCACCACCCGGTGCGCAAAACTCAGCTTGCTGTGCGCACCCGCGCCAATGCCCAGGTAGTCGCCAAATTGCCAATAGTTGGTGTTGTGAAAACACTGGTGGCCCGGCTGCGCATAGGCCGAGATCTCGTAGCGCGCCATTCCGGCCTGCCCCGTCAGGGCAGTGATGCGGTCGAGCATGGCATAGGCCTGGTCGTCCTCGGGGATGGCGGGGGGAAACTTGGCGAAGTAGGTGTTGGGCTCGATGGTGAGGTGGTAGATGGAGATGTGTGGTGGTTTGAAGGCCAACGCGGTCACCATGTCCTGCTCCAACTGCTGGGGCGTCTGGCCCGGCAGGGCGTACATGATGTCGAGGTTATAGGTGTCAAACGACGCGGCGGCCTCCTCCACGGCCGCCAAGGCCTGGCTGCGGTCATGCACGCGGCCCAGGGCCTTGAGGTGCTGGTCGTTGAAGCTTTGCACCCCCACCGACAGGCGCGTAACGCCCGCAGAGCGGAAGGCGCGAAAGCGATCTTTTTCGAACGTGCCGGGGTTGGCCTCCAAGGTGATCTCGCAATCAGGCTCCAGACGCAGGCGGGCGCGGATGTCGCCAAGCAGCCGGTCAATCGCCGCCGGGGAGAACAGGCTGGGGGTGCCCCCACCGATAAAGATGCTGTGCACTGTGCGGCCCCAAATGAGCGGCAGCGCGGCCTCCAGGTCGGCCATCAGTGCATCGATGTAGCGCTGTTCGGGAACGCCGTTGCCGCCTGCATCGCCAACGCCCTCGCGGTACTCATGCGAGTTGAAGTCGCAGTACGGGCATTTTTTGAGGCACCAGGGCAGGTGGACATACAGCGACAGCGGCGGCAGGCTGGGCAGCTGCAGCAGCCCTGGGCGCATGTAGTGCTGGATGTCGCGTGCTGGCGCGGGCTCGATGTCGCTCTGCGGCGTGATCGGAATGTGGGCCACCTTCTGTGTCCCTTTACAGCCAGCGCTCGCGCATCAGCGCGAGCATCTGTGCGGCAGAGCGCCCCCGATGGCTGTGGGCGTTCTTCACTTCCACAGGCAGCTCGGCAAAGGTCTTGCCAAATTCCGGGATGAACATCACGGGGTCAAAGCCAAAGCCGTTGCTACCCCGGGGCGCCGTGGTGATCTCGCCCACCACGCGGCCCACGGCAATCAGCGGCTCGGGGTCTTGCGGGCTGCGCACCGCGACCAGGGTGCTGACCATGGCGGCGCGGCGGTTGGCCACGCCCTGCAATTGCTCCAGCAGGGCACGCACGTTGTTGTCGTCGCTTTTCTCGTAGTCGAACTGGGTGCAGTAGTAGGCGGTATCGACACCGGGCAGGCCACCAAAGGCGTCTACACACATTCCGGCGTCGTCGGCCAGCGCGGGAAGCCCGGTGTGTGCCGAGGCGAACCGGGCCTTGGCGAGGGCGTTCTCCACAAAGGTGCGAAAAGGCTCTTCGGCCTCGCCTACGCCAAGGTCCGCCTGGCGCACCAGTTCGACGCCCAACGGCGCGAACATGGCCTGTAGCTCGGCCAGCTTGCCACGGTTGTTGGATGCAAGAACAATTTTCATGGGTCTAAATGGCATCTAGCGCTTATCCATCAAGCGCAAATAGCTATCAATTTATGAGCATTCTCACATTTATTCAGTATCAAGAAGGGCCCGCTGCTGCAACTGCACCAACTCTGCGATGCCTTTTTCAGCCAGCGCCAGCAATTGGTCCATCTCCGTCCGGGTAAACGCCACGCCTTCGGCCGTGCCCTGCACTTCCACAAAATGGCCCGCTCCGGTCATCACGACGTTCATGTCGGTATCGCAACCCACGTCTTCCACGTATTCCAGGTCCAGCAGCGGCGTACCCTGAACCATGCCCACGGAAATGGCAGCCACTGGCTGCATCAACGGCGACTGCGTGATCTTGCCGCTGGCCAGCAACTGGTTGACCGCATCCTGCGCAGCCACCCAGGCGCCGGTGATGGCAGCGGTGCGGGTGCCACCATCGGCCTGGATCACGTCGCAGTCGAGCTGGATGGTGCGCTCGCCCAGGAGTTTGAGGTCAAACACGGCACGCAGCGATCGGCCAATGAGGCGCTGAATCTCCTGCGTGCGGCCGGTTTGTTTGCCACGCGCGGCCTCGCGGTCGCTGCGGCTGTGGGTGGCGCGCGGCAACATGCCGTATTCGGCCGTGACCCAGCCTTCGCCACTGCCGCGCTTGTGGGGTGGCACACGTTCTTCCACCGATGCCGTGCAAAGCACCTTGGTGTTGCCAAACTCGATCAGCACCGAACCCTCGGCGTGCATGGTGTAGTGGCGGGTGATGCGCACGGGACGCAGCTGGTGGGCGGCACGAGCGCCGGTACGGGTAAAAGTGGTCATGTGGTTTCCGGTGTCAAAAATACGCGGGCCTCCCGCACGGCCCAGGGCGCATGCCAACAAGCCAGTCCGTCAGTTCGATACATCTGCAATGGGCCGCGGCACTGGCGGCCCATCTCGCAGGCTCTCTGCCCGAGGCCCGTACAACATGCGTTGCCCAAACCAGGACCGCCACCCAAGGACCGCCCATATCAGCCGTACGAGCGCTGGCTGTGTCTCTATCCCGAATTGCACCGCAATTCGGACGAAGGCGGAAGGCGCGAAGCAACTCAGGGGGTTGTCATGCCTTTCGGGCAGCTGAGCGTCGAATCGCTTCGTTGATCTCGGCGATGGACCGCTCGATGGCGGCGTCGTCCAGGTCGTCCACGAGGCCATCGAGTGGCCCGGCCTGGATGGTGGACGCAAACACGTCGTCGCTGATGCTGTCGGTCGAGACGCCTTGCGTGGACTCGAACGCATCGGGCGTCTCCCACTCCATGGCAATCACCGTGACGTTGTCGCTGCTGTCACCCGCCTTGCGCAGGGCATCTTCCACCAGTTCAGGCACCGCGTGCGACACCGTGTTGCGGGCCAGTTGCTTGGCGATGTCTTCGTCGCTGAGTGTGCCCCACAGGCCATCCGAACACAGCAGGATGCGGTCGCCCTGCTCCAGGTACACGGGGCCGGTGATGTCGTAAATGGGTTTGGTGGGCGAGCCCAGGCAGGTGAACAGCACATTGCGGTTGATGCGCTCCAGGCCTGGCGGCGGGGAGTTGCGCAGCTCCATATAGGAGTGGTCGCGTGTGCGGGTCAGCAAATCACCATCGCGCACCATGTACAGGCGCGAATCGCCGCAATGGATCCAGGTGGCGGTGCCAGCCTGCAGCACCGCTGCCACCAGCGTGGTACGGGGGGTGTCGAGCATGCCCTTGTCAGTGGCATAGCGCAGGATCTGGTGGTGTGCCGCCAGCAGCGCGCCCGACAGAAATTCCTGCACATCCTTGAGCTGGGGCTTGGCCTGGCGCTGGAACAGCGCCGAGATGGTCTGCAGCGCAATCTGCGCAGCCACCTCGCCTTCGGGGTGCCCCCCCATGCCGTCGGCCAGCACAAACAGGCACGATTCGCGCGTGTAGCAATAGCCCATGCGGTCTTCGTTCTTCTCGCGGCCACCGCGGCGGCTGATCTGGAATACCGAGAACTTCATAGGGACCCACGCAGGCAAGGATGCACCAAGGCATCGTCAATGAACATGTGCCTTGCCCGAACCCGCTTTGCGTGAGCCGTGTTCATTTGGGCTTGGCCCCGATACCGGTGGCTTCACCCACCTTTTGCACATTTTTCTTGGTGTCGGACACCAAGGTGTCAAGCTGCAGGCGCATTTTCTCGGCCACCGTGAGCTTGGTGTAGCGGCGCTCGCCCTCGCGGCTCAGCTCCTTTTGCAGGGCGAACACGGATTGTGGGCGCGACAGCGGATCAAGTGCCATGCACCACTCCACCACCTCGATGAGGTTGTCGGAGTAAACGCCGCGCAGCTTGGTCAGCGCCAGCGACAAGCGGTCTTTCTCGATGCGCTGGGGCGCCTCGTTGGGCGGAAAGCCCTGCATGCAGGCATAGATGCAGGCACCAATGGCGTAGATGTCGGTCCAGGGGCCCATGGACGAATCGCGGCGGTACATCTCGGGCGCGGCAAAGCCGGGGGTGTACATGGGGCGAATGAAGTTGCCTTCCTTGGAAAGCACCTCGCGCGCCGCGCCAAAGTCGATCATCACGGCCTTGTTGTCGTCGGTGATGAAAATGTTGGCAGGCTTGATGTCGAGGTGCAGCATCTTGTGCTGGTGCACGATGCGCAGGCCGCGCAGCACTTCGTCAAAAAGCGAGCGAATGGTGGATTCGCGGAACACCTTCTGCGTCTTGAGATCGCGTGCGGTGATGATGAAGTCCTGCAGGGTGGCGCCCTCCAGATAGTTCATCACCATGTAGACGGTTTCGTTCTCACGGAAGAAGTTGAGCACGCTCACCACGGAGGCGTGCGAAATCTGCGCCAGCGCGCGACCTTCTTCAAAGAAGCTCTTGAGGCCCAGCCGATAAAGCGACAGCTTTTCAGACTGCACCTTGGGCAACAACTCGCCCGGCGCACGCGTGGCCAGCGAAGAGGGAAGGTATTCCTTGATGGCGACCTGCTGCCCCTCGGTATCGAGGGCCAGATAGACCACACCAAAGCCGCCAGAAGACAACCGGCGCACCACGCGGTAGCCGCCTATTGCGGTATCGGGCGGCAGAGGAGCCGGCTTGATTTTTGACATATTTTGCGAAGATGACTCGGGGGTGGAGCGGAACCCGGATAATCGCCGGATCGCAAGCAACCATCAAAAAGTCCAATGCCAGTTTACAGCATGACCGGATACGCCAGCGCACAGCATGGCGCATCTGCCACTGGCGCTGAAACCGACGCCCGCGCGCCCCAGTCGCGCCGGCTGGGGCTGGAAATCCGCTCGGTCAACAGCCGCTTCCTGGACCTTTCGTTCCGCCTCCCCGATGAACTGCGTGCCATGGAGCCCGCACTGCGCAGCCTGCTGACGGCCCGCCTCAAGCGCGGCAAAGTCGAAGTCCGCGCTGCCCTGGAGAACGAGGACAGCAACACCTTGCAAGACCCGCCAGCGCGGCTGCTGCAGCGGCTCAACTCTTTGCAGGATTCCGTCAAGGCCTGGCTGCCGACAGCGGCGCCCCTCACGGTGGCCGACGCCCTGCGCCTTTGCGCCAATGCGCCATCGGGCTCTGAAGACTGGAGTGAAGCCGTGCCTGCTTTGGCGGAAGAAGCCCTGACAGCCCTGATGGCCTCCCGTGAAAGAGAGGGGAAGCGCCTGGCTGCCATGCTGCTGGACAGGGTCAAGCAATTGCGCGCCCTGGCAGAGCAGGCTGTCCCCATGGTTCCCCTGCTGGTCGAGCAGCAGCGGCTGCGCTTCATGGAGCGCTGGAAGGAAGCCATGGCCCTGACCGACGGCGCGACCCTGCCCGAAGCAGCGCGCGACCGTGCCCTGACAGAAGCCACGGCCTTTGCCATCCGCATCGACGTGGCCGAGGAGATCACCCGGCTGGACTCCCACCTGGATGAGATCGAACGCCTGCTCAAGAAGGGCGGCGAAGTGGGGAAGCGCCTGGATTTCCTGATCCAGGAACTGCACCGCGAAGCCAATACGCTGGGCTCCAAATCTGCCGCACTCGACCTGACCCGCATCAGCGTGGACATGAAAGTGCTGATCGAACAGATGCGCGAGCAAGTGCAAAATATCGAGTAATACTCATTTTTTGATAGCGCCTAGCGCACATCAACTATGGACTATCCCGGAAATCTCATCGTAGTTGCGGCTCCCAGTGGTGCCGGCAAATCCAGCTTGGTCAAAGCCTTGCTGGAGTTGGACTCCCATGTCCACCTGTCGATCTCCCACACCACCCGCGCGCCACGTGGTCAGGAAAAGCATGGCCGCGACTACTACTTTGCATCGCAGTCCGAATTTGACGCCATGGTGGAGGGCAATGCCTTCGTGGAGTGGGCACACGTCCACGGGAACCGCTACGGAACCTCCAAAAAAGCCATCGAGGAGCGCATCGCTCAGGGCTCGGATGTGATCCTGGAAATCGACTTCCAGGGCGCACTACAGATCAAGGAGGCCTTTGCGAATGCCCTTCTGGTCTTCATCCTCCCGCCGAGTTGGGAAGAGCTACGCTCGCGTCTGGAACGCCGGGGCGAAGACTCCCCGGAAGTGATCGAAATCCGCCTCAAAAATGCGGCTACAGAGATGGCGCAGGTGAGCAAATTCGACTTCGTTATAATCAATGAGTTGTTTGAGCGCGCGCTTTTCGACCTGAAAGCCGTAGTTCACGCCCAGCGACTCAAGTACGCCGCCCAGCGCCGCGCCCGTGCTGACACCTTCCAGTCGCTCAATATCACCTGAATCCCGGAGTAAAACGATGGCACGCATCACTGTAGAAGACTGTCTGGAAAAGATCCCCAACCGCTTCCAGCTCGTGTTGGCCGCCACGTACCGTGCCCGCATGCTGAGCCAGGGCCATGCCCCCCGCATCGAAAGCCGCAACAAGCCCGCCGTGACCGCCCTGCGCGAGATCGCCGAAGGCAAGGTCGGCCTGGAAATGCTCAAGAAGGTTCCCGGTTGAATTTTTTCCTGGGCGCAGCCCGCAAAGAGCACCGCGACAGCGGTGCTTTTTTTTGCCCCGAAGTCGTCTGATGCGCTCCCGCGCTACATTTAAGGCATGAACGCGGTGCTCAATTCACCTTCTGCAACGCAAGCCCGACCCGGTGAAGTGCCAACGGCGGGAACCTTGTCAGCAGCCGCAGCGGCCGCCAATGCGGCGGCGGCCAGCTTTGCTGCGCTGACAGATAGTCTTGACTACCTGGACGCGATCAGCATAGAACAGGTGCGCCAAGCCTACCGTTTCGCTGATGAGGCCCATCTGGGCCAGTTGCGCAACAGCGGCGAGCCCTACATCACGCACCCCATTGCCGTAGCAGCACAATGTGCCACCTGGAAGCTCGACGCCCAGGCGCTCATGGCGGCACTGCTGCACGATGCCATGGAAGACTGTGGCGTCACCAAGGCCGACCTGATCGACCGCTTTGGTGCCCCCGTGGCCGAACTGGTGGACGGGCTGACCAAGCTGGACAAGCTGCAGTTCAACACCCGCGAAGAGAACCAGGCCGAGTCTTTCCGCAAGATGCTGCTGGCCATGGCACGCGATGTGCGCGTGATTCTCATCAAGCTGGCGGACCGCACGCACAACATGCGCACGCTGTCGGACATGCCACGTAGCAAGTGGGGCCGCATCTCCTCGGAGACGCTGGAAATCTACGCCCCCATCGCCCACCGCCTGGGCCTCAACCAGACTTACCGGGAATTGCAGGACCTGGCCTTCCGTCACCTGCACCCCTGGCGCTATGCCACCCTCTCCAAGGCTGTCAACAAGTCTCGCAACCGCAGGCGCGACCTGGTGCAGAAGGTGCAAACCGAAGTGGATGCCGCCTTCTCAAAGATTGGCATGAAGGTGCGCCTCGCAGGCCGCGAAAAGACTTTGTACGCCATCTACCAAAAGATGGATCTCAAGCACCTGAGTTTTGCCCAGGTCACGGACATCTACGGTTTTAGGGTGATCGTGCCCACTGTGACGGACTGCTACACCGCGATGGGCGTGCTCCACCAGATGTACAAACCGGTTCCTGGCAAGTTCAAGGACCACATCGCCATCGCCAAGCTCAATGGCTACCAATCCTTGCACACCACCTTGGTGGGGCCCTCCGGTGTGAACATTGAATTCCAGATGCGCACGGACGAGATGCACGTCATTGCCGAGGCCGGTGTGGCAGCGCACTGGTTGTACAAAGCACAGGACGGCGATGGCACTTCGGCCGAACGGCTGGGGACCAAGTGGCTGCAGTCCCTGCTCGACATCCAGAACGAGACCCGCGATGCCGCAGAGTTTTGGGACCATGTGAAGGTGGACCTTTTCCCGGATGCGGTCTATGTCTTCACCCCCAAGAGCCAGATCATGGCGCTCCCTCGCGGGGCTACTGTGGTGGACTTTGCTTACGCCATCCACAGCAACGTCGGCGACCGCACAACGGCGGCCAAGATCAACAACGAGCAGGTGCCCCTGCGCACTGAACTCAAGAATGGCGACGTCGTGGAAATCATCACGGCGCCCGTGTCCACCCCCAACCCGGCCTGGCTGGGTTTTGTGCGCACAGGCCGCGCGCGCTCCAAGATCCGGCACTACCTGAAGACCTTGGCGCAGACTGAATCTGAAGGACTGGGCGAAAAACTGCTGACCCAAGCCATCCGAGCGGAAGGCCTGGAGCAGTTGCCCCCCCTGGATGCAGAGACCCAACCCATGTGGGACAAGCTGCTGCGTTTTACAGGGAACCGCACCCGCAGCGAGCTGATGACGGACCTGGGCCTGGGCAAGCGGATCGCCAGCATCGTGGCCAAGCGGCTCATGGTGCTGATGTCCGAACATGGCCATCGCCCCGATGCACTGCTCATGACGCGGGAGCGCTATACGTCCCATGAAACGCTGTCCCAAGGAGCAGTCACCCTGGACGGCAGCGAGAACGCATCGGTACAGTACGCATCATGCTGCCGCCCGGTGCCCGGCGACAGTATTGTGGGCTACCTCGGACGGGGAGAGGGGCTGGTGGTGCACAACGTGCACTGCACAGTGGCAAAGCGCCTCCAGCACAAGGACAGCGAGCGTTTCATCGCCGTGGACTGGTCTGACGAGCCCACGCGCATGTTCGAGACCGGTGTTGTTGTCACCGTGACCAATGGCAAGGGGGTGCTGGCCCGAGTGGCTGCGGAGCTGGCCAATTCAGAGGCTGACATCACCCACGTTGACATGGATGACGAAGCCGCACTTGACACCACCGATCTGCGCTTTATCGTGGCCGTGCGTGATCAGGCCCACCTTGAACTGGCACTAAAAAATCTGCGCCGCACTCAGGCAGTCATCCGCGTCGCCAGAATCACACCACAGGCCTGACAGGCGCTTCCCGCAAGGAAAGCAGCGCCTGTTTCATAGCGCCTCGCCCCCACCCGAGGGTGGCTGCTACGCTGTGCGCGGCTGCGGGTACCGCACTTCCATCACTTCCAGATTGCGAGCGCCGCCCGGGGTTGGCAGTGGCACCTCATCACCCACACGAGCTTTCAACAGTGCGCGGGCGACCGGTGAAATCCAACTCACCTGCGATTCTCGGCTGTCTGCCTCATCAATTCCCATGATGGTGATCGTGCGCTCCACATCCTCATCATCCCGATAAGTCACGGTAGCCCCAAAAAACACCTGATCACTTCCCGCATGCAGACTGGGGTCTACGACTTCGGCAATCTCCAGCCGTTTGGTCAAGAACCGTATGCGGCGGTCGATCTCGCGCAGGCGCTTCTTGCCATACAGGTAATCGCCATTTTCGGACCGATCACCGTTGCTGGCAGCCCAATGCACAACATCCACCATCTTGGGCCGCTCGTTGTCAATCAAATCAAACAGCTCATCCCGCAGGCGCGCATAGCCCACAGGGGTGATGTAGTTTTTGCCGCCCGCAGGCAATGGGGGTAGTGCCAACTCGTCGTCGTCACCGCCATCTGCCTCTTTGGTAAAAGCCTTGCTCATCGCCAGATCTCCCCGACAAGCGCAAAGCGCTTGGACAAATGAAAAAGCCTGCAATCTTGCGATTGCAGGCTTTAAACATTGGTGCGGCTGGCAGGAATCGAACCCACGACCCCTTGGTTCGTAGCCAAGTACTCTATCCAGCTGAGCTACAGCCGCTAAGCTTTGAATTATAGCATGATTTCTTGGCGACCCTTGAAATCAACTTTTTTTACCAGCTCCATGCCGCATGGGCCTGTTCAGTAAAAGCTCAACTCAATACAAGCCAAGATTGTAATGCACTCCAGAGACTCCAAAAGAGGAATGGCGCACATTGCGACAAGAAAACTGGCTGTGACCGTGATGATCGCCCACTCGAATGATGGGTGGTAGGGCGTGTTGGACTTGAACCAACGACCAAAGGATTATGAGTCCTCTGCTCTAACCAACTGAGCTAACGCCCCAAGCCATGCTCCAGCGCTATACAACGGGGCAAGCGCCGTATTGTAGGGGGCTTTACTTGCGATAGCTGAGTGCGTTGGACACCAGTTTTGATGTGATGTCCACGATCTGAATCATCCGGTCATAAGGCATGCGCGTAGGACCGATCACACCCAAAGTACCGACTACCTTGCCATCGACCTCATACGGCGCACTCACGATAGAAAGCTCCTCAAACGGCACCACGTGGCTTTCCCCGCCAATGTAGATGCGCACTCCCTCTGCCTGGCTAGAGATATCGAGCAGCCGCAGAATCTGCGTTTTCTGCTCGAACAGATCGAAGGCGCGCCGGAGGTTTCCCATGTCACTGGAAAAATCGCTCACAGCCAGAAGGTTGCGCTCACCAGAAATCACTACCTCGTCCTGCGCTTGTGACAGAGCCTCAGAACCCACGTTCACCGCAGCCTGCATGAGCGAAGCGATCTCGCCCCGCAGCACATCCACCTCCGATTTCAGGCGCTCACGCACCTGCTCCATCTCGAGCCCTGCATAGTGCGCGTTCAGAAAGTTGGAAGCTTCAATGAGTTGTGACTGGGTGTAGTCCACATCCGTGAAGATCACCCTGTTTTGAACGTCGCCCTCCGGCGAGACGATGATCACCAGAAATCGTCGCTCGGACAATCTCAGGAACTCGATGTGGCGAAACACAGAGGTCCTCCTGGGCGCCATCACAACACCAACGAACTGCGATAGATTGGACAACAACTGTGCTGCGTTCGCGATCACCTTCTGCGGCTGTTCGGGCGCAAGCTGCGGAGGGGTCAATGGGTCCCGCTGCACTGTCAGCATGGTGTCTACAAATAGCCGATAGCCCCGAGCAGTAGGGATGCGCCCTGCAGAAGTATGGGGACTCGCGATCAGCCCCAACTCCTCCAGATCTGCCATGACGTTGCGAATGGTGGCGGGGGATAGATCCAGCCCCGACGCGCGCGACAGAGTCCGCGACCCAATGGGCTGTCCATCGGCGATGTAGCGCTCGACCAGCGCTTTAAGCAACAACTTGGCACGGTCATCGAGCATGGAATGATTTTAATGATGTAATTTCGCGATGACGTCCAATTTCCGCCGTGTCGCACTCATAGGCAAATACCAAGCTTCGTCGGCAGGCGCCCTCAGTGACAGTTCCCGCCACGCCCTGGAAGACATCGCCCATTTTCTTGAACGCGAATGTTGCGAAGTGGTGCTGGAAGCAGAAACCGCAAGCAACACCGGAATCACACAATACCCAGTCCTGAATGTAGACGAGATAGGCCGCCGGTGCGACCTGGGCCTTGTGGTAGGTGGTGACGGCACCATGCTGGGCATAGGCCGACGGCTGGCGCGGTTTGGCACGCCCCTGATTGGGATCAATCAGGGGCGTTTAGGCTTCATCACCGACATTCCTTTTGACACGTACCAAGCCACACTGCCACCCATGCTTCAAGGCGAATACGAAGAAGACCTGAGGCCGCTCATGCACGCGACAGTTGTGCGCGACGAGCGCATCGTCTTTGAAGCCCTTGCGATGAACGACGTTGTTGTGAACCGTGGCGCGACTTCGGGCATGGTGGAATTGCGAGTCGAGGTTGATGGACGCTTTGTGGCCAACCAGCGCGCAGACGGGCTCATCATTGCATCACCAACGGGGTCAACGGCGTACTCCTTGTCTGCAGGGGGGCCTATGCTTCACCCCTCCATTCCTGGATGGGTGCTGGTGCCCATCGCCCCCCACACGCTCTCCAACCGCCCCATTGTGCTGTCGGATGCCGCCGAAGTGGCTGTCGAGGTTGTGAGCGGTCGGGATGTCAGTGCTAATTTTGATATGCAGTCGCTGGCCTCTCTGCTGCATGGCGACCGCATTCTGGTCAAAAGGTCGGAGCACTGCGTGCGGTTTCTTCACCCGCAAGGGTGGAACTACTTTGCCACTCTGCGCAAAAAATTGCGCTGGAATGAAGGAGGCTCCTGACCATGGCGCTCAGGCGGATTACCCTGCGTGATTTTGTGATTGTTCAGGCACTGGAGCTTGAACTAACTTCTGGTTTCACCGTGCTGACCGGAGAAACTGGCGCTGGAAAATCCATCCTGATTGATGCACTTCAGCTTGTGCTGGGGGCACGCTCGGATGCGGGCGTTGTTCGCGAGGGTGCTGATAAAGCAGACCTTTGTGCAGAATTCGACTGCCCTGCCCATCTGCACCCATGGCTTGACGAGGCGGGTTTCGACATTGACGAGCTGTTGCTTCTACGCCGTACGGTGGACTCCCAGGGCAAAAGCCGGGCGTGGATCAACGGCACGCCAGCCACTGCAACTCAGCTTCGAACCGTCGGGGACAGCCTGCTGGACATCCATGGCCAACATGCATGGCAAAGCCTCACAAAACCAGAATCGGTGCGAGGTCTGCTGGACGCATTTGCAGGTGTGCGCACCGCAGAAACTGCAGTGCGCTGGACCCAATGGCGCTCGGACCAAAAGGCGTTGGAGCAAGCGCGCCTGGCTCAAGCTACTTTGCAACAGGAGCGTGAGCGCCTGCAGTGGCAAATCAATGAGGTGGGCAAGCTGGCGCCTGCGGAGGGCGAATGGGAAGACCTCGATGCACAGCACAGACGCCTCTCGCATGCGCAAGCGCTGCTGGATGGAGCCGAGGGGGCCATCCAAGCCCTTCAAGATGAAGAGACAGGGTCACTTACAGGGCTCACACGCGCACACGATCTCCTGCAAAGCCATGAGCACATTGAGCCTGAGTTCGCCAATCTCGCAGACATCCTTGCCTCTAGCCTCGCGCAAGCCGGCGATGTCCTCCACTCGCTGCAGCTGTACCTGAGGCATGCCGAAATCGATCCACAACGCCTGGCTGAACTCGACACCCGCATCTCGCTCTGGATGACGCTGGCGCGCAGGTACAAACGCACGCCCGCAGAGCTGCCCGCACTGCACCAGAATTGGAAAGAAGAGATGCGTCGGCTGGACGCTGCTACAGACTTGGAACAACTGGAGGCTGCGGAGGCCTCCAGTGCCACGGCTTACCACGTATCGGCACGGGCACTCTCCCTGAGACGTGCAAAAGCAGCGCCGAAACTGTCCAATGCCATTACGCAAGCCATGCAGGGCATGGGCATGGAAGGTGGCAAGTTCGAGGTATCTATTGCGAAGGCACAGGAGCCTTCGTCCCATGGTATCGATGACGTGGTATTTCTCGTGGCAGGTCACCCTGGCATGACGCCCAAACCCATTGGCAAAGTCGCCTCGGGCGGTGAGTTATCTCGCATTTCGCTGGCCATCTCGGTGACAACCAGTGAATTGGGCATGGCCCCCACCCTCATATTTGACGAAGTGGACTCTGGCGTAGGGGGCGCGGTGGCAGAAACGGTGGGGCGCCTGATGCAGCAACTCGGCAGAGATCGCCAAGTGCTCGCGGTGACCCACCTGCCACAGGTGGCAGCCTGCGCACACCACCATCTGAAGGTCTCCAAACACAAGAGCCCTAAAGGTACCACCAGCACGGTATCGATGGTGCAAGGCGAGCACCGCGTCACGGAAATTGCGCGCATGCTAGGCGGTGAGCGCTCCACCGGCACTACGCTTGCGCACGCACGGGAGATGCTGGATCTCGCCGTCGCGGCACCGGAAGGACGTAGCTGATGGCGCTTGAAATTGTCCTGATCACGGGTATGTCAGGCTCAGGGAAGTCCGTTGCGCTGCACGCCCTGGAAGATGCCGGGTACTACTGCGTGGACAACCTCCCCCCGGAACTGCTGCCAGCTTTTGTGGCGCTGGAGCACCGCCACCATGCGAACCGCGTGGCCATCGCGATGGACGTTCGCAGCGCTACCTCGCTGCATCAGGTTCCGCAGGAATTGAGCCGACTAAGAAACCAGGGGGTGTCGGTGCAATCGGTTTTCCTGGATGCAACCATTGATACGCTGGTTCGACGCTTTTCAGAAACGCGCAGACGCCACCCCCTGTCGCACGATGACCTTCAGCAGGGGCGTAGGGCGCTAGTCCAGATTATTGAGCTGGAGCGGGAACTCTTGGCCGAACTGCGTGAGCAGTCGCATGTCATCGACACAAGCACAATACGGGCGTCGCAACTCCAAAGCTATGTGAAGAGTTTGCTTGTCACCACGCGGGGACAGATGACCTTGGTATTCCAGTCTTTTGCATTCAAGCGTGGCATACCGATGGATGCGGACTACGTCTTTGACGTACGGATGCTACCCAATCCACACTATGAGCCTGCGCTGCGCGATTTGACCGGGCTGGACGAACCTGTTGCACACTTCCTCAGCCAGCAACCGGACGTATCACTTATGCAAGCGCACATTGAGCAATTCCTGGCGCACTGGCTGGAAATGCTTGATCGGAACCACCGCAGCTACGTGACGGTAGCCGTTGGTTGCACCGGCGGCCAGCATCGCTCCGTCTATTTGGTAGAGCAACTCGCCGAGGTTTTGAGCAATCGCTGGACCACTCTGAAAAGGCACCGCGAGTTGGATGGGCGTTAGTGCACACGACCCCAGCTCCGTTCACCACAACTGCGCCTGCATCGAATCAAGCAGCTTGCGGATGGGCGCAGGCAGGCCAATAGAGGCCCATTCGTCAACACCAAACCACGCACCCTCTTCCGTGGGTTGGTTGGGAATGCTGCCAGATACCACGACGGGGTGAAGATGCAAGTCTCTGTGCGTCAGCACGTGGAGGAAAGGCTGAAGTTCGTTGCAGGAAATGCGGGATGCATCTCCCAAAGATGCAACATATCCGCGCAATGAGGTGCTATCGGCAAAGACCGGGACGCAGTGCATGCCAGCCCATATGCCCACCGAAGGGCGACGCTGCAACCACACCCGCCCTCCGGAACTCAGGAGAACGAGGAGTTGCCAAGATTCTGATCGGCGTGCCAACCGGCGGATCTTGACGGGGTAGCGCTCGGGGTCTCCGCCTTTGGCTGCCACGCAACGGTTTGTCAACGGACACTGTCCGCAACGTGGCGCTCGTGGCGTGCAAATCGACGCGCCAAGATCCATGAGCCCCTGGGTGTACCGGGGCATGGCCGTGAGCAAATTTCTCTGAGGGAGCAGGGACTCCGCTTCATTCCAGAGCAGACGTTCATTTCCCGACGATGCAAGGTCTTTCTCAAAACCGAGAAAGCGCGTCAACACCCTGCGCACGTTGGCATCCAGAATAGGAACACGCTCAGAAAAACAGAAAGCGGCAATCGCCCCAGCTGTAGAACGGCCAATGCCCGGCAACGCAGCCAGCATCTCGGCAGTACGGGGAAAAGAGCCTCCGTGTTCCGCAACGACCTGCTGGGCGCAGCGGTGCAGATTGCGGGCTCGGGTGTAGTAGCCCAGCCCGCTCCAGAGGCCCATCACCTCGTCCTGGTCTGCTCGTGCCAAGGCAGCCACGTCAGGAAAGCGAACAAGAAAACGCGCGTAGTAGTCGAGCACCGTGGTCACCTGCGTTTGCTGCAGCATGATCTCGGACAGCCAAACCCTGTATGGATCACGCGTCTGCTGCCAGGGCAGATGGTTGCGACCGTGTGACCCCTGCCAGGCAACTACAAGCTCAGCTACGCCGTCCCGATCCAGGGCACTCATGCAGATACCAGATGGCTATCCGGGTTCATGGCGTCAAGGCCGGGCAAAGCGACGAGCTGGGATGTCAGTTCCTGCAACCTGTGCTCCAGTTGGACCAACTCATCCTCACTCGCCTCGATTTCCGCAATACGCTCCACCAAGCCACTGGCAGCCTGCTGAATGCGATCTACGGCTTCGATGCGACGTGCGAAACTGCGGCGACGCTCCCTCAGCTGCGCATCCAGTTGGGCCGTAGCAGATTTGCTCCACAGTTCCAGATCGTTTGCAGCCGACTCATACACTGTCCGCAAGCGCATGGCCAAAGCCCGGACCAGACGCTCCGCAAACTCGGGCTGAGCGAGCTTTAATGCGTTCCCCATGCCAAGGTACTGGAGATGGCTTTGTTCGATCTGATTCAGATCGTGCGTGAAGTGTTCCAGTTGCGGCGGCGACGGCACTTGCAAAGAAAATCCAAACTCGGCATTGAGTTGCCTGAATGTCCCGCCCAGCATGGCCTGGATCTCGGTTCCCGACGCTTGTGCCTTGTCCAGCGTGCCGCGCAGTTTGTCGAAAGTCTGGAGATAGATTTTCTTCACCCCCAGCTTGAGTCCCTTTTGTTGCAGCGTCTGAGCCAACTCTGCAAGCTCGGCCTTGAGCGCCTTGGCACCCAACTGCTGAAACACATCTCGAAGAAGTTTCAGATGAACCGCGCGCACCGCCTGGATTTTGGAAGTGCTCAGATCGAACTCCCGCTGCTCCTGTTCGATGCGATGGCGCATAGATTCGATCACCGACGCGTTCTTGCCCCGCAAGCTTCGCAACTCGGCCATCTGGTCATCGAGATCCCTGCGCCGGATATTGATGACCCGTGATGTCTCGGTGCGCAAACTGGCGACTCCGTTGGCCACGGCTGCCCGCAAAATAGACTGCCGCCGGCCCATGATGCCTTTGGCCAATGCCTCTTCCAGAACAGGGAGTCCGCTGGTCTCCAGCAAAAGGTCATCGGCCGTGATCTTGGCGACCAAGCCTTTCTGCGCAGACACGGGCACAACCCTGTCCAACGGAACCCCGAGCATCTCTGCAGACGTACGGCATTGGCGCTCCATCTGCGCCTGCACCTGTTCAGCGGAGTTGAGCGTGTCCCACAGCGTGTCGATCTTGTTGAGCACCACCAATCGGGCATCCATGCTGTCTGCGGAAATGGCCAAGTGCTCTCGCCAGATGGACAGATCGGAACGGGTAACCCCGGTGTCGGCACTCAGAATGAAAACAACCGCATGCGCTTGCGGAATGAGATTGACCGTGAGCTCCGGTTCCGCCCCAACCGCATTCAACCCTGGCGTATCCAGAATCACCAGCCCCTGCTTGAGCAACGGATGGGGAATATTGATAAGGGCGTGGCGCCACATGGGCACCTCCACCAGGCCCTGAGCATCAGGCACGGGGTTTTCATCTGTCAGGTCATCGTGCCAGAAGCCCAACGCGCGCGCGTTTTCCAGGCTGACCTTTCGCACTTCGGCCACCTTTTCGAGCGCCTTGGCAATCTGGTCCGCGTTTCCAACATCCAGGGGAATCTCCTGCCATCGTTCGGTTTTGACCCGCCACTCGGCCAAGCTCTGCATCTGCAGTCGGGTTTCAATTGGCAGCAATCGAAGGCTGGGGGCCAAACTCGCGTCGTAGCCAAGTTCGGTAGGGCACATGGTGGTGCGCCCTGCACTCGCAGGCATGATGCGGCGACCATAGTCCGCAAAAAAGATTGCGTTGATCAGCTCGGACTTGCCGCGCGAAAATTCGGCAACAAAAGCCACCATGACCTTGTCACTGCGAACCTGTTCCTCCAGACGGTGCAACCGCTCATGGACAGCAGCGTCCATGAGCTCGTGCGAGGACATCCACTCGGCCAGCCGCTTGAGTTGCTGGGCGAACTCACGCCGCCACGCACCATGCTGGTCGAACTGTTCGTTGAATGAAGGTCCCACTTTGCTCCCAGAGATCTAAGAATGGCCTACAAGGCAGGCATACACAAAATATAGCATCGACCGCCCGCGGGCCGTAATAGAACCAGGAATTTGCGGTCAGTCTGGTTCAGGGTCGCTGGCACACAGGGCAAAAATAGGTACTCCGCTGCCCCTGGCGAAGCACCCGTATCGGAGTGCCACAGACATGGCATGGTGCTCCATCGCGCCCGTAAACATTGGTTTGGGTCTGGAAGTGGCCGGCCATTCCGTCTGCATTCGAAAAATCGCGCAACGTGCTGCCCCCCATCTCCACGGCCCGTGTCAGCACAGTGCGAATGGCGGAGTGCAGCTTGTGCACCCGCTCCACCCCGATGCGTGCAGCGCGGGTCGTCGGGCGGATTCCAGCCAAAAAAAGCACTTCCGATGCATAGATATTGCCGACCCCCACCACCAGCCGGCCAGCCAGAAGCAATTGCTTGATGGGCATCTGGCTCTTTTTCAGTCCGATCCGAAAAGCTGCGAGTGAAAACGCATCTGACAGTGGCTCCATTCCCAACCCACCCAGCAGCTTGACCGCAACAGGGTCGTGTTCTCCTTGAACGTAAACCACAGCACCAAACCGACGCGGATCATGCAGTCTCAGGGTCCCCTCGCTGGTCAGCATGTCAAAGTGGTCGTGAACTCCCGCCGCAGGCAAACCCTGGCTGAAGCGCAGGCTTCCAGACATTCCCAGGTGCAAAAGCAGGACCCCATTGCTGATGTCAGCCAGCAGGTATTTACCGCGCCGACGCAAACCAACCACGTGCTGCCCCACCAAAGCCTGCGGAACACAACCCAAAGGCCAGCGCAAAGGTTTTCCGAGGTTGACCGCCTCAATGCGCGCGCCCGTGATGGCCGAGACCAAACTGCGGCGTGTCACTTCCACTTCGGGCAACTCAGGCATACAAAGACCCCGGCAATGGGTTAACAGGCATGGATTATTATGACCCGATGGTGCTATTTCACAGCTTTCGGATTGCCGCATTGACTACCGTTTTTGCAGTATCCGCCCACTCAGCATGGGCACAACCAACGGGCGGTGACAGCCCCCCCGCCACAAACGACTCTGCAGTGACATCCAATCCGGCGCTGGATGCGGAATTGTTCTATGAGATTTTTCTGGGCGAAATCAGCGCCCGGACAGGTGACCCGGGGGCTGGCTATGCCTTCATGCTGGAGGCGGCACGCCGCAGCGTTGACGGTCAGCTCTACCAAAGGGCCGCTGATATCGCTTTGCAGTCGCGGTCGGGCGAATATGCATTGGCAGCAGCCAAGGCATGGAAGGAAGCGCTACCCCAATCGCGCGAAGCAAACCGCTATGTACTGCAAATTCTGGTTGCACTGAACAGGATCGGTGAAACGCCCGATCTATTGCGCCAGGAACTCGCCCAGTCCCCTCCGCGTGCGAAGGCCTCGACACTTTCCGCACTCCCTCAAATGTACGGACGTGCGAGCGACAAGGCCCTGGCGGCCAAAGTGGTGGAGGCAGCCCTAGTGGACGAGCTCGCACACCCCGCAACAGGACCTGTGGCCTGGGTCTCCCTGGGGCGCCTTCGTCTAGCGGCAGGTGACAAATCGGGCGCATTGAATGCAGCGCAGCGAGCACAGGTACTGGACAGCGCCAATGAAGACGCAGCCAGGCTGGCGCTTGAACTGATGGAGGAGAACACGCCTGAGGCTGAAACCCTGGTGGCGCAAGCACTGGCCAAACAGCCGGTGCCGGAATTGCGCATGGCCTATGCGCGGGTTCTTCTGGGCTTGCAGCGCTATCCAGACGCCAGCCGCCAATTGGAATATGTCACCAAGGAGAAACCGGAACTGGTGGAGGCCTGGTTGGTGCTGGCCACTCTGCAATTGCAGGACAACCAGCTGCCAGCTGCGGAAAACGCGTTGCGGCGCTTCATGGAACTAGTTTCTGCCTCTACCGATGCAGAAGTGCGCCAAAAAGGTCTGACGCAGGCCTATTTACTGTACGCACAGATCGCGGAGAAGAAGCAGGATTTTGCAGCCGCAGAGGCCTGGCTCGGTCGCATCGACAACGTGGACGAAGTATTCGGCGCGCAAAGCCGCCGCGCATCCCTGTTGGCACGGCAGGGCAAAGTCGCCCAGGCAAGGGCGCTCTTGCGCAATCTGCCGGGGACTTCGCCCGACGAAATCCGGATGAAGCTGCTGGCCGAAGTGCAGCTGCTGCGCGACCTGCGGCTCTACCAGGATGCCTACAAAGTCCAGAGCGAACTTGTTGCGTTCGCGCCGGATGACGCGGAATTGGTCTACGACCAAGCCATGCTGGCCGAAAAGGCCGGCCAGCCCGAAAAAATGGAGCAACTTCTGAGGCAGGTGATTGCCCAGAAGCCCCAGTACCACCATGCCTACAACGCCCTCGGCTATTCGCTGGCAGACCGAGGCGTGCGATTGGAAGAAGCCAAACAGCTGATTCTCAAGGCGCTGGAATTCGTACCCGCAGATCCGTTCATTACGGACAGCCTGGGCTGGGTGGAATTTCGCATGGGCAACAAGGCAGAAGCTCGGCGACACCTTGAAACCGCCTATAAAGCCCGCCCGGACGTAGAAATTGCAGCACATCTCGGCGAGGTACTCTGGAGCCTCGGGGACAAGGACGCTGCGGTCAAAGTCTGGAAAGAAGGTCGGCGCGCGAGTCCTGACAACGAAACCCTGAAAGAAACGCTGACGCGCCTCGGGGTGAACTTTTGATGGAGGGCGGGCAAAGAATGCCCTTCCACCGGCTGGCCCGCCAGTTGCTCGCTCAACGCCTCATGGGGCTGTTTTTGTGGGCCGTATGCGCGCTGTGGCTGGCTGGCTGCGCGCAGCCGCCACCGAGCCCGGCAGGCGAGGAAGACGCATGGAGCGGACGAATCGCCCTGCAAGTGGAAGGACAGGCATCCCAGTCGTTCTCGGCGATGTTTGAACTCCGAGGCAATGCCCAGAGAGGCGGACTCGCACTGATCAGCCCGCTGGGCAACCGTCTTGCGCAGCTGGAATGGAAAGATGGCCACGCACAACTGATCAGCGCTCAAGAGACGCGCTCTTCTGATTCACTCGATGCACTGCTGCAAGAAGTGACCGGTACAAGCATCCCCGTCGCCGCGTTGTTCGACTGGCTCAAGGGCCTACAAACTACCGCGCCAGGCTGGAGGGCCGACCTTTCAGCCCTCGAACAGGGACGGCTGGTGGCGCATCGCGACGACCCCGCGCCACAGGCCACGTTGCGCCTCGCCCTGACTCGCTGACCTTCCTGACACCTTCATCGCGCACTGTTCGTTGCCATGCAATCCCTGTATGACGTGCCGGCTCCGGCAAAGCTCAACCTTTTCCTCCACATCACGGGGCAACGCGCCGACGGGTACCACCTGCTTCAGTCGGTGTTTATGCTGATCGACTGGTGCGACACCCTTCATTTCGAGCGCCGCGCAGGAAGCGGGATCACCCGCGAAGACTTGGGCACTCCACTGCCGGAGATAGATCTCTCCATCAAAGCGGCGCTTGCATTGCAGCAAGCCACCGGTTGCGCGCTTGGCGCGCACATTCGCGTCCTGAAAAGCATCCCCTCGCAAGCCGGCATGGGAGGCGGCTCTTCAGATGCGGCCACGACCTTGCTCGCCCTCAACCGGCTGTGGGGCCTGAACCTGTCGCGATCAGCACTGGAAACCATTGGGCTGAAGCTCGGAGCCGACATTCCATTTTTTTTACGTGGCCACAACGCCTGGGTCGAAGGAATTGGTGAGACAATCACGCCGCTTGAGAAAGCCCAGCAACTACCGCAAGCGCGTTTCGCTATCGTGAAGCCCGCAGCAGGTTTGGAGACAAAAGCAATTTTTTCGTCGCCAAGTTTGAAACGTGATTCAGATAGTGCTACAATCTTAGGCTTTGCTGCAACACATTTTGACTTCGGTCGAAACGACCTGCAGCCAGTTGCCCAGGCACTTTGCCCCGAGGTCACCGAAGCCATTGATTGGCTCAGGGTCCGAGGATTGCAAGGCCGGATGACAGGTTCAGGCAGTGCAGTGTTTGCGCAGATGTCACATGCGGTTGATTTGAGTGGAGCTCCACAGGGCTGGCAAGTCAAAGAATGTGAAAATCTGATGGTTCATCCTCTGGCAGGCTGGGCATCAGACAAGAATTAAGGTTAGCTGCCCTCGGCAGTTGACCTGTGTAGGGGAGTCGCCAAGCTGGTTAAGGCACCGGATTTTGATTCCGGCATGCGAAGGTTCGAATCCTTCTTCCCCTGCCAAATTTCTTCTCGCTCACGCGCAGTACGGGCTTTTTTTTCAGACCGCTGGGACGCTCATGCAAGGCAATCAACCCGACTTCATGGTTTTCACCGGCAATGCCAATCCTGGCATGGCAGCTGAAATTGCCCAACACCTCGGAACCACCCTCGGAGCTGCCGATGTCGGTCGCTTCTCGGACGGCGAGGTCACCGTCGAGATCAAGCAAAACGTTCGTGCGCGGGATGTGTTCGTGGTGCAGTCCACCTGCGCTCCGACGAACGAAAACCTCATGGAACTGCTGATCATGGTCGATGCGCTCAAGCGTGCATCGGCAGAACGCATCAGCGCCGTGATCCCCTACTTCGGCTATGCCCGCCAGGACCGTCGTCCCCGCTCTTCGCGCGTGCCCATCACCGCCAAGGTAGTGGCCAACATGCTGCAGGCCGTGGGTGTGGCCCGCGTGCTGACCATGGACCTGCATGCCGACCAGATCCAGGGTTTCTTCGACATTCCGGTGGATAACATCTACGCATCGCCCGTGTTGCTCGGTGACCTGCGCCAGAAGAATTACGAAGACCTGATCGTGGTCTCTCCTGACGTGGGCGGCGTGGTGCGCGCCCGCGCTTTGGCCAAGCAGCTCAATTGTGATCTGGCCATCATCGACAAGCGCCGCCCCAAGGCCAATGTGTCGGAAGTGATGCATGTGATCGGCGAGATCGAAGGTCGCAACTGCGTGATCATGGACGACATGATCGACACTGCCGGCACGCTGGTGAAGGCGGCAGAAGTGCTCAAGGAGCGCGGCGCCAAAAAGGTGTACGCCTATTGCACGCATCCCATTTTTTCGGGTCCTGCCATCGAACGCATCGCCCAGGGCTCGGCCCTCGACGAAGTGGTGGTGACCAATACCATCCCATTGAGCGACAACGCCCGGGGATGTACCAAGATTCGCCAACTCTCCGTGGCCCCGCTGATCGCAGAGACGATCCAGCGCATTGCCAAGGGTGAGTCGGTGATGAGTCTGTTCTCGGACCAAGACAACCTGTTCTGACGCGCTTCCCTTCGGGAGCGTTGCAGACTGGATTGCACGCAGGCCTCCTTCGGGAGGCTTGTCTGTTCGAGGACATTGCGTGGGCCTGCTGCCAAACAGTGGCACAACAGGCCTTTTTACAACAGGGCAAGACTGGTCGCGGTCTGTCCTTTCAGGAGCTAACTATGAACTTCGTCGCTTTTGAGCGCGCCAAGCAAGGTACGGGTGCGAGCCGCCGTCTGCGCAATTCGGGCAAGACGCCTGGCATCGTCTACGGTGGCACCACCGAACCCCAACTCATCGAGGTGGACCACAACGCACTGTGGCACGCCCTCAAGAAGGAAGCGTTCCACTCCAGCGTGCTGGACATGGAAGTTGCCGGCACGACCGCCAAGGTTCTGCTGCGCGACGTGCAGTACCACCCTTACAAGCAACTCGTGCTGCACATCGACTTCCAGCGCGTGGACGAAAAGACCAAGCTGCACATGAAGGTGCCACTGCACTTCTCCGGTGCTGAAGAATCGCCTGCCGTCAAGGTCGACAAGTGCATGGTCAACCCGATCGTGAACGAACTCGATGTGACCTGCATGCCTTCGGACCTGCCAGAGTTCATCGCTGTGGACCTGTCCACCCTCGAAAAGGGCTCGTCACTGCACCTCAAGAGCATCAAGCTGCCAAAGGGCGTGACCGCCAAGATCCGTGGTGGCCAGAACAACAACCCCGTGCTGGTGTCTGTGGTTCCTCCTGTGGTCGTGGTCGAAACCCCCGTCGAAGCCGCTCCTGCCGCCGATGCCAAGAAGGGCAAGGGCAAGAAGTAATCTTCAAGCCGCAGGTTTTTTCCTGCGTGCCGGTCAGCCCGCCTTGGCGGTGCTGGCCAATGAAAACGGCCCACCTGTGTGGGCCGTTCTCATTGGCAACGGCGCCCGGCATGGACAGGCCCCACGTCCATCCACAACCCCCACGGATAATCGCGCAGATGATCAAGCTGTTTGTAGGCCTTGGAAACCCGGGGCCAGACTACGAGTCCACCCGCCACAACGCTGGTTTCTGGTGGATTGATGCGCTGGCGCGTGAACTCAAGGCCACATTGGTGCCCGAGCGCAGCTACCACGGGCTCGTCGCACGCACCACGGTGCACGGACAGAGCGTGTGGCTGCTGGAGCCCCAGACCTTCATGAACCTCTCGGGCAAGTCCGTCGCTTCGCTGGCGCGCTTCTTCAAGATCCAGCCCGAAGAAATCCTGGTGGTGCATGACGAACTGGACATTCCACCGGGCCAGGTCAAACTCAAGCGCGGTGGCAGCCACGCAGGCCACAACGGCTTGCGAGACATCCACGGCCAGCTGGGCTCACCCGACTATTGGCGCCTGCGCGTAGGCATCGGCCACCCAGGCGTGAAAAGCGAAGTCGCCAACTGGGTGCTCAAGAAGCCCTCCCCTGACCAGCGCATACTGATCGAAGACAGCATCGTCCATTCGCTGAAAGCCTACCCGGCCATGCTGGCGGGCGAGATGGACAAGGCCACCTTGCTCATCCACACCACCAAACCACCCCGCCCCAAGCCACCCCGCCCGGTGGAAGACTGAGCACGGAAATACTATTATTTTGATAGCTATCAGCGCTTCATAGGTAAGCGCCAGGGCCTAAAAATACCAGAAGATCAGCTGGCCGCAGGCACCTGCAGCCGCTGGAACTTCTGCCACAGGGTTTCGCGGTTCTCGACATGCTGTGGGTTCACGGGAATGCAGGCGACGGGGCAGACCTGCACGCACTGGGGTTCGTCAAAATGCCCCACACATTCCGTGCACTTGCTGGGGTCGATCTCGTAGATCTCCTGCCCCAGGTAGATCGCCTGGTTGGGGCACTCGGGCTCGCACACATCGCAGTTGATGCATTCGTCGGTGATCATCAGCGCCATACGGCCTCCTTGGGCACGGGGCCAAAAACAATGGCAAGGGGGTACGCAGCGCAGTTCATGCTCCGTATTATCCCGCGCTGGTGGCATGTGCCTTGCATGCCACACTGCAACCCACCACCGCTGACGGGGATGTTTTTACCGTTATGCTGTGTATACACATTAATTTTGACGCCCGCGCGCCCTACCCCTCTCCTCACCCACCTCACCCATGGGCCTGTTTTTTCTCAAGCGGTTTACCACCCTCCTGGCCACGCTGATTGGCGCGTCCATCGTCGTGTTCCTGGTGCTCGAAATCCTGCCGGGCAATGCCGCCCAGATCCTGATGGGCCCCGATGCCTCGCCAGAGGCCGTTGCCGCATTGGCCAGCAAACTGGGGCTGGACCAACCGGCGAGCCTGCGCTACTGGCAATGGGTCAGTGGGCTGGTGGTGGGCAACATGGGCGACAGCTATGCCTACAGCTCACCCGTCCTCGACCTGGTGCTGGAGCGCCTGGCCCTCACGGTGCCACTGGCCCTCATGGCCATGGTCATCACCACCGTGCTGGCACTGGCGGCAGGCGTGTATGCGGCATCCCGCCACAACAAGCTGGGTGATGTCGGTGTGATGGGGCTGGCACAGATCGGTATTGCCATTCCCAATTTCTGGTTCGCGATCCTGCTGATCCTGCTGTTTTCGGTGAAGCTGCAGTGGTTCTCGGCCGGTGGTTTTCCGGGCTGGACGGAAGACGCCGGTGGCAGCCCGTTCGAAGCCCTCAAGGCCCTGCTCCTGCCTGCCATCGCACTGGCCGTGGTGCAAGCCGCCATCCTGGCGCGCATCACGCGCTCGGCCGTGCTTGAGGTGCTGCGCGAGGACTTCGTGCGCACCGCACGCGCCAAGGGGCTGTCGCAGCGCGCCGCGCTCTGGGGCCACGTGCTGCGCAACGCCATGATCCCCGTGATCACCGTGATGGGGCTGCAGTTTGCCAACCTGCTGGCCGGCACCATCGTGGTGGAAAACGTGTTTTACCTGCCGGGCCTCGGCCGCCTGATCTTCCAGTCGATTTCCAATCGCGATCTGATCGTGGTGCGCAACTGCGTGATGCTGCTCGCCGCCATGGTGGTCATCGTCAACTTCGTCGTGGACATCCTCTATGCCGTGATCGACCCCCGCGTCAAAGCCAGCGATATATGAAGTACCCCCCTGAGTCGCTCCGCGCCTTCCTCCCAGGGGGACGCCACCAGTGGCCTGGCAAAGGCAGTTCCGCGGTGGCACTGGCCTTTGGCCGAGCCGGTTGCAACCGCTCTGGGCTCCACGCGCAACTTCGAACCCTTCCATGAGTACCGCGATTTCACCGCCCGTTCCTTTGTCGCCCCCCAGCTGGCTGCACCGCGCGCTGCGCCATCGCAGTTTTGTCATCGGCGCTGTGCTGTCGCTGCTGCTGATCCTGGCCGCAGCCTTGTCGCTGGCCTGGACGCCCTGGTCCCCCTACGAGATGGACCTGGCTGCGAAACTGCAGCCACCCAGCGGCAAGCACTGGCTGGGCACCGACGCCTTCGGCCGCGATGTGGCCTCGCTGCTGCTGGTGGGCGCGCGCAACTCCATCCTGGTGGGCGTGATCGCGGTCGGTATCGGCCTGTCCATTGGCACGGCGCTGGGCCTGCTGGCCGCGGCCAAGCGCGGCTGGGTCGAGGAGCTCATCATGCGGCTGGCGGACTTCACCTTCGCCTTCCCCGCCATCCTCTCGGCGATCATGATGACGGCGGTGTTCGGTGCAGGCATCGTCAACTCCATCATCGCCATCGGCATTTTCAACATCCCGACCTTTGCCCGCGTCACCCGAGCCTCGGCCAATGCGGTGTGGTCGCGCGAATACATCCTTGCCTCGCGTGCCTGCGGCAAGGGCAGCTGGCGCATCACCCTCGAGCATGTGCTGCCCAACATCCTGTCGGTGCTCATCGTGCAGGCCACCATCCAGTTCGCCATCGCAATCCTGGCCGAGGCCGCCCTGTCGTACCTGGGCCTGGGCACCCAGCCGCCCCAGCCCTCCTGGGGCCGCATGCTCAGCGAGGCCCAGACGCTGATGTTCCAGGCCCCGCTGCTGGCCGTGTGGCCCGGTGTGGCGATTGCACTGGCTGTGCTGGGCCTGAACCTGCTGGGCGACGGACTGCGTGATTTGCTCGACCCCCGGCTCTCGCGCAAGCGTTGATCCCGCTAAGAAGACCACCAGAACCCCACGATGTCTCTGTTAGAAGTCTCCAACCTCCGCATCCGCCTGCAGACCCACCGGGGCCCGGCCGACGCCGTGCGCGGCGTGAGCTTTTCGCTGGCACGGGGCGAAACCCTGGGCCTGATCGGTGAATCAGGCTGCGGAAAATCCATCACCGCCATGTCGCTCATGGGCCTGCTGCCCGACAGTGCACAGGTCACCGGCAGTATTCGCTTCGACGGCGAAGAGCTCGTGGGCCGCACCGACGCGCAGATGTGCAAGATGCGCGGCAACCGCATCGGCATGGTGTTCCAGGAGCCGATGACGGCCCTGAACCCCGTGCACACCATCGGCCGCCAGGTGGCCGAGCCCTTGCGCCTGCACCGTGGCATGAATGCCTCCGCCGCGCGCACGGAAGCCCTGGCGCTGCTGGACCGCGTGGGCATCCCCAACGCCGCGCAGCGCTTCGATGCCTACCCCCACCAGTTCTCGGGCGGGCAGCGCCAGCGCATCACCATTGCGATGGCCTTGGCCTGCGGCCCCGATTTGCTGATTGCCGATGAGCCCACCACCGCGCTCGATGTGACCATCCAGCAGCAGATCCTGGACCTCATCAGCGACTTGGTGGCCGAACGCAACATGGCGCTGATCCTGATCTCGCACGACCTCGGAGTGATCTCGCAGAACGTGGACCGCATGATGGTGATGTACGGCGGCAGCGTGGTCGAGAGCGGCTCCACGGCCTCCGTCTTCTCCGCCATGGCACACCCCTACACGCGCGGGCTGTTCGCCGCACGCCCCCATCTGGGCGCGGTGCACACGCCCGGCCAGCGCCCTCGCCTGTCCACCATCCCCGGCACGGTACCCGAGCTGGTGGACCTGCCCGCCGGCTGCCCCTTTGCCGGGCGCTGCAGCTACACCGTGGATGCCTGCCACCACGATCAGCCCGAAGCCACGCTGGTGGCCACGGATGCCGATGGCGACCACCACGTGCGCTGCCTGCGCCGCGAGGCCATTGCCGAAGCCCAGAGCGCCCAGGTGGTGAACATCGTCGAGGTGACCGCATGACCCAGGCAACCCATGCCACCACATCGGTCCACGCTCCCCTGCTCCAGGTGAAAGATCTGGTGCGCGAATACACGCTGCCGCGAGAACACCTGTTTCAGCCCCCGGGCAAGGTGCATGCGCTCAACGGCGTGGGCTTTTCGATTGCCTCGGGCCGCAGCCTGGGCATCGTCGGCGAATCAGGGTCGGGCAAGTCCACGCTGGCGCGGCTCGTCATGGCCCTGGATGCCCCCACCTCCGGCACCGTGCACCTTCTGGGGCGCAACCTGCACCAGTTGCCCCCCACGGAACTGCGACACGCACGCCGCGATTTTCAGATGGTGTTCCAGGACCCCTATGGCTCACTCGACCCACGCCAGACCGTGGAGCGCATCGTCACCGAGCCACTGCAGGCTCAAGGTGAGACCAGCCGCGCCGCCCAGCGCGAGCAGGCCGGCCAGGTGCTGTCGCAGGTGGGCCTGCGCGCCAACGACCTGGGCAAGTACCCGCACGAGTTTTCCGGCGGCCAACGCCAGCGCATTGCGATTGCACGCGCCCTCATCACACGCCCCCGCCTCATCGTGGCCGACGAGCCAGTGAGCGCGCTGGATGTGTCGGTGCAGGCCCAGGTGCTGAACCTGATGCAGGACCTGCAGCAGGAGTTCGGCATCACCTACATGCTCATCAGCCACGACCTGGCCGTGGTGAACCACCTGTGCGACGAAGTGGTGGTGCTGTACCAGGGCCGTATCGTGGAGCGTGGCTCGCCCGCCGAGCTGTTTCGCAACGCACAGCACCCCTACACCCAGTCGCTGGTGGGTGCCGTGCCGCAGGTGCTGCCAGGCCGCGCGCGGGCGCGCCGTGCAGCAGCCGCCGCTGCTGCAGCGGCAAAAATCGCATAACCAAATGCACACGTGATGGTGTACAAAGCTTTCGTGCGCCCTCGGTAACAAATTGCACCGGGGCCTTCCTCTGGTTTTTGTCTGGTTTTTTGTCTGGAGAGTCCGAACATGCTGAACCGCCGTACCGTCCTTGCCACTGGCGCCATTGCCGCCGTGCCCTTGTCCACCCCGCTTGGCGCCCTGGCGCAAGGCCGCAAAGATGCGGTGACGCTCGCGATGACACTGGAGCCACCAGGCCTGGACCCCACGGCCGGTGCCGCCTCGGCCATTGCCGAAATCGTGCAGTACAACATCTTCGAGACACTCACCAAGATCAACGCCGATGGCAGCGTCTCGCCCCTGTTGGCCGAGAGCTGGGAGGTCTCACCCGACCTCAAGACCTACACCTTCAAGCTGCGCCGGGGCGTGAAGTTCCAGAATGGTGAGCCCTTCAATGCCGCCGCCGTGAAGTTCTCCTACGACCGCGCTGGCGGCGAAAAGAGCACCAACAAAGACAAGCGCACCTTTGCGGGCCTGACCACCCAGGTGGTGGACGACTACACCGTCGTGCTGCTCAACAAGGACATCGACCCCGACCTGCTGTTCATCCTGGGCCAGGCCACGTCGATCATTGTCGAGCCCAAGAGCGCCGACACCAACGCCAACAAGCCCGTGGGCACGGGCCCCTACCAGCTCCAGGCCTGGAACAAGGGCTCCTCGGTGGTGCTGACGGCGTGGGACGGTTTCCGCGACGCCAAGGCGCTCAAGATCAAGCGCGCCACGTTCCGCTTCATCTCCGACCCCGCCGCCCAGGTGGCCGCCCTGCTGGCCGGCGACGTGGATGCATTCCCCCGCGTCACGCCCCGCAGCGTGCCGCAATTCAAGGGCAACCCCAAGTTCCAGGTGGTGGTCAGCGGC
This sequence comes from Acidovorax sp. Root267, assembly GCF_001429215.1. Lineage (NCBI taxonomy): Bacteria > Pseudomonadati > Pseudomonadota > Betaproteobacteria > Burkholderiales > Comamonadaceae > Acidovorax > Acidovorax sp. Root267. The sequence continues at coordinate 191,363 of NZ_LMJC01000030.1, forward strand.
TCGCGCGCCAAGACCATCCTGGCGATCAACAACGGCAAGAAGCCGCTGGACGACGTGCGCGTGCGCCGCGCCATCGCCGCCGCCGTGGACCGCAAGGCCGTGATCGAAGGCGCGGGCGATGGCTACGGCGCGCCCATCGGCAGCCACTACGTGCCCGGCGCGTTCGGCTATGTGGACACCACGGGCGTGAACCCCTACGACCCCGAGAAAGCCAAGAAGCTGCTGGCCGAGGCTGGTGTCAAGACACCGCTGGAACTGACCCTGACGTTGCCGCCCACTCCCTACGCCCGCCAGGGCGGCGAGGTGGTCGCAGCACAACTGGCCAAGGTCGGCATCATCGCCAAGATCCAGAACGTGGAATGGGCGCAGTGGCTCAGCGGCACCTATGGCAGCAAGAACTACGACCTGACCATCATCAGCCACGTGGAGCCGTTCGATCTGGGCAACTTCGCCAAGCCCGACTACTACTGGGCCTACAACTCGCCCAAGTTCAGCGAGCTGTTCAACCAGATCAAGAACGCCGCCCGCCCCGCCGACCGTGCCCGCCTGCTGGGTGACGCACAACGCCTGCTGGCCAACGATGCAGTGCACGCGTTCCTGTACTCCAACCAGTGGATCACGGTGGCCAACAAGAACCTCAAGGGCCTGTGGAAAGACATGCCCGTGTTCGTGAACGACATCTCATCGCTGTCCTGGTCCTGAGATGGGACACCCCCCTGAGGCCCTGCGGGCCTTCCCCCCGCTCTCACATCGCTGCGCGATGTGGGCAGGGGGACGCAGCCCTCGCTGCGGGGCGGCCCTTGCTCGGCTGCCCGCGCTTGGGCCGCGCCAGTTTCAGGGGCTGCGGGTAGCGCGCGGCGCCATGGATCACTAAAACCTGCGGGAGCAGATTGCTCCTAAAACAATAGCTGTTAGCGCTTTACCAATAAGCGGTAGCAGCCTTTTTTACTTGTAAAACTCCCGACATGACTGCCTTGCACGACCTGCCCGCCCACGACCTCCTGGTCGCCTACCGCCAGCGCACGCTGTCGCCCGTCGAGGTCACGCAGGCCGTGCTGGCCCACATCGAGCGCTGGGAACCACACATCCGCGCCACCTACCTGCTGCGTCCCGAAGCAGCCCTGGCGCAAGCCCGTGCGTCCGAAGCGCGCTGGCTGCGGGGCGAGCCCATGGGCGCGCTGGACGGCGTGCCCAGCACCATCAAGGAAAACATCGCCACGCAAGGCGACCCGACACCTCTGGGCACTGCAGCCGTGGAGCTGGTGCCTGCCGCTGCCGATGCGCCGCCCGCCGCCCGCATGCGCGAGGCCGGTGCCGTCATCGTGGCCAAGACCACCATGCCCGACTACGGCATGTTGTCCTCAGGCCTGTCCACCTTCCACCCGCTCTCGCGCAACCCGTGGGACACCCGCAAAGGCCCCGGCGGCTCCAGCGCCGGCGGTGGTGCGGCAGCCGCCGCAGGCTACGGCCCGCTGCACATCGGCACGGACATCGGTGGCTCGCTGCGCCTGCCCGCCAGCTGGTGCGGCATCTTCAGCCTGAAACCCAGCCTGGGCCGCATCCCCATCGACCCGCCCTACACCGGCCGTGCCGCAGGCCCCATGACCCGCACCGTGGCAGACGCCGCGCTGATGATGCAGGTGCTGAGCCAGCCCGACGCGCGCGACAGCATGAGCCTGCCCGCGCAGGATATCGCCTGGAGCCAGTTCAACAAGGGTGCCGAGCGCCTGCGCGGCCTGCGCATCGGCTTGCTGCTGGACGCCGGCTGTGGACTGCCGGTGGAGCCCGAGGTGAAGGCCGCCGTGGAACGTGCAGCCAAACTCATGGAGGCAGCTGGCGCCACCATCGTGCCCATGGTGCCCTTCATGACCCAGGCCATGCTCGACGGCATGGACCATTTCTGGCGCATGCGTTCGCACACCGACCTGAAAGCCCTTCCAGCGCAGCAGCGCGACAAGGTGCTGCCCTACATTCGCACCTGGGCCGACAGCGCCGCAGGCATGAGCGGCACCGAAGTTTTCAACGCCAGCCACCAGTTCCACCTGACCCGCGTGAACACCGTCAAAGCCTGCAGCGCCTTTGACTATGTGATCTCGCCCGTGGCACCCATGCCCGCCTTCCAGGCCGAGCTGCCCTCGCCCACCAACGACCCGCTGCGCCCGCTGGAGCACATCGGGTTTACCGTGCCCTTCAACATGTCTGAGCAGCCTGCGGCTTCGGTCAACTGCGGCTACACCCGCAGTGGTCTGCCCATCGGCCTGCAGATTGCAGGCGCCCGTTTTGACGACCTTGGGGTGCTGCAGGTGGCGCACGCATTCGAGCTGATCCGCGAGCCACAGCGGGCCTGGCCCCAGCCGCCTGCGGCTTAACCCTTGGCAGGCCGATGCGCTGTTGTTGGTAACCTTGAGGGCATGCTCTGGGTGTGCTGCCCCGCCATTCGATAGCGGGCAAATGCCCTGGACCCCACCCCTACAACACCTTACGCAACCACCGCATGGACATCCTTATCCTGGCGATTCTCATCGCCACCGGCACCTACATGCTCAACGCCAAGGAGCAGCGCAAGCGCATCGCGCTCCTGGGCAGCCACCTGGCCAACTACCAGATCGAGAAGCTCATGGAGGCACTCACCGACGGCTACCTGCGTGCCCTGGGCGAGAGCACGGACGAGCGCCGCAACCAGATCTGGAGCCTGCTGAGCACCACCGAATCACAGCTGACCGAGCAGTTCAACCGCTTTGCCGCCGACTTCGCCAAGGTGAACGAGGCGGACGCGCGGGTCAGCCGCCTTTCCATGGCCATCCCATTTGCCGAAAAGCTGCTCCCCGCCATGACTTTCGACATGCGCAAGGCGTTGGCGATCCACGCGCGGGGCATTGCCCATGTGGTGCAAAACACCAGCCACCTCTCACCCAAGGACCGGGCCTTCATGATGACTGCCGAGCTGTTCCTCATGCAGCACACCTGCCATTGGTTCTGCAAGTCCAAGACCATTGCCACGGCCCGCATGCTGGCGCGCCACCAGACGCCGCACGAACAGCTCGTGGCCTCGGTGTCCGCCGAGACTCGCAACGCGTATCTGACCCTCATCAAAGGCGGTTGACCCACCGCCTCCAACAATGCCCCATGCCATCCTCCACGCACACCCGCATGACCGATAGCCTGGGTAACCCCGTCACGTTGCACGACCCGGCCAGCGCGGCCGCCCTGAACGACTTTGTGGAAGGCTTCATTGCGTGCGAGGCCCGCGCGGTGAATGTGCTGAACGCGGCAGCAGACACCAGCCCCACCGTGCAAGCCAGCTGCGCGGCGCTGCACATGTTTGCCGAATCGGCCGACGCCCCCCGCAACGCCCGCCCCTTCATCGACCAGGCGCTGGCCCACGCCCACCAGGCCAGCGAGCGCGAACAGCGTTTTGTGGCCGCCGTGGCCGCCTGGGTGGATGGTGACCTGCCCCGCGCCATCGCACTGCACGAAGAACAGGCCCGCCTGCACCCGCGCGACCTCGCATCGCTCAAGCTCGGCCAGTACCACCTGTTCAACCGTGGCGACTCGCCCGGCATGCTGCGCCTGGCCCTGCAGGCCGTGCCCGCCGCTGCCGACGTGCCCTACCTGCACGGCATGCTCGCCTTTGGCTGGGAACAATGCCACCTGCTGGACCACGCCGAGGCGTCCGCGCGCCACGCCATCGCGCTGTGCCGCAAGGAACCCTGGGCCCACCACGCGCTCGCGCATGTGATGCTGACCCAGGGCCGCATCCGCGAAGGCACAGACTTCATGGCCAGCGTGAGCGACACCTGGACGGGCCTGAACTCCTTCATGGTCACGCACAACTGGTGGCACCAGGCCCTCTTCCTGCTGGAGCAGGACCGCCATTCCGACGTGCTGGCGCTGTACGACCAGCAGGTCTGGGGCGTGGTCAAGGAATACACGCAGGACCAGATCAACGCCGTGTCGCTGCTGGCGCGGCTGGAACTGGCCGGCGTGGATGTGGGCCCCCGATGGGCCGACGTGGCTGGCCACCTCGCACTGCGCCTGTCTGACCACGTGCTGCCCTTTCTGGACCTGCAATACCTCTACGGCCTGGCCCGCGCGGGGTGCACCGAAGCTTCGCGCACCCTGCTGCGCAACATCGAGGCCCATGCCGCCACCCGCACAGAGACGCACGAGCGCACGGTGTGGCAGCAGGTGTGTGTGCCCGCCGCCCAGGGTCTGCTCGCGCACGCCCAAGGCGACTGGGCCACGGCGGCAGAGAAACTGGGTGTGGCCTTGCCCCGCCTGGTGGAGATTGGTGGCAGCCATGCGCAGCGCGATCTGTTTCACCAGATCTGGCTGGATGCGCTGCAGCGCAATGGACAGTGGGCGGCGGTGCAGAATTTGTTGCAGCCGTTGGTCAATGCGCAGCCGGAGTCGGTGCGGTTGGCCAGGCAGGTGGGGGTGGTTAATGGGGTGTTGGGGTTGGCGGTGGGTTGAGGAGAATGCGCCGTTCAATGACGTTCCAAGGCATGCTGTGGCGCCTCAACGTTTGCTCGAGAGAATTCTGCAGGCTTAGCGACAACCGCCTGTAAATGCGAATGCTGGTGACCCGGTCACTTCGCACATCATTGCTAGTTGCCAAATTTTCTTGGGATAAAAAATATGGCTCGCTATGGAGATGCCGCTGTAAGAGCGGTTGCGCTGGTTCGTCAGGGCGATGAGCAATCACCGGCCCGTGCGTGGGATATCGCGGTCACAGAAGCTTTCCCACACAGCAAGTCCTCGCAGGAAAAAGGTTGTCCTCGCAACGCATTCCTAGGCCTCTGCGAAAGTGGTCGGGTGAAAGGCGTACCAGCCGGAACCTACACACGGTCGAAGAAGAACAAAGAATACGCATTAGTAGCCATTGACCTTCTGAAACAGAATCCTGCCTTGGTTAGCGACGTTAGTCTTCTATGGAATATGGTGCTCGCTGGTGCTCAGAAGGCGCCGAATCACCAGATGTCAGTTGTTGGCGCGCTCTGGACGGCTAATCTTCTCTTGCCATAGAAAGCCCTCAAGCCCATGCCGCGCGCGGTGCGCTAGATCACGTCGAGCACGCCACCGTGGGTCACGTCCATGACCTTCTGGCTCCGATGCTGCTGCGCAATGCGGTGCACGGCGTCCATCAGCTCTACCGGTCTGCGACCCCCGCGTCAGCGCCGACCGCACGCTCCTCGTCCTTGGGCACAAACACCTTCTGCGTATTCGGATTGCAATCCATCAGCCCCGCGTAGCGCCCCCAGGCGATCATGGTCTGGAAGGTTTTCTCCGGGTTGTCATAGGGCAGCGCGCTGCCGATGTCCTTGATCACCCGGGAGGCGTCCACTTCCTCATACTCCTTGAGCAGGGCAATGATGATGTGGAAGATGCGCAGCTTGAACACCTGCTCGGCGAAGATGGCGCGCCGTCCCTGGCGGTCGGCGGCCACAAAACGCCGGCCCAGCTCTGTGAAGCGGACCTCGTCCTTGGGCGTGTCGATCAGCTCCAGGATTTCCGCGGCTTTGACCAGTGCGATGGTCTCGCCGAACTCTTTGCCGATCTCGTCCGAGATGTCGTAGATGTTCGACAGCTCCGGCGTGTCGTGAAGAATGCTCAAGAGGCCCAGGATCTGCGCCACCGGCACCAGCGGGATGGACTCCATGCGGCCGCGTGCGCGTGAGATGGGGTGGCCCGCCACGGGGGCTTCGGCTGGCAGGTCGGGCAGCGTCATGGTGGTGATGGTTTCGTGGATGACCTTCACCAGGCGCTGGAACTCCGGGTCCCGGCTGTCGCGCGGGTAAGGCAGCGGGTTCTCCAGCACCAGGCCCAGCCTGCCAGGGTGTGGGAACAGCACCACGATGCGCGTGGCCATCTCCACCGCTTCCTCGATGTTGTGGGTGACCATGAAGACCGAACTCGGGCCCGTTCCCCGGCCCCGCCACAGTGTTATCAGCTCCTGGCGCAGGTTCTCTGCGGTGAGCACGTCCAGGGCGCTGAACGCCTCGTCCAGGCACAGCAGCCGGGGCTGAGACACCAGCGCACGGGCAATGCCCACACGCTGGCGCATGCCGCCCGAAAGTTCACGCGGATAGGCCGCGTGGTGGTTGCCCAGGCCAATCAACTCGATGGCCCGCCCCACCGCCGCATCGCGCTCGGCCCGGCTTGTGCGGTGCGCCATCAGGCCCACCGCCACGTTCTGCGCCACCGTGAGCCAGGGGTACAGCGCAAAGGTCTGGAACACCACCGAGGCATCGGGGTTGACGCCGTGCAGGGGCCGGCCATCGGCCAGCACGCGGCCAGAGCTGGGCTCGATCAGCCCTGTGAGGCAGCGCAGGATGGTGGACTTACCCGAACCCGACTGCCCCAGCAGGGCCAGCATTTCGCCCTCGTGGATGTCGAGGTCGATGTTGTCGAGCACCTTGAGCTCGTGGCCCCCCGCGATGGTGAAGGACTTGTTGACCGCACACAGCTGGGCGATGGGTGCTGCGGCGTTGTGGGTGGGCACGGAGTTCGTCATCATCATGTTCAGTCCAGGCGAAAGCGGCGTTCTGCAAACGCATACAGGCGCCGCCAGATCAGTTTGTTCATCAGCAAAACGAAGACCGACATCACCGCGATGCTGGCGATGATGAGCGGCGTGTTGCCCAACTTCGTGGCCTGCGCAATGAAGGCACCCAAGCCATCGGCCTGCAAGGTCGTGTCGCCCCAGGTGGCGAGTTCGGCGACGATGCTGGCGTTCCACGCACCGCCTGCGGCCGTGCACGCCCCGGTGACCCAGAAAGGAAAGATCGCAGGCAGGATCAGGGTGCGCCACAGCGCCCAGTTGCGCAGGCCATACACGCGCGCGGCCTCCTTCAGGTCGTTGGGGATGGCCATGGCGCCCGCGATCACGTTGAACAGGATGTACCACTGCGTGCCCATGGCAATCAGCAGGATGCTGCCCCAGTTCATCGGGGTCTGCGTGGCGACAAAGAAGCCCACCACGATGGGAAACGTCATGTTCACGGGGAACGACGCGCCAATCTGCGCGAGGGGCTGCGCCCACTTCGCCACCCGTGGGTGGAACCCGATCCACACGCCCACCGGGGTCCAGACCAGCGTGGCGAGCACGGTCATGGCCAGCACGCGCAGCAGCGTCAAAAAGCCCAGCCCCACGATGTGGGCGACCATGCCCAGCGTGACCGCACCGTGCAGCGCAGAGATGGCAGCGATCAGGCCCCGCAATACCTCGAAGCCCAGCCACGCTGCGGCAGCCAGGCCCAGGGCGCGCAGGGGCCATGGGTTGCCTTTTCGTGCAGCGCTGCCCCTGCCAGGCCGCTGGCGCAGGAACAGGCCCTGCAACGCGTCTGTGAGTGGCCGCCACACCGCCCGGCCGAGCCAGCTGAACACATAAGCCCGGCGCAGCAGGCCGTACACCCAAGACGTCGCAGGCGCGGCAGATTCCGTCAACTCCACCTTGAACTTGTCGGCCCAGGCCAGCAGGGGGCGCCACACCAGCTGGTCGCTGACCAGGATCAACAACAGCATGGCCAGCACCGCCCAGAGCGCGGCCTGGCGGTCGCCCAGCTCGATGGCCTGCGCCATGTACGAGCCCAGGCCTGGCAGCTGGATGTCCTTGTTCATCACGCTGATGGCTTCGCTCTGCGCCACAAAGAACCACCCGCCACCGAAGGACATCATCGAGTTCCAGATCAGGCTGTGCGTGGAGGCCGGCAGTTCCAGGGAGCGAAATCGCTGCCAGCGGCTCAGGCCGTAGTTCGACGCGGCCTCCTGCATGTCGCCCGGGATCGTGACCATCGAGTGGTAGAAACCAAAGGCCATGTTCCACACCTGCCCCGTGAAGATCGCGAAGATGGCCGCGCACTCCACCCCCAGCAGGCTGCCGGGAAACAGCGCCATGAACCCCGCCACGGTGGCCGACAAAAAGCCCAGCACGGGCACCGACTGCAGCACGTCCAGCGCGGGCAGGATGACAGCGCGGGCCGCGCGGCTCTTGGCCGCCAGGTAACCGACGGCAATCGCGAAGAACAGCGAAAAGCCGAAGGCGATCCACATGCGCAGCAGCGTGCGCCCGGCGTAGTAGGGAATCTGGCCGGGCGACATGTCGAGCGGGGGCGTGCTCGCCGCATCGAAGTGCACCAGCATGCCCTTGCCAAAGTGCAAGGCGCTCCACAGCAGGCCCATCAATGCCAGCAGAACCAGGCCGTCCACCCAGCCAAAACCACGGGGGCTTTCGTTGACGGCCAGTTGGGGCGTGGTGTTTTTCAGGTTGCGGTGCATGGCCGACATCACCGCTGGAAGGCCCAGTTGAGCCCCACCGTCCACCAGGCGGGCGCACCGCCTGTAACACCCCGCGCCTGGCTCAGGTCCACGCTGAGCGCGTCGGTCACCGCGTAGCGCGCGCCCAGGCGCCAGAAGCTGGCGTCGCTCTCACGGAAGCGTTCTGCCACCAGCGACCAGTGCGGCGTGGCGGCCCACTCCAGGGCTGCGCTGCTGCGCGGGAGATCGGGCCCTTGGCGGCGGAAATCACGGCCCAGGTTCATATGGACTGCCAGGCGCTCGGCCGGTTGCCAGGTCACGGGGAACACCACCGCGCTGCCAGCAAACCGTGGCCGGGCGTCCTGCCAGGCGGCCGAGACCACGACACCCACACTGAGCGATTCGGTCAGCGGCGCGGCCCATTTGACCTGCGGGCCTCCGCTCACTGCTGCATCACTGCCAGACCAGCGCGTGCGGTCCAGATTCAGGCCCAGCTCCAGCGGGCCGATCCGGCAGGCTGAGCCCAGGTGCACCAGCGTGCGGCCGCCCCCCCGCTCCCGGTCTGCCCAGGTTTCAACCTGGCACTGGCCGGGCTCCAGGATGGCGGCGTCGTCCACCGCGTGGTGACCGCCCGCTGCATGGGCTTCCTGCAAGGCAAAACCCAGCACGGCAGCTGCAGCGCCCAGGCGCTGGCGCGCTGGCAGGCCAGGGCGCACGGATCGCACTGCGCGCATCGTGGGGAGGAACGGGCCGCGCGTGCAGCCTGCTGCGGGCACACGGCGTGTGGGTTCTTTTCGGCTCATGGGACTCTTTCTGGCTTCCTTGGCCTTGTGGCTTTCGGGGGGCTTTGAAAACAGCCGGGCGTGGCGCAGCAACGCGCCGCTGTTGCGGCCCGCAAGCTTCTGCATTGGAAAGATGGGGTGTGACGAGCACGCGGCAATGCGGCCCGGTTTGTGGTGAAACGTTAAGAAATGGCTTGCCACGGAGGGGCAAACACATCGCTGCGGCCATGTGGCGCACAGCGCGGACTCAGGGCGCTACGCAGCCGAATGTGCCGCACCCGCAAGGGCGCTCTTCACACCTGATCTACAACTGGCACTGTCCACGCGCGCGGCTCCGAAGTGACGACGGGGCGAATATTGCACCGCACAAAACCGAGCGTCAAGCCAGCCTCTGCAATCTTTACGAAATCTATATACGGAGCGAGGCAGTTCCCATTTTTTCGATGCGCGGGGCAGGGCAGCGACGGAACCTGCCAAGCAAAAGCGCCGTCAAGCCACGCTGCCCCGGTTTCACCGCACCAGCAGCTTCGTCTGGTCGTACACCGGCTGCGCCGGCAGATCGGCCAGGTGCCGCACATCGGCCCAGTCCAGCACCTCCACGGCATCGCCATCCACCCGCACGCGGTTCAGGCCAGCGTTGGGGATGTCGCTCTGGCGGGGGCCATCCAGGCCCGTGCCACGGGCTGTGCGCCAGATCATGTCGAGCACGCCGCCGTGGGTCACGACCATGACCTTCTGGCCCTGGTACTGCTGCGCGATGCGGCGCACGGCGTCCATCACGCGGGTGTGGAACTGGCGGGTGGTTTCGCCCCCGGGCATGCCGTAGTCGGCTTCAAAGCGCAGCCATCGCTCCCACGCATCGGCGTGGTCCGCCTTGACGTCGTCCACCCGCTTGCCGTCCACGATGCCGAAGTTTTGCTCGCGCAGGCTGCTGTCGGTGAGGGTGTCGATATGCAGTTGCGGGAACAGCACCTGCAGGCTGGGGCTTGCGGTCTGCTGCGTGCGGATGAGGTCGCTGCAGACCAGGTGGTCCACCACCAGCTGGTCGGCGGCCAGGCGTTCGGCCAGGCGGCGGGCCTGTTCGTGGCCTGTGGCGTTGAGGGGCACGTCCACATGGCCTTGAAAGCGCAGTTCGCGGTTCCAGTCGGTCTCTCCGTGGCGGATCAGGATCAGTTCGGTCATGCGCTCCATTATCGAATGTATACACACTATTGCAAGACTTTTTGCTTGCTAGCGCTTACGTACAAAGCGCTTATAGCTATGATTTTTATAACAACCGAACGCAGGCAGACAGGCACGTGGTGCCGGGCGCTCTCTGCTACCGCATGGGCACGATGAGCACTTTGCGGCGCGGCCGGCAGCCGGGGCCTTCGTGCGCGGCGCTGTCGCGCTGCCAGCCCTGGCCGGGGGAGGTTTGTGCACAGACCCGCGCACCGTCCACCGTGCTGCGCCAGTAGTACCAGGGCGCGGGGGCGGCCTGCACCAGCGGCGTCTGCGGGTTCAGCAGGGCCAGGGCGAACAGGAAACGGGAAACAACGGGCATGGCGGTGGGGGAAACATCCAGCGTGTCCCGGCCATGCTACGCACCGTGTGCCGGGCCGATGCCTTGAAAAGCGGGGGCATTGGCCGTCACGATCCAGCCCTCCAGCGGGTCCAGCCCCGGTGGCAGGCCATACAGCGCGTCGCCGCCCTCGGCATGGCGCCGCTCGGCCCAGGCAGCTTGCACCAGGCACAACACGGCATCCAGGCTGTCGCCGCTGGCGTCGTCCACGAGGGCATCGCGCTGGGCGTGGCTGAGCGCCAGGCGCAGGCCCAGCCGGGTCTGGCCGACCTCCAGCGCAGTGAGAAGGTCCTTGCGGGCGATGAGTCGCTCGGGGGTCTGCTTGGCACGGTCATCGCTCTTGTAGCTGCGCCGCTGCAGCACCTCACGCGCCAAAAGACCGGGGTAGGCCTCCAGCCCCACGCGGCGGGGGTCGCCATCGTGCAGGCCCGGCACATGCACACCGGCGTCCAGCAGCAATGGCACACCCGCGTGCAGCATGTACGCCACGGGCGGGTTCACCCATTTCATCGAGGGGCTGGAGCCTGCGGGGCCGTCGGTGCCGCGGTGGGCAAATTTTCCACCCACCGGGCGGGCATCGCAGAACGCTGCGAACTGGTCGCGGATCTGCGCGCGGCTGAGGCTGCGGTAGTGTTGCATGCACGCCAGCCAGTCTGTGGGCCAACCCAACGCCTGCACCAGCTCGCGCGGCAGGCCAAAGGGCAGGTCAAAGCCGCCCACCCAGTCGCCGGGCTGAGACAGCCATCGGCCGAACGCGGCCAGGGTATCGAACCGCTCCAGCGCAGCGAGCTGCACGCGTGCGCCCCGGCGTTGGCCCAGCGCCAACACGATGGGCTTGCGCCGCGTGGGGCTGCTGGAGAAGTCGCAGCCCAGCAGCAGGGTTTGTGGTGCGGCGGCCGTCATCCCAAGGCCAACGCCGTGACGCCTGCCGCAATGCACAGCGCGCCAAAAATGCGCGCCATGCGGTCACCCTCGCCCAGCAGGTGCCCGCCGATGAGGGCGGCAAACAGCATGGACACCTCGCGCGCCGGGGCCACGTGCGACAGGGGTGCCTGCTGCATGGCATACAGCACCAGCACATAGGCCACGGGGCTGACCACCGCCACGGCCAGCGCAAAACGCCACTGCGCCAGCCACAGCGTGCGGGCCGTGGGCAGGTCGCGCAGCACTACCGGCGCCAGCAGGCCCACACGCACAAAGTTGCCCATGTAGTCCACCAGAATGGGCGACATCAGCAGAAACTTGACCGCATAGCCGTCGACCACCGTGTAGCTGGCAATGAAGGCCCCCGTGAGCAGGCCGTACAACATGCCTTTGTGCACCCGCGCCCGTGCGGCAGGGTCGTGCGCGGCGCGCAGCAGGCCCGGGCCGCCCGCAATCAGGAACACGCCCCCCACCACGCCCACGATGCCCAAGGCACCCAGCGCCGAGATCTGCTCACCCAGCAGCGTGATGGCCACCAGCGACGACAACAGCGGCCCCGAGCCGCGCGCCAGCGGGTAGACCACGGTGAGGTCCGCCACACGGTAGCCGCGCAGCAGGATGACGAAGTACGCCACATGCAGCAGCCCGCTGGCGGCGACAAAACCCCACTCCACCGCGCCCCACTGCGGCACGGCGTCGCGCCCCAGGTACCAGCCCAGCGGCGCCCAGACGACCATCATGATCACCGAGGTGAAGAACGCAAACCGCGAGTCCCCCCCGGCCTTCTTGGCCACGATGTTCCAGCACGCGTGGATGAGGCCGGCGAGGATGATGAGGGCGAAGGCGGTAAAGGTCACGGGCGGGGAAAAGAACGGCCTGAACAGAAAAGCCGCAGCGCCTTCTGGGCGGCTGCGGCTGCAAAACGTGATGGACGGCTGCGAAGAAAAGTGGGGCGATTTGCGTAGCGAGCCAGCCTAGTCTGGGTCGATGCGCGCAGCCGTACTCTCGTACGGCGAGCACAGCAGGCCCGGAATCGGCTGGCGCAGTAGCAAAGCGCCCCGCTTTTCAGGCCCGGCCGATGATGGAGGCCGTGGCCATCAACTCTTCCAGCAACGCAAACGACACCTTGCCCGAGACCGCATACGGGTCCAGCTCGGGCTTTTCGGAATACTTGAGCAGGATCGAATGGTTGATCTTGGACAGGTTGACCTGCCCCATCGTCCAGCCGCCAAAGCGGCGCTCGGCGATTTCCTCGTAGTGCAGCAATTCCACGTTCTTGTGGCGCGGATCCTTCTGGATGTGGCCATACAGGTCGCTCACGGCGGAGCGGCCACCCTCGATGGCTTGCAGGAAGACCCCGCCGCCGTAACAAAGCACGCCCGTGATGCCGCAGCCCGGGTTGTGCTGGCGCGACTGGGTCAGGATGGCCTCAATGGCGGCGGGCGAGGTATCGACAGCGCGGCTGGCGTAAAGCAGGCGTACCAACATGGGTTAGTTCCTTCCCGGGATGAGTGACAAAAATTCGCGACGCAGGGCGCTGTCCTTGAGGAACACGCCGCGCATCACCGAGTTGATCATCTTGCTGTCCATCTCGCGCACACCGCGCCAGGACATGCAGAAGTGGCTCGCCTCCATCACGATGGCCAGGCCGTCGGGCTGGGTCTTTTCCATGATCAGGTCCGCCAGCTGCACCACGGCTTCTTCCTGGATCTGGGGCCGGCCCATGACCCAGTCGACCAGGCGCGCGTACTTGGACAGGCCGATCACGTTGGTGTGTTCGTTGGGCATCACGCCGATCCAGATCTTGCCGATGACCGGGCAGAAATGGTGGCTGCAGGCACTGCGCACGGTGATGGGGCCGACGATCATGAGCTCATTCAAGTGCTCGGCGTTGGGGAATTCGGTAATCGGCGGCTGGGCCACGTAGCGGCCCTTGAACACCTCGTTGAGGTACATCTTGGCCACGCGGCGCGCGGTGTTGTTAGTGTTGTGGTCGCCCACGGTGTTGATCACCATGCTGTCGAGCACACCCTGCATCTTGACCTCGACCTCATCGAGCAGCTTCTCCAGCTCACCGGGCTCGATGAACTCTGCAATGTTGTCGTTGGCATGAAAGCGCTTGCGGGCAGCGGCAAGGCGCTCGCGAATCTTCACGGAGACGGGCGTGCCTTCATCATCCGGCGGGGTGGGCGTCATATCGGCGGCGGGTTGGCTGGACATGGCCAGAATCGTAACAGCGAATGCCAGGGCATGGATTCCAAGGGTTTTAGGCCCCTAGCGCTTGTTGGACAAGCGCAAACAGCTACCAAAATAATAGCAAACAATCTTGCAGGATTCCGTCGTCCCTGGCGCGAATCAGCCCCCGGGGCGCAGGCAAGCGGCGCACCCTCAGCAAGTGCCGCCGTGGAACCGGCTTCGCCCGGTGGCGACCCCTGCGGGCTGCGGGTCAGAGGGGTCTTCAATACCGGTTTCCAGTGACCCACAGCGCCAGCCGCATGAGGCCGAAGGCGATGCGATCCAGGACGCGCTGGCGCAGGGGGCGGTTCGCGTAACGCGCCGGGTCCATGCGCCGGCCAGCATGCTGCATGGCGTGCACCAGGCGCTGGCGCAGGTCGGTGGCAAAGGCGGCGTCTTCCACCACCACGTTGGCCTCGCGCGCCAGCAGCAGGCTCAGGGGATCCAGGTTGGACGAGCCCACGGTGGCCCAGGGGTTTTCGCCCAGCGCGTCGATGACCGCCACCTTGGCGTGCAGGAAGCTGGGCGCGTATTCGTGGATCTCCACTCCGGCCTCCAGCAGCGCGCCATACACCGGCCGCGCCGCGTGGTACTGCATGAAGTACTCGTAGCGCCCCTGCAGCAGCAAGCGCACGCGCACGCCCCGGCGCGCGGCCATCACCAACGCGCGGCGCAGCTTGCCGCCGGGCATGAAGTAGGCGTTGGCGATGATGACTTCGTGCCGTGCCGCGCCGATGGCCCGGCGGTAGGCTTTCTCGATGCGGCTGCGGTTGCGCACGTTGTCGCGCAGCACCAGCGCGGCCCGCATGGGCGGGCCTGCCTCCGCAGTCCGCACGGCATGCCGGGCCGCGCTAGCGGCGCGCAGGGCCTGCAGGGCTTCGGGCAGGCGGCGCTGGCGCGCGTCGCGCACTGCCTGCATGCGCCACCACAGCTGGTCCATGGTTTCGCTGGCCGGCGCGACCAGGCTGCCGGTGGCCTGCACGGCAAAGTCAAAGCGCGGCGCATCCAGCGTGCCGTAGTTGGGGTCGTGAAAGTCGTCCAGCACATTGATGCCGCCGCAGAACAGCATGCATCCATCCACCACGCACAGCTTGCGGTGCAGCCGGCGCCACCGGTGGGGCAACAGCAGGCCCAACGGCCCCAAGGGGGAATACACGCGGTACTGCACGCCCGAGGCCTGCAAGCGTTCTGCCCAGCTGTGCGGCAAGGTGCCCGTGCCCACCCCATCCACCACCAACTGGGTGCGCACGCCGCGCTCGGCGGCCCGCATCAGCGCCTCGGCCACCGCCGCGCCGGCACCGGTGAAATCAAAAATGTAGGTTTCAAACTGGATGTCCGACAGCGCCGCATCCATGGCCTCGATCAGGGCGGGAAACAGCTCCTCGGCCCCTTGCAGCAGTCGCACCCGGTGGTCGTCCGAAAACTCAGCCCTGTGAGCCCGGAACAGCGACTTCTTGCTCATCGCGCCCATCCACCGTGCAGCGCACCGCCAGCGAATGTGGAAACGGGCGCGCACAAGGCCAGTGCCACCGTGGAACTGGCTTTGCCAGGCCATGGGTGGCGTCCCCCCGCGGGGGAAGGCGCGAAGCGACTCAGGGGGGCGTTCAAAGCCTGAACTCCGCAATCAGCGGCAAATGGTCCGACATGCGCCACCAGATGCGACCGCGCGGCACGTGCAGCGACAGTGGCGTGAGGCCACGCACATACACATGGTCCAACTGGGCCAGCGGCAGCCGCGCGGGGTACGTGAAGGCACGGGGCGCATCAAACTCATGCAGTGCAAAACCGGCCAGCATGCGCTTGATCTGCAAGCCCCAGTCGTTGAAGTCGCCGGCCACCACCAGGGGCGCACCGGGCGGCACCTCGCGTTCAATGAAGCGCTGCAGGCGCTCGATCTGGCGGATGCGGCTGCCCGGGATCAGCCCCAGGTGCACCACGATCACATGGATGCGGCGGCCATGGGCGTCCACCTCCACATGCAGCAGCCCGCGCTGCTCGAAGCGGTGGTCCGAGATGTCCTCGTGCTGGTGGCCGATCACGGGCCAGCGTGACAGCAGGGCATTGCCGTGCTCGCCATGTTTGGTGATGGCGTTGGTGCGGTACACGGCCTCATAGCCCTCGGGGGCCAGGAATTCGGCCTGGGGCAGCTCGGGCCAGCGCTGAAAATACGCCTGTTCCCGCCGGTGGAGCTTGCGCACTTCCTGCAGGCAGACGATGTCGGCGTCGAGTTGCTCTACCGCCAGCCCCAGGTTGTGGATCTCCAGCCTGCGCGCCGGGCCGATGCCTTGTACGCCTTTGTGGATGTTGTAGGTGGCCACCCGCAGAATGTCGTCGTGTTGCATGGTCTGATTGTGTCGCAAGCCGCACTGGCTGCGGGTTTGTACGACGCTGCCAGGGGCACCAGCGCCTTACACTGGGTTACATCCACTCCCCCGCTCCAGCGAGACCGGTACACACCCTGAATGGCTACCGAGACCGTTCCATCTGCCGCCCCTGCGGTGCTGGCGCTCATTGTCGACAGCAACGCCACCTCACGCAGCATCCTCGTGGGCCAGCTGCGCGAGTACGGCGTGACCCGCATCGTGCAATGCAGCCGTGTGCAGGACGCACGCAACCGGCTGGAGCACACCGTGTTCGACTATGTGTTGTGCGAGCAATACTTTGGCGAAGGCGGCTACTCAGGCCAGACCTTGCTGGACGACCTGCGGCGCGCACAGCTCCTGCCGTTTTCCACCGTGTTTTTCATGGTCACGTCCGAGGCTTCGTATGCCGCCGTGGCCGAAGCCGCCGAATCCGCACTCGATGGCTACCTGCTCAAGCCGTTCACGCCCAGCGCGCTGTTCGAGCGCCTGAGCCTGGCACGTCTGCGCAAGATCCATCTGCGCCCAATTTTTGACGCCATCGAGGCCGAAGATTTCGAGCGGGCTGCCCGCCTGTGCGTGGCCCGCTTCGAGTCGCGCCAACCCTATTGGCTGTACGCCGCGCGCATTGGCTCCGAGTTGCTGCTGCGCCTGGGCCGCCACGACGAGGCCCGCACGCTGTTCGAGGCCGTGATCGCCGCCCGCGCGCTGCCCTGGGCCAAACTGGGCGTGGCGCGCGCGCAGATCGAATCGGGCCAGGCGGCACGCGCCGTGACCACCTTGCAGGAGCTGATTGGCGAAGATGCCTCGTTTGCCGATGCCTACGACGTGCTGGGCCGGGCGCAGGTGGAGCTGGGCAATTTCTCGCAGGCCATCGAAACCTACCGGACGGCCAGTGGCCTGACGCCGGATTCGGTGGTGCGCCTGCAGAAGCTGGGAATGATGTCGTACTACATGGGCGACCGCGAAACCGCCACCAAGGTGCTGGCACGGGCCGCCATCCTGGGCATCGACTCCAAGCTGTTTGACTTCCAGTCGCTGGTGCTGCTCACGTTCTCGTACTTTGCCGAGAGCGATCGCAAGGGCATCGAGCGCTGCATGGCCGACTTTGGCCGCATTCTGGAGCGGCACCAGGGTAGCGCCCGCGTGCAGCGCTTTGCCGAGGTGGCGCGCACGCTGCAGCTCATCCAGCAGCGGCAGTTCTCGCAGGCGGTGGAGTCGGTGCGCAGCATGGCACGCGAGATCACGTCCAGCAGCTTTGATTTCGAGGCCGCGTGCAACCTGGGCAGTCTGCTGGCGGTGCTGGCCGTCACGTCGATCGATCTGTCGGACAGCGAGGGTTGGGTGCGTGCGCTCGGCATGCGCTATGCCAACACGCGCGGCCTGACCGAACTGCTGGCCAATGCCTGCAACCTGCACACGCCCTACGGCGACCTGGTGCGCGAGTGCCTGCTCCACATCAACAAAACCGCCGAGGCCGCGATGGCCCAAAGCCTGCACGGAGACCCGACAGGCGCAGTCCATCATCTGCTGGCCCAGGCCGAGAAAACACTCAATTCCAAATTGGTGGACATGTCCCAGCAGGTACTGCTGCGCCACCGGGCACGCATGGCGTCGCCGGAACCGCTGCAGGAAGCCATCGACGCCTTGCGCGCCCGTGTGGGCAGCACGCCGGTGCGCGCCATCCTGGGGCAAGACAGCGAACGGAGGCCCGGCGGCGTGGTCATCCGTTCACGCAACGCGGCCGAGACGGGCCCCGCCACCAGGGCGTTGAGCGATGACGACCCCAGTGAGACTGACAGCACGGAGCCTGACGATCCGATGGACAGGCTCAGGCTGCGGCCATTGGGATAGGCACTCCGCCTCCATCGCCTGCCCACTGCCGCTTTCAGTACACGGCTGGCGGCGATGGCGCGGCAACGGACGGACCCAGGCACACCGGCCTGCCATAGCGCGCCGCCAGGTCGCGCGTGGCGGCCACCAGCACGCTCGTGTCCACCCCTACGGCCACGAAGACGGCGCCCAGCTCCAGGTAACGGCGTGCGAGCTTTTCATCGGCCATCAGGATACCGGGCGCCTTGCCTGCGGCCAGCACGCGGCGGATGCCGTCCTCGATGGCGGCCTGCACCGCGGGGTGGCCCGGGTTGCCCACATGACCCATGCTGGCCGACAGGTCGGCCGGGCCGAAGAAGACGCCATCCACGCCCGGCGTGCGGGCGATCGCATCCAGGTTCTCGATGGCGAGGGTGCTTTCGGCCTGCACCAGCAGGCACACCTGGGCATTGGCCTCCTTCGGGTAGCCGGGGTAGCGCATCCACTGCGAGGCGCGCGCCAGCCCGGCACCCATGCCACGGATGCCGCCCTGCCCGTCATCCTGCGGATAGCGCATGGCGCGCACCAGCTGAGCCGCCTGTTCGGGAGTGTCCACCATGGGCACCAGCAGGGTCTGCGCGCCGATGTCCAGGTACTGCTTGATCAGCGCCGTGTCGCCCACCGGCACCCGAGCCACTGGGTGCGGGCCGGAGCCCAGCATGGCGCGGGCGCTGGCGATGCCCTGCAGCTGCTCCAGCATGCGCGGGACGTCGTTGGGCGCATGCTCCCCGTCCAGCAGCAGCCAGTCGAAGCCCGCGCCCGCCACCAGCTCGGCCGCATAGCCGCTGGCCAGGCCAAACCACAGGCCGATCTGCGGCGTGCGCGCGGCCAGGGCCTGCTTGAAAGTGTTCACCGGTGTCTGCACAGCCCCTCCCTCAGACGAAACGGAACGCGATGTTGCCCAGCGGCCCATAGTCCGCATGGAAGGTGTCGCCCGCAGCAGCCGCCACGGGCCGCGTGAACGAGCCGCCCAGCACCACCTCGCCCGCCTTCAGCCCCTCGCCATAGGGCGCGAGCTTGTTGGCCAGCCAGGCCACCCCCGTGGCCGGGTGGTTGAGCACGGCGGCCGCCAGGCCCGACTCCTCGATCACCCCGTTCTTGTAAAGCAGCGCACCGCACCAGCGCAGGTCCACGGCATCGGGCCGCACGGGGCGCCCGCCGGTGACGATGCCAGCATTGGCCGCGTTGTCCGAGATGGTGTCGAAGACCTTGCGCATCACGCCGGTGTGGCGGTCGTGCTGCTCGATGCGCGCGTCGATGATCTCGATGGCGGGCACCACGTACTCGGTGGCGGCCAGCACGTCGAAGATGTTCACCGGGGGGCGCCCCGGCTCGCCGCGCAGCGGCTTGTTGAGCACGAAGGCCAGCTCCACCTCCACGCGCGGCAGGATGAAGCGCTGCACGGGGATGTCGCCGCCCTCGGCAAAAAACATGTCATCCAGCAGCGTGCCGAAGTCGGGCTCGGTGATCTGGCTGGCGACCTGCATGGCGCGAGAGGTCAGGCCGATCTTGTGGCCGCGCACCGTGCGCCCTTCGGCGATCTTCATCGCCACCCAGGCGCGCGAGATGGCATAGCCGTCCTGCACCGTCATGCCGGGGTGGCGCCTGGAGAAATGCTCCACCTGCACACGGGTCTTCTCGGCCTGGTGCAGTTCACGGGCCAGTTGCTGGATCAATGCGTCGTCGAGCATCGTGCGGGCCTCAGGATTCAGCGGTGAAGCCGATGGCCTTCACGATGGGGCCCCACTTGTCGCCGTCGGCCTTGAGCAGCGCCGCCAGCTCGGCCGGGCTCGACGAGCGCGCCTCCAGCCCCATGGCGGCCAGCCCGGCAACCACGTCCTTGTCGGCCAGCGCAGCGCGGATGGCGGCATTGGCCTTTTGCACCACCTCGGCCGGGGCCTTACCCGGAAGGAAAAAGCCGAACCACTCACCGTAGACCATGTCCTGCAAGCCCTGTTCGACCAGAGTGCTGACGCCCGGCACGAACTTGTTGCGCGTGGCGCCCGAGGTAGCGAGCACGCGCAGCTTGCCGCCCTGAAGGTGCGGCAAAAATTCGCCCACCGGCGCCAAGACGGCTGCGATCTGCCCGCCCAGCAGGTCCAGGATGGCGGGCTGCGAGCCCCGAAAGCCCACGTGGCGCATGTCCACCTTGCCCGCGCGGCTGATGAGTTCGCCCACGAAGTGCGGCACCGAGCCCGGTGCGGGCGAGCCGAAGTTCGCGCCCGTGGGGTTGGCCTTGCACCACTCCAGGAACTCGGGCACGGTCTTCACCGAGGCCGGCACCTGCGGGCCCACGGCAAAGCCCATGTCGAACACCACGCCCAGCGAGACGGGCGTCACGTCGGCCACCGGGTCGTAGGGCAGCTTCTTGTAGGTGTGGGGGTAGATGCCCAGCATGGACATTGGCGTGGCCAGCAGCGTGGCGCCGTCCGCCGGGGCGGCCTTGAGCGTGGTGATGGCGATCTGCCCGCCCGCGCCGGTCTTGTTCTCCACCACGGCCGATTTGGCGTAGCCGCCCGTGATCTGGGTGGCCACGCGGCGCGCCAGGGTGTCCACCGTGCCGCCGGCGGCAAAGCCGGCCAGGATCTTCACGGTGTCGAGTGCCTGGGCATGGGCCAGGAAGGGCATGCCGCCCGCCGCACTGGCAATGGCCCATTGCAAAGCATCGCGGCGCGACAGGGATGGGGAAAGGGTCATGGTTCGTCTCCTGTGTGTGGTTGTGAGTTACTTCTTCGCAGCCTGCCGGTAGTTGGCCTTGAGGTGCTCGGGCACGCGCTCGTCGAAGCCGCAGGCCACGCGCCGCACCTCGGGGCTGTCGGTGGGCTGGTGGCCCACGCCCAGGGCCGAGGCCCGCGGCGCGTCAATGGCGACCACGGTGCCCGCCAGGCGGCCCAGGCCGGTGATCTCGCACTCCACCAGGTCGCCCGGATCCACCGAGCGCGAGTGGCAAGGCGTGCCCATAAGGATCACGTCGCCCGGCACCAGGGTGATGTGGCGCGCGATGTCGGCCACCACGTAGTGCGGGCCCCAGATGGTCTCGTCGCCGATGTGCGCCTCCTGCACCACCAGGCCGTTGCGGTAGGTGCGCAGCGTCTGTTCGAACAGGTTCACGCCGCGCACGATGCCCGGGCCGATGGGCAGCAGCGTATCCGCGCCCTTCACGCGCAGCATGCTGCCCTGGTCGGTGTCGCGGTAGTTTTGCAGGCCCATGTCGAGCGCCGGGCAAAAGCCTTCGATGTAGTCCCACGCCTCGTCGGGCAGCACGTTGCGGCAGGTCTTGCCGATGACCACGGCGTATTCGCCCTCGTAGTTCAGGTACAGGCTGTCGGCGGGCTTGTGGATCTCGCAGCCATGGCCGTTGACCGAGGTCGGTGGCTTGGTGAAATAGGTCGGTGTCTCGGTCGGTTTGGGCTGGTTGCGCGTCTCGAAGCTGCGCGAGCTGTACGAGATGTGCACCGCGATGACCTTGCTGGGCGAGACCGGCGGCAGGTGCTGCACCGTGGCCGGGTCCACCACGCGGCCATCGTCCAGGCGAAGTTGCCCCTGCTGCGCGCCCTCTTCCACGAGGGTACCCCAGCAGGCGCTGCCGCCCACCAGCACGCGGCGGCGCTCCACGCGCGGGCCCCGCATCACGGCGGGCAGTTCGGTGATCGGGAATTCGAAGTTCATGCCGCCACCTCCAGCCTCCGGGCCGCTTCTTCGCCATCGAACCACATATGCACGTTGCCCGTGCCGCGTGCGTTCTCATAGGCCGACAAGGCCACGCCGCGCGCTCGGCAGTCCGCCCCACCCATGGCGCCCAGCATCTGCAGGTAGTGGGCGCCGAAGGCCTCCCAGGGCATCTTGCGGTACTCGTCCTGCCAGCGGTCGAGCACCCTATCGTGCCGACCCTGCTCCATGAGTGCGATGGCGCCCTTGTCACTCACGATGTTCTCGGGGCGCGAGACATTGCTCTCGTGGAAGATGCGCGGGTGCTTGGGCTTCCAGTCGATGGGGTTGAACTTGTGGCTCAGGGCACCCGATGCGAGCAGCAGCACGCGCAGGTCGCTGCGGCGCACGGCCTCGGCAATCGCTTCGCCCGACTTCAGGAAGTGGCGCCAGTCGCAGTTCTGGCACGAGCTCACGGTGACCACCGGCGTGTCGCTGCGCTCCAGGCGCAGCTGCTTGACCAGGTTGATGGTGGCGTACTGCTTGCCCAGGTCCGGGTGGTTGATGACGCGGTTGTAGCCTTTGTGCTCGCGCGAGACCGCCTCGATCTCCAGCGCCAGGTCGGGATGGCCGCGGTAGTCGTAAGGAACGCCGTGCAGGTACCAGGGCATCTCGTCCGAGATGAACATGCCCTGGTAGCGCGGAGCACCGTCCACCAAGTGGTAGCCGGTGGTGAACCAGTGCGAGTCGAAGATGATGGCCACATCGGGCCGGGCTTTCTCGATGCGCTCGCGCAGGCGCGCGTAGCCGGGGATCAGGTCCGAGTCGGCCCCCGCCCCCTGCAGCACGCGAAACTCTTCGCACTGCATCAGGCCGGGGTGGTGCGAGACGATGGCGGCGCCAACGATGCTTCCCATGGTGTGTGTCTCCTGTGAACTTGTTAGCGGTGGCTGAAGCTCGCGCGGAACGGCTTTTTGGGGACGACAACATCCTTGACGTCGCAGAAGAACTCGAAACTCCAGTCCCCGCCCTCGCGGCCCACGCCGCTGCGTTTGATGCCGCCGAAGGGCGCGGCCAGGTCACGGATGCCGAAGCTGTTGACCCAGATGAAGCCGGTGCGCACCTGCTGCGCCACGGCGCTGGCGTGTTCCGCTTGGCCGTAGCAGACGCCACCCAGGCCGTAGTCCGTGCCATTGGCCAGGGCAATGGCCTCCTCGTCGCTGTCGAAGGTTTGCAGCGTGAGCACCGGGCCGAAGACCTCGTTCTGCACGATCTCGCTGTCCTGGCGCACATCGGTGAGCAGCGTGGGCTGGTAATACTGCGCGCCGAAGGGGTGGTGCGCCCCGCCCCAGAGCAGCGTGGCGCCATCGGCCACGGCGCGCTGCACAAAACCGTGCACGCGCTCGACCTGGCGCGGGTGGATGATGGGCCCTACCTCGGTGGCATCCTCGCGCGGATCGCCCACGGTGAGCTTTTCCACATAGCCGCGCAGGGCCGCCACGAAGGCATCGTGCACCTTGCGGTGCACCAGGAAACGCGTGCCCGCCAGGCACACCTGGCCAGCGTTGCGGTACATCAGCGCGCCGGTGGCGGCAGCGTTGTCGATGTCGGCGTCTTCCAGCACGATGAAGGCCGATTTGCCGCCGAGCTCCAGGCTGCAGGGCACGAGGTTGGCGCCCGCAGACTGCGCGATCCACTTGGCCGTGGGCACCGAGCCGGTGAACGAGATACGCGCCAGGCGCGGGTCGCTGACCAGGCGCGCACCGGTGCTGGCGCCAGCGCCCTGCACGATGTTGAACACCCCGGGTGGCAGGCCGGCCGCGTGCGCGCAATCGGCCAGCAGGCTGCTGGTCAGCGGCGCCCATTCCGGCGGCTTGACGATGACGCAGTTGCCCGCGGCCAGGGCGGGGCCGAGCTTCCAGGTCGCCAGCATCAGCGGTGCGTTCCAGGGCGTGATGATGGCCACCACGCCGGCCGGGTCGTGGCGCACGAGGTGGGTCGCCTGCTCGGTCTCGATCGGGCGGTCCTGCAGCGTGAGCGCGTGCTCGGCGAACCAGGTGATGTTGAGCATGGCGCGCGGCACCACGCCGTGCTTCATGCGCGAGAGCAGCACGCCCGCATCGTTGGATTCGAGCGTGCAGAAGGCCTCGGCACGCTGGCCGATCTCGGCCGCGAAACGGTCGAGGTAGGGCTTGCGCTCGGCAGCCGTGAGCGCACTCCACGCCGGGAAGGCGCGCGCTGCGGCAGTAACAGCGGCATCCACATGCGCGGGAGAGCCCTCGCTGATGCGGCCCAGCAGCGCCTGGTCGACGGGCGAGTGCAGGTCGAAGCGCAGGTCCGACGCCACGCGCTGGCCGTCGATGTAGTGGTGGGGCGATACGGCGATGCCGGCGACGTTCAGGGTGTCGGTGCTCAAGGGGATTCTCCAATCAGACAACAGGGCGAGGCAGCCTTGCCCGTTCCGTCGCGAAGTATCTGCAGCGCTTTCCTTGACCACAATCAATGCTTTCTTCCGGATTGTGAAGATGGTCTAATGAATGGAACCACCCCAGCGACCCCACTGCGCCAGCCATGTCTCTGCCCCACTTCACGCCACGCCAACTCGAAGCCTTTGTCACCGTGGCCGAACTGCGCAGCTTCGCGGCCACCGCAGACCGTGTGGCACTCACCCCCTCGGCGGTAAGCCAGCTCGTGAGTGAGCTGGAAGACGCGCTCGGCTTCAAGCTGTTCGAGCGCAGCACACGCCGGGTGGACATCACCAGCGCCGGACGGGAGTTTCTCGCTTCGGCTGAGTCCGTGCTCAAGCACCTGCGCATGGCGCAGACGGCCGCCAGCGATGTGCGCAACCGCGCAGCAGGCATCGTGCGGATTGCCGCACCGCTGGTCGTGGCCAGCGTGATCCTGCCCAAGGCCATCAAGGCCTATGTGCAAAAACGACCCAAGGTGCGCATCCATATCCGCGACGTACCCGTGGAAAAACTCGTCGATGCGGTCGCCAGCGGCGACGCCGATTTGGCCCTGGGCCCGGATCGCGCTTGTGGTGACGATGTCACGCGCATCCAGCTGTTCGAGAGCCCCTGGGTGCTGTGGTGCGCACCCACCCATCCCCTGGCCCACAAGCGCAGCGTGACCTGGGACCAGCTGCACGCCTACCCGCTGGTGGCCGCGGGCCGGGACCACGAACGCAGCGTGGCGCAGATGCATACCGGCCTGCCCAGCGGGCAGCGGGTGACGCCGGTGGAGATCGTGGACAACATCTCCACCGCCATGGGCCTGGCTGCCGCCGATGTGGCTGCGACGCTGGCGCCCGACTATGTGGGCGCACTGGCCAAGCCACTGGGGCTGGTGCGCCGCCGCATCTTGTCGCCGGAGGTGATGCGCTACGTGTGCCTTTACAGCCCCGCGCGGCGCGCCACCTCGCCCGCGGCGGAAGGTTTTTCAGACCACCTTGTCAAAACCCTCACCAAGAACCCGTGAGCAACGGGTCCGGGTTGCGCGAAGTTGGGTAAAAACACGAAAGTCGTCCTACACAAAGCGGGGAAGCAGCAAGCAGGCCTCGGCATTGGAGGCCGAGAAACAGCGCTCGGCCGCACGCTGCCAAGGCAGCCATTCGAAATCATCGTGTTCGCGCGGACTCAGCACCACGGGCGTGCCTGCAGGCACACACAAGCCAAACACCCGCTCGCGGTTGCGCACAACCCCCGGTGCATAACGGTGCAGCCATTGCGGCCAGATGTCGTAGACATTCTCCAGCGCCCAGTCGGTCAGCACGCAGCCGGTAGCCTGCGCGTCAATGCCGGTTTCCTCAGCCACTTCGCGGCGCGCGGTTTCCTCAAAAGCTTCATCCAGTCGGTCCTTGCTGCCGGTGACGGACTGCCAATGCCCGTCCCCGCCTGTGCGGCGGATCAGCAGCACCTCCAGAGCCGGAGTGTGGATGACCACCAGCACCGACTCCGGAAGCTTGTAGGGCCGCTGCTGGGCTGCCGTCATGGCGCCGCTACCCGCCCTTGGAACGCGGGGCAGCCGTCGTGGTGGCAGGAACCGGCGGCGGCAACTCCTTGGCCTGCAGTGCCCTGACCTGCGCCACCAGCTGGTTGTGCGCATCCAGGAATGCTGCGGCGATGACCTTGCCTTCGTTGGTATTGCTCCACCCGGCCCCCGCGGCGCCCCCCAGCTTGCCGAACACAAGCCCACCCACGCCCAGGTCGGTGGTGCGCGCCGCCCCAGTGGCTGCCGCAACCTGCTCAGTCGTTTCGTTGTCGGACAGCAGCAAGGCCGTCTGCGCTTCCTTGAACTTGACCTGCTCCACCAGCCCCGCCAGACCGGCAACGTCTCGCAGTACCGGGATCATGGCGATCACCCCGGCCAGGCCGCGCCCGGCATCTTGCTCACTGAAAGTGAGGCTGGGTGTCAGCGTGTACTGCGCCTCATAGCCCTTGCCCTTGGACACGGTGGAGTTCTTGCGCAGCACGCCAGATTCCTTCAGGTCTTGTTCCTGAATGGTTCCGCGCAGCCCGGCCGAACGGTCCACCACCCGAAAACACCCACTTTGCTGGGCCAGCAGCTTGACCAGGGGCACCGGCGACGCCGGCAACTGGTAGCCCGAGCCCATGGTGTAGCCATTGGGATTCTCGGCCAGCGCCAGCGTGGCCACCGGGGCCTCGCAGCGCAGCAGTTCGCGCGCTGCGTTGTGTGCGCCTGCCGGTCCCGCCGAGCCCGTCACCACGGAGCCGCCCTGACCCAGTTCGGTTTTTTTCTCGCCGCAGCCCATAAGGGCCAGCAGCACCACACCCATCAGCAAGACAGGGGTTTTCATTGAAAGCATGGAGAGTTTCCTTTCAGCGCTTGCACCCTGGAGTCCAGAGCTCGCCAAGAAAAAAGCGGCGCGGGCCGCCAGGCCCTTGCCGCTTTGTAGTGCGATGCCACAGGAGTGCATCTGCCGGGTTCGGGGAAAGCCCCGGATCAAGCTGCCTTGACAGCGTCGATGTTGCGCAGGCGGATGTGCAGTTCGCGCAGCTGCTTTTCGTCCACGGGCGAAGGCGCCTGCGTGAGCAGATCCTGGGCGCGCTGGGTCTTGGGGAACGCGATCACATCGCGGATCGACTCTGCACCGGTCATCAGCGTGATCAGGCGGTCTAGGCCGAAAGCCAGGCCACCGTGTGGAGGCGCACCGTACTGCAGGGCATCGAGCAGGTAGCCGAACTTGGCCTGTGCGTCTTCGGGCGTGATCTTGAGTGCATCGAACACCTTCTTTTGCACATCGGCGCGGTGGATACGCACCGAACCGCCACCCAGCTCCCAGCCGTTGAGCACCATGTCGTAGGCCTTGGCGATGCATTTGCCAGGGTCTGTGTCCATCAGGTCCTCGTGGCCATCCTTTGGCGACGTGAAGGGGTGGTGCACGGCGGCCCAGCGGTCGTTTTCTTCGTCATGCTCGAACATCGGGAAGTCCACCACCCACAGCGGCGCCCAGCGGCTTTCGAACAGGCCGTTTTTCTTGCCGAATTCGCTGTGGCCGACCTTCAGGCGCAGCGCGCCGATGGAATCGTTGACGACCTTTTCCTTGTCGGCACCGAAGAACAGCAGGTCACCGTCTTGCGCGCCGGTGCGCTTCAGAATCTCGGCGATGGCCGCGTCGTGCAGGTTCTTCACGATGGGCGACTGCAGGCCCTCGCGGCCATTGGCCACTTCGTTGACCTTGATCCAGGCCAGGCCCTTGGCGCCGTAGATCTTCACGAACTCGGTGTACGCATCGATCTCGCCGCGCGAGATCTGCGAGCCACCGGGCACGCGCAGGGCCACCACACGGCCACCCTTGGTGGTGGCGGGGGCGGAGAAGACCTTGAAGTCCACGTCCTTCATCACTTCAGTCAGCTCGGTGAATTCGAGCTTCACACGCAGGTCAGGCTTGTCGGAGCCGAAGCGGAAAGCCGCTTCCTGGTACGTCATGATGGGGAATTCGCCCAGGTCGACACCCAACTGCTGCTGGAACACCTCAGCGATCATGCGCTGGAAGATCGCGCGGATCTCTTCCTCACCAAGGAACGAGGTCTCGCAGTCGATCTGCGTGAACTCGGGCTGGCGGTCGGCGCGCAGGTCTTCGTCGCGGAAGCACTTGGTGATCTGGTAGTAGCGGTCGTAGCCGGCCACCATCAGCATCTGCTTGTACAGCTGGGGCGACTGGGGCAGCGCGAAGAACTGGCCGTCGTGCACGCGGCTGGGCACCAGGTAGTCCCGCGCGCCTTCGGGCGTGCTCTTGCCCAGCATGGGCGTCTCGATGTCGATGAAGCCTTCCTTGTCCAGGAAGTTGCGCACCTGGATGGAGGTCTTGTAGCGCAGCATCATGTTGCGCTGCATGTGCGGGCGGCGCAGGTCCATCACGCGGTGCGTGAGGCGCGTGGTTTCCGACAGGTTTTCGTCGTCCATCTGGAACGGAGGCGTGACCGATGGGTTAAGCACGTTCAGCTCGTGGCACAGCACTTCGATCTGGCCGCTCTTGAGCTTGTCGTTGGTGGTGCCGTCGGGACGGGGGCGCACCAGGCCCACCACCTGCACGCAGAACTCGTTGCGCACGTCTTCGGCGGTCTTGAACATCTCGGCACGGTCCGGATCGCACACCACCTGCACATAGCCTTCGCGGTCACGCAGGTCGATGAAGATCACGCCGCCATGGTCGCGGCGGCGGTTCACCCAGCCCGACAGGGTGACGGTTTGGCCCATCAGGGCTTCGGTCACAAGACCGCAATAGTGGGAACGCATGGCCATGGCAGAAACTTCCGGCGCCCGGGGGGCGCATTAAAAGGGATTCACTTACCCGGAGAAATGAGCGTGGGGTCCGCCGGAGCGACCACACCCATCGAAACGATGTATTTGAGGGCTGAGTCCACGCTCATGTCGAGCTCGACGCAGTCGCTCTTGCGCAGCATCACGAAATAGCCGCCTGTGGGGTTGGGCGTGGTGGGCACATACACACTCACGAACTCGTCACGCAGATAGGCGGCCACCTCGCCGTTGGGCGCCCCGGTGACGAAGGCCACGGTCCAGACACCCTCGCGCGGCCACTGCACCAGCACCGCCTTGCGAAAGGCGTTGCCGCTTTCGGAGAACAGCGTATCGGAGACCTGCTTGACACTGGAATAGATGGAGCGCACCACGGGGATGCGGTGCACCACCGCATCGCCCCACTGCACCAGCTTGCGGCCGGCGAAGTTGCTGGCGATGGCGCCCACCACCAGCAGGATCAGCAGAGTGAGCACCACACCAAAGCCGGGCACGTGGACGCCCAGCAGCTTGTCGGGATGCCATGCGCCCGGCAGGATTTGCAGGGTCTGGTCCAGGGTGCTCACAATCCAGTTGAGCACCCACGCCGTGATGACTCCCGGCACGATCACCAGAAGACCTGTCAACAGCCATTTGCGCAGGGCAGCCATGAGGGTGACTCAGCT
Organism: Acidovorax sp. Root267; assembly: GCF_001429215.1. NCBI lineage: Bacteria > Pseudomonadati > Pseudomonadota > Betaproteobacteria > Burkholderiales > Comamonadaceae > Acidovorax > Acidovorax sp. Root267. The sequence goes on from NZ_LMJC01000030.1 coordinate 220,446, forward strand.
CGCGGAGGGGGTTGAAGAGGCAGAACTGCCGCCAGCGCTTGATGCACCGACACTAGGCGCTTCTTTTTTAGGAGCATCACCAGAACTGGCAGGTGCCGCAGCGTCGGCTTTCGGCTCTGCCTTGCTGTCGGTCGCGGGGGCAGAATTGCCGCTGCTGCCACCGCGAAAATCGGTCACGTACCAGCCCGAGCCCTTGAGCTGGAAGCCCGCCGCAGTGACTTGCTTGGAAAATGCCTCCGCACCGCAGGCGGGGCACACCGTCAGGGGCGCGTCGGAGATTTTTTGCAGCACATCCTTGGCATGGCCGCAGGAGCCGCATTTGTAGGCGTAGATAGGCATGTCAGAGTGTTGAGGGAAAGTGCAAAACCCTCAATTATAGGCGGCACGCCCATCTCCACAGCGTTACTCCGTCCCGACCAGCTTGTGATGGGATGCGTGGCTGTTGCGGATGGCCTGCGGGCCCAACGAGCCGATCAGCATGCCCGCCAGCGCCGCGAGCAGGCCTGCCAGCTGCGCGGGGAAGACAACACCGGCAGGCGTTGCCAGGAACAGCAACCAGGTCACCAGCCCCAGCACGATGGCAAATATGGCCCCTTGGGTGGTGGCACGTTTCCAGTAGAGACCAAAAACCAGGGGCACAAAGGCGCCCACGAGCGGCACCTGGTAGGCGCCTGACACCAGTTCGTAGATCGACGTGCCCTGCATGTAGATGGCATACGCCAACACGCAGGCGCTGAACACCAGGGTGGTGATGCGCATGGTCCGCAGATGCTGCTTGTCAGAGCTGTGCGGGCGAAACTGCCGCCAGATGTTCTCCGTGAAGGTCACGCTGGGCGCCAGCAGCGTGGCCGAGGCCGTGGACTTGAGCGCCGACAGCAGTGCACCAAAAAACAGCACCTGCATCACAAACGGCATCTTCTCCAGCACCAACGTGGGCAGCACCTTTTGCGGATCGTCCTTGAGCAGCGCGGCTGTCTCGGTGGGCATGATGATGAGCGCACTGGCCACCAGGAACATGGGCACGAAGGCGAACAGGATGTAGCAGATGCCGCCAATCACCGGGCCGCGCGTGGCCGCCTGGATGTTGTTGGCCGACATGACACGCTGGAATACGTCCTGCTGCGGGATGGAGCCAAACATCATGGTCACGCCCGCTGCAATGAAGAAAACCACGTCATGGAACTTGGGCTCGGGCAGGAAGCGGAACAACTCGCGGCTGGATGCGAATTCGATGACCTTGCCAGCGCCGCCGGCCATGCTGCCCGCGAACACGGCAATCACAGCCAGCCCCACCACCAGAATGATCATCTGGATGAAGTCCGTCACCGCCACCGACCACATGCCGCCAAACAACGTGTACGCCAGGATGGACACCACACCGATGGTCATGCCCATGGGAATACTGATAGAGCCGCCCGAAAGCAGGTTGAACACCAGGCCCAGCGCAGTGACCTGGGCCGAGACCCAGCCCAGATAGCTGAGCATGATGATGAGCGAGCAGACGACCTCCACCGTGCGGCCGTAGCGCTCCCGGTAGTAATCGCTGATGGTCAGCAGCGTCATGCGGTAAAGCTTGCCCGCAAAGAACAGGCCCACCAGGATCAGGCAGAAGCCGGCGCCGAATGGATCTTCCACGACATTGCCAAGGCCGCCCTCGATGAACTTGGCCGGAATGCCCAGCACCGTTTCCGAACCGAACCACGTGGCAAACGTGGTGGTGATGATCATGTACAGCGGCAGATGCCGCCCGGCGATGGCGAAGTCCGCCGCGTTCTTCACGCGCCGGGCTGCCAGCAGACCGATACCAATCGTGATCAGGAGGTAAACGATAACCAGGGTCAACAGCACGGCGCGCTCCTCTCTCTTTGTCTCAATTTATCTGGTGTGAAGAAATGAAATCTGTCAGTTTGGCGTTCCTGTTCAAGAACGCTGGGTCGGCAGACTTCTAAAACAGCCGGATTCTGACCAGCAGCTGCATGACCAGCAATCCCAGCACAAACCCGACCCCAGCAAAAATGATGCCTTGCAACAGGCGATTGGTGCGTTTTTGCGCATCCAGCAGTTCGCGCAGAGCGTGCTGGTGGTCGGCCGGGCGCTGCCGCAGCGCGTCATACAGCAGGCGTGGCAGCTCGGGGATCAGTTTGGCATAGTGGGGAGCCTCCGCCCGCAGCTCACGCCACAGGCGCTGCGGCCCCATCTGCTCCAGCATCCACTTCTCCAGGAACGGCTTGGCCGTGCTCCACAAGTCGAGCTCCGGGTCCAGCTCGCGGCCCAGGCCTTCGATGTTGAGCAGCGTCTTTTGCAGCAGTACCAGCTGCGGCTGGATCTCCACATGGAAGCGCCGCGAGGTCTGGAACAGGCGCATCAGCACCATGCCGAGCGAAATTTCCTTCAACGGCCGGTCGAAGTACGGTTCGCACACGGCGCGGATGGCCGATTCGAGGTCGTTCACCCGCGTTTCGGGCGGCACCCAGCCGCTTTCGATGTGCAGCTCGGCCACGCGCTTGTAGTCGCGCCGGAAGAACGCCACGAAGTTCTGTGCCAGATACTCTTTGTCAGACTCGGTGAGCGTGCCCACGATGCCGAAGTCCAGCGAGATATAGCGCCCGAAGGTGGCGGGGTCCAGGCTCACCTGGATGTTGCCGGGGTGCATGTCGGCATGAAAGAAGCCGTCGCGGAACACCTGGGTGAAGAAGATGGTGACACCGTCGCGCGCCAGCTTGGGGATGTCCACGCCCGCGTCGCGCAAGCGGTCCATCTGGCTGATGGGCACACCGTTCATGCGCTGCATCACCATGACCTCCGGGTGACAGAAGTCCCACAGGATCTCCGGGATCAGCACCAGGTCCAGCCCCTGCATGTTGCGGCGCAGTTGGGCGGCGTTGGCAGCCTCGCGCACCAGGTCCAGCTCGTCGTGCAGGTAGTTGTCAAACTCGGCGACCACTTCGCGGGGCTTGAGGCGCTTGCCATCGGCTGACAGGTTCTCCACCCACCCGGCCATCATGCGCATGAGGCCCAGGTCTTTCTCGATCACGGGCAGCATGCCCGGGCGCAGCACCTTGACCGCCACCTCGCGCTCGATGCCGTTGCGGTCGCGCAGCGTGGCGAAATGCACCTGTGCAATCGACGCGCTGGCCACCGGCACACGTTCAAAGGAAGTGAAGACTTCATCCACCGGACGGCGGAATGCCCGCTCGATGGTGGCCATCGCAATTTCCGGGTCGAACGGGGGCACGCGGTCCTGCAGCCGGGCCAGCTCGTCGGCCACATCTGGTGGAAGGAGGTCGCGGCGCGTCGAAAGCACCTGGCCGAACTTGACGAAGATGGGCCCCAGGCGCTCCAGCGCCAGGCGCAGCCGCTGGCCGCGTGGTGCATCCAGGTTGCGCCCGAACGACAGGACCCGTGATGCCGAGCGCAGCCAGGGTTTCTGGAAGCTGTCCAGCACCATGGCATCCAGGCCGTACCGGAACACCACCCAAAGGATGGCGCCCCCCCGGAGGAACTGCTTCATGCCCCCGCCCGCTCGGATCCGCCGTTCGGCGCAGCTGGCGTGGCAGGCTCGGGGGGCACGGGCACCAAGGCCGACGACGATGGTGCCACGCGTGCGCCCACAAACTGGCGCAGCGCCTGCGCGGCGCGGCGCGCAACCTGCGCCACGGTATGGGCAGGGGCGTCGCCCATCACGCGTGCGAGGTCTTCCTCGACATCCCAACGCACATGGTCGACCAGCCAGTTGATCTCGGCGGCCAACTGCACATCGCCTTCGATGCGGATGGAGGGCTTGTCACCCCGCAGCGCGGTCTGGGCCAGCGCGAAGGGAGAGGTCTCGGTCACTTCCAGCCGCAGATCGGCCACGGCGGCCTCCGGCGCGAGATTGAACAGCCCGGCCGGTGTGATGGCCAGGGCCATCGAATAGGCGCGCCACTGTACGCGGGCGATGCTGCCCTTCTGGCGCACCAGACGGTCCATCGCCTCTTTTTCCTGCATCAGCACGTGGTTGAGGAACAGCACGATCCGCTGCTGCATCTCGTGCACGAGCCATTGGGGGGGCTGGGGGCCGGCGGCCACGCGCTCAAAGAGGCCGTCCAGAAACGAAAAAGGGGACTGTGGTGTTGCCATAGTCCCCGATTATTCCCTGAACTGGGATAGCCCCACTGCGGGGCATTTCCTTTATTACTGCAGGGCCTGCACACCCGCCACCAGCCAGCCGCTGCTGCCGGCCTTGGGTTTGGTCATGTTCCAGACCTCACGGAAGGGGCTCGGGCCCGCCGAAGGCTCTTCGCGGATCATGCCGGAGAACTCGACGCTGGCCATGTAGCCATCACCCAGGTCTTCAATGCCCAGCAACTGGGCTTCGATCATGACCACATCGGTGTGGTTGGGCTGCACGCCACGGTGGTCTTCGCGCTCTGTCAGCTGGGTGCGGATCTCGCCCAACATGCTGTCGGTCATCATGGACCGCAGCGTGTTGATGTCCGAACGGTCCCAGGCGGCTTGCAGAGTGACGAAATTGCGCTTGGCAGCAGACAGGAAGCCCTCGGTATCAAAGCCTTCCGGGATGCCCCAGTTCTGGGAACCCGACAGGCCCGAGCCAATGACCACACCCGTGCCCACCCCGCCCTGCGCAGCTCGCGAGGCGTCGAACGCCATGCTGCTGCGCTCCCAGGGGCGCGCCGAGGCGTCGTTGCCCACGTTGTTCGGGCTGTACTGTGGAGGCACCTGCGCGGCGGCAGGCGTTGCAGCACCCGCCCCCTGGAAAGCGAACGGAGCACCGCCGGCAGCAGCACCGCCATTGCCGCCACCACCACCACTGCGTGCACGCATCACCATCTTGAAGATGGCAAACGCGGCCAGCGCCAGCAGCGCGATCATCAGAATATTGCCGAACCCTGCGCCCAGCCCCAGGGAGTGGGCCAGCCACGCCAGGCCCAGACCGGCGGCCAGGCCACCCAGCATCGCACCCCAAGGCTTCTTGGCGGCTGCGGCCGCAGGGGCTGCCGCACCCGCAGCGGCGGGCTTGGCAGCCGCATTGGTAGCGCTCTGGGCCGGAGCACCTGGCGTCGCGGGCGGCGTTGCCGACTCGCGTTGCGTTACGTTGTTCGACTGCTGACCCGTCGATTTTCCACCACCCAGTCGCCGGGCGTCGGCATCGGCGTGCGCAAACGCCAGCATCGCGACCAACACCACAGACCACAGTTTCATCATGACTTCTCCGTCTCCGTTAATGACCAAGCGAAACGCTCAGCACTTGATTCCAACATGCAAGGCCACAATGCCCCCTGTCATGTTGTGATAGTCCACATGCCCAAAGCCATTTTTTTGCATGAGGCTTTTGAGTTCTTCCTGGCCCGGATGCATGCGGATCGATTCAGCCAGATACCGGTAACTCGCGTCGTCACCGGCCACCAGCTTGCCCAGCTGGGGCAGCACCTTGAACGAATACCAGTCGTACGCTTTCTCCAGCGGCTTGGCCACCTTGGAAAACTCGAGCACCAGCAGCTTGCCGCCGGGCTTGAGCACACGGCACATCTCGGCAATCGCCTGGTCCTTGTGCGTCATGTTGCGCAGGCCGAAGGCCACGCTCACCACATCGAAATGCCCGTCCGGGAACGGCAGCTTTTCGGCATCGCAAACCGTCGTCGGCAACACCACACCCGCATCGATCAGGCGGTCACGCCCCACGCGCAGCATGGCTTCGTTGATGTCGGTATGCACCACGCGGCCGGTGGCACCCACCTTCTTGGAGAACGCCAGCGCCAGGTCGCCCGTGCCGCCTGCAATGTCCAGCACCTGGCTGCCTTCGCGCAGGTTGGCCACCATCACTGTGTAGGCCTTCCAGGCGCGGTGCAGGCCCGCCGACATGAGGTCGTTCATCACGTCGTACTTGGAGGCCACGGAGTCGAACACACCCCGCACGCGGCGTGCCTTTTCCTGCTCATCCACCGACTGAAAACCAAAATGCGTGGTACTCATAAGAATCATGCTAGGCGCGTGAACGCCAGAGGTACAGCGACAACCCCGCACTGAAATGGGGCATCTGTCGCAATTTAGACAACACTATTGAAGAAAAATCAGCCGCTAGCGCTTATCTATATTGCGCCAACAGCTATCATTTCAATAGCACCTTGACGGACAAGGGCTTCCGCCGCGTTCTGTGCTCCGCCAGAAAACCACCCGGCTTTCCGCCTCAATGGCTGCCGCAGGCATGGCCCCCGGCACCACCCTTGGGCGCCATGGGCGCATCGCGGTCGGCCCCTGCGGCGGCCAGCCGCTCGGTGTATTGGGTCCACAGCGCGTCTTGCTGCTGGCCCAATTCGTAGAGGTAATCCCAGCTAAAGATGCCACTCTCGTGCCCGTCGGAAAACGTGGGCTTGACCGCGTAGTTGCCCACGGGCTCCAGGTGGACCAGCGTGACCTCCCGCTTGCCCGTCTGCAGCACTTCCTGGCCCGGGCCATGGCCCTGCACTTCGGCCGACGGTGAATACACGCGCATCAGCTCAAACGGAATGCGGAACGTGGCGCCATCGGAGAACCCCACTTCGAGCACCCGCGATGCCTCGTGCACCGTGATTGCCTGCGGCGTGGGCGCGCCCGCTTTCAAACCTGCCATGGATTCACCTGTGAGAAAACTGTTGTCAGAAACGACGGCCATGATTGTCCCACTCGCCGCAGACCCCACCACCCAGAGGGCCGGGAGACGCTCCATCACCTGGCAGAGCGCCAGTCACGCAGCAGCCAGGGGCGCCAGCTGTAGACGCAAGGCGGTTTCCAGCGCTGGCAGCAGCGCCTGCACTGCAGCCTCTTGCGCCGCAGGGCTGGGCCGCTGCGCAGCCGCCCACACGGGTGAGGGGAAGTGCGTATCCCAGTCAAACCGCGCAATCACATGCCAGTGCAGGTGCGGCACCATGTTGCCCAGTGCCGCAATGTTGACCTTGGTGGGCGACAGGTGCTGGCGCAGGGCCTGCTCCACCACCGTCACGGCCTCCATGCAGTGGGCGCGTTCGGTAGCAGCCAGGTCCGAGAACTCGGCCACATGCGCATTCCAGACCACGCGGTAGAAGGCAGGAAACCCCGCCTCCTGCGCACGGATGACACGCAGGCGCTCACCGCGCCAGACCAATGCGCCACCGTCTTCGGCGCACAAAGGGCAGACCATCAGACCAGCACCCGCTCAATGCCGCCCTGGTTGGCGCGCTGGACATAGTCGGGCATCCAGTTCTCGCCCAGGATTTCGCGCGCCATCTCGACCACGATGTAGTCGGCTTCGAGCAGACCGTTGTTCAGGTCGCCTTCGTAGCGGTTCAGGCCCTGCAGGCAGCTCGGGCAGCTGGTGAGGATCTTCACGTTGTCCTGCGCGCCCACTGCGCCGCTGGCACGCAGCTGGGCCTCGCCCTTCTTGATTTCTTCTTCCTTGCGAAAGCGCACTTGCGTGGACACATCCGGGCGCGTCACGCCCAGCGTGCCGGACTCTCCGCAGCAGCGTTCGCTCTTCAGGACCTGCTCGCCCACCAGCGCCTTCACGGTCTTCATCGAGTCCTGAAGCTTCATCGGGTTGTGGCAAGGCTCGTGGTACAGGTACGCCCCCTTGCCCTGCAGGCTGACACCCTTCTCCAGCAGGTACTCGTGGATGTCGATGATCCGGCTGCCCGGGAAGATCTTGTCGAATTCGTAGCCCTGCAGCTGGTCGTAGCAGGTGCCACAGCTCACCACCACGGTCTTGATGTCAAGGTAGTTGAGCGTGTTGGCCACGCGGTGGAAGAGCACCCGGTTGTCGGTGATCATCTTCTCGGCCTTGTCGAACTGGCCCGAGCCGCGCTGGGGGTAGCCGCAGCACAGGTAGCCCGGGGGCAGCACGGTTTGCACCCCGGTGTGCCACAGCATGGCCTGCGTGGCCAGGCCGACCTGGCTGAACAGGCGCTCCGAGCCACACCCCGGGAAATAGAACACCGCTTCCGTCTCGGCCGTGGTGGTGGCCGGGTTGCGGATGATGGGCACGTAGTCCTTGTCCTCGATATCGAGCAGTGCGCGCGCCGTCTTCTTGGGCAATCCCCCCGGCAGCTTCTTGTTGATGAAATGGATCACCTGCTCCTTGATCGGAGCCGTGCCCACCGTCGCCGGCGGCTTGGCCGTCTGCTTGCGGCCCACCTTGCGCAGCAGATCCACGGCCAGGCGCTGAGCCTTGAAGCCCACATCCACCATGGCCGAACGCATGAACTTGATGGTGTCCGGGTTGGTGGCGTTGAGCATGGTCATCGCCAGCGCGTTGCCAGGCCGGAACGTCTTCTTGCCCATCTTGCGCAGCAGGTTGCGCATGTTCATGGTGACGTCGCCGAAGTCGATCTTCACCGGGCAGGGGCTTTCGCACTTGTGGCACACCGTGCAATGGTCGGCCACGTCCTCAAACTCCTGCCAGTGCTTGATGCTCACACCCCGGCGGGTCTGCTCTTCGTACAAAAACGCCTCGACCAGCAGCGAGGTGGCCAGGATCTTGTTGCGCGGGCTGTAGAGCAAATTGGCGCGTGGCACGTGCGTGGAGCACACGGGCTTGCACTTGCCGCAGCGCAGGCAGTCCTTGACCGAATCGGCAATCGCGCCGATGTCGCTCTGCTGCATGATCAGCGACTCGTGCCCCATGAGGCCGAAACTGGGGGTGTAGGCATTCGTCAGGTCGGCCTGCAAGGCGGGCTTCGACGCCGAATTTGAAGCCAAATTGGCCTCCAGCGCTTGTCCATCAACCGCTGGTAGCTCCTGATTCCGGAGCAACTTACCCTTATTGAAGCGGCCCTCGGGGTCCACCCGCTGCTTGTACTGCGCAAACGGCAGCAGCTCTTCGTCGGTCAAGAACTCCAGCTTGGTGATGCCAATGCCGTGTTCGCCCGAAATCACGCCGTCCAGGCTGCGCGCCAGCACCATGATGCGCGCCACGGCCTCGTGCGCGGTCTGCAGCATCTCATAGTCGTCGCTGTTGACGGGCAGGTTGGTGTGCACATTGCCGTCGCCCGCATGCATGTGCAGCGCCACCCACACCCGGCCCTTGAGCACGCGCTTGTGGATGGCCACAGCCTCGTCCAGGATGGGCTTGAACGCCGCGCCGGTGAAGATGCCTTGCAGCGGCGCCCGCAGCTGGATCTTCCAGCTCGCGCGCAGCGTGTGGTCCTGCAGTTGGGGAAACAGGGTTTCCACACCGTGCAGCCAGCCTTGCCACAGCGCGCGGACCTCCTCCACCAAACCGATGGCCTGGGCCACGCGCTCCTGCAGCAGCTCCGGCGAGGGCACCTCGTCATCGGCGTCGTGTTTGCCCAAGGGCAGGTTGCCCCGCTCGAAGAACTCGGTCAGCGCGTCGCACAGCTTGATCTTGTTGCGCAGGGAGAGCTCGATGTTGATGCGCTCGATGCCGTCGGTGTACTCGGCCATGCGCGGCAGCGGGATCACCACGTCTTCGTTGATCTTGAAGGCGTTGGTGTGGCGGCTGATGGCGGCCGTCTTCTTGCGGTCGGCCCAGAACTTCTTGCGCGCTTCGGCCGTGATGGCCACAAAACCTTCGCCACTGCGGGTGTTGGCCAGGCGCACGACCTCGCTGGTCACGCGGGCCACGTCGTCGGCGTTGTCGCCCGCGATGTCTCCTATCAGCACCATCTTGGGCAGGCCACCGTTGCCCTTCTTGCTCTTGGTGGCGTAGCCCACGGCCTTCAGGTAGCGGTCGTCCAGGTGCTCCAGCCCCGCCAGCAGCACGCCACTGCGCTTTTGCTCGGCGAACATGAAGTCCTTGATCTCGACGATGGAAGGCACGGCGTCCTTGGCGTTGCCGAAGAACTCCATGCACACGGTGCGCGTGTGCTCGGGCATGCGGTGCACCACCCAGCGCGCGCTGGTGATGAGGCCATCGCAACCTTCTTTCTGGATACCGGGCAGGCCCGACAGAAACTTGTCCGTCACGTCCTTGCCCAGGCCTTCCTTGCGGAAGGTGCGACCGGGGATGGCCAGGCGCTCGGTGCGCACGGGCGTCTTGCCGTCGGCCTCGAAATACTGCAGATCGAAGGTGGCCGTCTCCGCGTCATGGATCTTGCCCATGTTGTGGTCCAGCCGCGTCACTTCGAGCCACTGGGCGTCGGGCGTCACCATGCGCCAGCTGGCCAGGTTGTCCAGCGCCGTGCCCCAGAGCACGGCCTTCTTGCCGCCCGCGTTCATGGCGATGTTGCCGCCGATGCAGCTGGCCTCGGCGCTGGTCGGGTCCACGGCAAACACAAAACCCGCACGCTCGGCCGCATCGGCCACGCGCTGGGTGACCACGCCGGCCTCGGTCCACACCGTGCCCACTTCGCGGTCCATGCCCGGCAGGCGGCGCATCTCCACCTCGGTCATGGCTTCGAGCTTTTCGGTGTTGATGACCACGCTCTTCCACGTCAGCGGAATCGCGCCGCCGGTGTAGCCGGTGCCGCCTCCGCGTGGAATGATGGTCAGGCCCAGCTCGATGCAGCCCTTGACCAGGCCTGCCATCTCGGTTTCCGTATCCGGCGTGAGCACCACAAACGGGTATTCAACGCGCCAATCGGTCGCGTCGGTCACATGGCTCACGCGCGAGAGGCCGTCAAACTTGATGTTGTCCTTGGCAGTCAGGCGGCCCAGGGTCTTCTGGATCTGGCGGCGCAGCTGCGCGGCCTGCTCGAAGGTGGCGTTGAATTCGGCCACGGCGCGGCGCGCAGCCACCACCAGTTCACCCACCAGACGGTCGCGCCCGGCGTCGTCGTCGGGTGTGCGGCGTTTTTCGATCTCGCCCAGCCGGTGCTGCAGGGCATCGACCAGGAGCTTGCGGCGGTTGGGGTTGTCCAGCAGGTCGTCCTGCAGGTAGGGGTTGCGCTGCACCACCCAGATATCGCCCAGCACTTCATACAACATGCGGGCAGATCGCCCGGTGCGGCGCTCTTTGCGCAGCTGGTCCAGCACATCCCAGGCCGGAGACCCCAGCAGGCGGATCACGATCTCCCGGTCGGAGAACGAGGTGTAGTTGTAAGGAATTTCGCGCAGACGCACAGGCTCGGCAGCCTGCGTCTGCAAGGCAGCCAACGCAATCGGAACATTCATGGGGTCAACCTGGGGCGGGCGCTGCGCGCCCATGAGCCTTGGGGGCGCGATTTTAAGCCACCGGCCCTCCTCTCGCCGGGCCGGGGCTACGCGGATCGGCGCCAGGGACCGATGGACAGCGTCAGAAAAGCACGCGGCTGCGCAGTGTGCCGCCGACCTTGGCCAGCTTGTCCAGCGCCAGGTCGGACGATGCCGCGTCGATGTCGATCACCACATAGCCGATCTTCTCGTTGGTCTGCAGGTACTGGGCCGAGATGTTGATCTGGTTGTCCGAGAAGATGCGGTTGATCTCCGACAGCACGCCCGGCACGTTGCGGTGGATGTGCAGCAGGCGGTGCTTGCCAGGGTGTGCAGGCAGCGCCACCTCGGGGAAGTTGACCGACGAGGTGCTGGTGCCGTTGTCGCTGTATTTCACGAGCTTTTCCGCCACTTCGAGGCCAATGTTGGCTTGCGCTTCCATGGTGGAGCCACCGATGTGGGGGGTCAGAATCACGTTGTCCAGGCCGCGCAGGGGCGACTGGAACTCGTCCTTGTTGGTGCGCGGCTCCACCGGGAACACGTCGATGGCGGCGCCCAGCAGCTGCTTGGCTTTGAGCGCTTCTGCCAGCGCCTCAATATCCACCACCGTGCCACGCGCGGCGTTGATGAGGATGCCGCCGGGTTTCATCGCCGCGATTTCGGCGGCGCCGATCATGCCTTCGGTGGACGGCAGTTCGGGCACGTGCAGGCTCACGATGTCGCACTGCCCCAGCAGGTCGTGCAGATGCTGCACCTGGCGTGCATTGCCCAACGGCAGCTTGTTGACCACGTCGAAGAAGGCCACCTGCATGCCCAGGGCCTCGGCCAGCACGGACAGCTGCGTGCCGATGGAGCCGTAGCCCACGATACCCAAAGTCTTGCCCCGGATTTCGTACGCGTTGTCGGCCGACTTGAGCCAGCCACCCCGGTGCGCCACCGCGTTCTTCTCGGGGATGCCGCGCAGCAGCAGGATGGCCTCGGCCAGCACCAGCTCGGCCACAGAGCGGGTGTTGGAATACGGCGCGTTGAAAACGGCAATGCCGCGTTCGCGCGCGGCGTTCAGGTCCACCTGGTTGGTGCCAATACAAAAGCAGCCCACGGCCACCAGCTTGTGCGCCTGGGCAAACACCTCTTCGGTGAGCTGGGTGCGCGAGCGGATGCCCACGAAGTGCACATCCGCAATCTTGCGCTTGAGTTCCTCGTCCGGCAGCGCACCGGACACCGTCTCGATCTGGGTGTAGCCAGCAGCACGGATCACATCCACGGCGGAAGCGTGGATGCCCTCGAGCAGCAGGAATTTGATCTTGTTCTTGTCCAGCGAATTGGTAGCCATGGCGATAAGAAGAAAGGGTGTGGAGAAAAGAGACTCGGCGCGTTTGCAGCGCGAACGAACCGACGCGGAGGCGACTGGCACGCGACCCGCAGCATGGTGCATTGCACAAAACCTTGCAAGCCTCGGCAAATGCGCCACACCTTGTCACAAAAGAGTCACAATCGCTTCCCTCATGGGGACCCCAAGGGGTTTCCCCGGTTGTTGCAAGCGCAAGGCTCATGCGACAACGACATATCAATGTCACATCGGCTGCATAGCATCCAGCCCTTGTGCTTTTCGTCATCCTCGGAGGAAATATTCATGCAAACGAAGCATCTGGCGGTCTGCGCTGCCATTGCCTTGTCGGTCTGCGCACCAGCGCAGGCACAACAGGTGGAGATTCAGTGGTGGCATTCGATGAGCGCAGCGCTCGGCGACTGGGTCAACGATCTGGCCAAACAATACAACGCCAGCCAGACCAAATACAAGGTCGTGCCCACCTACAAGGGCACGTATGACGAATCGATGACAGGCGCCATCGCCGCCTTCCGTGCTGGCAACGCACCCCACATCCTGCAGGTGTTTGAAGTGGGCACCGCCACCATGATGTCCAGCAAGGGCGCCATCGTCCCAGCGGCCAAGGTGCTCAACGATGCAGGCTTCAAGTTCGACCCCACCCAATACGTGTCCGCTGTCGCCGGCTACTACACCGCGCCCAATGGCCAGATGCTGAGCTACCCGCTCAACAGCTCCACCACCATCTTCTATTACAACAAGGACGCCTTCAAGAAGGCCGGCCTGGACGCCGACAAGCCGCCAAAGACCTGGCCCGAAGTGTTCGCAGCCGCCTCCAAGCTCAAGGCCAGCGGCCACAGCTGCCCGTTCACCACCAGCTGGATCAGCTGGACGCAGCTGGAGAGCTTCTCGCTGTGGCACAACACCCTGTTCGCCTCCAAGAACAACGGCTTTGACGGCAACGACGCCCAGCTGCAGGTCAACACCCCCCTGCACGTGCGCCACTTCGAGAACCTGGCCAAGGCCTCCAAGGACGGTAGCTTCGTCTACAAGGGCCGCGGCAATCTGCCGGACGCATCCTTCCCTTCGGGCGAATGCGCCATGATCACCGGCTCTTCCGGTCTGTACGCCCGCGTGGCCAAGGAAGCCAAGTTTGCCTACGGCATCTCTGCCCTGCCCTATTACGACGATGTGAAGGGCGCGCCCCAGAACACCGCGATCGGCGGCGCCAGCCTGTGGGTGATGGCTGGCAAGAAGGCTGAGGAATACAAGGGCGTGGCCGACTTCCTGAACTTCCTGAATGACACCAAGGTGCAGGCCGCCAGCCACCAGCGCACGGGCTACCTGCCCGTGACCATGGGCGCCTACCAGCTGACCGAGGCTTCGGGCTTCTACACCAAGAACCCCGGCACCGACGTGGCCGTGACGCAGATGATCAAGAAGGCCACTGAAAAGTCGCGGGGCATCCGCCTGGGCAACTTCGTGCAGATCCGCTCCATCATCGACGAGGAAACCGAACAGATCTGGTCGGGCAAGAAGTCGCCCAAGGAAGCCCTGGACACGGCCGTGACCCGTGGCAACGAGCAACTGGCCCGTTTCGCGCGCGCCAACAAGTAAGTTCTGACGAGCGTCTATTGATGCCACCGGGCCGTTGAGGCCCGGTGGCATCGAAAGCCCGCCGCCCCCGTAAACCCTGCGGTTTACTGGGCGGCGGGTTGTCTTTTTTTGCCGCCGGGCAGTCCCACGGCAAAAGCGGCCCGATGGCGGGCCCGCGCTCCCGCGCAGCAGCCAGCGCGGGGACATTTTTTGAGAGTCTGGACATGGAAAAACGCGTTCTCTTTCGCTCTGCATGGCTGCCGTGGGTGCTTCTGGCACCCCAGCTGGCCATCATCAGCGTCTTCTTCTTCTGGCCTGCCGGTCAGGCCCTGGTGCAATCGTTCCAGATGCAGGATTCCTTCGGCTTCTCGAAGGAATGGGTGGGTTTTGACAACTTCCGGGACCTGTTCCAGGACCCGGGCTACCTGGCGTCGTTCAAGACCACGGCCTTCTTCTCGATCCTGGTTGCAGTCAGCGGCATCACGCTGTCGCTGATCCTCGCGATCTTTGCCGACCGCATCATCAAGGGCGCGATGGTCTACAAGACCGCGCTGCTGCTGCCCTACGCCGTGGCCCCCGCCGTGGCGGGCGTGCTGTGGATGTTCATGTTTTCGCCCTCGCTGGGGGTGGTGGCCTACATGCTGCGCCAGTCCGGTTTCGACTGGAACCACATGCTCAACGCCGACCACGCCATGGCGCTGATCGTGATCGCGGCGGTGTGGAAGCAGATCTCCTACAACTTCCTGTTCTTCCTGGCAGGCCTGCAGTCCATACCGAAGTCGCTCATCGAGGCCGCCGCCATAGACGGTGCAGGCCCCTGGCGCCGGTTCTGGAGCATCCAGTTCCCGCTGCTGTCGCCCACCACGTTCTTCCTGCTGGTGATCAACGTGGTGTACGCGTTTTTCGACACCTTCGCCATCGTCGATGCCACCACACAAGGCGGCCCGGGCCGAGACACCGCCATCCTGGTCTACAAGGTCTACCACGATGGGTTCAAGGCCATGGACATGGGCGGATCGGCCGCGCAGTCGGTGGTGCTGATGGTGATCGTGGTGGTGCTCACCGTGATCCAGTTCCGCTACGTTGAAAAGAAAGTGCAGTACTAGATGACTCCCCCCCGAAGCGCCTTTGGCGCCTCCCCCTCGAGGGGGCGCCTCCAGCGGCCCGGCAAAGCCGGTTCCGCGGTGGCACGCGCAATGGCGCCCTTTGATTCACGCATGTCTTCTTCATCGCCCCTCTCTCCTGGAGCCCTCGCATGGTAGAGCGCAGTCCTTATTTCACCGCGTTCTCGCACCTCGTCATGGTGCTGGGCGTGGTCATCGTCGGTTTTCCGCTGTACCTGGCCTTTGTGGCCTCCACCCACACGGCGCAGGACATTGTCCAGGTGCCCATGCCCATGGTGCCCGGCGGCAACTTCTGGCAAACCTACCACGACGCCCTGTTCGGCGGCGGCTCCGGCGCGGGCTCCACCGCACCCGTGGCGCGCATGATGTGGGTGAGTTTTGTCACCGCCATCGTCATCACGCTGGGCAAGATCGCGATCTCGCTGCTGTCGGCATTCGCCATCGTGTACTTCCGCTTCCCGTTCAAGGGCATCTGCTTCTGGCTGATCTTCATCACGCTGATGCTGCCGGTGGAAGTGCGCATCGGCCCCACCTACCAGGTGGTGTCGGACCTCGGCATGCTCAACAGCTACGCGGGCCTCACGGTGCCGCTGATTGCCTCGGCCACGGCCACGTTCCTGTTCCGGCAGTTCTTCCTCACGGTGCCGGATGAACTGGTGGAAGCCGCCCGCGTGGACGGCGCCGGCCCGATGCGCTTCTTCAAGGACATCCTGGTGCCGCTGTCGCGCACGTCGATTGCCGCGCTGTTCGTGATCCAGTTCATCTATGGCTGGAACCAGTACCTGTGGCCGCTGCTGGTGACCACGTCCGAAGACATGTACCCCGTGGTGATCGGCATCAAGCGCATGCTGGCCGGCGGCGATGCGGGCAACGAGTGGAACATCGTGATGGCCACGGCCCTGCTGGCCATGCTGCCACCCGCCTTTGTGGTGGTGGTCATGCAGCGCTGGTTCGTCAAGGGCCTGGTGGACACCGAAAAATAAGACAAAACCCCTGCTAGCGCTTATCTATCAAGCACTTGTAGCTATCAAATTTATTGCATCATGGCATCCATATCTCTTCGCAACATCATCAAGCGCTACGGCCACGGCCCCAAGGCCAACCAGGTGATCCACGGCGTCAACGCCGAGGTCAAGGACGGCGAGTTCATCGTCATCGTGGGCCCCTCGGGCTGTGGCAAATCCACCCTGCTGCGCATGGTGGCGGGCCTGGAGGAAATCTCTGGCGGCGAGCTTCGCATCGGCGACCGTGTGGTCAATGACCTGGAACCCGCCCAGCGCGACATCGCGATGGTGTTCCAGAACTACGCGCTGTATCCGCACATGACGAACTTCGACAACATGGCCTATGGCCTGAAGATCGCCAAGGTCCCCAAGGAAGAAATCAAGGCGCGCGTCGACAAGGCCGCCAAGATCCTTGAATTGGGGCACCTGCTTGAGCGCAAGCCGCGCGAGCTGTCCGGCGGCCAGCGCCAGCGCGTGGCCATGGGCCGCGCCATCGTGCGCCAGCCCCAGGTGTTTTTGTTTGACGAGCCGCTGTCCAACCTGGACGCCAAGCTGCGCGCGCAAACCCGCCTCGAAATCCAGAAGCTGCACCGTGAACTCGGTATCACCAGCCTGTTCGTGACCCACGATCAGGTGGAAGCCATGACGCTGGCGCAGCGCATGATCGTGATGAACGCGGGCAACATGGAGCAGTTCGGCACGCCCGAAGAGGTCTACCACACGCCCGCCACCACCTTCGTGGCCAGTTTCATCGGCTCGCCGCCCATGAACCTGCTCAAGAACGCCCCCAGCGCCGCGCCCGGCACCATCCTGGGCATCCGCCCCGAGCACCTGGACGTGCGCAGCGAAGGCTGGGAAATCAAGGTGGAAACGGTCGAACTGCTGGGCGCCGAACGCCTGATCTACGGCCGCATCAATGGCGAGCAGATCATTGTGCGCGTGGAAGAAGGCACCCATGCACCAGCGCCTGACTCGGTGATCCACGTGGTGCCGCGCCCAGACCGCCTGCACGCATTCGACGCCACCACCGGCAAACGCATCGCTGCCTGAGCTGATGTTGCCCAAGCCGGCCGCCAGCAGCGGGAACGGGGTTCAGGCCACCGTTCCTGTGCTGGCGTCTCTGAACCTTGCAGAAACCCTGCGGTTCTACACCGAGCACCTGGGCTTTGCTCCGCTGCTGGAGATGGACAACTACCTGATCCTGCAGCGTGATGGTTGTGAACTGCATTTCTGGCCCTGCAACGAACCCCACATTGCAGAGAACACCTCGTGCTATGTGCGTGCAGACACAGAATCGCTGCACGCGGATTTCACGGCACGGGGCCTGCAAGTGGCACCCCCCATCGTCCAGCCCTGGGGCATGAAGGAGATGTACGTCATCGACCCCCACGGCAACCTGCTGAAGTTTGGTGAACCCGCATGAGCGCTCCCTCGCCCGCCCCTGTATCCACCTTGGCCCCCTGGCCCTACCCCCGCTGGATCGCGCACCGCGGCGCCGGCAAGCTGGCCCCTGAAAACACCCTGGCCGCCTTCCGGCTGGGCGCCCAGCATGGGTACCGCATGTTCGAGTGCGACGCCAAGCTGAGTGCCGACGGCGTGCCGTTTCTGATGCACGACGCCACGCTGGACCGCACCACCAACGCGGCGCAGGTGCTAGGCACCACCGCCAGCAACACCGGGGGCGACCACCCCTGGAGCGCGCTGGCCCAGCTGGACGCCGGCAGCTGGCATTCGCGCACCCATGCGGGSGAGCCGTTGCCCACTCTGGAGAACATGGCACGCTACTGCATCGCCAACGGGTTCTTCCTGAACATCGAAATCAAACCGACACCCGGGGCCGAGGAAAAAACGGGCCGGGTGGTGGGGGAACATGCGGCGCGGCTGTGGCAAGGCCAGGCCGTGCTGCCCCTGTTCTCGTCCTTCCAGCCCGAAGCGCTGGCAGGCGCCCGGGCCACGGCCCCCCACATTCCACGCGCCCTGCTGCTGGACACGTTGCGCAACGGCTGGCTGGACCTGGCACGCCAGCTGGGCTGTGTGGCCATCGTGTGCAACCACGCACTGTGGGATGCGGCACTGGTCGCACAGGTCCACGGCGCAGGCCTGCGTGCGCTGAGCTACACAGTGAACGACGACTGGGCCGCGCAGCGGCTCATTCACCTGGAAACCGACGGCATCATCACCGACCGCGTGGACTTTTTTTCGCCCGCCACGCCCTAGGGCGTGCCGTCACCCGAAACCCGCTCCAAGGCCAGCGCCACCGCGGAACCGGCTTTGCCGGGCCTCCATTGGCGTCCCTCTCCGCGCGGACTTTTTTTTGCCCGCCACGCCCTAGGGCATGCCGTCACCCCAACCCCGCACCAAGGCCAGCGCCACCGTGGAACCGGCTTTGCCGGGCCACCGGCGGCGTCCCCCTTCCAGCGGGAAGGCGCGCAGCGCCTCAGGGGGTCAGTCCAACTTTGCGCCCGACTTCTTCACCGCGTCGGCCCAGCGCGGCAGCTCGGCCGCAAGGAATTTCGCAAAATCGTCCGATCCCAGAAACGCCGGATCGGCCCCCTGGCTCACCATGCGATTGCGCACATCGGGCATCTGCAGCACCTGTCCAAAGGCATCGCTGAGCTTGTTGACCACGTCCTTGGGCGTGCCTGCAGGGGCCAGAAAGCCGTAGAAGCCCACCACCTCAAAGCCCTTGATGCCGCTCTCGATCACCGTGGGCACATCGGGCAGCGCGGGGTTGCGCTCCTTGCTGGTCACGGCCAGGGCGCGCACCTTGCCCTGCTTGTGGTAGCTGGCCGCCTGCGGGATGCTCTCGGCCATGAATTGCACCTGCCCGCCCATGAGGTCGGTGAATGCCGGGGCGCTGCCCCGGTAGGGAATGTGCACCATGAACAGGCCCGTGGCGGTCTTGAACATCTCGGGCACCAGGTGGCTGATGCCGCCGTTGCCCGCCGAGCCAAAGTTGACCTGGCCCGGTCGCGACTTGGCATAGGCCATGAACTCCTGCAGGTTCTTGGCGGGCACGCCGGGGTTCACCAAAAGGGCCAGTGGCTGCATGGCGGTGCGCGCAATCGGCACAAAATCCTTGAGGGTCGAATACGGCAACCGGCTGTAGAGCCCCGGGTTGATGACCATCACGCCGGTGTTGGCCAGCATGAGGGTGTGGCCGTCGGGCGGCGCCTTCATCACGTCCTGCGCGCCCACGGTGCCACCCGCGCCAGCCTTGTAATCCACCACCACGGGCTGGCCCAGCACGGCCTGCAGCTTGTCGGTAAGCAAACGGGCATGCTGGTCCAGCGGGCCGCCCGCCGGAAACCCCACCACGATGCGAATGGGTTTGGAAGGGAAGGCCTGGGCCTGCGCGGCGGCAGACAGGGCAAGACCTGCGGCAAGGGCGATCCAGGTACGCATCAGCTTCATGGGGGGTGTCTCCAGCAGTCAGTGTTATGGGTGTGCGTCCTTCAGCGGCGGACCATGGGGCGACGCCGCTGAAGAGGCACCAAGGCTAGCAGACACCAGGGCGCCAGAACCCCGTCCCCCGGCCCTCGCAAACCCTCAGGAGGGCAGGCGCTCAGGCCTTCCAGCCCCGCACCAGAACCCACTGGCAGGTTGCACAGACCACGACCAGGGCAGCGTAGGTCAGCATCTTGCCGTCACGCCCCCACACCACAAGCCCTGCCAGCAGCGTGGCCAGCCCGACCCCAAAAACAACAGCGGCATGCAGCCACCCCGAGAGCGTTGCGGGCGCCTTGGAGTGGATGAAACGCCTTGAAAGCACCAGCAGCAGCGCCATGGCGGCGGCAGGTGCCGCAAAATTGAGCAGGTGGTTGAAAACGTCCAGAGGACCCATGGAATTGACCCAAATCAAGGCTTGAACAAGCAAGGCCGCCTGTTCGGGCCAACAATTTTATAATCGGTGACTATGGCAGTCTGGGCCCTCGGCATCAACCACACCACCGCGCCGCTCGATCTGCGTGGCCGGTTCGCGTTCGCGCTCGACCAGATCGCCCCCACATTACACGGTTTGCGTCAGTCGCTGGGCACCACCAGCCGCCACCCCGGGGTGGAAACCGCCATCATCTCCACCTGCAACCGCACCGAAATCTACTGCGCGGGCGAGCAGGCCGCCATGGACCATACGCTGGGCTGGCTGGCCCAGAGCGGCGGTGTGAGCCCCGCACTGCTGCGCTCGCACTCCTACACGCTCGAAGACAGCCTGGTCGCGCGCCACGCCTTCCGCGTGGCCAGCGGGCTCGACTCGATGGTGCTGGGCGAAGCCCAGATCCTGGGCCAGATGAAGGATGCCGTGCGCGCCGCCGAAACCGCTGGCGCCCTGGGCACCACGCTCAACCAGTTGTTCCAGCGCAGCTTTGCCGTGGCCAAGGAGGTGCGCACCAGCACCGAGATCGGCGCCCACAGCATCAGCATGGCCGCCGCCGCCGTGCGCCTGGCCAGCCAGCTGTTTGAAGACCTCGGCAAGATCCGCGTGCTGTTCGTCGGCGCGGGCGAAATGATCGAGCTGTGCGCCACGCACTTCGCGGCCAAGAACCCCAAGCAGATCGCCATTGCCAACCGCACGCTCGAGCGCGGCGAGAAGCTGGCCACCCGCTTTGGCGGCGAGGTGATGCGCCTGGCCGACCTGCCCGAGCGCCTGCACGAGTTCGACGCGGTGATCAGCTGCACCGCCAGCAGCCTGCCCATCATCGGCCTGGGCGCCGTGGAGCGCGCCCTCAAGAAGCGCCGCCACCGTCCCATGTTCATGGTCGACCTGGCCGTGCCGCGCGACATCGAGCCCGAGGTCAAGGCCCTGGGCGATGTCTACCTGTACACCGTGGACGACCTGGCCAGCGTGGTGCAGACCGCCCAGGCCAACCGCCAGGCCGCCGTGGCCCAGGCCGAGGCCATCATCGACGCCGGCGTACAGAGCTTCATGCACTGGATGGAGCTGCGCAGCCCCGTGGGCGAGACCGGTGGTGTCGTGCCGCTGATCCAGCAGCTCAACGCGCAGACCGACGAGTGGCGCGCGCTGGAGATCGCACGCGCCAAGAAGCTGCTGGCCAAGGGCGAGGATGTGGACGCCGTGCTGGAGGCGCTGTCGCGCGGCCTCACGCAAAAGATGCTGCACGGCACCCTGGCCGAGCTGCGCGCTGGCGATGCCGAAGTGCGCGCCCAGACGGCCCAGACCGTCTCGCGCCTGTTCCTGCGCTCGCAAAGCAAGACCCCCCACAACGGCCTGTAGCGGCGCTCGCCCGCTCCACAGCCCGCCCCGATTTCAATCCAAATCGGCCCCTAGCGCTTTATCCACAAGCGCCACAAGCTACAAAATCAGTAGCCCCTCCTTTTCCAGAATTCCATGAAACCATTTCTCCGAAGCCAGCTGGAGCGCTATGCGCAGCGCCTGGGCGAACTCGACTTTCTGCTCTCGCGCGAAGACATCATGAGCGACATGGCGCAGTACCGGCGCATCTCCGTCGAACATGCCGAGGTCACACAGGTGGCAGGGCGCTACGCCCGCTACCAGCAGCGCGAAGCTGATCTGGCCGGCGCCCGCGAAATGCTGGGCGACCCCGACATGGCCGAGATGGCGCAGGAAGAAATCACCAGTGCCGAAGCCGAACTGCTGCAGCTCGCAGACGAACTGCAGCGCCTGCTGTTGCCGAAGGACCCCGACGATGCGCGCAACGCGTTCGTCGAAATCCGCGCCGGCACGGGCGGCGACGAATCGGCCCTGTTCGCGGGCGATCTCACGCGCATGTACACCCGCTACGCCGACCGCGTGGGCTGGAAGGTGGAGATCGTGAGCGAGAACGCGGCCGAACTGGGCGGCTACAAGGAAATCGTGCTGCGCGTCGAAGGCCAGCCCGGAACGGGCCCCTCCGGTAGCGGTGTCTACGGCACCCTCAAGTTCGAATCCGGCGGCCACCGCGTGCAGCGCGTGCCCGCCACCGAAACACAAGGCCGCATCCACACCAGCGCCTGCACCGTGGCCGTGATGCCCGAGCCCGACGAGCACGAGGCCATCAAGCTCAACCCGGCGGACCTGCGCATCGACACCTTCCGCGCATCCGGCGCGGGCGGCCAGCACATCAACAAGACCGACTCCGCCGTGCGCGTGGTGCACTTGCCCACCGGCATCGTGGCCGAATGCCAGGATGGCCGCAGCCAGCACGCCAACAAGGCCAAGGCGCTGCAGGTGCTGCAGGCGCGCATCCAGGAAAAGGACCGTAGCGAGCGCGCCGCCAAAGAGGCCGCGCTGCGCAAGGGCCTGATCGGCAGCGGCGACCGCAGCGACCGCATCCGCACGTACAACTTCCCGCAGGGCCGCCTGACGGACCACCGCATCAACCTCACCTTGTACAAGCTGCTGTATGTGATGGAAGGCGACCTGGCCGACGTGCTGCAGGCCCTGGCCCATGCGCGCGAAGCCGAGCAACTGGAAGAGCTGGAGATGGGCACCACAGGCTGATTTCTACCCAAAATTTGAACAAAATTGGCCTCTGGCGCTTGATGAGAAAGCGCCAGAAGCTATCAAAATAGTAGTGAACAACACCTCCCCCACCCTGGCCCAGGCACTGAACCAGGCCCGCACCCTGGGCCTGGACCGCATCGATGCGCAACTGCTGCTGCTGCACGCCCTGGCCCGCCCGGATGCAGGCCGCGCCTGGCTGCTGGCGCACGACACCGACACGATGGATGCGGTCGTGCACGGCCAGTTCATTGCGTTGTGCCAGCGCCGCGTGGCGGGCGAACCCGTGGCCTACCTCACCGGGCGCAAGGAGTTCTATGGCCTGCCGTTGCAGGTGGATGCACGCGTGCTGGACCCGCGCCCGGACACCGAGACGCTGGTGGACTGGGCGCTGGAGGTGATCGCCCCTCTGCCCGCACCGCAGGTGGTGGACCTGGGCACCGGCAGCGGCGCGATTGCACTGGCCCTGCAGAGCCAGCGCCCCACCGCGCAGGTGATGGCCGTGGACGCCAGCACCGATGCCCTGGCCGTGGCCCGGGCCAATGCCGACCGGCTGGGCCTGCACGTTCGGTTTGCACAGGGCAACTGGCTCACCGAGGTGCATGGGCGCTTCGACGCCATCGTCTCCAATCCGCCCTACATCGCCAGTGCCGACCCGCACCTGGCCGCCCTCACGCACGAACCGTTGCAGGCCCTTGCCAGTGGCGCCGATGGGCTCGACGACATCCGCACCATCGTCGCGCAGGCGCCCGGCTGCCTTGCGCCGGGCGGCTGGTTGCTGCTGGAACACGGCCATGACCAGGCACAGGCGGTGCGCGATCTGCTGCAGCGTGCAGGCTTCAGCACGGTGGCCAGCAGGCGCGATCTGGCAGGCATCGAGCGCTGCACAGGTGGTTGCTGGGCCTAGCAGGCTGCCGGACTTGGGAGTCGTCGGCTGCAAATCGGCCGCAGCGGAACGGTTCTCTTCCCACCAACTGTTACAAACAAAGCCCGACGCAGCGGTGTGGGCAATTCAATAATCACCGGCACCCGCTGCGGGGCAACACCTTGCCGCCACCGCTTCGGACGGCGCCCGTGTGATCGATCGGTGCCATGCCATCCGCGCCAGGCACCCTCGGACGCTCCAGCCGCCCGCACATTTCTTCCCCGTGGCCTGCGGCCTTGGACTGCCGCCATTTTTTGCGAGACACCATGCTTCACATTGCTTCGCGCCGCACGGCGTTGACCCGCCTGAGCGCGCTTTCCCTGGGCGCCGCCCTGACCCTGAGTGGCTGCGGCTCGGAGCCCGGCGAGCGCAAGGCGTTCATCGAGTTCCTGCAGACCCGTGTGCTCAACACCCCGCGTGCCGCCGTGCCCAAGCTGAACGAGCAGCAGCGCAAGGCGTTCGGCGCGTATGCAGCGCACTACGACATCATTACGGGCTTCAACCAGGAAATGACCGATGCGCCCCTGACCCGCATGATGGCCGCCATGCAGAACATGCGCTCGCTGCCTCAGCTGCTGGCCAAGCGCACCCAGGTGGGCGAACTGCTGGCCCACGTGCCCCAGGCCCAGCAGGACGTGAAAGCGCGCATCGACCGTGCCACGGCCGCCAAGAACGCTTTGAGCCAACCCGCTGACCTGAAGGCGGTCTACGACGCCGCCTTCGACAAACTGGTGACCCAGCTCGGCGGGATGATGCTGCAGTTGCTACCGCCCATGCAAGGCATGCTCGCAGCCGCCATGGACCTCGCGACCTACGTGGAGCAAAACCCCAAGGAGGTGCAGATCGTGGGTTCCAGCGTCCAGGCGACCACCAAGGCCAGCCTGGACAAGGTCAGTGTCCTGCTCAAGAAGCTGGAGAGCGAAGCGGCTTCGGTGGCCAAGATGGAAACCGCACTGCGAAAGTTGACAGGCTGATATGCACACGCCAGCCCACTTGAAACAGGGATAATGCAGCCCCATCTGCGCACAAAACCCCTACGGAAGTCCCCATGAGCGATACCCAACAACGCATCGACGCCCTCGTGAAATCCAGCGAGATCCTGCTGTTCATGAAGGGCAACGCCAGTTTCCCCATGTGCGGCTTTTCGGGCCGCGCCATCCAGATCCTGAAGGCCTGCGGCGTGGACCCCAAGAGCGTGGTCACCGTGAACGTGCTGGAAGACGAAGAAATCCGCCAGGGCATCAAGGAATACAGCAACTGGCCCACGATTCCCCAGCTCTACGTGAAGGGCGAGTTCATTGGCGGCTCGGACATCATGATGGAGATGTACGAGTCGGGCGAACTCAAGCAGGTGCTGGGCACCGAGGCCTGATCTCTCCCGGAGACATCCCTCAAAAAAAGGCCGCCATCGGGCGGCCTTTTTGCTTTTGGGCATTTGATTTTTGGGTGTTCCTGCAACAGGGGCACCAATCGGGGGCTTATCCGATATTGCCGCAGGCATGTTGTGTGCTTGAATGATTGCGTGACCTCACATCACAAAGGAGCATGCAATGACCAGCCATAGCCTTGTTCCCCAGCCCCCGGCCCTGCGCCTGCCGGTGGCCCAGATGCGCAACGTGTTCCACCCCGGCGATGTCGAGCGCAAGCTCGCACGGCTGCAGGAGTCCGGCAACCAGCGCGAATACGAAACCCTGCGCACCGTCTACGAACGCATGCTGGAGCGTGGCCCGGAGCGCTTTCAGGTCAAGCCCTCGGGCATCCCCGACATGGCCAGCCTGTACGAGCAGTTGCCCAACTTCACCGAGGTGTTGGACGACGTGAAGCGCCATGTGGCACTGGCACAAGACAGCAGCGACGGCCTGGAGGTCACGCCCATGCTGCTGCTGGGCCCGCCCGGCATCGGCAAGACCCACTTTGCGCGCCACCTGGCCGAGCTGCTGGGCACGGGCATGAACCTCTTGCCCATGAGCTCCATGACCGCAGGCTGGCTGCTGTCGGGCTCGTCCGCGCAGTGGAAGGGCGCCCGCCCCGGCAAGGTGTTCGAAGCGCTGGTGGAGGGCGAATACGCCAATCCTGTCATCGTGGTGGACGAAATTGACAAGGCCAGCACCGACGCCCAGTACGACCCGCTGGGCGCGCTGTACAGCCTGCTCGAACACGACACGGCGCAAAGCTTCACCGACGAATTTGCCGAGGTAGCCATCGATGCCAGCCAGGTGATCTGGATCACCACGGCCAATGACACACGCGGCATCCCCGACCCCATCCTGAACCGCATGAACGTCTTCGAGGTAGAGGCCCCCACGCTGGAGCAGGCGCGCACCATCGCCCGTATCTTGTACCAGGGCATCCGCTCGGGGCACGACTGGGGCCGCCTGCTGGACCCCGAGCCACTCGATGATGTGCTGGACCACCTCGCACAGATGCCCCCGCGCGAAATGCGGCGTGCACTGATGACGGGCTTTGGCAATGCGCGGCTGGACCGCCGGTCCACCGTGGAGATCACCGACCTGCCCAAGGCGACGTCAGGGCGCGGCCGCATCGGCTTCATGCAGTAGCCGCTGCAAGGTGCGTTGAGGGCCGCTGCGCATGCGCGGCCCCGGTATCCGGGCGCGGGGCGCCCAGATACACTCGAAGGGCCGGTGAGCCACGGCCTGTGCTCTGTCGTCACCTTCCCATGACCCTGTCCCAAAGCCTCTTCGTCATCGGGCTGCTGATTGCAGCCAGCGCCTTCTTTTCCATGGCCGAGATATCGCTCGCCGCAGCGCGCCGCCTGCGCCTGCGGCAGATGGCCGACGAAGGGGATGCCCGGGCGGACCAGGTGCTGCGCATGCAGGAGCAGCCAGGCGACTACTTCACGGTGGTGCAGGTGGGGCAGAATGCCGTCGCCATCCTGGGCGGTATCGTGGGCGAAGGTGCCCTGAGCCCGCACTTCAGCGCACTGTTCGGCCTGTGGCTGTCCGAGTCGAGTGCGCAGAAGGTGGGCTTTCTCGCCTCGTTCCTGGTCATCACCTCCCTGTTCATCCTGTTTGCGGACCTGTTCCCCAAGCGCCTGGGCATGGCCGAGCCCGAGCGGCTGGTGGTGCGGCTGGCACAGCCCATGGCCTGGTGCATGGCCTTGCTGCGCCCCGTGGTGTGGTTCTACAGCCGGGGGGCGGATGCGCTGTTCCGGGTGTTGGGCATGTCGTCGCTGCGGGACGACCGCATCACCTCGGACGACATCCTGGCGATGATGGAAGCAGGTGCGCGTGCCGGAGTGCTGGCCGCCCGCGAGCAGCAGGTCATCACCAACGTGTTTGAGCTCGACACGCGCATGGTGTCCAGCGCCATGTCGCCACGCGACCGCATTGCCTTCTTTCTGCGCGACGAGCCGGACTCCGTCATCCGCCTGCGCATCGCCGCCGAGCCGTTTTCAACCTACCCCGTGTGCGAGCGCGACATCGACCACGTGGTGGGCTACGTGGACGCAAAAGACCTGTTCCAGCGGGTGCTGAACAACCAGCCGATCTCGCTGGCCGACGACAGCCTGGTGCGCAAGGTGCTCATCGTGCCGGACCGGCTGACCCTCTCAGAGGTGCTGGAGCAGTTCCGCCAAGTGCACGAAGACTTTGCCGTGATCGTGAACGAGTACAGCCTGGTGGTGGGGGTGGTGACGCTGAACGACGTGATGAGCACCGTGATGGGCGACCTGGTGGGCCCGGCAGACGAAGAGCAGATCGTGCGGCGCGATGAAAACTCGTGGCTCATTGACGGCGTGACGCCGGTGGAGGACGTGCTGCACGCACTGTCGCTGGACGAACTGCCCCACGCCGAGGAATACGAAACCCTGGCGGGCTTCCTGATGGTGATGCTGCGCCGCGTGCCACGGCGCACCGACAGCGTGAGCTGGGGCGGCTACAAGTTCGAGGTGCTGGACGTGGACAGCTACCGCATCGACCAGGTGATGGTGTCCCGCCTCGGAGCCCCCCAATCAGAGGGCTCCACCCCGGTCATCCAGATAGACAGCACCACGCCCGCTTCGAAATAGGCCTGCCTGCGAATTGGCCCCGCAGGCCCAGCGGAAGCTGATTGCCTCTGTTACCCGCTGAATACAAGCCAAATTGCCCCCTGGCGCTTGATAGATAAGCGCTAACAGCTATATAAATAGTAGCAATTCAAGCGGCAGGCAGTTGTGGTTTTTCGCCAAACAGCCAGTTGCGCTGTGCGCCAAACACGGCGTCCGGATAGGGCGAACGGCCCCGGCTGCCGTTGTAGCGACCCAGCGCCATGAACAGGTCGCCCCGCTCCCGGTCGATGTAGTGCCGCAAGATCACGCAGCCAAAGCGCAGATTGGTCTGCATCTGGAACAGCTTGCCGGCATCCCCATCTCCGATCACCCGTGTCCAGAACGGCATGACCTGCATGTAGCCGCGCGCACCCACGCTGGAGACCGCGTATTTTCGGAATGCGCTCTCCACCTGGATCAGGCCCAGCACCAGGGACACATCGAGCCCGGCGCGCTTGGACTCGTACCACGCGGTTTGCAGGAAATCGCGGCGGACCTCCCACTCGGGCTTGCGGCGGCGCAGGCGGTCGCTCATCGCGGCCAGCCAGCGCACATAGTGAATGCGGGCCTCGGTGGTAAAAAAATGCGGCTCCGGCGGGGCCTGGTTGGCAATGGCCGAACTCAGTGCGGTGCGCACGGAATCCATCAAGGGTTCCTCCAGTTGCCCGCCCGCATGCGCGAGCAAAGGCGCCGCCAGCCACGCCGCTGGCACCGACAGGGCAGCCAGGCATGCGCGCCGGGACACGCCGCCCCCGTCGTCGAGGGGCGTACCTGCCGCAGAAACCAGCCGCGCCCCGTTCATACCGCCATGCGGCCCTTCACGTGGGCCAGGATGTCTGCCGTAGCCACCTTGGTGGCCGCTGAATCACGGCGGTGCTGGTACTCGACCACGCCGTCTTTGAGGCTCTTGTCGCCAATGGTCACGCGGTGCGGCACACCGATCAGCTCCCAATCGGCAAACATGGCACCGGGGCGCTCGCCCCGGTCGTCCAGGATCACGTCCACGCCCGCTGCCAGCAGGTCAACGTAGAGCTGCTCGGCCGTGGCCTTGACGGCCTCGCTGCGGTCCATGCCCACAGGGCAGACCACCACGGTGAATGGGGCAATGGCGTCGGGCCAGATGATGCCGCGCTCGTCGTGGTTTTGCTCGATGGCCGCAGCGGGCAGGCGCGTGACGCCAATGCCGTAGCAGCCCATTTCGAAAAATGCGGGCCGGCCATCGTCGCCGAGGAAGGTCGCGTTCATGTCCTTGCTGTACTTGGTGCCCAGGTAGAACACGTGGCCCACTTCGATGCCACGCTCGATCGCCAGTTCGCCCTTGCCGTCGGGCGAGCGGTCGCCCGCCACCACGTTGCGCAGGTCTGCCACCGCATCGGGCTCGGGCAGATCGCGACCCCAGTTGACGCCCGTGATGTGGAAATCGACCTCATTGGCCCCGCAGACCCAGTCGGCCATCAAGGCCACCTCGCGGTCCACCACGATCTTCAAAGGCTTTTTCAAACCGATCGGCCCCAGATAACCCGGCTTGCAGCCAAAGTGCTCCTCGATTTCGCCCAGCGTGGCAAAACGGAAACCCGCCAGGCCCGGCACCTTGGCCACCTTGATCTCGTTCATATCGTGGTCGCCACGCAGCAGCAGCAGCCACACCTGGGTCTTGACGATCTCGCCCGCCTCGTTGGTTTCGTCCGTTGCGAGTACCAGCGACTTCACGGTGGTCGCGAGCGGCACGCTGAGCAGCTCTGCGACGTCGGCACAGGTGCTCTTGCCCGGTGTGGCTGTCTTGGTCAGCGCCTGCGTGGCAGCGCCGCGTGGACCGGCGGGGGCCAGGGCTTCGGCCTTTTCCATGTTGGCGGCGTAATCGCTCTCTGGGCAATAGACGATGGCGTCCTCGCCCGTAGCGGCGATCACCTGGAACTCTTCGGAAAGGTCACCACCGATGGCACCGCTGTCGGCCGCCACGGCGCGGTAGGTCAGGCCAAAGCGGTCAAAAATGCGGCGATAGGCTTGCGCCATGACCTGGTAGCTGGCCTTGGCCGCCGCCTGGTCGCGGTCAAAGCTGTAGGCGTCCTTCATGACGAATTCGCGGCCACGCATCAGGCCAAAACGCGGACGGCGCTCGTCGCGGAATTTGGTCTGGATCTGGTAGAAATTCTTGGGTAGCTGCTTGTAGCTCTTGAGCTCCTGGCGTGCGATGTCAGTGATCACTTCTTCGCTGGTGGGCTGCACCACGAAGTCACGGCCGTGGCGGTCCTGGATGCGCAGCAACTCAGGGCCCATCTTGTCGAAACGGCCCGTCTCCTGCCACAGCTCAGCGGGTTGCACCACGGGCATGGTCAGCTCCACGGCACCTGCACGGTTCATTTCCTCGCGCACGATGGCCTCTACCTTGCGGATCACCCGCAGCCCCATGGGCATGTAGTTATAGATGCCAGCGCCCAGCTTCTTGATCAGCCCCGCCCGCGTCATGAGTTTGTGACTGACCACTTCGGCATCCGCCGGAGCTTCCTTGAGGGTGGAAATAAAGAATTGGGAGGCTTTCATCGGAATCGATTGCAGGCAGAACGGGGCCGTCCACTTGCTGCGCGCTAGGCGCCGTGCATAATGGACACAGTTTAAAAATTTGGGGTTTGATTATGCTTGACCGGGACGGCTTTCGGCCGAACGTCGGCATCATCCTGCTCAACCAGAAAAACCAGGTGTTCTGGGGCAAACGCATACGCACCCACAGCTGGCAGTTTCCGCAGGGTGGCATTGACCGGGGCGAAACCCCCGAGCAGGCCATGTTCCGGGAATTGCATGAGGAAGTGGGCTTATTGCCCAACCACGTACGCGTGGTGGCCCGCACCCGGGACTGGTTGCGCTATGAGGTGCCTGACCGGTACATCCGCCGCGATGCACGCGGACACTACAAGGGCCAGAAACAAATCTGGTATCTGCTTCAACTGGTGGGCCACGACTGGGACCTGAACCTTCGTGCCACCAACCACCCGGAATTTGACGCGTGGCGCTGGAACGACTACTGGGTTCCGCTGGACGTGGTGGTCGAGTTCAAACGTGGCGTGTATGAAATGGCGCTGACGGAGCTGGCCCGCTTCCTGCCTCGGCACGAACAGCGCAACCGCTATCTGCGCAGTGGCATGCGCACGCGCGAGGGTGAACACGCGGGCACCATGTTCCGGACGGGGTCCATGCTGATCAATCCGGGCATGGAGCTTCCCCCAGGGGCCAGTTTCGATCCCGACCCGCAGAACAGTGTGCCTGGGGAGCTGGATGGCCTGCCCACGGTCACTACGCCGCGTTAAGCCAGTTAGCCAGTTAGCCAGTTAGCCAGTGAAGTTCTTCAGTTAACTTCGAAGCTCCATGAAAAACGCCTGCAAATAGCAGGCGTTTTGCTGTGCAGAGGCTGTTCGTGCTTCGCGCTCAGCTTGTGGTCAGCACCATGTTGTCGCGATGCACCATCTCGGGCTCTGCCACGTAACCGAGCAACTTCTCAAATTCAGTCGAAGGCTTGCGACACAACATCCGGGCCTCCGCCGCTGCATAGTTGGCCAGGCCACGGGCAATTTCCGTACCGGATGCATCTCGCACTGCAATCACTTCCCCGCGGGAAAAGTCGCCCTCGACCGCTGTCATTCCGATGGGGAGCAGGCTCTTGCCTTCATCACGCACCTTGGCGGCAGCCCCGGCGTCCACCACCACCGAACCCCGCAGCTGTAGGTGGTCGGCCATCCACTGTTTGCGGGCCTGCTTCTTCTGCGTCTGGGCCACGAGCAAAGTGCCCAGCGCCTCGCCACGCACAAGGCGGACCAGTACTTCGGGTTCACGCCCCCAGGCAATCACGGTGGACGCACCCGAGCCAGCAGCCCGCTTGGCTGCCAGGATCTTGGTGATCATGCCGCCCTTGCCGATGCTGGAACCCGCGCCGCCGGCCATGGCCTCCAGTGCCGGGTCGCCCGCCTTGGCTTCGTGGACAAACTGCGCCGATGCATCACGGCGCGGATCGGCCGTGTACAGCCCCTTCTGGTCGGTCAGGATGATCAGCGCATCGGCCTCCACCAGATTGGCCACCAGGGCACCCAGCGTATCGTTGTCGCCGAACTTGATTTCGTCGTTGACGACGGTGTCGTTCTCATTGATCACCGGCACCACGCCCAGGCGCAGCAGCGTGAGCAGTGTCGAACGGGCGTTCAGGTAGCGCTCGCGGTCAGCCAGGTCCGCATGGGTGAGCAACACCTGCGCGCTGCCCATGCCCTGCTCGCGCAGCTTGGTTTCGTACATCTGCGCCAGCCCCATCTGCCCGACGGCCGCGGCGGCCTGCAACTCGTGGACTTCGTGCGGCCGCGTGGTCCAGCCCAGGCGCTTCATGCCTTCGGCAATGGCACCGCTGGACACCATCACAACCTCGCGCGGCGCGCCGCCGTCGCCACGCACCAGGGCAGCCAGCTGGCGGCTCCATTCACCAATGGCGGTTTCGTCCAGGCCACGCCCCTCATTGGTCACAAGACTGGAACCCACCTTGACCACGATGCGGCGGGCATCTCGCAATACGCTGGAAACCATTGTGTAGTGTTTTTGGCCACTAGCGCTTGTTTATCAAGCGTCAATAGCTATTAAAAATATAGCGATCAAATCCAAATAGCCCTGCGACGAATCAGGCAGGAGCATCACCGGCAAAACGTGGATCAATTTCCACCGGCTCGTTCTCCACCCGCTGCTCAGACTGCACGTGGCGGAAGATGGCATGGATCAGCGGCTCGCAGCCTTCGCGCGTGAGGGCAGAAATCTCGAAGACGGGCCCTTTCCACTTGAAGCGCTTGACGAAGTCCTTCACCCGCGCTTCCCGCTGATCGGTGGGCACCATGTCCAGCTTGTTCAGGACCAGCCAACGCGGCTTGTTGTACAGCTGCTGGTCATATTTTTTGAGCTCGTTCACGATGGCCTTGGCCTGGGCCACGGGGTCCACCGCGTCATCGAAGGGCGCCAGATCGATAATGTGCAGCAGCAGGCGGGTGCGCTGCAGGTGGCGCAAGAATTGGTGTCCGAGACCCGCGCCCTCCGAAGCACCTTCGATCAGCCCCGGAATATCAGCCACCACAAAACTCTGCTCGGGACCCACGCGCACGACACCCAGGTTGGGATGCAACGTGGTGAACGGGTAGTCCGCAATCTTGGGGCGGGCGTTGGACACCGCCGTGATGAAGGTCGATTTTCCTGCATTGGGCATACCCAGCAGGCCCACGTCGGCCAGCACCTTCAGCTCCAGCTTCAGGTTCTTCTTCTCGCCAGGCCAGCCCGGCGTCTTCTGGCGCGGGGCACGGTTGATGGCGCTCTTGAAGCGCATGTTGCCAAAACCGCCATCCCCACCCTTAGCGATGGTGATGACTTCGCCCGGGTTGAGCAATTCGTACAGCACTTCGCCGGTTTCGGCGTCGGTGATGATGGTGCCCACGGGCATCTTGAGGGTGATGTCGGTGCCGGCGGCACCGAACATGTCCGATCCCATGCCATGCTCGCCACGCTTGGCTTCATGCCGTCGCGAATAGCGAAAATCCACCAGGGTGTTCAGATTAGGATCAGCCACCGCAAACACATGCCCGCCGCGCCCACCGTCCCCCCCGTTGGGACCGCCGAACTCCTTGTACTTTTCATGCCGGAAAGACACGCAGCCATTGCCACCATCGCCTGCGGCAATGTCAATAAAGGCTTCATCGACGAACTTCATGGAATATCCAGTTTACAAAAGGGCGCAGCACCCACGTCAGACTGCCAAATTCAGTTGGGACTGCTGAACGCCTTAAAGGCGCTGTCTGCACGCACGTGGCCGCGCCACATCGTACAGACCAAACAACAAAGCCCCGGCAACGCGGGGCTTCGATGGCTACCAGAGGGGTGAACCTCAGGCAGGAGTCACATTGACCGTGGACTTGGACAACGCACCCTTGGTACCGAACGACACATGACCGTCCACCAGGGCGAACAAGGTGTGATCCTTGCCCACACCGACATTGTTGCCGGGATGGAAACGCGTGCCACGTTGACGCACGATGATCGAGCCAGCGCTGATCAGTTCACCACCGAACGCCTTGACACCAAGCATCTTTGGCTTGGAATCGCGCCCGTTTCGCGTAGAGCCGCCGCCTTTTTTCTGTGCCATGACTCAGCTCCTTCGATTAAGCAGCAATCGCACCGATTTGCAGCTCAGTGAACTGCTGGCGATGGCCTTGGCGTTTTTGATAGTGCTTGCGACGGCGCATCTTGAAGATGTGCACTTTGTCGTGCTTGCCGTGGGCCACGACAGTGGCTTTCACGGTTGCGCCGGACACCAGGGGCGTACCGATCTTGAGTTCAGCGCCGTTGCCGACTGCCAAAACCTGATCGATCACAATTTCCTGGCCTACGTCCGCAGCAATCTGTTCTACTTTAATTTTTTCGCCGGAAGCAACGCGATACTGCTTGCCGCCGGTTTTTATGACCGCGTACATGTTGACCTCTTGATATGAGTTCTGCAGACGAATTTCCGCAGAGCCAAAGAGTATAACGCATAGCTCGTCAAAGCGCCAATCCCTTCGCGCCCGCTGCGCGACACCCTTGCACGTCGTCGCAGAGCACCTTCGGGGGTTCCTATAATCCGGGCTCTTTCTGTGACCACCATCTTGACTGACCACACCGCCCCCGCAGCATCTCCCATCCTGCTCGTTGCACAAGACATGCACGAGGTCGACAAGGTCATTGGTCAGCGCCTGACATCCAGCGTTCCCCTGGTGGCCCAGATATCGCAGTACATCATTGCTGCGGGCGGCAAACGCCTGCGCCCCGCCCTGCTGCTGATGGTGTGTGGCGCCTTGGGCTATCGAGGGGCACATCGGCACAGCCTTGCGGCCGTCGTGGAGCTGATCCACACCGCCACGCTGCTGCACGACGATGTCGTTGACGCATCCACCCTGCGCCGGGGCCGCCCTACCGCCAACGAGACTTTTGGCAACCCTGCCAGTGTGCTTGTCGGTGATTTTTTGCACACCCGCTCCTTCCAGATGATGGTCGAGGCAGGCAGCATGCGGATCATGGAAATACTCTCGGAGGCCACCAACGTGATCGCAGAGGGGGAGGTTCTGCAGCTGATGAACATGCACGACGCCTCGCTCGACGAGGCGGGCTACCTGCGCGTCATTCGCTCCAAGACTGCCAAACTTTTTGAAGCGAGTGCGCGCCTTGGTGCGGTACTCGCCGAAAGCCCCCCCGAGGTTGAAGAAGCATGTGCAATCTACGGGCAAGCACTAGGCACAGCTTTCCAGATCATTGACGACGTCCTTGACTACGACGGAGACGCGACAGAGATGGGGAAAAACCTGGGCGACGATCTGCGCGAAGGCAAATCCACCCTCCCCCTGATTGCGGCCATGGAACGCGGCACGGCGAGCCAGGCGCGCGTGGTGCGCGAAGCCATTGAACAAGGCTCCACCGATCAATTGGCGGACATCGTCCAGATCGTTCGCGAGACCGGCGCCCTGGAAGTCACCCGGGCAGCCGCGTCCGCGGAAGCCCGCCGGGCCATGGCTGCTGCAGAGCAATTACCGGCGAATGAATATTCAGCAGGTTTGCTAAAATTGGCAGCACAGTTGCTCATACGACGCAACTGAAACACTCATTGCATCGACTCTTGAGTGCAATCTAGTGGGCACGCGGGGTGTAGCTTAGCCTGGTAGAGCGCTACGTTCGGGACGTAGAGGCCGGAGGTTCGAATCCTCTCACCCCGACCATAAATACAAGCGCATTTCTAACAATAGCACTGCTTCTGTGGTGCTGTTGCCAATATCGGTCACTGTACAGCCTGCAGATGATCGGTGATGATAGGATGGTTTCTTTTCCACACCTAACACATTACCGGTTACATGGCCGCTGTCGATACTGTCCCCAAAGAAGCCTCCGCAGTGGCCCTTCCCGGATTGGGCAGGGCCCTGATGTCTGCTGGCAAGCTGACCCAAAAGGCAGCAGAGGACATTTACAAAAAATCACAACTTAGCCGAACCAGCTTTATTGCCGAGTTGACTGGCTCCGGCGCGGTGTCTGCCGCCGACTTGGCCCACACCGTATCGGCCGTTTTTGGCGCACCCCTGCTGGATTTGGAAGCGATTGATCCGCTGCGGCTCCCCAAAGAACTCCTGGACAGCAAGATATGCCAAGCATATCGGGTTGTTGTTCTGAGCAAGCGCAATAATCGCCTAATTGTCGCTACAGCAGATCCTACCGACCAGGAAGCAGCAGAGAAAATAAAATTTACCACCCAAATGGGGGTGGATTGGATTATCGCTGAGTACGACAAGCTCAGCCGATTGGTAGAGGCAACGACCAAATCGGCCAGCGAGTCCTTGGAAACACTGACGAGTGGTGGTGGTGATTTTGAATTTGACGATGCCCCCATCGAGGAGGCACCAGACAATAATGACGCCGGCGCCGGTGATGTAGAAGACGCTCCCATCGTCAAGTTCTTGCACAAGATGCTGCTGGACGCGTTCAACATGCGTGCATCGGATCTGCATTTTGAACCTTACGAGCACCAGTACCGTGTGAGATTCCGGATTGATGGAGAACTCCGCGAAATCGCATCTCCTCCGATCGCCATTAAGGACAAGCTGGCCTCTCGTATCAAGGTTATTTCTCGGCTGGATATTTCTGAAAAACGGGTTCCGCAAGACGGGCGCATGAAATTGAAGGTGGGTCCGGACAGAGTGATTGATTTTCGGGTCAGCACCCTCCCCACACTGTTTGGCGAAAAGATCGTTATCCGTATTCTGGACCCCAGCAGTGCGAAGCTGGGGATCGACGCATTAGGCTATGAACCTCAGGAAAAGGAACGGTTGCTCGAAGCCATTGGGCGCCCCTATGGAATGATCTTGGTCACCGGGCCCACAGGCTCTGGCAAGACCGTGTCTTTGTATACGTGTCTGAATCTTTTGAATAAACCCGGAGTCAACATCGCCACGGCCGAAGATCCGTCGGAAATTAATCTCCCGGGAGTCAACCAGGTCAATGTTAACGAGAAGGCTGGCATGACCTTTGCCGTGGCTCTCAAATCCTTCCTGCGGCAAGATCCCGATATCATCATGGTCGGTGAAATTCGCGACCTGGAAACTGCTGATATTTCCATTAAAGCAGCACAGACGGGCCATTTGGTGCTGTCGACACTTCACACCAATGATGCTCCCACCACCTTGACACGCATGCGCAATATGGGGATTGCCCCTTTTAATATTGCCTCCAGCGTCATTCTCATTACGGCGCAGCGCCTTGCCCGCCGGTTGTGCCCTGTGTGCAAAACACCGGCCGATATACCGCACGAATCGCTTCTTGAAGCGGGGTACAAGGAAGAGGAAATTGACGGAAGTTGGGTGACTTACCGTCCAATGGGTTGTTCCGCCTGCAATAACGGGTACAAGGGACGGGTTGGAATATACCAGGTCATGCCAATCTCTGAAGACATCCAACGAATCATATTGCGCGACGGCAGCGCGCTGGAAATCGCCGAGCAAGCCAGAGCAGAAGGCGTTCGTTCGCTCCGCGAATCGGGCCTGCACAAGGCGAGGCTGGGTTTCACTTCGCTCGAAGAAGTGCTCGCCGTCACCAACGAATAACAAGCTAGAGGGACCAGCATGGCAACCGCTGCATCACGGAATATCAAGGATTTTGTTTTTGAATGGGAAGGCAAGGATCGCCATGGCAAGGTAGTGCGCGGCGAAGTACGAGCCTCCGGCGAGAACCAGGTGCAAGCCACTCTGCGCCGACAAGGGGTATTCCCTACAAAGATCAAAAAGCGCCGAATGCGCTCGGGCAAAAAAATTAAGCCCAAAGACATCGCTTTGTTCACGCGACAGCTTGCCACCATGATGAAAGCAGGGGTACCTCTCCTGCAGTCGTTTGATATTGTAGGACGAGGCAATACCAACGCAAGTGTTACCAAATTGCTAAATGACATCCGTTCTGATGTTGAAACAGGCACATCGTTAAATGCTGCATTCCGCAAGCATCCCATGTATTTTGACAGCCTCTATTGCAACCTCGTAGAAGCAGGTGAGGCAGCCGGTATTTTAGAAGCCCTCCTTGACCGGCTGGCTACATACATGGAAAAAACGGAAGCCATTAAATCAAAAATTAAATCGGCTTTAATGTATCCCATCTCAGTGATGATTGTGGCCTTTGTGGTCGTCACAGTGATCATGATTTTCGTAATTCCAGCATTCAAGGAGGTTTTCAGTTCGTTTGGTGCGGACTTGCCCGCACCTACTTTGTTTGTGATGGCTATCAGCGAAATTTTCGTAAAATGGTGGTGGTTGATATTTGGTGTGATTGGCGGCGGCTTCTTCTTTTTCATGCAAGCCTGGAAAAGAAATGAAAAAATGCAGATGTTTATGGATCGGGTTCTATTAAAAATTCCGATTTTTGGTGCCCTGATCGAAAAATCCTGTGTTGCACGTTGGACTCGCACTCTATCCACCATGTTCGCCGCCGGAGTACCCCTCGTAGAGGCGCTCGACTCTGTGGGCGGAGCCTCTGGAAATTCCTTGTACTCCATGGCGACCGAAAAGATCCAACAGGAAGTTTCCACAGGTACCAGCCTCACCGCAGCCATGGGCAATGCAAATATTTTCCCCTCCATGGTCCTTCAGATGTGCGCCATTGGGGAAGAATCCGGCTCCATTGACCACATGCTGGGCAAGGCCGCCGATTTCTATGAGGCAGAAGTGGATGAAATGGTGGCGGGCTTATCGAGCCTGATGGAGCCCATCATCATTGTGTTCCTGGGTACGCTGATCGGCGGCATCGTCGTCTCCATGTATCTTCCTATCTTCAAACTTGGTCAAGTTGTGTAATGGAGATGGCGGCTTGGTGGGACGCGAGTCTGGGTGGGGTATTGGGACTTCTGATCGGTAGTTTTCTCAATGTGGTCATTTACCGGCTTCCCAAAATGATGGAACGCCAGTGGGCTGAGGAAGTGCGGGCAACGCAGGTGCTGGACGGGCAAGAAGATGTGCATCCATCTGCCCCTTCTGACCATGAGCGGTTCAACCTTATGGTTCCCCGCTCCCGCTGCCCGTCGTGCGGGCACCTAGTGCAGTGGTACGAGAACATCCCCGTCCTGAGCTACCTTTTTCTGCGCGGCCGCTGTTCGGCGTGCAAGACACGGATATCGGTGCGCTACCCGTTGGTCGAGATGGCGACCGGGGCCCTGTTCTTCCTTTGTATTCAGCGTTGGGGCATGACGCCTACGGGTTTTGTCTGGTGCGGCTTCTCGGCAGCGCTGATTGCCTTGGCATTCATTGACTGGGATACCACCCTGCTCCCTGACGACATCACCCTTCCCCTGCTTTGGGCCGGACTGCTCGCTTCTGCCCTGCAATGGATTGAGGTGCCCTTGTACGCCTCGGTGCTCGGAGCAGCCGCGGGGTACCTTTCACTCTGGCTGGTTTACTGGGGATTCAAGCTGGCCACGGGGAAGGAAGGCATGGGTTATGGGGACTTCAAGCTGTTTGCGGCGCTGGGGGCCTGGTTTGGCTGGCAAGCACTGGTGCCTATCATCCTGATGTCTTCGGTCATCGGTGCAATCATCGGCATTGCGATGAAAGTCTTCAGCAGCCTGCGTGAAGGCGGCTACATTCCTTTTGGCCCCTTCCTCGTCGGCGCGGGATTTACGGCCATGGTGTTTGGGCCCAATGCCATCCTCGGCGCCGTGCTGAATCTTTTGGGACTGTGAACGATGAACCCGCGCAAGCGCCCCTTGCGCCTTGGCTTGACCGGAGGCATTGGCAGCGGCAAGAGCACGGTGGGCAGCATGCTGACCTCACTGGGTGCCAGCCTGATTGATGCAGACCAGCTGGCCCGGGACGTCACCGGTCCACACGGCGCGGCCATGGATGCAATCCGGGAGACTTTCGGGGCTGACTTTGTGGATGCCACCGGGGCACTGGACCGTGCACGCATGCGCGTTCTGGCCTTCAGCCACCCCGAGGCTCGGGCCCGGCTCGAAGGCATCGTGCACCCCCTGGTCACCCTCCACAGCAACACCCTGGCCCAGCAGGCCATGGACCACGGCCATGCCTTGATCGTGTTTGACATCCCGCTGCTGGCGGAATCCAGCCGATGGACCCGCAGGCTGGATGCGGTCGTGGTGGTGGATTGTTCTGCGGAAACCCAGATTGAGCGTGTCATGCAGCGCAACGGCCTCATGCGGGAGGTGGTGCAGGGCATCATAGCCTCGCAGGCCAGCCGCGCGGCACGGCGGGCGGTGGCGGACGCCGTGATTGCCAATGACAAGGATTGCTCGATGGAGGACCTGCACGCGCAGACGCGGCAGGTGGCTGCGCTGTTCGGGCTATGATGCGAGCGAAACCGTTTGTGCTTTCACTCCATGCCGTGCGCCACCGGCGTCAGAATACTCCCTGAGCCCCCAGGAACCCGCCAGCGTGATCCTTTACGAATATCCCTTTAACGAGCGTCTCAGAACCTATCTGCGGCTTGAGCAGTTGTTTCGCCGGTTGGGAGAGTTGATTCCCCGCTCCCACGCGCTCGACCACCACTTTGCGCTGGTCACGATCTTCGAGATCATGGATGTGGCCGCACGGGCCGACCTCAAGTCAGATGTGCTCA
Organism: Acidovorax sp. Root267; assembly: GCF_001429215.1. Lineage (NCBI taxonomy): Bacteria > Pseudomonadati > Pseudomonadota > Betaproteobacteria > Burkholderiales > Comamonadaceae > Acidovorax > Acidovorax sp. Root267. Next base: position 260,666 of record NZ_LMJC01000030.1, read on the forward strand.
AGGACATCGAGAAACACAAACATCAACTCGACAGCTATCGTGGCAACCCCTCGATTTCTGAGGCGGCACTGGACGCCGTCATCGCCCAGCTGGACCGCTGCTTCACGGCGCTCAACACCCAGTCGGGCAAGTCGGGCCACTCGCTCACGGAAAACGACTGGCTGATGAGCATTCGCAGCCGGGTGGGCATTCCAGGCGGCACCTGCGGGTTTGATCTACCGGCTTACTATGCGTGGCAACACCACGCACCGGATGTCCGCCAGCAGGCCCTCGAAGAGTGGGCATCGACTCTCGCACCGATGGCTGAATCCATCTATGTGCTGCTCAAGCTGCTGCGCGACTCGGGTGTGCCGCAAAAGGTGGCCGCCGAGCGCGGCCAGTTCCAGCAGAACCTGCCGCAGGGCCGCACGTTTCAGTTGCTGCGCCTGCGCATTGACCCGGCCCTCAACCTGATTCCCGAGATCAGCGGCAACCGCCTGATTGTCTCGGTGCGGCTCATGCGGCTGGAGGGTGACGGCCGACTGCATGCCTGCAATGAAGACGCGGCCTTCGAGCTGACCCTGTGCGCATAAGCTGCGGCGGGTAGGTAGACGGCAGGCAAAAACATTGAGAATGACGACGAGCATGGCCCACTCCACGCACACCAAACCACCCGCACGCACCGTCACCTGCCCCAGTTGTGGCGGTGACAGCGTCTACAGCCCCACCAACGTGTACCGCCCGTTCTGCAGCGAGCGTTGCAAGCAGATTGACCTCGGCGCCTGGGCCAGCGAGGATTTCCGCATGCCTGCCGAGGCCCCGCCCGCCGACGAACCGTATGGCGATCCTCGCCTGCAGCACTGATCCTGGCGGACGGCGCTACGGGATTTCAAGAAAAATTGCACCCTAGCGCTTACTAATCAAGCGCGAATAGCTATTAATTTAATAGCAAACTACATTCACTCTGGCGAATACTCCAGGCCACGCTCCTCAGCGAGCCACTGCAGCACCGGGTAGGCACCAGGCAGCACTGGCGACACTGTCAGCGGCATCTGCTGCCACTCCATGGCCTGCCCTTCGCGCATTTCAAACTCACCCGACCACTCCCAGACCTTGCACCAGTGCAGGCGCACCAGGGCATGCGGGTAGTCGTGCTCCGTGATTTTCCAGACGCTCGCAGCGCCGATGGTCACCCCCAGCTCTTCAACCAGCTCGCGGCGCAGCGCCTGCTCCACGGTCTCGCCCGCTTCGAGCTTGCCGCCCGGAAACTCCCAGTACCCGGCATAGGGTTTGCCGGGTGGGCGTGTGGAAAGCAGCATGGCGCCATCGGCCCGCAGCAGGATACCCACAGCCACTTCGGTGTGCTTGCGCTCCGCGGCTGCAGCGGTTGAAGCTGGCGTCGCGGAGATGGTCGCGGAATCAACCATCGTGGCGCCCCGCATAGTCACGTGCAAACTGGTAGGCCACACGGCCACTGCGCGAGCCACGCTCCAGTGCCCAGACCAGCGCCTCGGCCCGGGCCGCTGCAATCGCAGCTTGGGACACCCCAAAGGAGGCCAGCCACTGGGCGACGATGGTCAGGTACTCCTCCTGGCTGAAGGGGTAGAAGCTCACCCACAGGCCAAACCGCTCCGACAGTGAAATTTTTTCTTCCACCACTTCGCCGGGGTGCACTTCGCCATCTTCGGTATGGGTGTAGGTGAGGTTTTCGGCCATGTATTCCGGCAACAGGTGGCGCCGGTTGCTGGTGGCGTAGATCAGCACATTCGGCGTGGCGGCGGCCACCGACCCATCCAGGATCGACTTGAGCGCCTTGTAGCCGGGCTCGCCATCTTCAAAGCTCAAGTCATCGCAGAAGACGATGAATTTCTCAGGCCGGTCGGCCACCACATCCACGATGTCGGGCAGATCCACAAGGTCCGCCTTGTCCACTTCGATCAGGCGCAGGCCCTGCCCCGCGTACGCATTGAGGCAGGCTTTGATGAGCGACGACTTGCCGGTGCCGCGCGCCCCCGTCAGCAGCACGTTGTTCGCGGGCTTGCCCTGCACAAACTGCTCGGTGTTGCGCTGGATCTTTTCCTTTTGCCCGCCGATCTCCTTGAGATCGGCCAGTTGCATCGCAGCCACATGGCGCACGGGCTCCAGGGAGCCATGGCCGCTGCTGCGCTTGCGGTAGCGCCAGGCAATGGACGAGGACCAGTCCGGCGCTCCGAGGGGTTGGGGCAGCACAGACTCGATGCGGGCGATCAATTGCTCGGCCCGCTCGATCAGATGTTCGAATTTTTGATTCATTTTGGGGCCTGGCGCTTATTCATCATGCGCCAATAGCTATCAAAATAAGAGCGTCGTTCACGAACGGTAGTCCGCGTTGATGGTGACGTATTCGTGGCTGAAATCGCAGGTCCACACCGTGTCGGACGCATCGCCCCGGCCCAGCAGCACGCGCACCGTGATCTCGCTTTGCTTCATCACGCGCTGACCGTCCTCCTCGCGGTAGGCAGGGTTGCGGCCGCCCTGGATGGCCACATGCACGTCGTCCAGGTACAGGTCGATGCCCGTCTGGTCGAGGTCGTCGATGCCTGCGTAACCCACCGCCGCCAGGATACGGCCCAGGTTCGGGTCGCTGGCATAGAACGCGGTCTTGACCAGCGGCGAGTGGGCAATGGCGTAGGCCACCTTGCGGCACTCTTCACCGGTCTTGCCACCTTCTACCTGAACGGTGATGAACTTGGTCGCGCCCTCACCGTCGCGCACGATGGCCTGGGCGAGCTTTTGCGATACCGCCAGCATGGCGGCCTTGAGGGCCTGGCCCTCGGCACTGTTCAGCGAGGTGATGGGGGCATGCGCGGCCTTGTTGGTGGCCACCACCACAAACGAGTCGTTGGTGGAGGTGTCGCCATCGATGGTGACACGGTTGAACGAACCATCGGCCAGCTCGCGGGCCAGCTGCTGCATCACTCCAGGGGCCACGCAGGCATCCGTCGCCATAAAGCCCAGCATGGTGGCCATGTTGGGCCGGATCATGCCCGCGCCTTTGCTGATGCCGGTGATGGACACGGTGGCACCACCAATCTGCGCCTGTGCCGAGAAAGCCTTGGGCAGGGTGTCGGTGGTCATGATGCCCTCGGCGGCGCGTGCCCAATGGCCCGTCTGCGCGTCGGCAATGGCAGCGGGCAGGCCCGCCTCGATGCGGTCGTTGGGCAACGGCTCCATGATCACGCCGGTGGAAAAAGGCAGGATCTGCTCGGGTGCCACGCTGAGCTGGCGCGCGAGGGCAACGCAGGTGGCGCGCGCACGCACCAGGCCATCCGCACCCGTGCCCGCGTTCGCGTTGCCAGTGTTGATCAGCATGGCGCGAATGGGCTGCCCACTGGCAAGGTGGTCGCGGCTGATCTGCACCGGCGCCGCGCAAAAGCGGTTCTGCGTGAACACACCCGCCACGCTGGCGCCCTCGTCCAGCAGGAACACGGTAAGGTCCTTGCGGTTGGCTTTGCGGACACCGGCTTCGGCAACACCGATGCGGACGCCAGCTATCGGGTGCAGATCGGCGGCAACGGGGGCGACTAGATTGACGGGCATGGAGGTCCTTCTCAAAAAACTGCGGCCGATTATCCGGAAAACCGTGGCACGCCAATGAAAACACGGGCCGAAGCCCGTGTTGTGTGGATCAGGAAATCAGGCGAGTTTGCCGTGGCACTGCTTGTACTTCATGCCGCTGCCACAAGGGCAGGGATCGTTGCGGCCCACGCGCACGCCCTCTGGCAGCGCCAGACTCTGTGTCTGAGCGTCCACCGTGGTTTCGACCTCCCCGGTTTCCGTGGGCGCTGTGTAGGTCACGTTGGCAATGCTTTCGCCGCGGTTTTCCATCTCTTGCGCTGCCTGGTCCAGCTGCTCCTGCGACTGCACCTGCACGGTCATGAGGATCTTGGTCACTTCGTTCTTGACCTGGTCGATCAACTGGCGGAACAGCTCGAAGGCCTCGCGCTTGTATTCCTGCTTGGGCTGCTTTTGCGCATAGCCGCGCAGGTGGATTCCCTGGCGCAGGTAATCCAGCGCAGAGAGGTGGTCACGCCAGTTGGAGTCGAAGCTCTGCAACAGCACCATGCGTTCAAACTGCGTGAAATTCTCCCGCCCGACCTGCTCCACTTTGGAGTCAAAGGAGGCATGGGCCGCGGCCAGCACCTTCTCCAGGATCTCGTCGTCGGTGATGGCACTGGCGCCCTGCACCACCTGCTGCAAAGCAATCGATACCTGCCACTCCTCGGCCAGCACCTTCTCCAGAGCGGGAAGATCCCACTGTTCTTCCACCGACTCGGCGGGCACATACTGGCGCACCAGATCGGTCATGCAATCTTCGCGCATGGCGGCGATCACGTCCGACAGGTCGGCTGCATCCAGAATGTCGTTGCGCTGCTGGTAGATCACCTTGCGCTGGTCGTTGGACACATCGTCGTACTCCAGCAACTGCTTGCGGATGTCGAAGTTGCGGGCCTCCACCTTGCGCTGCGCCGACTCGATGCTGCGCGTCACAATGCCGGCTTCGATGGCCTCGCCATCGGGCATCTTCAGGCGGTCCATGATCGCCTTGACGCGGTCGCCCGCGAAGATGCGCATCAGCGAATCGTCCAGGCTCAGGTAAAAACGTGAGGAACCGGGGTCGCCCTGGCGGCCCGAGCGGCCGCGCAGCTGATTGTCGATGCGGCGCGACTCATGGCGTTCGGTCGCAATGATGCGCAGGCCACCGAGCTCCTTGACCTTCTCGTGGTCGATCTTCCACTGCTCGCGCAACGCAGCCACCTTGTCGGCGCGTTCGGCTTCTGACAGGGCTTCATCGGCTTCGATGGCCGCCACATCTTTTTCAATGTTGCCGCCCAACACAATGTCGGTCCCACGACCGGCCATGTTGGTGGCAATGGTGATCATGCCGGCACGACCGGCCTGGGCCACGATGTCCGCCTCGCGGGCATGCTGCTTGGCGTTGAGCACCTGGTGCGGCAGGCCTTCCTTGTTCAGGAGCTGGTCGATGATTTCAGAATTCTCGATCGACGTCGTGCCCACCAGCACGGGCTGGCCGCGCTCATGGCATTCACGGATGTCCTTGATGGCCGCTTCGTACTTCTCGCGCGTGGTCTTGTAGACGCGGTCAAGCTGGTCGTCCCGGCGGCTGGGGCGATTGGGCGGTATCACCGTGGTTTCCAGGCCGTAGATTTCCTGGAACTCGTAGGCTTCCGTATCGGCCGTACCGGTCATGCCGGCGAGTTTGTTGTACAGGCGGAAGTAGTTCTGGAACGTGATCGATGCCAGCGTCTGGTTCTCGGCCTGGATGTTCACGCCTTCCTTGGCTTCCACGGCCTGGTGCAGGCCTTCGCTCCAGCGGCGGCCCGACATCAGGCGGCCGGTGAACTCGTCCACGATCACGATTTCGCCGTTTTGCACCACGTAGTGCTGGTCGCGGTGGTAGAGGTGGTTGGCACGCAGCGCGGCATACAGGTGGTGCATCAGCGTGATGTTGGCCGGGTCGTACACCGAGGCGCCCTCGGCGATCAGTCCCTGGCTGGCCAGGATGCGCTCGGCACTCTCATGGCCCTGTTCGGTCAGGAACACCTGGTGCGTCTTCTCATCCAGCGTGAAGTCACCCGGCTTGGTCACACCCTCACCCGTGCGGGGGTCGGCTTCGCCTTCCTGGCGCACCAGCAGCGGCACGACCTTGTTCATGGCGATATACATCGCCGTGTGGTCTTCGGCCTGACCACTGATGATCAGCGGCGTGCGGGCCTCGTCGATCAGGATCGAGTCCACCTCATCGACGATGGCGAAGTTCAAGCCCTGCTGCACGCGGTCCCGCGCTTCGTAGACCATGTTGTCGCGCAGGTAGTCGAAGCCGTATTCGTTGTTGGTGCCGTAGGTGATGTCGGCACGGTAGGCTTCCTGCTTTTGCTCGCGCGGCATGTTGGGCAGGTTGATACCCACCGTGAGGCCCAGGAAGTTGTACAGGCGCCCCATCCACTGCGCATCGCGGTTGGCGAGGTAGTCGTTGACGGTCACAACATGCACGCCCTTGCCCGACAGGGCATTGAGGTACACGGGCAAGGTGGCGGTGAGGGTCTTGCCCTCACCCGTCCGCATTTCGGAGATCTTGCCAAAGTGCAACGCCATGCCCCCCAGCAGCTGCACATCAAAGTGCCGCATCTTCATGATGCGCTTGGAGCCCTCTCGCACCACGGCAAAGGCTTCGGGCAGGATGTCATCCAGCGATTCGCCCTTGGCCACACGCTCCTTGAACTCCTGCGTTTTGGCCTTGAGCTGCTCGTCCGACAGCTTCTCGTAGTCGGGCTCCATCGCATTGATGCGGGTCACCGTCTTGCGGTACTGCTTGAGGAGCCGGTCATTGCGGCTGCCGAATAGTTTGGTGAGGAAGTTGGTGGCCATGCGAACAGGACCGCCGGGCCGCTGCAAATCAGCGCGCCAAGCGACCGAAATCCCTAAGATGAATTGAGTTCAGGTGGGTGCATCGCCAAGGATTGCAAGCACTGCGATCCCGGGCTGTGAACACCGGACCCGCGATTTTACCTGCCCGCTGCGGGCGTGGACGACTGGCTGGGCGATGCGCGCGGCTGGACCGAGGCGACCTGTGCCCCCGCAGCCGTGCCACCAGCACTCAGAAACTTCTGCGGGTCTTGGAAAACACCTTGTACCAGCACCTCAAAATGAAGGTGGGCCCCGGTGGAGCGCCCCGTGGTGCCCACCTCGGCAATCTTCTGTCCTCGCCGCACGATATCGCCCTGCTTGACCAGCGTCCGGGACGCGTGGGCATAGCGTGTGACCAATTGATTGCCATGGTCCACCTCGATCATGTTTCCATAGGCGGGGTGATACTCCTGCGTCATCACCACCCCACCGGCAGCAGCCAGGATGGGTGTGCCCGTATCTGCCTGAAAGTCCAGGCCCGTGTGCAAGGCCGATTGGCCGGTGATAGGGTCTACACGCCAGCCAAAGGCCGAACCAGGCGCCCGCCCCGTGACAGGTGCGTGGGTGGGGATCATCTTCTTGCGGATATGCTGATCGAAGAGGCGCGATTCGAGCACGGTCATCAGGTCTACGCGCTGGTTGGTCAGGCGCTCCAGCTCATCGAGCGTGGACTGCAACTCCTCCATGGACAGGTTCCGGGCGCTCACCAGCACACCTCCTCGGGCATCGGACTTCTGGATATCGGCGGGGGCCATGCCTGCAAGGCCCAGCACGCGGTCACCGAGCGACTCCAGCTGCACCATGCGCGCCTGCATTTCACCCACGCGGCGGGCCATCGCATCCAGGTTGGCCCGCATGAAGCGGTCCCGCTCGGCAAACTCATCCTTGACGACCAGCCGCACCAGCGAGCCGACAATGGGCCAGCCCTCGCGCGCGCCTTTGAGAAAGACCCAGTGGTAAAGCGTCGCAGCGACCAACATGAGGCACAGAGACAGTCCCAGCCCCGCCAGAACCAGGCGCGTCCCCGACAAGTGAATGGCCCGGCTGCGGGCCAGACGGGCGTCCGTGATAATCAGATGCACTACGAATTCTCCACGCCCGAAGACGCACACCATGAACCGCCGCCACTACGCCGTCAGCCTGCAGCAGGCCAGCGAGGACTCTCCCACGCTGGCGAAGCTCACAGCGCTGACACGCGACTCCAGTGATCGGCTCAAGGCCATTGAAATGCTGATTCCCGCAGCGCTGCGACCAGCGATCCAGGCGGGCCCCATCGATGGGGACTCCTGGTGCCTGCTGGTCAAAAGCAATGCCGCAGCGGCAAAAATACGCCAGTTGCTGCCTGCTTTGCAGGCGCATTTGCGCAGCCGGGGGTGGGAGGTTAACGCGATTCGCCTGAAAGTTCAAACCTGACGGCCTACGCCAGGGGCAGGGAATGCGAGAGAGACCAGGAAAACTGGTGCCGGTTGTCGGAATCGAACTGACGACCTACCGCTTACAAGGCGGGTGCTCTACCAACTGAGCTAAACCGGCGAAGGCTGCATTTTATCGCGGAAAAAGCAGCCTCAAAAAATACCAGAGCCGTTATTTGACCCGCTTGAGGGACGGCCGCGCTCCGCCTGCAGCAGGGGGCGGCCGAGGCGCATCGCCGCCCTCCTCGCCATCCTTCTTGCCATCATCGGTGGGTACCAACTGAACCACGCGGTCCTCCGGGACCGACGGCGCCATACTCGCCGCCACGGATTCGGAAGAAGCCAAGGTATCAGCCAGCACAGGTGCCATGCCCCCAGCCCCCCCACTACCGGCCAACACATCCACCGGAGGCGGGAACGCCATGCCCTGGCCGTTCTCACGGGCATAGATAGCAATCACACGCCCCACCGGCACGAGAATCTCTCGCGGCTTGCCACCAAACCGTGCCTTGAATTCGATGAAATCGTTGCCCAACTGCAAGGCGCTCGTCGCATCAAAACTGATGTTCAGGACAATCTCACCATCCTTCACATACTCACGCGGCACCTGAACGGAATCATCGACACGCACCGCCACATAGGGCGTGAGCCCATTGTCGGTGCACCACTCGTACAAGGCACGAATGAGGTACGGGCGCGTGGACGTTGATTCCTGTGCGGTCATGGAGGTGAAAGGCAACGGCTGTGAATAGGGGAATGGGGCAGGCCGCAAGTTACTTGCGCATGACCTTCTCGGACGGGGTCAACGCCTCAATGTAGGCAGGGCGCGAGAAGATGCGCTCGGCGTACTTGAGCAGTGGGGCAGCGTTCTTCGACAGATCGATGCCGTAGTAGTCCAGGCGCCACAGCAACGGGGCAATCGCCACGTCGAGCATGGAGAAGTTGTCGCCCAGCATGTACTTGTTCTTGAGGAACACGGGAGCCAGTTGCGTCAGGCGGTCACGGATGTGCGCGCGCGCCTTCTCCAACGCCTTTTCGTTGCCCTTGGTGGCCCGCGATTCGAGGATATTCACATGCACGAACAGTTCCTTCTCGAAGTTGAGCAGGAACAGACGCACGCGCGCGCGGTCCACCGGGTCGCCAGGCATGAGTTGCGGGTGAGGGAAGCGCTCGTCGATGTACTCGTTGATGATGTTCGACTCGTACAGGATCAGGTCGCGCTCGACCAGGATAGGCACCTGACCGTACGGGTTCATCACACTGATGTCTTCGGGCTTGTTGTACAGGTCCACATCGCGGATTTCAAAGTCCATGCCCTTTTCGAACAGGACAAAACGGCAGCGGTGGGAGAAGGGACAGGTCGTACCCGAGTAAAGCACCATCATGGTGGGAGGCTCCTAAAAATCAAAAGAGTGGGAGCCCAAAGCGCCCACTCTACAAACAATCCGGCGGCACCCCGAAGGGCGCCTTCTCATGGATCGACGGCTTGTGCTGCTTACTTCACATCCTTCCAGAAGGCCGCATTCAACCTCCAGGCGATGACGGTGAAAACACCGAGGAAGATCAGCACCCACACGCCAACTCGGACGCGGGTGTTCTGGGCAGGTTCACCCATCCATTGCAGGTAGTTCACAAGATCCCCCACGGTCTGGTCAAACTGCAGCGGGGTCATCGAGCCTGGCTTGACCTGCTCCCAGCCCTTAAAGACCTGGGTCTTGTGGCCATGGCTTTCGTGCTCTTCGAACACAGGGCGGCGGTCGCCCTGCATTTCCCACAGCACATGGGGCATGCCCACGCTTGGGAAGGCAAGGTTGTTCCAGCCCGTGGCCTTGGTCTCGTCACGGTAGAACGTGCGCAGGAAGGTGTAGAGGTAGTCGGCACCCGTGCCACCGTGGCCGGCGCGCGAGCGTGCGATCACGGTCAGGTCGGGCGGGTTGGCGCCGAACCATTCTTTGGCCTGCTTGGGATCGATGGAGGCCTTCATGGTCTCGCCGACCTTGTCGGTCGTGAACAGCAGGTTGTCCTTGATCTGCTGCTCGGTCAGACCGATGTCGCGCAGGCGGTTGAAGCGCATGAACGCAGCCGAATGGCAACTCAGGCAATAGTTGACGAACACCTTGGCACCGTTTTGCAGGGAAGCCAGGTCGTTGGTCTTGTTGGGAGCCTTGTCCCAGGCGATGGTGTCACCACCCGAGGCGTGTGCAGCACCTGCCACGAGACCCACTGCGGCGATCAGCGTGAGGATGAGTTTCTTCATTGTTGTTATCTCCAGGCTCAGTGCGCCACAAAGGTCACGCGGTCGGGCACGGGCTTGGTCTTGCCGATGCGGCTCCACCAAGGCATCAGCAGGAAGAAGCCGAAGTAGAACAGCGTACCCACCTGCGATACACGCTCGCCGATAGCTGACGGAGGCTGCACGCCCAGGTAGCCCAGGATGAGGAAGATGATCACGAAAATGCCGTACAAGTACTTGTGCCAGTCAGGGCGATAGCGGATCGACTTGACGGGGCTGTAGTCCAGCCAGGGCAGGAAGAACAGGATGATCACGGCACCACCCATCACCACCACGCCCCAGAATTTGGCGTCGATGGACAGCATCATCGCGATCACCGCGATGGCCGCAACGGCAATGCCCGCCTTGACGAAGCTGGGCAGCTTGGCCTTGAGGATGCCAAAGCCTGCGCCGACCACCACGCACAGCACCAGCACGTACATCATCTCGGTGGTGATGGCACGCAGCATCGAATAGAACGGCGTGAAGTACCAGACCGGTGCGATGTGCGCAGGCGTCTTGAGCGGATCGGCAGGGATGAAGTTGTTGTATTCGAGGAAGTAGCCACCGAACTCAGGGGCAAAGAACACCACCGCCGTGAACGCCATCAGGAACATGCTCAACGCAAAGATGTCATGCACCGTGTAGTAGGGGTGGAACGGCACGCCATCCAGGGGCTTGCCATTGGCATCCTTGGGGGCTTGCGGGCCCTTGATTTCCACGCCGTCGGGGTTGTTGGAACCGACATCGTGCAGCGCCAGCAAGTGGGCCACCACCAGGCCCAGCAGCACCAGCGGCACGGCGATCACGTGGAAGCTGAAGAAGCGGTTCAGCGTGGCGTCGCCCACCACGTAGTCGCCACGGATCAGCAGCGCCAGGTCAGGGCCGATGAACGGGATGGCAGCGAACAGGTTCACGATCACCTGGGCGCCCCAGTAGGACATCTGGCCCCAGGGCAGCAGGTAGCCCATGAAGGCCTCGGCCATCAGGCACAGGAAGATCGCGCAGCCAAAGATCCAGACCAACTCGCGCGGCTTGCGGTAGCTGCCGTAGATGAGGCCCCGGAACATGTGCAGGTACACCACCACGAAGAACGCGGAAGCGCCCGTGGAGTGCATGTAGCGGATCAGCCAACCCCAGGGCACATCGCGCATGATGTACTCGACAGAAGCGAACGCCAGACTGGCGTCGGGCTTGTAGTGCATGACCAGGAAGATGCCGGTCACGATCTGGATCACCAGCACCACAAGGGCCAGCGAGCCGAAGATGTACCAGAAGTTGAAATTCTTCGGAGCGTAATACTCCGACATGTGCACCTTGTAGGCGTCAAAGGCCGTGGGGAACCGGTTTTCGAACCAGTTCGTGACCTGGGCGCTGATCGGGGCGTTGGGAGAGATTTCTTTGAATTCGTGGGCCATGTCGTTCTCCGTCAAGCCTTCTTGTCTTCACCGATCACGAGGCGCGTGTCGGACAGGTACATGTGCGGAGGGACTTCAAGGTTGTCAGGCGCGGGCTTGTTCTTGAACACGCGGCCAGCCATGTCGAACGTGGAGCCGTGGCAAGGGCACAGGAAACCGCCCTTCCAGTCGTCGGGCAGCGAAGGCTGAGCACCGGTCTGGAACTTGTCGGAGGGCGAGCAACCCAAGTGCGAGCAGATGCCCACACCCACAAAAATCTCTGGCTTGATCGAACGCGCTTCGTTGCGCGCGTACTCGGGGGTCAACTCGGATGGCTTGCGCTCCGACTTGGGGTCCGCCAACTGGCCGTCGAGCTTGGGCAGTTCGGCAAGCTGCTCGGGGGTGCGCTTGATGATCCAGACGGGCTTGCCGCGCCACTCCACGGTGAGCTTCTCGCCCGGCTTGAGGGCGGAAATATCGACCTCGACGGCAGCCCCGGCGGCTTTGGCGCGCTCGGAGGGCTGAAAAGTACTCACGAAAGGTACGGCGGTTGCCACGCCGCCCACCGCACCAGCACAGCCGGACGCGATCAGCCACGTCCGTTTGCTGGAGTCGATTGGAGTGTCACTCATGGGGATCCTCGATGAACATCGCTAGATTGGGGTCAACCGCGAATTGTAGCGGAGTGAAAATGGTTATTTCAAAGTGAGGGACTGTCTTGACAGGGCACCGCGCCGGGCAATACTCCGGCATCACCATTCAAACAAGGAGCACACCATGGGGATGATGCAAGAGTTCAGGGAATTCGCGGTCAAGGGCAATGTGATTGATCTCGCCGTGGGCGTGATCATTGGGGGGGCATTTGGCAAGATCGTGGATTCGGTGGTGTCCGACCTGATCATGCCGGTGGTGGGGCTGGTGTTCGGCAAGCTCGACTTTTCCAACCTTTTTGTGGTGCTGGGCACGGCGCCGCCAGGCACGGCCATGACACTGGATGCGCTCAAAAAAGCAGGCGTGCCGGTGTTTGCCTACGGCAACTTCCTGACCGTAGCCGTCAACTTCATCATTCTGGCGTTCATCATCTTCATGATGATCAAGCAGATCAACCGCCTCAAGCGCGAAGCCCCCACGCCCGCCCCCGAAGCCCCGGCCGCACCCGCCGAGGACATCGTGCTGTTGCGCGAGATCAGGGACAGCCTGAAAAAGTAAGACCCCCCCGAGGCGGCTGCGCGCCTTCCCCCGCCACCGGTGGCCCGGCAGAGCCGGTTCCACAGTGGCACTGACGCAGAGCGTGCGGGCTTCCTAGGTCGCGCGTCCAGCGTGGGTCATGGCCTACCCTATTGCTACATTATCGATAGCTGCTAGCGCTTTGTATTCAAGCGCTATAGCCCACTACCCACACAGCGCCCGCGCCATGCGCACCGCCTCGATGAGGCTCGCAGCATCGGCCACGCCCTGCCCTGCGATGTCGAACGCGGTGCCGTGGTCGGGGCTGGTACGCACCAGGGGCAAGCCCAGGGTCACATTCACCCCCTTGTCCACCCCCAGGTACTTCACGGGGATGAGCCCCTGGTCGTGGTACATGGCAATGACCACGTCAAACTCTCCCGCACGATGGGGCGTGCTGCGCGCGCGCATGAACACCGTGTCGGGCGCAAAAGGGCCGTGCACATCCAGCCCCTGCGCGCGCGCGGCGACCATCGCCGGCGCAATCACCTCGGCCTCCTCGCCGCCAAACAGCCCGCCCTCGCCCGCGTGAGGATTGAGCCCCGCCACCGCAATGCGCGGCGCCCGGCCCAGGCTGCGCACCAGGGCGGCGTGCGTGATCAGCAGCGTCTGCAGGACGTTGTCCGTGGTGACCGCGGCAATGGCCTCACGCAGCGACATGTGGATACTGACCAACACGGTGCGCAGCTCGTCGCTGGCGAGCATCATGCGCACAGGCATTTGCGCCAACGCGACCCCCTGGTGTGTGGCGGCCTCAGCCTGCAGCAGCTCGGTGTGGCCCGGAAACGCCACGCCCGCGGCCGACAAGGCCTCCTTGTGCAACGGCGCTGTGACCAGCCCCGCCACCTCGCCCCGCAGCGCTGCCCGCGCGGCCCAGACCACACTGTCAGCAGCGGCGCGGCCCGCAGCGGCACTGACCAGACCCCAGGGTTGCGGGCCAGGAATGCCCGGCAGCTGCAGCACCGGAACACAGCGGGGCGGCACCTCCAGCACATCGGTGGGCGCGGTGATCTGCGCCACGGGCACCATCGGCACCCCGGGGCGCACGATGGCCTGCGCCGCGCGCCGCAGAGTGGCGACATCGCCGACCACGAAGCAGCCCGCCAAATCGGCCGGTGCATCGCGAAATGCCTTGGCCACAATTTCGGGGCCGATGCCTGCAGGGTCACCCTGGGTGATGGCGAAGGACTTCATGGCAGTTTTATTTCAGAGAAAAAGGCTTCAGCGCTTTACCAACATGCGTTGCAAGCTATTGTTTTAATAGCGAATGAGATCACACCACCCGCCATCAGGCAGGATTGTCGATCTCGATGAACTGGTGGCTCAGCCCGAACTGCCCTGCAACCTGCGCCGCCACCGCAGGCGCGCCATAACGCTCGGTCGCGTGGTGCCCCGCAGCAATGAAGCCCACCCCCATCTCCCGGGCCAGATGCGCCTGGGGCTCTGAAATCTCGCCCGTGATGAACACGTCCGCCCCGGCCGCAATCGCCGCCTCGAAGTAGCCCTGCGCACCACCCGTGCACCAGGCCACGCGGCGGACAGGCCGCTGTGCGGCGGCGCCTTCTGGCGGCACCCAGGTGACGGCACGGCCCAGGACCTGCGAGGCATGGTCTGCCAGTGCCTGCCCATGGGCAAACGCGGCAGGCCCGGCAAAGCCCAGATCGTTCTCGCCAAACCGCGCGTCGGCCACCAGGCCCAGCACACGGCCCAGCTGGGCGTTGTTGCCCAGTTCAGGGTGCGCGTCCAGGGGCAGGTGGTAGGCAAACAGGTTGATGTCATGCGCCAGCAGCAGTTGCAGCCGCTGCTTCATCCAGCCCGTCACGCGGCCGTCCTGCCCGCGCCAGAACAGGCCGTGGTGCACGAAGATCGCGTCGGTGCGGGCAGCGATGGCCGCCTCGATCAGGGCGCGGCTGGCCGTCACGCCACTGACGATGCGCGTGATCTCGGCCTTGCCCTCCACTTGCAGGCCATTGGGGCCATAGTCCTTGAAGCGCTCGGGTTGCAGCAGGCTGTCAAACGCCTGCAGAAGTTCGGGGCGGGAAATGCTCATGCAGCTATTGTCGCGCGTGGCCCGCACCCACACATTGGGAGACAATGCTTTTCTCCGGAAGGCAACCATGGCGCGGGCACCGACGCGCCCCCTTCTCCAGCCCACCACCTGTACAGAATTTCATGAAACGCATCTGGCTGTTGTTCTCCCAGGCCGTGACGGTGTTCGTTGCGGCCTACTTCGTTGTCGCCACCCTTCAGCCCAGCTGGCTGGGCCGGGGTGCCACCACACGTTCCGGCGCAGGCATTGCGCTGCGGGAAGCCCCGGCCACCACCGCCAGCCCGCAACCGGCGGCGGGCAGCTTCAGCGGTGCGGCGCGCCAGGCGGCGCCTGCGGTGGTGAGCATCAATACCAGCAAGGCCGTGCGCCATCCGCGCAGCAACGACCCCTGGTTCCAGTTCTTCTTTGGCGACCAGGGTGCCCAGGCGCAGGCCGGGCTGGGCAGCGGGGTGATCGTGAGCCCCGATGGCTACATCCTGACCAATAACCATGTGGTGGAAGGCGCCGACGAAATCGAAGTGACGCTGACCGACAGCCGCCGCGCCCGCGCCCGCGTGATCGGCACCGACCCAGACACCGATCTGGCCATCCTCAAGATCGAGCTCGACAAGCTTCCCGTCATCGTGCTGGGCAACTCGGATGTGCTCGCCGTGGGCGACCAGGTGCTGGCCATCGGCAACCCGTTCGGTGTGGGCCAGACGGTGACCAGCGGCATCGTGAGCGCACTGGGCCGCACGCAGTTGGGGATCAACACCTTCGAGAACTTCATCCAGACCGATGCGGCCATCAACCCTGGCAACTCGGGCGGCGCGCTGGTGGATGTGAACGGCAACCTCATGGGCATCAACACCGCCATCTACTCGCGCTCGGGCGGCAGCATGGGCATCGGCTTTGCAATCCCCGTGTCCACGGCCCGCATGGTGCTGGACGGCATCGTGAAGGATGGACAGGTCACGCGCGGCTGGATCGGTGTGGAGCCCAACGAACTCTCGCCCGAACTGGCCGAGACCTTTGGTGTGAAAGCCACAGAGGGCGTGATCATCACCGGCGTGCTGCAGGACGGCCCCGCAGCCCAGGCCGGCATGCGGCCCGGCGATGTGATCGTGCGCGTGGAAGGCAGGAACGTGGGCAATGTGTCCGAGCTGCTGACCGCCGTGGCCGCGCTGAAACCCGGCACTGCGGCGCCGTTCAACGTGCAGCGTGGCGAAAAGATCGTGGAGCTGAGCATCAACCCCGGGGTGCGCCCCCGGCCCCAGCGCAATGTGAAACGGTAAGCCCCCTGAGCCGCTGCGCATCTTCCCCCAAAGGGGGACGCCTCCAGCGGCCCGGCGGAGCCGGCTCCGCAGTGGCACTGGTATTGGGCACGCGCCAGTTTCTAGGGGCTGCGCGCAGAACAGGGCGGCACGGTTGCTGATGCAACCCGTCGGCTATCAAAAATATAGCTGTTAGCGCTTATCCAGCAAGCGCCAGAGTCCATCAATACCCAAAATTTTCACATTCAGGGGTTGGAAGCCACTTCATCGGCATCTTCCGGCGCCTTGGTGTGCTTGATGAAGATCTGCGCTGCCCAGATGCCCACCTCGTACAGCAGGCACATGGGCACGGCCAGCGACAGCTGCGAAACCACATCGGGCGGCGTGACGACGGCGGCGATCACAAACGCGATCACGATGAAATAGCCACGGAATTCACGCAGCTTCTGCACGCTCACGATGCCCATGCGCGCCAGCACCACCACGGCAATCGGCACCTCAAAAGACAGGCCAAACGCAAGGAACATCGACAGCACGAAACTCAGGTAAGCCTCGATGTCTGGCGCGGCCGTGATGCTCTTGGGGGCAAAGCTCTGGATAAAGGCAAACACCTGGCCGAACACCAGGTAGTAGCAAAACGCCACCCCGATGAAGAACAGCAGCGTGCTGGAGACCACCAGCGGCAGCACCAGCTTCTTCTCGTGCGAATACAGGCCTGGTGCCACGAAGGCCCACACCTGCCACAGCACAAACGGCAGCGCCAGCAAAAAGGCCGACATCAGCAAAATCTTGAGCGGCACCATGAACGGCGAGATCACCGATGTGGCGATCAGCGTGGCGCCCTTGGGCAGGTGCGCCACCAGCGGCGCCGCCAGAAAGTCATACAGCGCGCCTGGGCCGGGGAAGAAGAACAGGATCGCCGCCGCGATGGCGATGGCAATGATGGCCTTGACCAGCCGGTCGCGCAGCTCCATCAGGTGCTGCACAAACGGCTGCTCGGTACCGGCCAGCTCGTCTTCTTGGGAAGGGGTTTCGGACATGTTGGGTTTTCGTGGGCGTCAGGGCCGCCCATGCAGCGCGCGGGGCGCTGGTGGCTGCTGCATCAGTGGAATTTACGGGGACGGAAACGTGCCACACGGGCCGCACCGGACTGGGCCTTGGTGCGCACACCGCTTCGGGCCTTGTACCACTGGGGCACCGCGCCCCGCTTGAGGCGCCAGTTCTTGCCGGGGTGCTTGTAGGCGGGCACCACGGCAGCCTGCGATCCATGCAGGTCGCTGTTGCTGGTGTCCGTGGCGGCCGCCCAGTCTTTCTCGAACTCGCTGGCGCTGGTCTGGATGGAGTTCTGCACATCGCGTGCGGCGCTCTCCACCGTGTCCTTCATCTTCTTGAGCTCATCGAGCTCCATGGACCGGTTGACCTCGGCTTTCACGTCGGACACGTAGCGCTGGGCCTTGCCCAGCAGCGTGCCCACCGTGCGGGCCACGCGGGGGAGCTTTTCGGGCCCGATGACAATGAGTGCCACCGCGCCGATCAGCGCCATCTTGGACAGGCCAATATCAATCATGGGTCAAGCGCAAAGCGTGCGGGTGCCAGCCGGAACGGCCCGCTCAGCTCTTTTGCTTGGCTTCGACATCGATGGTGGTCTTGTCAGCCGCCGGGTTGTTGGCAACCTGGCCTGCGGGTGGTGTGGTGGTGGCTGCCGCATCGGCCGAACCGTCCTTCATGCCGTCCTTGAAGCCCTTGACGGCGCCTCCGAGATCAGAACCCATGTTCTTGAGCTTCTTGGTGCCGAACACCATGACGACGATCAGCAGCACGATCAGCCAGTGCCAGATGGAAAAAGAGCCCATGAAATATCTCCTAACGAATTGCAATCATTTTAGACGGGGGGCAAGGCAGGAGTTCACGGCGGCGGCATGCCTTCGTACAACTATCTGCGGCGCCTGTCAGCCTGGTTCAGCCTTTGAGCCACGGGCGGGGGCCACCCATCACGTGGACATGCAGGTGGTGGATTTCCTGCCCACCTTCAAGCCCCGTGTTTACCACGACGCGAAAGCCACCTTCCGGGTACGGGTTGCAGCCTTGCTCCAAAGCCAGCTGGGGCGCCAGCGCCATCATGCGCCCCAGAACCCCCGCATGCTCTGCGGTGACCTGCGCCATCGAAGGGATATGCAGCTTGGGAACCATCAGAAAGTGCACCGGCGCCCAGGGGTGGATGTCGTGGAAGGCGAAAATTTCTTCGTCTTCATAAACCTTCTTCGAAGGAATCTGGCCCGCGATGATCTTGCAGAAAAGGCAGTTCGGATCGTGCATGAGAAAAATGTCGGTACGAAGTTAACAGTTCACCGGTCGCTGCTCACCACCCCAAGCCGTCGAAACCGGCGAGCCTCAGGGCCAGCGCCACCGTGGAACTGGCTCCGCCAGGCCACGGGTGGCGTCCCCCTTGGGGGGAAGGCGCCGCAGGCGACACAGGGGGCTCACGCATTGTCAGCGATCTTGATGGTGGGCCGCACGCCCACATCCTTGCGGTGCGCGTGCAGCCACTCCTGCCCGGCCGTGCGGCCCAGGGCGAACAGTTTGCGCACAAAGGCCAGGTCCGCACGGGACTTGCTGTCGGCGCCAAAGGGCGCCAGCACCGCGCCACCGTCAATGCGGTGCATGCGCACGTTTTTGTAGCGGCGCGCATCGAGCTTGCCCTCGGCCAGCAGACGGCGCACGAACTCGATGGCGCGCATCTCGGCCAGCAGGCTCGCGTTGAAGGTGACTTCATTCATGCGTTCCATGATTTCCTGGCCTGAATCGGGCAGTTCCAGGTGTTCGATGGGGTTGATCTGCACGAGCAGGATGTCGGAGGTTTCGGTCTGATAAATGAGCGGGTGCAGCGCCGGGTTGCCCGAGTAGCCGCCGTCCCAGTAATGCTCGCCATCGATCTCCACCGCCTTGAACAGCAACGGCAGGCAGGCCGATGCCATGACGGCATCCGCGCTCAGCCGGGAGCCCGAGAAAATTTCACCGCGCCCGGTGCGCACGTTGGTGGCGCACACAAACACCTTGGGCCCGCCCGCCGCAGCGCTGGCGCGGCGTACGGTGCACAGCAGGTCAAAGTCCACCTCACGCTCCAGAAGGCGGCGCAGCGGATTGATGTCGAGCGGATTGGTCTGGTAGGGCGACAGCCACTGGCGCATCAGGCCCATCATCGGGTTGGCGGCCGACAGGGGGGAGCCCCACATGAGGCTGCCCAGCGTGCCCACTCCCTCCCACAGCCGGGTGAGCGTTTCACGCGCCTGGGCACAACCGGCCAGGTGCGCTTCGTGCGGATCCTTGTGCTCCTGTGCGGCTTTGGCAAAGCCATGCGCCATGGCCACGGCATTCATCGCGCCAGCGCTGGTGCCGCTCACGCCATCAAACTGCCACTGGCCATCCTCCAGCAGCGCATCCAGCACACCCCAGGTGAGCGCACCGTGGGAGCCTCCGCCCTGCAGGGCCAGGTTCAGCCGTGGCAAGGAGGGCAAGTGCGGCCGGGGCGCTGTGGGTTCAGGCATCCACCGCCTGGTTCTTGCTCATGGCCAGCATGCCGCGCACGATGCGGTACAGGAACCACAAGGAAATGATGCCCCAGGCGATCCAGCCCGGCGCAATCAACAACAGCCACAGGGGCGAGGTCACCACATACAGCACGCCGGCCCAGATCGTCGAGCGGATGCGCCACGAAAAATGATTGGCCTGCCAGGTGCCCTCGGCATCGCTGCGTTTGACCAGATCGATCACCAGCGCAATGACCAGCAGCAGGGCGCTGGCTTGCGCACCCGGCAGCACAGCCCCCACGGCCACGATGAGGTGCAGCACATAGCTGACCCAGCCGACGTTCTTGAGGCCCTGGGCCTTCTGCTCATTGCTTTGCACGTCGATGATGTCGTTCATGGAGCCCCTTCTTCGGCAGTGCGCGCAACGGCCTTGCGCAAGGCTTTTTCCTCGATGCCGCTGGTGCCTTCGCGGCGCTCCAGCTCGGTCAGCACGTCGGCAGGCGTGAGGCCGTAGTGGGCCAACGCCACCATGGAGTGGAACCACAGGTCGGCCACTTCGTAGACCAGCTTGGATTTGTCCGCGCCGTGGTCCACGTCCTTGGCCGCCATGACGACTTCGGTGGCTTCCTCGCCGATCTTCTTCAAAAACGCATCAGGGCCCTTGTGCAGCAGGCGCGAGACGTAGCTTTTGTCCGGGTCACCGCCGTTGGCAGGCTTGCGGCTTTCAATGATGGCCGCCAGGCGCGCCAGAGAATCGTTGGAACTCATGGCTCTTACTTGTAGATGGATTCAGGGTCTTTCAAGACCGGGTCGATGGCACTCCAGGCACCATCCTTGAGCACACTGAAGAAGCAGCTGTGGCGGCCCGTGTGGCAGGCGATGCCGGGCTCGTGGCCAAGCTGGGTGACCTTGAGCAGCACCACGTCGTTGTCGCAGTCCAGGCGGATCTCGTGCACGGTCTGCACGTGACCGGATTCTTCGCCCTTGAACCACAGCTTCTTGCGCGAGCGGCTGAAGTACACGGCGCGGCCGAGTTCCGCCGTCTTGGCAAGGGCCTCACGGTTCATCCAGGCAAACATCAGCACGTCGCCCGTACCCTGCTCCTGCGCAATCACGGGCACCAGGCCCTGCGCGTCCCATTTCACTTCGTTGAGCCAGTTCATGGGCGGGATTGTCGGTGATTTGAAGGACCGGCCCGCCTGCCGGGCGAGCGGATTGAAGGTCATTTTTGCCTCTAGCGCTTATCCATCAAGCGCTAGCAGCTATAAAAATGAGAGTTCCATGAAAAACCAGACGCACCATCGGGCAGCTTGCGCCCAAGTGAGGCACTGCGCAGTTTGCAATTTTTGCTACAAAAATAATAGCTATTGACGATTTTCCATCAAGCGCCAGAACCAATTTTTATCGAAAATTTACTTCGCCACGGTCAAAAAAACCCACTTGCGATCCCAGTTCTTGCGGCCCAGGTACTTGATGGCAAAGGCATAACGCCCCGAGGGCAGAAAATCCTGCGTGAGGGTTTCCTGCTGCGTCACCACGGGCTGGCCATTCACGCGCACGCTTTGCTGCGCCACCAGCTCCGACTCGCTCTCCAGGTCCTGGCCGTCGAGGGCATAGACGGTGACATCGGGCTCCTCCTTCTCATCGCCCACCAGCGGCAGACCCAGCGCGTTGGCGCGGGTTTCCACGTCCAGCGCCTGCGTGCCCAACACGGGTTCGCGCACGATCCAGTGCACGTCGCGCACATTGCTGTTCAGCGTCTGCAGCAGGGCCTTGAGCTTTTCGAATTCGGCCTTGTCGGCAATCACCTCCACCGGCTTGCCGCCGATGGTCGCATCAAAACACCGGCCAATGCGGTGCACACAGGGCAGTCGCTCGGAAAAACTCGCGTACGACGGTGGCGGCACCTGGGCCGCAGCGGGCAGCGCCGTGGCGACGAGGGCCACCGCCAGCGCCCAGCGCACGCCTGTGAGCCGCGCCATCACAGGCGCACCGGAATGCCGCGCTCGGCCATGCGGGCCTTGGCCTGGCCCACGGTGTATTCGCCGTAGTGGAAGATACTGGCGGCCAGCACCGCGTCGGCGCCACCGGTCTGGATGCCGTCTGCCAGGTGGTCGAGATTGCCCACGCCGCCCGAGGCGATCACGGGCACGCTCACGGCGTCACTGACGGCGCGGGTCAGCTCCAGGTCAAAACCTGCCTTGGTGCCGTCGCGGTCCATGCTGGTCAGCAGGATTTCGCCCGCGCCGCGCTGCGCCATCTCGGTGGCCCAGGCAATGGCGTCCAGGCCCGTGTTCTTGCGCCCGCCGTGGCTGTAGACATCCCAGCCCGCGCCCACGGGCTGGCCGTGGGCGCCGATGCGCTGGGCATCCTCGGCCGAGCGGCGTTTGGCGTCGATGGCCACCACGATGCACTGCGCGCCGTACTTGGCCGACACGGCGTTGATCACCTCGGGGTTGGCGATGGCGGCCGAGTTGAAGCTGGTCTTGTCCGCACCCGCATTGAGCAGCCTGCGCACGTCTTCCACGGTGCGCACGCCGCCGCCCACGGTGAGGGGAATGAACGCCTGGCTGGCCACCGCCTCGATGATGTGCAGGATCAGGTCGCGGCCATCGCTGGTGGCGGTGATGTCCAGAAACGTGAGTTCGTCGGCGCCCTGGGCGTTGTAGCGCGCGGCGATCTCGACCGGGTCGCCCGCGTCGCGCAGTTCGACAAAATTGACGCCCTTGACCACGCGGCCTCCGGTGACGTCGAGGCAGGGGATGATGCGTTTGGCGAGCATGTCGGTCAGTCAGTCAGCGATTCGTTGATGGGGCGCTGCCGAGGCCAGCAGACGCCGTGGAACTGGCTCCGCCAGGCCACTGGCGTCGTCCCCCTGGGGGGAAGCGGCGCAGCCGCTCAGGGGGGTCACCCGTTCAGTTCGTCAGCCCGCGCTTGCGCAGCTGCAAAGTCCAGGTCGCCACTGTAGATGGCGCGGCCGCAGATCACACCTTCGACGCCCTCGCCTTCCACCGCGCACAGCTGCTCGATGTCGGCCATGTTCGACAGGCCGCCCGAGGCGATGACGGGGATGCTCAGCGCCTGCGCCAGCTTCACCGTGGCATCGATGTTGATGCCCGAAAGCATGCCGTCGCGGCCGATGTCGGTGTAGATGATGGATTCGACGCCCCAGTCCTCGAACTTCTTGGCGAGGTCCACCACTTCGTGGCCGGTGAGCTTGCTCCAGCCGTCGGTGGCGACCTTGCCGTCCTTGGCATCCAGGCCCACGATGATGTGGCCGCCAAAGGCACTGCACGCGTCCTTCAGGAATCCGGGGTTCTTGACCGCGGCCGTGCCGATGATCACGTAGCGCAGGCCGCCGTCGATGTACTTCTCGATGGTGTCCAGGTCGCGGATGCCGCCGCCGAGCTGCACGGGGATATCGTCGCCCACCTCTTGGAGGATGGACTTGATGGCGCTGTAGTTCTTGGGAACGCCCGCGAACGCGCCGTTCAGGTCCACCAGGTGCAGGCGGCGCGCGCCGGCATCCACCCACTTGCGCGCCATGGCGGCCGGGTCTTCGCCAAAGGTGGTGGATTGGTCCATATCGCCTTGTTTGAGGCGAACGCAGTGGCCGTCCTTGAGGTCGATGGCGGGGATGAGCAGCATGGTGGTGAAGTTCGGGAGGAAAAGGGCGAGGCAGGGCTCGGCCCGAACGGGTGGATG
Organism: Acidovorax sp. Root267; assembly: GCF_001429215.1. NCBI lineage: Bacteria > Pseudomonadati > Pseudomonadota > Betaproteobacteria > Burkholderiales > Comamonadaceae > Acidovorax > Acidovorax sp. Root267. The sequence continues at coordinate 283,956 of NZ_LMJC01000030.1, forward strand.
TTAAGAGATCAGGGGTTCCAGTGCAGAAAGTTGCGGTACAGGGCCAGGCCGTGCTCCGCACTTTTCTCCGGGTGAAACTGGGTGGCAAAAATATTATCGCGTGCAATGGCGGCTGCGAACAAACCGCCGTAGTCCGTTTGACCCGCGCAATGGACGGAATTCTGCGGCACAGCATAGAAACTGTGCACAAAGTAGAAGTAACTGTTGTCGGGCACCCCGGCCCACACCGGGTGCACGGCACCTGCATGGGGCATCTGCCGCACCTGGTTCCAGCCCATCTGGGGCACCTTGAAGCGGCTGCCGTCGGGCTGGGTGCGGCCTGCCAGGTCGAACTTGCGCACATCGCCGGGGATCAGGCCCAGGCCCGGGGTGTCCCCCTCGGCGCTGTGGTCCAGCAGCATCTGCATGCCCACACACACGCCGAACATCGGCTTGCTGGCAGCGGCTTCCAGCACCGATTCCTGTAGGCCCGATTCGCGCAGCTCGCGCATGCAGTCGGGCATGGCGCCCTGCCCTGGCAGCACGATGCGCTGCGCCGCGCGCACGTCTTCGGGGCGCTGGGTAACGACCACGGTCCAGCCGGTGCCCTCGGCGGCGGCCTGCACAGCCTGCGACACCGAGCGCAGGTTGCCCATGCCGTAGTCCACGACGGCGACGGTTTTCACTTCCATATTCATAGCTGCTAGCGCTTATCCATCAAGCGCTAGCGCCTGATTTGATTCAAAAAACTCACAAGGAACCCTTGGTGGACGGGATGACGCCTACCGAGCGCGGGTCGCGCTCCAGCGCCGCGCGCAGCGTGCGCCCGAACGCCTTGAAGATGGTTTCGCACTGGTGGTGGGCGTTGATGCCCTTGAGGTTGTCGATGTGCAGCGTGACGCCCGCATGGTTCACGAAGCCCTGGAAAAACTCGTACACCAGCTGCGTATCGAGCTGGCCGATGCTGCCGGCCGTGAACTTCACGTCGATGTGCAGCCCCGGGCGGCCCGAAAAATCGACCACCACGCGCGACAGCGCTTCGTCGAGCGGCACGTAGGCGTGGCCGTAGCGGCGGATGCCCTTCTTGTCGCCCACGGCGCGCGCAAAGGCCTGGCCCAGCGTGATGCCCACGTCTTCGACCGTGTGGTGGCCGTCGATGTGCAGGTCGCCTTCGCAGTCGATGTCGAGGTCGATGAGCCCGTGGCGGGCGATCTGGTCGAGCATGTGGTCGAAGAAACCGATGCCGGTGTGCAGTTTGGCCTGCCCCGTGCCGTCGAGGTTGATGCGCACGCGGATGCGCGTCTCGGCGGTGTTGCGGCTGACTTCGGCGATGCGGTCGGCCATCGGATCGGGCGTGGCGCCGGACGGATTGGAGGTAACGAGTGCGGAGGAAGTCATAGGGAGGCTTGCAGGGCGGCCAGCATCTGCGCATTGTCATCGGCGTTGCCCACCGTGAGACGCAGGCAGTTGGCCAGCATGGGGTGCATTGTAGAAACGTTCTTGACCAGGACCTTGCGGTTTTTCATCCCGTCATAGGCCTTGGCGGAATCCGCCACACGGATGAGGATCATGTTGGCCTCGCTGTCCCAGCATTTTTCGACACCGGGCATCTGGCGCAGGGCCGCCAGGACCTTCGTGCGCTCGGCGCGGATCTCGGCGGCTTGCGCGGCAAACACCTCGGCGTGTTCCAGGGCGAACAACGCGGCCTCGCAGTTGAGCACGCTCACGTTGTAGGGCGGGCGCACCTTGTCGATTTCGCTCACAAAGGCCGCGGGGCCGATGAGGTAGCCCAGGCGCACACCCGCCAGGCCGAACTTGCTGAGCGTGCGCATGAGCAGCACGTGGGCATTGCGCGCAGGCTCGGCCCGCATGCGGTCAATGAAGGTACGGCTGGCAAACGGCTGGTAGGCCTCGTCCATGACCACGATACCGCCCTGCGCGCCCGCGGCGTCGATGATGCGCTGCACCGCGCCCTCGTCCCACAGCGTGGCCGTGGGGTTGTTGGGGTAGGCGATGTAGGTGATGGCGGGGTTGTGCTGAGCGATGGCGGCCAGCATGGCGGGCTCGTCCAGCTCGAAATCAGCGGTGAGCGGCACGCCGACGAAGTCCAGGCCCTGCAACTGCGCCGACAGCGGGTACATCACAAAACCCGGCATGGGCGCGAGCATCGTGGCGCGCTGGCCCGTGCCGGGTTGCGCGCAGGCCAGGGCCAGCAAGGTGATGAGTTCGTCCGAGCCGTTGCCCAGCACGATGCCGTAGCCCTCGGGCAGGCCGGCGTATTGGGCCAGCGCCGCCTTCAGGTCCAGCAGGCGGTCGCCGGGGTAGCGGTTGAGCGCCACCGCGCCCAGGCGCTGGCCCAGCGCGGCCTGCAGATGCGCGGGCAGGCGGAACGGGTTCTCCATGGCGTCCATCTTGAGCATGCCGGTGGAGGGCTGCACGCCGTACGCGTGCATGGCGCGCACGTCGGGGCGGATACGGGCCAGGGCTTGGAGAGGAGACGACGCAGGAGTAGTCATTCGGTAGTGTCCAGTTCGTTGGGGGTGACAAGAAAAGGGTTGATGGGCCGCACCGCGTCCATCGGCTCACCATGCGGCAGCGCCTCGGTGAGCAGGTAGCGGCAGCCCTGCTGGTGGGCGGACGAGAGGATGAGCGCATCCCAGTAGCCCAGGCGGTAGCGGTCCTGCAGATCCCAGGCGCCGTCCACCGTGTAGGAATCGAGGTGCGGCGGCAGCCACACGCGCAGGCGCCGCACCTGCGCGCGCACCTGCTGCAGCACCTGCGGGCCGTCGAAGCGCTGGATCGCCTGGTTGTACAGCTCGTTGAGCACCTGCGAGCTGATGCGGCCGCTGCGCGTCTGCCAGCAAAAGCTCATCCACTCGCGGGCGCGCGCCTGGCGCTCGGCATCGCGGTCGTCCACGCTGGCCAGCAGGATCTCGGTATCGACAAAAATGGGGAGGGTGGTCATGGGCTCTCTACCGTTCAGCGCAGAAACAAGGTTTCGCGGGGCACGTACGGCCCGGTGGACGCGCCCCAGGATTCAAAGCCCAGCGCCTCGCGCATCGCCTGGGCGTAGGCGTCTTCCTGGCGCATCTTTTCGGCCAGCCATTCACCGAGCAGGCGGGACACGCTGCTGCCGCGCTTGGCGGCCTCCACGCGCACCCATTCGGCAACGGTGTCGTCCATGGTCACGGTGACGTTTTTCATGCCGCTGATATTACACGAACTTCGTGCTCCACGAAGTTCGTGTAATTTATTTTGATTTATACCTGTGACTACGCCGCCTGCCGCTGGCTCTGCAGCATCTGCGTGGCCATGTCGCCCACGGTGCGCAGCGCCTCCAGGTGGGCGGGCGACCAGTCGCCCCCCACACCGATGCGCAGGCAGTTGCGAAAGCGCCCGCTGGTGCTGAACACCGTGCCCGGCGCGATCAGGATCTGCCGGGCCAGGCAGGCCTCGTGCAGTTGCACCGAATCGAGCCCGCGCGGCAACTCCAGCCACATCAGCAAGCCGCCGGGCGGGTCGCTCACCCGGGTGCCCTGAGGAAAGTGCGATGCGATCACGCGGCGCGCCTCGTCCATGCGCGCCGCCACGCCCGCGCGCAGCTGGCGCATGGCGGCCGCATGGCCCGCCTGGGTGATGAGGTCGGCCAGCGCCAGCTCCAGCACGGCCGACTGCCCACCCGCCTGCAGGTCCTTGATGGCACGCACCTTGTCGGTCCAGCGGCCCGCCTCCAGCCAGCCCAGGCGCAGGCCCGGCGCCAGCGTCTTGGAGAACGAATCGCACAGCATCACATGGCCCGTGGTGTCGTACGACTTCACGGTGCGGCGCATCTCGTCGACCTCGACCAGGTCGTTGTAGATCGCATCCTCGATGACCGCCATGCCGTGCCGCGCCGCCATCTGCGCCAGGCGCTTGCGCTCGGCTTGCGGCATGCAGCTGCCCAGCGGGTTGCTGAGCGTGGGCACGATCATCACGGCCTTGACCGGCTGGGTGTCCAGCGCCAGCTGCAGCGCGTCCAGCGACAAACCGTGGCGCGGGTGCGTGGGGATCTCCAGCGCGCGCAGGTGCAGGCCCTGCAGCACCTCCAGAAACGAAAAATGCGTGGGCGACTCCAGCGCCACCACGTCCCCCGGCTGGGTCACTGCACGCAGGCACAGCGCAATGGAGTCCATGCAGCCGCCGGTGATCACGATGTTCTCAGGGTCCAGGCTGCAGCCCATGCCGACGGCGTAGCGCGCCAGGGCGCGGCGGGCGTCCTCGTGCCCAGCCGACGTGGGGTAGGTACACAGCAGGTTGCGGTGGCGCTGCGCGGCGCGCACCACGGCGCGGCGCACGCGGTCGGGGTTGAACAGCTCGAAGCCTGGCGTGCCGCTGCTGAAGGAGATCATGTCCTCAGGCTGGTTGCGCCCCAGGATGCGCTGGCCCAGCCAGTCCACCGCCACCTCGCGCGGGCGGCGCATGGGGCGCGGCGTGCTGGGCTCGGGCAGGCTCACCGGCCGCGCCGCCACGAAGAAGCCCGAGCGCGGGCGCGCGGTGATCAGGCGCGCATCCTCCAGCCAGTGGTAGGCCTGAACCACCGTGGTCTGCGCCACGCCGTGCTGTCGGGCCAGCTCGCGCACCGACGGCAGTTTTTCGCCGCGCGCCAGCGTGCCATTGCGGATCAGCTGCGCGAGCTGCTCGGCGATCTGGAGGTAGAGCGGGGGTGCGTCGTCGGTGGAGGCCATGGCTGCATTCTGTACTGGCAGCCGCAAAAAAAGCCAGTACAGAGCAGGTGCACCCCGCACAGTACAGATGGCCAGTACAGCTCATCTGTACTGGCTCAGGTCGTGCGAGCCTGTCCGTGGCGCCGCGCGCCGCCTGGCCGCACAGTGAAGGCATGAACACGCTGCACACCCCCACCCCGCCGTCGCCCACGCTGCCGAGCCAGCTTGCGGTGCCCCTCACCCTGCAATGGAAGCGCCAGCCGCTTCCGCCGCTGCAGGCCGTCCAGGTGCTGGACTTCCGCGCGGGCGACATCGCCCTGCTCGAAGTCGAGCAAGGCCGCGTCTGGGTGACCTGCGACGGCCTGCTGGAAGACTATTTTCTGGAGGCTGGCCAGCGCCTGTCGTTCGCTGGGCCCGTGCGGCTGCGGGTGAGCGCCGAGGGGCACCGCCCTGCGCGGCTGAACTGGGCGCAGCACCGGGCGCCCGAAGGCGCCGCGCACCCACCCGCACCCGTGGCGGCACCACAGCCGATGGCGGTGGTGCCGCGCACCGCCCCATCGGGCGCCGCGCTGCCCCTGAACGCCGTCAGCGCGGCTTGAGCGGGGTCTTCAGGCGCATCTCAGCCGCCTGCGCGTGGGCCTGCAGGCCCTCGCCGTAGGCCAGTTCGGCGGCGATGGTGCCCAGCACCTGGGCACCGGCCTCGCTCACCTCGATGAGGCTGCTGCGTTTCTGGAAGTCGTACACGCCCAGCGGGGACGAGAAGCGCGCCGTGCCGCTGGTGGGCAGCACGTGGTTGGGGCCTGCGCAGTAGTCGCCCAGGGACTCACTGGTATAGGCCCCCAGGAAGATCGCGCCGGCGTGACGCAGCAGCGGCTCCCAGCGGTGTGGGTCGGTGCTGCTCACTTCCAGATGCTCGGGTGCGATGCGGTTGCTGATCGCGCAGGCTTCTTCCATGTCCTTGGTGAGGATCAGCGCGCCCCGGCCATTGAGGCTCTTGGCGATGATCTCGGCGCGCGGCATGGTGGGCAGCAGGCGGTCGATCTCGCGCTGCACGGCGGCGATGTAGGCAGCGTCGGGGCACAGCAGGATGCTCTGGGCCAGCTCGTCATGTTCGGCCTGGCTGAAGAGGTCCATCGCCACCCAGTCGGGCGGCGTGGAGCCGTCGGCCAGCACCAGAATTTCGCTCGGGCCCGCGATCATGTCGATGCCAACCGTGCCGAACACGCGCTTCTTGGCGCTGGCCACATAGGCGTTGCCGGGCCCGGTGATCTTGTCGACCTTCGGAATCGTGGCCGTGCCGTAGGCCAGCGCGGCCACGGCCTGCGCGCCACCGATGGTGAAGGCGCGCGTGACGCCCGCAACGTAGGCAGCCGCCAGTACCAGGTCATTGCGCTCGCCCTTGTCGGATGCAAGCTGCGCGCCCAAGCCACCCGTCGCCACGCTACCGCGCACGGGCGTGGGCACAACCATGATGATTTCCTGCACGCCCGCCACATGGGCCGGGATGGCGTTCATCAACAGGCTGGACGGGTACGCCGCCTTGCCGCCGGGCACGTAAATGCCCACGCGGTCCAGCGGCGTGACCTTCTGGCCCAGCAAGGTGCCGTCTTCGTCGCGGTAGCTCCAGCTTTCGCCAGAGGCTTTTTTCTGCGCCTCGTGGTAGCTGCGCACGCGCTTGGCGGCGGCCTGCAGCGCGTCGCGCTGGGCCTGCGGAATGGCGTCGAACGCGGCTTTGAAGTCGGCCTGGGTCAGCTCCAGCGCCGCCATGTCGGGGGCAGAGAGGCCGTCGAACCGGGCGGTGTACTCCAGCACGGCGGCATCGCCACGCTTTTGCACATCGGCCAGGATGTCGGCCACGCGCTGCTCGATGGCGGCGTCGGTGTCGGCAGACCAGTGCAGGCGGGCTGCGAAATCAGCCTCAAAAGTGGCTGCAGCGGTGGACAGACGGGCGGGAGCAGCTACCAAAGTCATAGTGTCAGTCGGTCGATGGATCGGGTAAGGGTCAGTTCTTTTCCGCAGGAATCGCCGAGGCAAACGCATCGATGATGCGCCGCAGCGACGCCTGCTTGAGCTTGAGCGCGGCCTGGTTGACCACGAGATACGAGCTGATGTCCATGATGCGCTCGACCTCCACCAGGTGGTTGGCCTTGAGCGTGTTGCCGGTGGACACCAGGTCGACGATGGCGTCGGACAGGCCGATGAGCGGCGCCAGCTCCATGCTGCCGTAGAGCTTGACCATGTCCACGTGCACGCCCTTGGTGGCAAAGAAGTCGCGCGCGATCGAGGTGTACTTGGTGGCCACCTTCAGGCGCGAGCCCTGCTTGACGGCTCGTTCGTAGTCGAAGTCGTTGCGCACCGCAACGCTCACGCGGCACTTGGCGATGCGCAGGTCCAACGGCTGGTACAGGCCCTGGCCGCCGTGTTCGATGAGGGTGTCCTTGCCGGTCACGCCGATGTCGGCGCCGCCGTACTCCACGTAGGTCGGCACGTCAGTGGCGCGCACCAGCACCACGCGCACGTTGGGCTGGTTGGTGGGCAGGATGAGCTTGCGCGACTTCTCGGGGTCTTCCAGCACCTCGATGCCGGCGGCGGCCAGCAGGGGCAGGGTTTCGTCGAAGATGCGGCCCTTGGAAAGCGCCAAGGTGATCATGTTGCTGCTCATGCTTTTACTCGTTCAATGTCGGCGCCGATGCCGCGCAGTTTGGCTTCCATGCAGTCGTAGCCTCGGTCCAGGTGGTAGATGCGGTCCACCACGGTTTCGCCGTCGGCCACCAGGCCGGCAATGACCAGGCTGGCCGAGGCGCGCAGGTCGGTGGCCATCACGGTGGCGCCCGACAGGCGTGGCACACCCTCGATCACGGCCACCTTGCCATCGGTCTGGATCTTGGCACCCAGGCGCACCAGCTCGTTGACGTGCATGAAGCGGTTTTCAAAAATCGTCTCGGTCACCGTGGCCGTGCCCTGCGCGATGCAGTTGAGTGCCATGAACTGCGCCTGCATGTCGGTGGGGAAACCGGGGTACTCGGTGGTGCGAAAGCCCTGCGCCTTGAGCGTGGCGCCACCGGCGCTTTGTACACGGATGCCGCCCTCGACCGCTTGCACATGGGCACCGGCCTCGCGCAGCTTTTCAATGACAGCGTCGAGGTGGTCGGCGCGGCCATGGCGCAACACCACATCGCCGCCCGTGGCCGCCACGGCGCACAAAAAGGTACCCGCCTCGATGCGATCGGCCACTACGCGGTGGGTGCAGCCATGCAGCTTTTCGACGCCCTGGATGCGGATGCGGCTGGTGCCATGGCCTTCGATCTTCGCGCCCATGGCGATCAGCATCTCGGCCAGGTCCGAAATCTCGGGCTCTTGCGCGGCGTTTTCGAGCACCGTCTCGCCCTCGGCCAGTGCGGCGGCCATGAGGAAGTTCTCGGTGCCCGTCACCGTGACCATGTCGGTGGTGATGCGGGTGCCTTTCAGGCGCGTCCACCCTGCGGGCAGCTTGGCGATCATGTAGCCGTGTTCGACCACGATCTCAGCGCCCATGGCCGTCAGGCCCTTGATGTGCTGGTCCACCGGCCGCGAACCGATGGCGCAACCGCCGGGCAGCGACACCGTGGCCTCGCCAAAGCGCGCCAGCAGCGGGCCCAGAGCCAGCACCGAGGCACGCATGGTCTTGACCAGCTCGTACGGCGCCTCGGGCGTGTTCAGGCCGCTGGCGTCAATGCACACCGTACCGTCATCGGCGCGCTCGGCCGCCACGCCCATGTTGCGGATGAGCTTGAGCATGGTGCTCACATCCTGCAACTGGGGCACGTTGAGCAGCGTCACGGGTTCGGCCGTGAGCAGCGCGGCACACAACTCCGGCAAGGCGGCGTTCTTGGCGCCAGACACCAGCACCTCGCCTTGCAAGGTGCGTCCGCCGCGAATGAGGAGTTTGTCCATCTCTAACCACCAGAAATATGAATGAAAATGGCCTCTAGCGCTTATCCATTAAGCGCCAATAGCTATCAATAAATGAGTAATCAGGCAATCTGCATCACTGCGCCTGCGCCGCCCATTCGGCGGGGGTGAAGGTCTTCATCGACAGCGCGTGAACCTCATCCGTGTGCATTTTCGCGCCCAGCGTGGCGTACACGCGCTGGTGGCGCTGGATGGCGCGCTTGCCTTCGAACTCGGCCGAAACGATGGTGGCGTACCAATGGCGCCCATCGCCCTCCAGCGTGATGTGTTCGCAGGCCAGGCCGGCGGCGATGATGTCTTTGAGTTGGTCAGCAGTCATGTCAATTCCGAATTTTGTAGCCGGTGCGCAGCAGGTGCACGGCGAGAAAGCTCACGGCCAACCAGGCGATGCCCACGATGCCGAGGCTGAGCCAGGGCGAGGTATCGCTCTGGCCAAAGAAGCCATAGCGGAACCCGTCGATCATGTAGAAAAACGGGTTGAGGTGGCTCACGGTCTGCCAGAACGGTGGCAGCGACTGGATGGAATAGAACACGCCCGAGAGGAACGTCATGGGCACCACCACGAAGTTCTGGAACGCGGCGAGCTGGTCAAACTTGTCGGCCCACAGCCCCGCAATCAGCCCCAGCGTGGCCAGCAGGCCCGCCCCCAGCACCGCAAACGCCAGGATCCACAGCGGCGCCGCAAACTCTGGCCGCGCAAAGGCCAGCGTGACCACAAACACCCCCAGACCCACCACCAGCCCGCGCACCATGGACGAGCCCACATAGGCCACAAACCACGCCCAGTGCGACAGCGGCGTGAGCAGCACGAACACGAGGCTGCCCATGATCTTGCTCTGGATCAGGCTCGACGAGCTGTTGGCAAAGGCGTTCTGCAGCACGCTCATCATCACGAGGCCTGGCACCAGGAAGGCGGTGTAGCTGATGCGGTCATACACCTTCACATGGTCTTCGAGCACATGGCCGAAGATCAGCAGATACAGCACGGCGGTGAGCACGGGCGCGGCCACGGTCTGGAAACTGACCTTCCAGAAACGGAGCACTTCCTTGTAAAAAAGAGTCTGCCAGCCGGTCATCGTGCAGCCTCCGACATGGGAATGTTCGAGGCCGACGTACCCGACATGACTTGAAGAAATACATCCTCCAGGTCTGGCCTGCGGATCTCCATGTCATGCACTTCCACACCGGCAACGCGCAGGGCAGCCAGGTGGCTTTCGATCTCGGCGGCGTCGTGCGCGGGCAGCTGCACGATGCGGCCCGTGACCCGCGCCACGCCGGCCAGTGCGGGCGGCAAGGCAGAATCCGTCTTGAACTGCAGGATGCTGCCTGAGGCCGCCTGCAGCAGCTCGCTCGTGCGGTTCAGGGCCACGATGCGGCCCGACTTGAGCATGGCGATGCGGCCACACAAGGCCTCGGCTTCTTCCAGGTAGTGCGTGGTCAGCAGCACGGTGTGGCCTTCCTTGTTCAGGCGCGCCACAAAGTGCCAGAGCGTCTGGCGCAGCTCCACGTCCACACCGGCCGTGGGTTCGTCGAGCACGATGATGGGTGGCTTGTGCACCAGCGCCTGCGCCACCAGCACGCGGCGCTTCATGCCGCCCGAGAGCTGGCGCATGTTGGCGTTGGCCTTGTCGGTGAGACCCAGGTTCTCCAGCAGCTCGTCGATCCAGGCGTCGTTGTTTTTGACGCCGAAGTAGCCCGACTGGATGCGCAGCGATTCGCGCACGTTGAAGAAGGGGTCGAACACCAGCTCCTGGGGCACCACGCCAAGCTTGCGGCGCGCCTCGGCAAAATCGGCCTGCACGTCACTGCCCTGCACCAGCACACGGCCGCTGCTGGCGCGCGCCAGGCCTGCAAGGATGCTGATGAGGGTGGTTTTGCCGGCACCGTTGGGGCCGAGGAGCCCGAAGAACTCTCCCTCCTCAATGTCCAGGTTGACCTGGTTCAGTGCCTGAAAAGGGCCTTTGGGCGTGGCAAAGGTCTTGGAGATGGCTTGGAAGGAGACTGCGGGCATGAAGCCCCTGATTTTACGGCCTTGCCCCGAACTGCGTTGGGGTGGGGGTGAGCAGGGAGCGCCGGTCTACCGGTGCGGGGCCAAAGGGCCGGCCCGCCAAGGCACAAAAACCGCCCGCAGCGTCAGGAAACGGGCGTGAGCAAGGTGCCCACGCCATACAAACCCGCCATGCCACGCAGCGCCGTGGGCAGGCCCTGTACGGCAAAGGTCTTGCCCACTGACAACGCCTCGCGCCGGCATTCCAGCAGCACTGCCAGCGCCGAACTGTCAAACACCGCCATCGCGCTCGCATCCACCACCACACCACTTTCGCGGTGCACCCGCAGCCCCTGCAAAAGCATCTGCAGGCAGGCCGTGGCCTGGCGGTGGGTCAGTTCAGAGGGAAGTACCAGCATGGACAAGGCTCAGCCCTTGGCGGTATTGGCCTTGTTGCGTGCAGCCAGGGTCTCGATCAGCCCATCGATGCCCTTGGCATTGATCTCCTGGGCAAACTGGCCCCGGTAGGTCTCCACCAGCCAGACGCCCAGCACGTTCAGGTTGTAGATCTTCCAGCCCGCGCCATCGCCAGGCGTCTTTTCGAGGCGGTAGTCCAGCTGGATGGGGTCGCCGCGACCCACGATCTCGGTGCGCACGAGCACGTCCTTGTCTTCCGGCGCAGCGCGCAGGGGCTTGACCTGGATGCTTTGATCGTTGACCTGTGCGAGCGCACCCGCATAGGTGCGCACCAGCAAGATCTTGAACTCGTCTTGCAAGCGCTTTTGCTGCTCGGGCGTGGCCTGGCGCCAACCCGGCCCCACGGCAGCGGCGGTCATGCGGCGGAAGTTGACGTTGGGCATCACGGTCTTGTCCACCAGCGCGATCACCTTGGTCAGATCGCCGCCCTGAATGGCCTTGTCGGACTTCACAGTGTTGAGCACGTCGGTGGACAGGCGCTTGATCATCGCGTCCGGCGCTTCGTCCGCCGCCAGCGCGGACAGCGGCATGCCCAGACACACCGCAGCGGCAGTGCACAGAGCCAGGTGGCCCAGGGAACGTCGGTTCATCATGTCCTCTATCCTCTACTTTCTCGTTCAGTCATGGGGCCGCCATCCGGCATGCCCGTGTTTCATTGTGGCGGTCGCGGCAGCGGTGTATGCGTCGCTGGGATTGCGGATTGCAAGCAAGTGCAACATGAGCGCCCGCGCCCTGCCCGTCATCGGCGGGCAGATGCCACCCGCAACCCTCTCAACGGGGAGGCTCTTGCGGCAACACGCCATCGTTGGTGTTCTTGTCGTCCGCGCCATTGCCGTTCTGCGGCTCGCCCGCCTGGCTGCGCACCTGCAGGAAAACGTCCCGCGTGAAGCTGTACTTGTCCAGCGCGGCGCTGTCCAGCACGGAACCTGCCCGCAGGAGGTTGGCACGCGTGTCCACCACACGCAGTGCGTACAGCGTGTTGCGGGCCGAGACCGGGTCCACATAGCTCACCACATTGCCCTTCATATCGACAGGCAGTGCAAAGGTGTCGCGCACCGTGGACGGCCCGAGGACCGGCAGCACCAGATAGGGCCCTGTGCCCACGCCCCATCGGCCCAGCGTGAGGCCGAAGTCCTGCTTGTAGCGGTCTATGCCCAGCTCGCTGGCGATGTCCAGCACCCCTCCGATGCCCATGAAGGTGTTGACATTGACGCGCATGAACGTGGAGGCAGCCGCTTCCGCGCGCAGCTGCAGCACGTTGTTCACAAACGACCAGACATCGCCGATGTTGGCAAAAAAGTTGCTGACCCCCGTGCGCACGGGTGCGGGTGCGATGTCCTGGTAGGCAATCGCCACGGGCTTGAGCACCATGGCATCGACCTGCTCGTTGAAGTTGGTCATGCCACGGTTGTAGGACTCCAGCGGATCACGCGGATCGGGGTTGGCCACGGTGGCGCAGCCCGAAAGCAGCGCCCCGGCCAGCAGCAGCACCGTGCCTCCGAGCGCACGTGGCAAAACCTGCTGTGGCCCGGAGCCCTCCCCGGCCAAGGTTGTTTTTTTAAAGTTCTTCATTTCTTGTCACCTGCCCCTGCGGGCTTACCGCCGTCTTCGGCTTTGCTGTAGAGAAACTGTCCAATGAGGTTTTCAAGCACCACAGCCGACTGGGTCGAGGTGACCATGTCGCCCGCAGCAAGGTTCTTCTCGTCTGCCCCGGCCTCGATACCGATGTACTGCTCACCCAGCAGGCCGCTCGTGAGGATCTTGAGGGAACTGTCCTTGGGGAAAGCGTAGCGGTTTTCCATCGCCAGCGTCACCCGTGCCTGGTAGGTCTTGTCGTCGAACGTGATGGACTCCACGCGCCCCACCACCACGCCGGCACCGCGCACCGCAGCCTGGGGCTTGAGCCCACCGATGTTGTCAAAGCGCGCCGTGATGCGATAGCCGGACTGGAAATTCAGGCTCAGCAGGTTGGCCGATTGGAGTGCCAGAAATACCAGCGCCACAGCCCCCAGCATGACGAACAGCCCTACCCAGAAATCGTTTTTGGAGCGTTGCATTGTTTGATTCCTCTTCACTGCCAGCATCGCTAGCCTCAGATACTGAACATCAGGGCCGTCAGGACGAAGTCCAGCCCCAGCACCGCCAGGCAGGCCATCACCACGGTGCGGGTGGTTGCACGCGACACCCCCTCGGGGGTGGGCTTGGCGGTGTAGCCCTGCAGCAGCGCCACGAACGTGACCGCAACACCGAACACCACGCTCTTGAGCACACCATTGCCCACGTCTTTCCACACATCAACGCCACCCTGCGTCTGGCTCCAGAAAGCGCCGGGGTCGATGCCGATCATGAGCACGCCCACGCTCCAGCCCCCAATCACCCCCACCGCGCTGAAGACCGCAGCCAGTAGGGGCATGGCGATCACCCCGGCCCAGAAGCGGGGCGCCAAAATGCGCTGGACCGGGTCCACCGCCATCATTTCCATCGCGCTGAGCTGCTCGCCAGCGCGCATCAAACCAATTTCTGCCGTCAGCGACGTGCCCGCCCGCCCCGCAAACAGCAGGGCCGTGACCACGGGGCCGAGCTCTCGCACCAGCGACAACGTGACCAGCAACCCCAGGGCTTCCGAGGAGCCATAGCGCTGCAGGGTGTAGTACCCCTGCAGACCCAGCACCAGCCCTACAAACAGACCGGACACCGCAATGATGGCCAGCGAGTAGTTGCCCAGAAAATGCACCTGGTCACTCACCAGCGAAGGCCGCCGGAAGGTAGCCCCCACCAGCCGCACCAGTCGCACAAAAAGCCGCGCACCCATGCCGATGTCGGCCAACTTTTGGCGCACCGAAAAACCGACATCGGAGGGGTTGTACCAGCTCACCGTGCACGCCCTCCCGCAGGCCCGAAGTCCTGCGCCTCGTCCGGGCCGGGATAGTGGAAGGGCACCGGCCCCGTAGGCAAGGCATTCACAAACTGGTGCACCAGAGGGTCGATGCTGGCACGCACCTCATCCGGCGTGCCCTGAGCGGCCACAACACCCGCCCCCAGAATGATCACGTGGTCCGCCAGTCGGAAGGTCTCTTCCAGGTCGTGCGACACCACGATGCTCGTGAGGCCCATGGCGTCATTGAGCTGGCGGATCAATTGCGCAGCGGTTCCCAGGGAGATGGGGTCCAGCCCTGCAAAAGGCTCGTCATACATGACCAGCTCCGGGTCGAGCGCAATGGCCCGGGCCAGGGCCACGCGCCGCGCCATTCCGCCCGAAATCTCGCTGGGCATGAGATCACGCGCACCCCGCAGGCCCACGGCATGCAGCTTCATGAGGACAACGTCGCGGATCAACGCTTCGGACAAGTCCGTGTGCTCCCGCAGCGGAAAAGCCACGTTTTCAAAAACGCTCAGGTCGGTGAACAGCGCGCCAAACTGGAACAGCATCCCCATGCGGCGGCGAACGGCGTACAAGCCAGCGGCATCCAGGCGCCCCACATCCTGCCCATCAAACAGGACTTCACCGCCCTGGGCCCGTTGCTGGCCGCCAATCAGGCGCAGCACCGTGGTCTTGCCGCCGCCCGAGGCGCCCATCAGCGCCGTGACCTTGCCACGGGGCACGGTCAGCGAGACATCGCGCAGGATGTCGCGGTCTCCATAGGAGAACGTGGCATTGCGCAGCTCGGCAAGGATGGAGGTTTCAGGCATGCGGGAAAGGTTCAGGGTTCCGGGTCCGGCAGTCGCCGTGCAGTGGTTCGTCCGGCCAAAAGAAGCCGCGATGGTAGCTGAAGAAGCAAACATACATACATGTATGTTTGCATTTTGAAGCATCTGTATCGTGGGCTGGATGGCCTTTAAGGCGCCAGGCAACCCCGGATTGACAGAACCCTCGATTGTGCCAATAAAGACATGCGGGCGTGAAAGCGAGGCCATCAGCCTGGACTGGCGGGCCTGCCACATCACCAGCCGGCAATACCGTTCGGCGCCCTCTTTGGCCCCCCCTGCCACGGGGGGCCGACCCTGCGACTGCGCGCGTCTTGATCACAACCTCATGAAAAAACGGCGCCGCAGCGCCGTTTTGCCCAAAAGATCAGACCCCGCGATCAGCGCGGCAAGTCCGAATAGCCCATGAGGAACTCATCGACCGAACGTGCAGCCTGGCGACCCTCGCGGATCGCCCAGACGACCAGCGACTGACCCCGCCGGATGTCACCTGCAGCGAACACCTTGGGCACATTGGTGGCATAGCCACCATCAAAATCCGTGGTGGCGCGCGCATTGCCACGGGCGTCCTTGTCCACGCCAAAAGCTTCCAGCACGGCAGCCACCGGGCTCACGAAGCCCATGGCCAACAATACGAGGTCCGCCTTCAGGATCGTCTCGGACCCGGCCACCTCGACCATCTTGCCGTCCTTGAACTCCACGCGCACAGTCTTGAGGCCGGTGACCTTGCCTTTTTCACCGATGAATTCCTTGGTGGAGATGGCGAATTCGCGTTCACAACCCTCTTCGTGGCTGGAGCTGGTGCGCAGCTTGATGGGCCAGTAGGGCCAGGTCAACGGGCGGTTTTCCTCTTCGGGCGGCTGAGGCATCAGTTCGAACTGTGTAACGCTCGCAGCGCCGTGGCGATTGCTGGTGCCCACGCAGTCGCTGCCGGTGTCGCCCCCACCGATCACGATGACGTGTTTGCCCTCAGCGCGCAACTGGCCCTTGAGCTTGTCGCCGGCGTTGACCTTGTTCTGCTGGGGCAGGAACTCCATGGCAAAGTGAATGCCATCCAGGTCGCGGCCGGGCACAGGGAGGTCGCGCGACTGCTCGGCACCGCCGGTCAGCAGCACGGCATCGAATTCCTTGTGCAGTTGCTCGGGCGTGACGGTTTCCTTGGCCCAGTTGGTGACCTTGGAATCCTTGCCCAGACCGTCTTTGGCGGCGCCCACAAACACACCCGTGCGGAAGACCACGCCTTCGGCCTCCATCTGCTTGACGCGGCGGTCGATGTGCGACTTTTCCATCTTGAAGTCAGGAATGCCGTAGCGCAGCAGCCCACCCACGCGGTCGTTCTTCTCAAACAGCGTGACGCTGTGACCCGCCCGTGCCAGTTGCTGGGCCGCCGCCATGCCTGCAGGGCCAGAGCCCACCACGGCGACCTTCTTGCCGGTTTTGTGCTTGGCCACGCGGGGTTGCACCCACCCCTCGTCCCAGGCGCGGTCGATGATCGCGTGCTCGATCGACTTGATGCCCACGGCGTCGTCGTTCACGTTGAGCACACAGGCTGCCTCGCAGGGTGCGGGGCAGATGCGGCCCGTGAACTCCGGGAAGTTGTTGGTGCTGTGCAGCACCTCGATCGCACTTTTCCAGTCGGCGTGGTACACCAGATCGTTGAAATCTGGAATGACGTTGTTCACCGGGCAGCCGTTGTTGCAGAACGGCGTGCCGCAGTCCATGCAGCGCGCGCCTTGCACCTTGGCCTGGGTCTCATCGAGGCCGATGACGAATTCCTTGTAGTGTTTGAGGCGCTCGGGCACGGGCTTGTAGCCCTCTTCGATGCGCTCGTATTCCATGAAGCCGGTAGTTTTTCCCATGACGATGTCCTTGTCTATGAATGCTGTGCGGAGGTCTGCGGCGCGGCCTTATTTGGCAGGCACCGCTTCTTTTTTGGTAGCAGCTACCGCTGGCGTAGCGGACTCTTCCAGCACTTTTCGTTCATAAATTTCGGACAACGCACGCTTGTACTCGGTCGGGAAGACCTTGACGAACTTGCTGCGTGATGCCGCCCAGTTGTCCAGCAGTTCGCGTGCACGCTTGCTGCCCGTCCAGCGGTTGTGATCTTCCAGCAGCTTCCTGAGCTGGGCTTCGTCGGTCTGGCCGCTGTGCCAGATCGAGCGTGGCACCGTGGCCTCTTGCTCCGTGGCGGGCAGGATGCGCTCCAGCGTCACCATGGACATGTTGCAGCGGGTGTCGAACTGGCCATCTTCGTCATACACGTAAGCCACGCCACCACTCATGCCTGCAGCAAAGTTGCGGCCCGTCTTGCCCAGCACCACCACGGTACCTCCCGTCATGTACTCGCAACCATGGTCGCCCGTGCCTTCCACCACCGCAGTGGCACCCGACAGGCGCACCGCAAAGCGCTCACCGGCCACGCCGCTGAAGAAGGCCTCACCCGTGGTGGCACCGTACATCACGGTATTGCCCACGATGGTGTTGCGCACAGCATCGCCCCTGAAGTCGATGCTGGGGCGCACGACCACGCGGCCACCCGACAGGCCCTTGCCCGTGTAGTCGTTGGCATCGCCAATCAGGTACAGCGTGATGCCACGCGTGAGGAACGCACCGAACGACTGTCCGCCCGTCCCTTCCAGCTGGATGCGGATGGTGTCATCCGGCAGGCCTTCAGGATGCACGCGGGTCACCGCGCCGGAGAGCATCGCGCCCACAGAACGGTTCACGTTGCGGGCCACCTCGATGAACTGCACGCGCTCGCCCTTTTCGATGGCAGGCTTGCTGCGCTCGATGAGCTTGCGGTCCAGCGTGTGCTCGATGTTGTGGTCCTGCACATCCACATGGAAACGGGGCACATCGGCAGGCACATTGGGCTGCGCGAACAGGCGGCCAAAATCCAGGCCACGTGCCTTCCAGTGCTCCAGGCCCTGGCGGGTGTCGAGCAGGTCGGTGCGGCCGATGAGGTCGTCGAACTTCTTGATACCCAACTGGGCCATGATCTGGCGCACTTCTTCGGCAATGAAGAAGAAGTAGTTCACCACGTGCTCGGGCTTGCCGGAGAACTTCTTGCGCAGCTCAGGGTCTTGCGTGGCCACGCCCACCGGGCAGGTGTTCAAGTGGCACTTGCGCATCATGATGCAGCCCTCGACCACCAGCGGGGCCGTGGCAAAGCCGAATTCGTCAGCACCCAGCAGCGCGCCGATGGCGACGTCGCGACCCGTCTTCATCTGGCCGTCTGCCTGCACGCGGATGCGGCCGCGCAGGCGGTTGAGCACCAGGGTCTGCTGGGTTTCGGCCAGGCCAATTTCCCAGGGGCCGCCTGCATGCTTGATGGACGACCAGGGCGATGCGCCCGTGCCGCCGTCGTGCCCGGCGATCACCACGTGGTCGCTCTTGCACTTGGCCACGCCTGCCGCGATGGTGCCCACGCCCACCTCAGACACCAGTTTGACACTGATGCCAGCGTGCGGCGCAACGTTCTTCAGGTCGTGGATCAGCTGGGCCAAGTCTTCGATCGAATAGATGTCATGGTGCGGCGGTGGCGAGATCAAGCCCACACCCGGCACGCTGTGGCGCAGCTTGCCGATGTAGTTGGAGACCTTGCCACCGGGCAGCTGACCGCCTTCGCCGGGCTTGGCGCCCTGCGCCATCTTGATCTGGATCTGGTCGGCCGAGGACAGGTACTCGGCCGTGACGCCGAAGCGGCCCGAGGCCACCTGCTTGATGCGGCTGCGCAGCGAATCCCCGTCCTGCAGGGGCAGGTCCACCTCGACGTTTTCAGCGCCGATCACGCTCTTCAAGGTGTCGCCCTTCTTGATCGGGATGCCCTTGAGTTCGTTGCGATAACGCGCCGCGTCCTCGCCGCCTTCGCCGGTGTTGCTCTTGCCGCCAATGCGGTTCATGGCCACAGCCAGTGTGGCATGTGCTTCGGTGGAGATAGAGCCGAGCGACATGGCGCCGGTGGCAAAACGCTTGACGATTTCCTTGGCGGGCTCCACCTCGTCCACCGGGATCGCCTTGGCAGGGTCTATCTTGAACTCGAACAGGCCGCGCAGCGTCATGTGGCGCTTGCTCTGGTCGTTGATGATCTGGGCGTATTCCTTGTACGTGTTCCAGTTGTTGGCGCGCGTGCTGTGCTGCAACTTGGCAATCGCATCGGGCGTCCACATGTGGTCTTCACCCCGGGCGCGCCAGGCATATTCGCCACCAGCGTCCAGCATGGTTTCGAGCACGGGGTCATCACCAAAGGCCGCCTTGTGCATGCGGATGGCTTCTTCGGCGATTTCGAACACGCCGATGCCTTCCACACGGCTGGCGGTGCCGGTGAAGTATTTGCCCACGGTTTCCGTGTTCAGGCCGATGGCCTCGAACAGTTGGGCGCCGCAATAGCTCATGTAGGTGCTCACGCCCATCTTGGACATGATCTTCGACAGGCCCTTGCCAATGGCCTTGACGTAGTTGTAGATCGCCTTGTCGGCCGACAGGTCGCCGCCCAGGTCCTTGTGCATCTCGGCCAGGGTTTCCATGGCGAGGTAGGGATGCACGGCCTCGGCGCCATAACCAGCCAGCACAGCGAAGTGGTGCACTTCACGGGCGGTACCGGTTTCGACCACCAGGCCGGCCGTGGTGCGCAGGCCTGCACCCACCAGATGCTGGTGGATGGCAGACAGCGCCAGCAGTGCGGGGATCGCCACTTGCGTGGCGCTTACGGCGCGGTCGCTGACGATCAGGATGTTGGCACCACCCTTGATGGCGTCCACGGCCTGTGCGCACAGCGAGGCGAGCTTGGCTTCCACGCCTTCACGGCCCCAGTCCAGGGGGTAGGTGATGTCGATGGTCGCGCTCTTGAACTTGCCTTGCGTGTATTTTTCGATGTCGCGCAGCTTGGCCATGTCGGCAAAGTCGAGCACGGGCTGGCTCACCTCGAGCCGCATCGGTGGGTTGACCTGGTTAATGTCCAGCAGGTTGGGCTTGGGGCCGATGAAGCTGTTGAGCGACATCACGATGGCCTCGCGGATCGGGTCGATCGGCGGGTTCGTCACCTGGGCGAACAACTGCTTGAAGTAGTTGTACAGCGGCTTGTTCTTGCCAGAGAGCACGGCCAGCGGGCTGTCGTTGCCCATGGAGCCAATGCCTTCTTCGCCGTTCTTGGCCATGGGCGCCATCAGGAACTTGATGTCTTCCTGGGTGTAGCCGAAGGCCTGCTGGCGGTCGAGCAGCGGCAGATCGGCAGGCTGGGTCACAGCCACTTGCGCGCCAGCATCAATGCTGTCGAGCTTGATGCGCAGGTTCTCGATCCACTGCTTGTAGGGCTTGGTGTTGACGACGTTGGCTTTCAGCTCATCGTCGTCGATCATGCGGCCTTGTTCCAGATCGATCAGGAACATCTTGCCGGGCTGCAGGCGCCACTTGCGCACGATCTTGTTTTCAGGAATAGGCAGCACGCCCGACTCCGAGCCCATGATGACCAGATCGTCATCGGTGATGCAGTAGCGCGAGGGGCGCAGGCCGTTGCGGTCGAGCGTAGCGCCGATCTGGCGGCCATCGGTGAACACGATGGAGGCCGGGCCGTCCCACGGCTCCAGCATGGCGGCGTGGTATTCATAGAAGGCGCGGCGGCGCTCGTCCATGGTCGTGTGCTGCTCCCAGGGCTCGGGGATCATCATCATCACGGCCTGGCTGATGGGGTAGCCGGCCATGGTCAGCAGTTCGAGGCAGTTGTCGAACGTGGCGGTGTCCGACTGGTCGGCGAAGCTGATGGGGTAGAGCTTTTGCAGGTCGGCGGCGAGCACGGGCGAGGCCATCACGCCTTCGCGCGCCTTCATCCAGTTGTAGTTGCCCTTGACGGTGTTGATTTCACCGTTGTGCGCCACATAGCGGTACGGGTGGGCCAGCGGCCACTCGGGAAAGGTGTTGGTGGAGAAACGCTGGTGCACCAGTCCAATGGCCGAAATGCAGCGCTCGTCGGACAGGTCCTTGTAGTACACACCCACCTGGTCGGCCAGCAGCAGGCCCTTGTAGACCACGGTGCGGCTGGACATGCTGGGCACGTAATACTCTTTGCTGTGCTTGAGCTTCAGGGCCTGGATGTTGGCACTGGCCGTCTTGCGGATCACGTACAGCTTGCGCTCCAACGCGTCCTGCACGATCACGTCGTTGCCACGGCCGATGAACACCTGGCGCAGGATGGGCTCCTTCTTGCGCACGGTCGGGGACATGGGCATGTCGACATTGACCGGCACATCGCGCCAGCCCAGCAGCACCTGGCCTTCGGCCTTGATGGCGCGCTCCATCTCCTGCTCGCAGGCCAGACGCGAGGCATGCTCCTTGGGCAGGAAGATCATGCCCACGCCGTATTCGCCGGCCGCAGGCAAGGTCACGCCTTGCTTGGCCATTTCTTCACGGTACAGCGCGTCAGGGATCTGGATCAGGATGCCGGCGCCGTCACCCATCAGCGGATCAGCACCCACCGCACCACGGTGGTCGATGTTTTCCAGGATCTTCAAGGCCTGCGTCACGATGTCGTGGCGCTTGATGCCCTTGATGTGGGCCACAAACCCGAGGCCGCAGGCGTCGTGTTCGTTACCCGATGAATACAAACCGTGTTGTTGCAGATGCTGGATCTCGGCAGCCGTGGTCATGGCGCACTCCTCATATTTTTCGCAGGGAGTGGAAGATTAGTGCATTGCAACATCTTTTGGCAAGCAGATTAATTAGGGTCAGATTCTTAATTAATCACAACAAGGTTTTTTCTGGAATTTATAAGGGACACATCAAATTTAATAGCAAAATATTCGAACAATACAAGTGATAGAGCGTTTTATAAAGATTTTCTGTGGATGGCAGGGCGACCGGCCTGCCCCCTGGTCACACGGCGTGGCGTGTGCTTTTGCAACTCTTGCACAAATACAGGATCGCCCAGCGCCCAGCCGCTCAGGGCGGACGAGGTCAACGCAGTCTGTTCTTGCGATCCGATGCCCGCCTGCACCAAAGCGGCGTACGCCGCCTCGCGCGCGAACGGCGTATTGCCGAGCGCCCAGTACAGGGCATGGGGCGTGAGCAAGCGGTCATGGCGCAAGCCCAGCCAATGGGCGTGGCTCGACCACGCATAGTCGGAAGCCTGCACCACCTGCCCCGCGCGCACCGGGTTCAAATCAAGGTAGACCATGCAGGGCAGCAGATACCGTTCTGGCTGCAGCACCGTGGAGCGATAGCGCCCCTCCCACAAGGTGCCCGTGCGCGCATGGCGCCGGTTGAAATACTGCACATAGCGCCGCCCCACCGCCTGCATCATCTGCGGGAGGCTATCGGCAGTAATGGGTGTGGCCAGCAGATGAAAGTGGTTGTCCATCAGCACATAGGCATGGACAGCCACCCCATATTTCTGCGCGTTGTCCGCCAGCAGCGAGAGCATGGTCTCGAAGTCTTGGCGATCTACGAAGATACTTTGGCGGTTGTTTCCGCGCTGGATAACGTGGTGCAGATGACCCGGCAGGGTCAGGCGCGGCAGGCGGGCCATAGGCATCGATAGAAGCAAGGGGTGAACGCGATCATAAATCCGTCCCCGATTTGTCCCTGCCCAGGCAGCCGCCTGTGGTGGGCGGTCAGTGCGGCAATGCGTCCACTGCAACCTGCGTATCACTAGCCTCCGAGCCCAGCCCAAAGCGCGCCCCCAGCACCTTGTCGAGGCCGAACTCTTCCAGAATGGCGCGCAGCCGCTCCGAGGCGCTGCGCTTTTTCTGCCCCGTGTAGCGGGCGATGATCAGCTCGTTCTTCATGCTGTGCTCCCACCCCACCAGCTCCGTCACCGTGACCTGGTAGCCATTCGCCTCCAGGTACAGGCAGCGCAGCACATTGGTGACCTGGCTGCCCAGTTCGCGCGTGTGCAGCGGATGGCGCCACAGCTCGGCCAGGGGCGTGCGCGCCAGCTGCAGGGCTTTGCCCTGGCGCAAGCAGGCGGCCATCTCGGCCTGACAGCATGGCACCAATACCATGGCCCGGGCATTCTTCTGCAGACCAAAGGCGATGGCATCGTCCGTCGCCGTATCACAGGCATGCAGGGCAGTGACGATATCGATCCGGGCCGGCAATTCATCCGCACCGGTGGATTCCGCCACCGACACATTCAGGAACGACATGCGCCCAAAGTCCAGCTTCTGTGCCAGCACCCGGGATTTCTCCACCAGCTCGGCGCGCGTTTCCACCCCGTAAATGTGGCCACGCCCCAGGGCCTTGAAATACAAGTCATACAGGATGAACCCCAGATACGACTTGCCCGCCCCATGGTCTGCGAGCGTTGGCCCCTTCTCTGTGGTGGACAACTCGGTGAGCAGTGGTTCGATGAAATTGAACAGGTGGTACACCTGCTTGAGCTTGCGCCGCGAATCCTGATTGAGACGCCCATCGCGCGTGAGGATGTGCAACTCTTTGAGCAGCTCTATCGACTGACCCGGCCGCAACTCGGACAGCTCCGCAGGCTCGACTTTCGAGGCTGCTGCCTTGGGGCGCGATGCATGGGGCTGCTGCGTGCGGGCTACGGGGGTGTCTTTGGCATTTTTCATCATCGCACTTCCTTGTTCGCAGCCAGTGACATTGGCTCGCCCGAATGAGGACCGACATCGAGTGCGGCCCACCCCTGCATGCCGAGCGCTTGCAGCACCTCGATGTTCCGCTCGAAGATCATCTCCGCCTCTGGGAACACCTCCACGGCCCGGTCAATGCTCTCCTCCCGCAGCAGGTGCAACGTGGGGTAAGGCGAGCGATTGGTGCAGTTGGTCACATCATCCGCGTCGGTGCCCGCAAACTGAAACTGGGGGTGAAAACTCGCGATCTGCAGCGTCCCATCGAGGTCCATTGCCTCCAGCAATGCCTCCGCCTCTCCCAGAAAATCGTTGAAATCAAGAAAATCCTGGAGGCAGTGAGGGAGTATCAACAAGGTGGTATCCCGCGTTTCGGCAGAGGCCGCCACCAGGGCTGACAGCTCACAGCGCAGGAGATCCAGCACCTCCGTCAAGTCTTCGGTCGGCGCGACCACATAGTGGATCTGCCCCTTGACATGAACGCCCTTGGCAAAAGGGCACAGGTTGAGCCCGATCACGGCTCGCTCCAGCCAATGGACGGTGTTGCGAACGAACAAATCGGCAGGCTCCGAAGAGGCCGCCGAGACAGCAAAGGGGGGGGTGGAAGTCATGAAACAGGCGCGCGGGGCGCGAAGAAGTGCGGGTGAATTTTACCGGGCGCCCTGCCCGCCCCATTGCAGCTCAGTCGAAAAGCCGCCGCCCCGTCAGGCGCTCATGCTCCCGCGCCGCAAACCGGTCTGTCATGCCTGCGATGAAATCCGCCACTGCCCTTGCCCGCAGCGGGCCGCAGTCCACAGAGGCCTGCTCGGCAAACGCCGCCTTCATCTCACGCGGCGAAGTCGTGTACGCCGCAAATAGGTCACGCACGACCTCCTGCGCACGGCCCGTGGTCTCCATCACCTGGGGGTGACGGTACAGATTCTTGAAGAGGAACTGCTTGAGTTCCAGAGAGCGCGCACGCATGGCATCGCCAAACATCACGAGCGCTGGTGACTGGCGCACGGCCTGCACATCAGGCGGCGCGTGCCTGGCCAGCGCAGCCTGCGTGGCATCAATCACGTCATAGACCTGCGCGCTGAGCATGCGCCGTATGGCTTCGAACAGCAGCCGCCGCTGCCGCAGCGGCTGTGCAAGATCCGGATACTCGGCCTGGGCCGCAGCGCGGTAATGGTCGAACAAGGGCACGTCCTGCAACTGCGCCAGCGTGATCAGCCCAGAGCGCACGCCATCATCGATGTCGTGCGCGTTGTAGGCGATTTCATCGGCCAGGTTGCACAGCTGCGCCTCCAGGCTGGGTTGCTCCCGGCGCAAAAATCGGGCACCGACGCCACCGGCTTCTTCGTTCTCCAACTGTTGCGCGTGCAACCTGGAGCAGTGCTTGAGCACGCCTTCGCGCGTCTCAAAGGTCAAGTTCAGTCCGTCGTACTGCGGGTACCGCTCCTCCAGCTTGTCCACTACACGCAAGCTCTGCAGATTGTGCTCAAAGCCCCCGTGCTCCGCCATGCAACCATGCAAGGCATCCTGGCCAGCATGCCCAAAAGGCGTATGACCCAGGTCGTGGGCCAACGATATGGCCTCTACCAAGTCCTCATTGATGCGCAGTGAGCGAGCGATAGACCGCCCCAGTTGGGCGACCTCCAACGAGTGGGTCAGTCGCGTACGGAACAGATCGCCCTCGTGGTTGAGAAAGACCTGCGTCTTGTAGACCAGCCGCCGAAACGCCGTGGAGTGCACGATTCGGTCCCGATCACGCTGGTATTCGGTTCGCGTTGGAGCAGGTGTTTCTGGGTAGCGCCGCCCCTTGGTCGCTGCAGGGTGGCAGGCGTACGCCGCCAGATCAGAGATCGGATTCAAATTTGCCGCCAGCGCTTATATATAAAGCGCAAATAGCTATACTATTTATAGCAAGCGATGGTGAAATCCTAGGCACAACAGGCATCGATCACTTCGCGCACCAAGTCGTCCGGTGCTGAGCGCACCATCGCCTTGCCCGGGCCATCGATCAGCACAAACCGAATCTCACCGGCTTCGGACTTTTTGTCGACACGCATCAGCTCCAAGTAACGGCCCGCGTTGTCTGCAGCGTCCAAAACCGCCCCCTTCGTGGGCAGCCCCGCGCGCTGAATCAGCAGATTCAGACGCGCCACAAACCCGTCGTCCACCAATCCGAGCCGGCGAGACAGCTCGGCCGCCATCACCATGCCGGCACCTACACCTTCACCATGCAGCCATACACCATAGCCCATGCCAGCCTCGATAGCGTGCCCGAAGGTATGGCCAAAATTGAGGATGGCACGCAGGCCTGTTTCCTTTTCATCCTGGCCAACAACCCAAGCCTTGATCTCGCAACTGCGCCGCACGGCGTGCGCCAAGGCATCGCGGTCGTGCGCGATCAGGGCGTCCATATTGCGCTCCAGCCAATCAAAGAAGGCCATGTCCGAAATGGGTCCGTACTTGATGACCTCGGCAAGACCAGCACTGAACTCACGCTTGGGCAACGTATCGAGCGCCGCAAGATCGCACACCACCAACTGAGGCTGATAGAACGCACCGATCATGTTCTTGCCCAACGGGTGGTTAATGGCCGTCTTGCCACCTACTGAAGAATCCACCTGGGCAAGCAGCGTGGTGGGCACCTGCACGAAGGGTACCCCCCGCATGTAGCTGGCTGCGGCAAAACCTGTCATGTCGCCAACGACGCCGCCGCCGAGCGCAAAGATGACCGTCTTTCGATCGCAGCCATTGCTCAGCAGCGCATCAAAAATGAGCTGTAGGGTCTCCCAGTTCTTGAACTCCTCGCCATCTGGTAGCTGCAGTTCATGAATCTGCGCATACCGGCCCGCCAGCGCTGCTCGTAAAGCGGATGCATACAAAGGGGCGACCGTGGTGTTACTGACAATGAGCGCAGTGGCGGCGCGAGGCAAACCACCGTAGGACGTGGCATCAGCCAACAGGCCGTCACCAATGACAATGCAATAGCTGCGTTCGCCCAAATCAATGGGGACTTCTTGAGCAATCTGGGACATGAAATGTTCTTGCACGTTAAGTAAGAGGCCGCGACGCCTGCGTCACATTAATTCATCCAATTTTGCATGGTTCGGTTGCACTCTCAAGAGTTGCAGACAGCGGCAACCACAGTACATCCCATGTGGTTGCTGCAAAGCCTCGCGCCACCCAGATGAACGGAACAGAGGCCGCGCCCTCGATACTGAAGGTCTTCTTCTGAAGTTCCGGGCCTATATGCGAGCGGGCCAGAATGGCGCATGGTATCTCGGCTAATCATGGGCACTGCCCGACATCAACCGGAGCAATGCTTACCGCGCCGCTCCTGAGTGACTCTGCCAGCACGAATTGCGCTACGTTTCACAATAAAAAACCCCGGCGAGCCGGGGTTGAGAATCGAAGACATCCAGCAAGAAAGCGTTGCCGGGCACACTTTCTATGCAGGACGCAGCGACTGACTGACTAGGGACACACGTAGTCGACAGGGTCCCCACCGGGAGGTACTGAACTAGCGCTTACAACGGTGATGCTAAACGTCCGTGTCACCTTCGACGCACCCTTTGTGGCAGTCACCAGGAATCTTTGCTCACCGCAGTTAGCCACCTTAGGTGTTCCATTCAAAACCCCCGCAGCACCGGTCGTACCACTGGTCAACCAAGATGGCAGGCTAGTGAAAGTCCAAGTCACATCGCTTACCGAGGCAACAAAAGAGAAGGTAAAGCTACTACCAACGGGAATTGTACCCAGCGAGCAAACAGTGTTTGAGTTGCAATCACCAATTGCAAAGTCTTCCGGTAACCCATTTACCACTTTAAGTTTGACAGTAGCCGTCGCGGACAGCTTGTTCTTGTCCACCACAGTTACCGTCGCACGGTAGTCACGCTCTTCCGCAGTGGTACTCACCGTGCCACTGAGCATACCGGTGCTGGCATCAATGGCCAAACCGGCAGGTAGCCCTGTGGCCGACCACACGTAAGGTGGCAATCCATTATTGACTGTCAACAAGGCCGTAAATGGGACTCCCTTGGTCACCGTTCCCAAATCGACATCGGCCAGTGAAGGCGCGATCGTCTGCGCCTCCAATACTGAAATCGGTTGAATGGTTGTAATCGGGTCAATGATGCCATTGCTCACGTTATTGTCAAAACGGTCAGACGTCAGTTCTAGGAAAATCCGTCCTGTTTGCGTACCGCTGAGCAGCGAAAAAGTCGCTACGCCGCCAATCGAAGATAGTTGCAACACGCTACCACTCTGAGCGCCGGCCACCAAACGCGCACCCTGGGCGGCATCAGTGCCCGAAAGAATTCGGACTTGCATATTCGCACCCGAAGTGCTGGCAGTAGGCTGATTGGTGTCATCCATTACAAACGCCTGGATACCCATCTGGTTAAGAAGGCCATTGGCATTGTTTTTGGTACCCAGAAAGCCTGGTATTTGCGCTTCCATACGGACGCTGGCAGGTTTGCCGGTAGTACCGCCTACAGAAATCGTCACACTGGCAGACTTCTGCTGATTGTCGCGCGGATCAGTCACAGAGCATGTAATACGCGCAGTTCCAGCTTGATCCCCGGCATGAAAATGGAACGAATTTCCGCCCGAATTTGCACCCAGCGTAATGTTTCGAAAGGCAGCAGGAACTTTTATTTTTCCGCCGCTCCCATCATCCACCTCCACCTCATGCGCTGGATCACCATCCAAATAATATAGCGATCCCGAATCCAACCCTCCAGCTACATTACAACCAAAAATATCCTCGCCACCGGGTATCAGTACACTACCTTTCCGAGCTTCCACATACAGAGAGGTCGTATAGGGTCTGTACGCTCCGATACCAGGCCTGGAGCCTGCGATATTCAACGGCAACTGAGTTTTTTCAGCCCGCAGCGTGATACTGTAATTTTCCTGCGTTTGGCCAGAACCGCCACTACCGCCGCCACCACATGCCGACAGGATCGCCGTTAACGCAAGGGTTAAAAATTTAATATTTTTTAACATCGCTTATCCATTCAATATATAAAATTAGCGAGCCGAAGCACGCTCGGTGATAATTTTTGGAGTAATGAAAATCAACATTTCTTGTTTATTGGCTTGCTTGGTTTTTGTTTTGAACAAATTACCGACTCCCGGGATATCACCCAAAAATGGCACCTTTGCCTCGGCATCGTCCTCAAACAATTCAAAAATACCACCAATCACGACCGTGCCGCCATTCTCAACCAACACCTGAGTCTTAATGTGCTTTGTATTAATAGCTCGTACATTTTGAAGAATTTCACCTGGACTGTCTTTATTCACATCAAGATCCAAAATTATGTTCCCTTCTGGCGTTATTTGAGGCAAAACTTCCAACTTCAAGACGGCCTTTTTAAAAGCAATAACTGTTCCGCCATTTGGTGCGGTCACGGGATACGGGAACTCAGTTCCTTGCTCTATTGATGCTTTGGTCTGATCAGCTGTAACAACTCGCGGACTAGACACAATTTTTCCCTTGCCGTCAGCCTCCATAGCAGATATTTCGAGATTCAAGAACCTATTGGCGGCGGAGTTAAAAATAGAGATGGCAAAACTTGCAGGATCAAACCCGCCTTGCGCTTGTGCAGGAAGATTCACAAAATTTCCCAACGTATTGGCTACACCACCTGCGCCTGAGGAGGCTACGGCGTTGCTATAACTGGTACCGAACGCTACGCTGTTGCTACCACCAATATTGTATCCACCGGTACCGCCACGATTGGCGCGCAAGTCTGTTCCGCCCAGCCTGACGCCTAAGGAGCGCCCAAAGGTATCAGATGCTTCGACAATCCTTGCCTCAATCATTACCTGACGAACAGCGACATCTAAGGTAGAAAGCAGCTGGCGAACCTCTTCCAATTTACTCGCTGTATCGGTCACAAACAGTTGGTTGGTTCTCGGCTCTGCAATAGCGCTGCCTCTCTCGGACAGAAATCTATTGGATGTCCCCCCTGATGCACCACCACTCGATGCCGTCAATTGGCCAACCATGTCAACTGCCTTCGCATAATTCATTTGAAATGCTTGGGTTCGTAGCGGTTCTAATTTTTGAATAGCCAACGCAGCTTCGTAGTCCTTCTTGGTCCTGTCATCAATTTCATCTTTAGGAGCAATCCACAACACCGTGCCGGATTTCCGCATCCCGAGGCTTTTGGCCTCCATAATGATTTGAAGCGCCTGATCCCAAGGTACATCCTTAAGACGAAGCGTCAGCGAACCGGTAACCGTATCAGAGGTCACAATATTGAAATTGGTGAAATCAGCAATCACCTGCAGAAGTGAACGAACTTCAATATTTTGAAAATTAAGCGACAACTTCTCACCACTGTAGCCTGGGCCTTGTGTCAATTTGTTAAGGTCGATTTTCTTTTGGCGAATTTCAATCACAAATTGACTGTCACTTTGGTACGCACTATGTTCCCACTCACCGACAGGATCAATGGTCATTCGAACCCGTTCACCTTGTTGAATAGTCGTAATAGCTTGAACAGGCGTACCAAAATCACCGACATCCAAACGCCGACGCAATCCTTCTGGCAATGCTGACTTTAGAAAATCTACGACCAAACCTTTGCCTTGCTGGCGAATATCAACTCCAACTTGACTTGAAGGAAGCATCACCACGACTCGTCCCGAGCCATCTGCACCACGCCTAAAATCGACATCTTTCAATGTCTGAATATCGGAACTAGCAGGATCAGAAAACACTGGCGCCGACGCTGATTGCGTTGAAGAGCCTGCCGACGGCGTAGCTCCCAAAGAGATCAACAGTGATTTCCCCTGGATATCGGCTTGATAGGATGTGGCCTGTTTGAGATTGAGCACAACTCGCGAACGATCACCAGCCTGCACCACATTGACCGATTTAACATTACCCTGATTCACCTCAAAAACACTTTTCCCAGAGGAGTTAGATGTATCAGTAAAGTCCAAAGCGATGCGAGGGGGCGATTGAATAGCAAATCCCGTAGGTACAGCTCGAAGAGGCTCTGCAAAATCGATACGCACCACATCTACACCATTTTGTACACTTCCCACTACGGACTGAATTATGGTCTGTGCCAGCGCACCCATTGGCATCAAAACTGCAAATGAGATCCCAACTGCAATTCGACAAATTTTAGTCGCACAAATTTTCGAGTATTTCATTTTTTAACCTCTTGCAGATCCAGGGAAGCTGTACGTTCAATCCAATCGCCTGTCGCATCCTGCACGATTTCACGTAATTGGATTGAGTTTTCAGTGATTTTCGTTATTCTTCCGTAGTTTTGCCCAATGTAGTTACCAATCCGCACTTGATAAAGTAGTTTATCTACCTTCAAAAGTGCAGTCGGAGCCCCCTTTTTATCAAGGCTGCCTACCATTGCCATTACGTCTAGTGGATAAGCCTCTAATGGCTCCTTTCGCCTTGCCATCTCTGGAGCAATCAATGCAGCATTCGATGCAGACTGAGTCGACTCCCGCCTTAGCGCTTGCGTTAGCTTTATTGGATTGAAAGGTTCAACACCCGAATCCATGGCATAGTTTTGGGGCAAAAACTGCTTTGGTTCAGTCAGCGGAGTTACCTTAGGTTTCGTTGTCGCGCGCAACTCGGACATCCATTGCCGCAATTCATCATCACCGGATGAAACACAACCCTGCAGGAGGATAGCGACTGATATCAAAAAAATCAGTTTAATTGACGTCATTTCTTACCGCCTTTCGCTACCTGCTTTTGAGCCTGAATTTCCTCAGGATCAAGGTACCTAAAGGTTCGAGCCGTAGCTTCCATGGTCAGCAGGGCACCATCTTTTTCCTTCCCCAAAGGACCGATCGATATATTATTTAAAGTGACAATTCTGGATAGATGGGCAATGTCAGAAGCGAAAGAACCCATATCGTGATATTTACCAGTAACACGAACCTGAATCGGAAGCTCAGCATAGTACTCTTTGACAACTACCTGCCCTGGCCGGAACAAGTCAAACTGCAAACTCCTGCCAAGACCCGCTTGATTAATATCAGAAAGTAGGGCAGCCATTTCAGCTTTACTCGGCAATTGCTTTTCCAATTGAATCACGTACTGCTGCACTTGCTCACGCTGCCGCTTTAGAGCCTCTAAGCTCACTGCTTTGGTCAGTTTTGACTGATAGTCTTGACGAAGAGTCTGCTCTTTCGCAACCTCCGTTGCGAGTTCGACTTCATATTCATTAATCTTGGCAAACCAGAGGACTGCGGCCACGGCGATGGAAATAAAAAGGCACAACAGAATCTTCGGAGCCACTGGCCACAAAGAAGGATCTTTAGGATCCAAATTTCGGAATTGCCTAGAGATATTTTCCTGCAAGGCAACGAAATCAACATCTTTCTTTGATTTTTTTGCCATGTCTATTTCCCAATCGCCGCACTGGCAGAGTCTTTGACTTTTTGCGCTTCACCGGTTCGCATCAACCGGAAGCGCAAATTGAACGTAGACACTCGACGCTGATCCCTAGATGTCAGTGCAATGTTACTCGCCACAATTTCCACCAATTCCGGCTTGGACAACCAAGGAGTGTTATCAGTCAAATTCCGAAGCATTTCAGAAACACGCTCATTAGACTGAGCAACACCTTGCATGGCGATAACCTGCTCAGTTTGCTTAATACTCGTCACGTACGCTCCCTCCGGTATCTGGCGTACAAGCTCATTGAGCAAGTGAACAGGGAGGTTGCGATCAGACTGAAGATCTTCTACAGCTTTCTGCCTAGCCCGCAAAGCAGCAATTTCGTCTTCAATGGTTGCAATTTCCTTGATTTGTTCTTCAAGGACTTTAATTTCGCTTTGAAGGTATGTATTGCGCTCTTGCTGAGCGGTGATCATCATCTGGAACCACCAATAGACCGCGCCAGCGATGGCGAGGCCAATCAGAAAGGAAGCGAACATCGTCGCCTGAAAGGCTTCCTTTCGACGCTTGCGTGCAGCTTCCCGGTGAGGAAGTAAATTGATCAAAATCACTGCAGGAACCTCCGCATGGCCAGACCGCACGAGGTCAAATAGGATGGCGCTTCACGCACCATTTTTTTCAAACGAACGGAACTTCCAATTTCCATTCCATCAAACGGATTGACTGCACTGCAAGCAAAGCCCGTTTGCTGGGTAACAGCTTCCGTCAAACCAGGCAGTGGCGCCGAACCGCCAGCGAGCATGATGTGATCCACACGGTTATGGGGCGTACTAGTGAAGAAGAACTGCAGAGCACGACCAATCTCCTGGGCCATGCTGTCTACAAACGGCCGAAGCACGGCAGATTGATAGTCTTCTGGGAGATCGCCATTTCGCTTTTTACTTTCAGCTTCTTCCACCGAGAAACCGTATTGGCGAACGATCAACTGGGTCAGCTGGGCTCCACCGAAGGCTTGGTCACGGTCGTACATCACTTCTTCGTTACGGATGACCTGCATGCTGGTGGTAAGTGCTCCCACTTCAAAAAGCGCGACCATTGCGTCTACGCCTTTCTTGGGCAACGCCTCTATCAAGCGCCCTGCGGCCAATCGAGAAGCGTGGGATTCAATGTCAACCACCACAGGCTTGAGACCAGCTGCTTCCGCCAGCCCTTGGCGGTCCTGGACTTTTTCACGCCGTGACGCGGCAATGAGAACGTCTACGTCGCCTGGCGCATTTTTGCTGGGCCCGATCACGCAGAAATCCAGACTCACTTCGTCGAGCGAAAAAGGAATGTACTGATTGGCCTCCGACTCGACCTGAACTTCGAGCTCTTGCTCGGTCATGCCGCCCGGCAACGTGATCTTCTTGGTGATGACCGCCGAGGGCGGCAACGCCAAGGCAACGTTCTTGGTCCGCGTGCCACTTTTCTTGACCAGGCGGCGCAATGCATCCGCCACTTCGTCGAATTTTTCGATGTTGCCATCTGTAATCCAGCCACGCTCCAGCGGTTCGATCGCGCAGCGCTCGAGAACCAAGCCGCCCGCTTTATCGCGCCCAAGCTCCACCAGTTTGACACTGGAGGAGCTGATGTCGATTCCCAGCAGTGGCGGAGACTGGCGACTGAACAAAGACCCCATTGAGCTCAAGATTGGTCCCCTGTAACTTGCCAAAATGAGGCAACAAAACTTAACACTTCACATGAATGCTATCAGTAAGATAGTTCTCCAGCAAAGATTTTTCCCCGCGTAACACTTGCGGAGCGTTGCCAAAAGCAGACGATTTTTGGATGGCTTGCAACACCGTTCGGCGACGGTGGGGCGCCTTTTGGCGCCCAGGCACGGACGGCGCATTGCGATTTTTAGAGCAGGGGAGCGGACATTTTTATAATGGGCGCTCTTACCCCTTCGGAGCGATATGCCGCCCTCTTCATCAAAGTCCTCTGACAAGCCGGACTCCTCCTCCGCTCCTGCGCGCGCCACGTGGCTCCGCTGGCTTGTACGCGCCGCCCTCTGGATGGCAGGACTGGCAACCGCAGCCGCGTTAGGGGTGGCATTGACCATCGCTGTGGCATTGGCCGTGGCTTATCCGAACCTGCCAGATGTCTCTGATCTCGCGGACTACCGGCCCAAGCTGCCGTTGCGCGTCTACTCTGCCGAAGGCGCTCTGCTGGGCGAATTCGGCGAGGAGCGTCGCAATCTCACCCCCATCGGAGAAATTCCTCAAGTCATGAAAGACGCGGTATTGGCCATTGAGGATGCCCGCTTCTTTCAGCACGGTGGGGTTGACTACAAAGGGGTTATTCGAGCGGGTTTGGCCAACCTCGGCCGTGTAAAGAGCCAGGGCGCCTCCACTATCACAATGCAGGTAGCGCGCAATGTTTACCTCTCCTCAGAGAAAACATTTACACGCAAAATTTACGAAATCTTACTGACATTCAAGCTGGAGCATTTACTGACCAAAGATCAGATTCTTGAGATTTACATGAATCAGATTTACTTGGGCAACCGTGCATATGGCTTTGCGGCAGCGTCAGAAGCGTATTTTGGCAAACCCCTGAAATCTGTGTCGGTGGCTGAAGCGGCCATGTTGGCGGGCCTTCCCAAAGCACCGTCCGCATACAACCCTATCAGCAACCCGAAACGGGCGCGGTCCCGGCAGCTCTACATCATTGAGCGCATGGAAGAAAACGGTTTCATCACCGCCGAGCAGGCCACAGGCGCCAAAAAGGAAGAACTCAAAATTCGCTCCGGCCCGGACAACACCCGAATTCACGCAGAGTATGTTGCCGAGATGGCGCGCCAGTTGATCTTCACGCAGTATGGCAACGAGGCCTACACACGCGGACTCAACGTCTACACGACCCTCAATGCGGCAGAGCAAGAGGCTGCGTATGGGGCGCTGCGCCGGGGCATCATGGACTACGAGCGCCGCCAGCAATACCGCGGCCCAGAGAAGTTTGTGGTTTTGCCGACTGCCGCCCAGGAAGTCGAAGACGCCATTGATGACGCGCTGGCCAATCACCCGGACAACGGCGATGTCCTCTCCGCCGTCGTCCTGGAGGCCTCGCCCCGCAAGATCGTGGCAGCCCGCGCCAGTGGCGATACGCTCGAAATCACCGGCGACGGCCTGAAGCCCGCGCAATCTGGCCTGAGTGACAAGGCTCCACCCAATATCAAGATCCGCCGCGGCGCCGTGATCCGGGTGGTGAAGACACCCAAGAACGCCTGGGAAATTACGCAGCTCCCCGAAGTGGAAGGCGCCCTGGTGGCATTGGACCCGCGCAGCGGAGCCATCCGGGCCCTGGTGGGCGGCTTTGACTTCGACAAAAACAAGTTCAACCACGCCGCCCAGGCATGGCGCCAGCCCGGGTCGAGCTTCAAGCCTTTCATCTACTCCGCAGCACTGGAGAAGGGGTTCACGCCCGCCACGGTCATCAACGATGCCCCTCTGTTCTTTGATGCAGGTGTGACGGGTGGCCAGCCATGGGAACCCAAGAACTACGATGGAAAGTACGACGGCCCGATGAGCATGCGCACAGGTCTCGCCAAGTCCAAGAACATGATCTCGATTCGCATCTTGCAAGCCGTGGGGCCC
Organism: Acidovorax sp. Root267; assembly: GCF_001429215.1. NCBI lineage: Bacteria > Pseudomonadati > Pseudomonadota > Betaproteobacteria > Burkholderiales > Comamonadaceae > Acidovorax > Acidovorax sp. Root267. The sequence continues at coordinate 319,352 of NZ_LMJC01000030.1, forward strand.
AAGACAGCACAGGAGTGGGTATCCCGCTTTGGCTTCGATGCGGAGAAGCACCCTGCCTACCTCACGATGGCCCTGGGTGCTGGCTCCGTCACCCCCCTCCAGATGGCCACGGCTTACTCCGTGTTTGCCAACGGCGGGTATCGCGTGAACCCCTGGTTGATCGCCAAGGTCACCGACCACAAGGGCCGCGTCATCTCCGAGACCACTCCGCCAGTCACCTCCGAGCAACCGCGTGCAATTGATGCCCGCAATGCCTTCGTCATGAACAGCCTTTTGCAGGAGGTGACCCGGTCGGGCACCGCCGCGCGGGCTCAAGCCACGCTGAAACGGCCAGATCTCTACGGAAAGACGGGGACCACCAACGACTCTGTGGACGCATGGTTTGCTGGCTATCAGCCCACAATCGCTGCGGTGACCTGGATTGGCTACGACACCCCACGCAACCTGGGGAGCCGCGAAACAGGTGGCGGTCTCAGTCTGCCGGTGTGGATCAGCTTCATGGAGCGCGCGCTCAGGGGCGTGCCCGTCATGGAGCCCACGGTGCCTGCTGGCGTGGTGAATGTGGGCGGGGAATGGTTTTACGAGGAATATGCACGCAACAGCGGTATTCCAAGTGTGGGCCTGGATGACCGCTCGGCATCGCCTGCAGTCGCGCCGCACGCGCCACCCCCGACGGAAGAGCGAAACCGCATCCTGGATCTCTTCCGCAACTGACAGGACCGCGCGTTCTGCAAACCGTCCAAGAGCCTATTTACGATCTCGCGGGGGTCGCGCAGCGGTCCTGGCGGGATGGGATGCTAGGCGCGGCGCTTGTGGATAGCCCGGCTATCCACAAGCGCCGCAACGCCGCAGACCGCCCACCCAGACCTCTGCCCGAAGGGTTGGAGCGAAATCGGGCGAGATCGTAAACAGGCTCTAAGATACTTGTGCCACCCGGGCAGAGGTTCAGGCCGAAAACTCCAGCGGCAATCCCGCTTGCCGGGCTGCGTCGCGGCTCAGGCAATCAAAGAACTCTCCGGCACCTTTCGTGTCCTGCCAGGCCTGTCCATCAAAACGGTAGTGGTATCCACCGGACCGGGCTGCCATCCAGACCTCGTGCAGCGGCTTTTGCAGATTGATAACGATCTGGGACCGGTTGGGAAACGTCAGTGTCACCATGCCCCCGGAACGCTGGGCGTCCACATCGGCATCCGTCGCATCGTTGATGCGATCGCAGCTGCGCTCGACGGCGAGGAGCAGTTTTTCGGCGTGGTCCATGAATTCGAGGTCGGTCATTACAATTTGCGCATGTTGAAAGCTTCCCAAATTCTAGTCAGGACGCTTGTCCTTGCTGCCAGTGCGGCAGCCCTTGCAGGTTGCGGTCAACGGGGCCCTCTGCATTTGCCCAGTGGCCCGGCGGCCGCGCAGCGTGCCACGCTGCCCCAGACACTGACCCCCAACGTCGGAACCTCCGCCCCTGCCGAGGCCCCCTCAAACGCAGCATCTGCGCCGCGCTAAAACGCTGCAGACGGACCGGGGCGCCCACTCCGGCGGCCAATAGCCAGGGCACTTGATTTCTATCAAGGAGGCCTCGCAGGGTCAATCGTACAGTTCGTGCTTTATTGCACCGCAGGATGGCCATGGCCCTCGAACTCTACCGCGACAAGAACCACGCTTGCCTGATGTTCACCGACCTCATCGAGGAGGACGGCCAGGCCGTTCAGGCCAATCAGTTCTTGATCGTGGACGACGATACCGGCGCCATCATCGACCCCGGTGGCAACCTGGCTTTCAACGAGCTGTTCATGGGAATGACCAAACATTTCCCACCACACAAGCTTTCGTACCTCATCGCCTCACACGCCGATCCAGACATCATTGCCTCGCTGGACCGCTGGATGACGAGCACCAAGGCCGACCTGGTGATCTCGCGCGTCTGGGAACGTTTTGCCCCCCATTTCACGAAGGTGGGCAAGACGGAGAACCGCGTCATCGGCGTGCCCGACAGTGGCGGTCACTTGCCGCTGGGCCGCCATGAACTGGTGCTGTTGCCCGCGCATTTCATGCATTCCGAGGGCAACTTCCACTTCTATGACCCGGTGAGCCGCATCCTCTTCACCGGTGACCTGGGCGTGTCCATGATGTCGGGCGCCGAGGCGCGCGTGCCGGTGACCGAGCTCAAGGCCCACATCCCGCGCATGGAGGGGTTTCACCGCCGCTATATGGTCTCCAACAAGATCCTGCGGCTGTGGGTCCGCATGGTGCGGCAACTGGATATTTCCATGCTGGTGCCGCAGCATGGCGCACCCATCATGGGCAAGCAGGCGATCAGTGATTTCTTCACCTGGATCGAGAACCTCATGTGTGGCATCGACCTGTTCGACGATCGGGCCTACCAGATTCCCACCGGCTACATCGACCCCGTAACCCGGCAGACGCGCCCGGGACCTGAGCGATAACCGCAGGCACCATAAATTCGAATGAAACTCACCTCTAGCGCTTGTCCATCAAGCGCTATTAGCTATTATTTTTGGAGCATACCCCACACAGAGACTACCGTGCGCGCGCGCCCGACACCTTTGCACCCGCTGCGCCCGGCACCGCCTGCCGCTTGCGCATGCGCATGCGGTGCCATAACCGCCAGCCCAGCAGGGCTGCAAGAACCAGCGCATACACCGCCACCTCGCCAAAGTCATTCTTGCCAGCACGCATCCAAAAGAAGTGCAGGATGGCCAGCCCCGCCACTGCGTACACGCTGCGATGCAATGCCTGCCAGCGCTTCCCGCCCAGTGCTTTGATGGCGCGGTTGAACGATGTAGCGGCAAGCAGCGTGAGCAGCAGCAGCGCCAAAGACCCCACCAGGATGAACGGCCGCTTGACGATGTCGCGCACGATGTCCGGCACGTCAAAGCCCATGTCGAACCATGCGTAGCTCAGCAGGTGCAGCAGGCCGTAGAAGAACACGAACAAACCCAGCATGCGCCGAAAGCGCGCCAGCTGGGGTGTGGAGGTGATCACGCGCAGTGGCGTGATGGCCAGTACCAGGCACAGGGCACGCAGTGTCCAATCGCCGGTGGCGCGGATCAGCGCTTCGGCCGGGTTGGCGCCCAGTTCGTTGGCCGCCGTGGCGTAGACCAGCCACACCAGCGGGAACAGGCACAGCACAAAGACCACAGGCTTGGCGGCGGGATGGAGCAGAAGTTTGCGCATGGCGATCCGTGCCCTCTTCTGCCACCAGAACGACAGCCCGAGCGGAAGAAAAAAGGGCAAAAAGGGCGTACGGCGATCAGTAGAACTTTTTGAGGTCCATGCCCGCGTAGAGCTGGCCCACCTGGGCTTCGTAGCCGTTGAACATCAGCGTCTTGCGCTTTTTCGCGAACAGGCCGTCTTCGCCGATGCGCCGCTCGGTGGCCTGGCTCCAGCGGGGGTGGTCCACCTCGGGGTTCACGTTCGAGTAGAAACCGTATTCCTGCTTGGCCGCCTTGTTCCAGGCCGTGCCAGGCTCCTTCTCGACAAAGCGGATCTTGACAATGCTCTTGGCGCTCTTGAAACCGTACTTCCACGGCACCACCAGGCGCACGGGCGCGCCGTTCTGGTTGGGCAGCACCTCGCCATACATGCCAAAGGCGAGCAGCGTGAGGGGATTCATCGCCTCGTCCATGCGCAGACCCTCCACATAGGGCCAGTCGAGCACACGAGAGCCCACAAAAGGCATCGTCGCCTTGTCCGCCAGCGTCACAAATTCCACATACTTGGCGCTGCCTTGTGGCTCCACACGTTTGATGAGTTCTGCCAGCGAGTAGCCCACCCAGGGGATGACCATAGACCAGCCCTCCACGCAGCGCAGGCGGTAGATGCGCTCTTCCTGTGCGCTGAGCTTGATCAGGTCTTCGATGCCGTACTTGCCCGGTTTCTTGACAAGGCCCTCAACCTCCACCGTCCAGGGGGTGGTCTTGAGGGTATGGGCGTTACGTGCAGGGTCGGCCTTGTCGGTGCCGAACTCATAGAAGTTGTTGTAGGTGCTCGCGTCCTTGTAGTCGGTGAGCTTCTCCATCGATACCGCCCCGGCCACGGTGGACTTGGCGCCCGCCAGCGCGGCGAGCTTGTTGGGCCGTACCACCTGCGCCTGCTGGGCCAGCGCCTCGCGGCCCGCCCACGTGGCAAGCGCGGCACCCGCCGCACCGCCTGCCATCAGCCGGAGCATCTGGCGCCGGTCTTCGTAGACCGTGCGGGGCGTGATTTCGGAGGAGTGGGGGTGGTTAAAACCCGAATCGCGCGATGGAATCAGCATGGGAGGCTCCGGTCATGGTCTGGTTGAAACAGCTGCGGCGGTAGAGCAGGACAACTGTTAGTTCGTTCCCTGGACCGCTCAGGTTACACCGAAGACGCAATAGTTGTTGCCCTGCCCCCTATGCCCGGCATCCCCGTCACTGCATCACAACGTGCCGTAGCTGTGCAAGCCGCTCAGGAACATGTTCACACCCAGAAACGCGAACGTGGTCACCGCCAGGCCCACCAGCGCCCACCAGGCGGACACGGTGCCACGCAGGCCCTTCATGAGGCGCATGTGCAGCCAGGCGGCGTAGTTGAGCCAGACGATCAGCGCCCAAGTCTCCTTCGGGTCCCAGCTCCAGTAGCCGCCCCACGCCTCGGCCGCCCACAGGGCGCCCAGCACGGTGGCGATGGTGAAGAAGGCAAAGCCCACGGCGATGGACTTGTACATCACGTCGTCGAGGATCTCGAACGACGGCAGGCGCGCCGCGATACGCTTGCGGCCCAGCAAAATACCCGCGACGATGAGCGCGGAGATGCCGAAGTACACCATCCAGTAGCTGCCACCGTTCTCGGTGGCCCCCTGGCGGAACACGATGGGCTCGAAACACAGCACCACGCCCAGCAGCCACAGCGGCGCCAGCTTGTACCAGCGGGTCTCGGTGGCCTGCTGCTTGATCAGATAGGCAAAGGCCACCATCGCAGCCAGCGCGAACGTACCGTAGCCGATGAAGTTGGCCGGCACATGCAGCTTCATCCACCAGCTCTTCAGGGCCGGCACCAGGGGCTGGATCTCATGCGCTTCGCGCACCACGGTGTACCAGAGCAGAAAGCCCACCGCCGCACTGACCACCAGCATCACAAAGCCGCCCAGCGCCCGCGTGTCGTACTGCTGTTCGTAGTACAGGTAGAACGCCGCCGTCATCCAGCAGAACAGCACGAACACTTCATACAGGTTGCTCACCGGGATGTGGCCGATGTCCGGGCCGATGAGATAACTCTCGTACCAGCGCACCAGCGTGCCGATGAGCGCCATGGCCACAGCCACCCACGCAATGCGGGAGCCCAGCATGCTCATGGTCTTGCCCTCTCCGCGCGAGAACATGCCGACCCAGTAGAAGATGGTGCTCATGAAGAACAGCATGCTCATCCACAGGATGGCGGACTGGCTGGACAGGAAGTACTTGAGGCCGAATACCGTGTCGGCCCGCGCCAGGCTGCCCGCACCATCGTTCTGGTACAGGCCGATGGCCAACAGGGCCACGGCCGCCACGATCAGCATCAACGCGCGCAGCGGGCGCCAGAACCAGCCCAGCCAGATCGTGCACGGAATGGCCCCCAGCAGGATGCCTTTTTCGTACCCATCCATGTAGCTGCCGTAGCGCTGCAGGGCATACAAGCCCCCCACTGCCACGATGGCGGCAAACAGCCAGTCGAACCAGTTGCGGCGGGCAAAAAAGCCCTCATTCAGGGTGATTGTGGTGGCCGTGGAGGAAGAAGTCGCGGTGTTCATGCGGTGCCTTCGCGGGGCGATGCCCCGATCAGTTTCTGTGCAAGCTGGACAAACTCCTGGTCGCCGTCCATGGTCTTGCGATTGGTGGACAAGGCCATGGTGGCGTGGGTGCGACCACCCTGTGGCGCCACCCAGACCCAGACCCGCCGTTCGCGCACGTAGAGCATGGCAAAAACGCCCAGGATCAGCAAGGCACAACCCAGATAGACAACATTCTTGCCAGGGGCTCGGGCCACCTGGAAGACGCTGGCCTGCACCTGGGTGAAGTCCTTGAGTTCAAACGCCAGCGGCGCGGGGTAGATCTGCGCGTCGGACAGAGAAAGGACCGCCTGGGTCATGAAACCCTGGGTCTGGTCGTCTTGTGGCAGCGGCGGCAGGCCGGCACGCTGGCGCGAAAGCTGCGCCACCTCGAACAGCGTGCCGTTCAGAATGCGCACCAGCACCTCGCCCGCCCGCGCGCGCTCGGCTTCGGGCACATTGGCCTCCATAAAGTCCGACACCGCCTGCAAGCCCCCGGTGGGTTTGCCATCCACCATGCCCCGGCCCGCGAACAGCGCCAAGGCCCGCGACGCCGATTGCTGCAGCTGCTCGGCCAGGTCGGTGCGCGAGGCATCGATGGCCTGTGCCACATAGCGGCGCACCGCCTGTTCGCGCGCTTCGGGATCGGCCAACACCGCTTTCATGCGCATGAAACCGTCCATGCTGCCCTTGTCATCGGCCGGCACCCGCAGGTACCGGAACGGCTCCGCAGGGGTTTCGCGCACACCCAGCAGAAACACCGGCACGCCGTCGCCCGTGTCCACGGGCAGCATGTAGTTGTGAAACTCGCGCGCCTGGCCCGCAGCGTCCCGCAGCTTGTAGCTCACGCTGGGGCCCACGTTGCGCAGCTCTTTTTTGGTGACGGTCTTGTTGGCAGCGCCCAGGCGGGACTCCACCGACTCGCGCAGGTCCACCTTGCGCACATCCGCACCGCTGCCGCCAGGGCCTGCGCCCCCGAAGTTCTCGACATTGATGGTGCGCAACGCCGTGAATTCCAGCGTCAGCGTGCCGCTGCCCGGAGCGCCCCCGTTGTTGGTCAGCTGGGTGGAGTTGCCCACCACCCCTTCCACCTCAATAGGCTTGGCTCCGGCCACCATGGGCACGCCACGCAGCTTGAGGTGCGAGCCACCGTCGTCAAAGCTCGACTGGTAGATCTCGATGCCTTTGTAGCTGGCCGGGTGGTTCACCTCCACACGCGCCGGAATCTTCTCGCCCGTGGCCTTGTCGTGGATCACGATCTCGCTGGCGAACAGCTTGGGCATGCCGGTGGAGTAATGCTCCACGATGAACTTCTTGAGTTCGATGGCAAACGGCAGGTCCTGCAGCAGGACGCCATCGGACTGGTTCAGGATGGCTGTGCTCGACTGCGTGCCTTCAGCCACCAGCAGGTTGCCCCGGAAGGTAGGGTTGCGTTCGGACAGCCGGTGCTCGGGCTTCACGTCGGCAATCAGCCCACCGCCTTGGTAAGGGGTTTTGCCACCCAGCAGCATCTGTGCGCGCACGATGAGGTCGCCGTCCAGCAGACCGCCCACACACACCAGCACGATGGCGCTGTGCGCGGCGATGTAGCCAAGCTTGTTGGCAGCACCCGCCTTGGCCGCCACCATCCAGCCCGTGCCGGGGCCTGCGGCCGTATCGCGCTGCTGCAGGCGCACCTTCCAGCCACCGCCGGCCATCAGCGCACCGATGCGGCGCGCTTCGGCTTCTGCGGAACCGCTGAGTTCAGCCTCTGCCTTGTGGTGAAACGCCTTGAGGCTTTGTTCGCGGATGTTCTCCTTGTAGACCTTGAGGTCGATGAGGATCTTGGGCGTGTTGCGGGCGATGCACAGCGAGGTGCTGATCACCAGGAATGCCAGGATGAGCAGGAACCACCAGGCGCTGTACACCGCATTGAGCTGGATGGCGCCAAACAGCTCGGCCCAGAAGGGGCCGAACTGGTTGACGTAGTTGACCGCAGGCTCGTGCTGCTTGAGCACCGTGCCGATCACCGAGGCAATGCAGATCACCGTCAGCAGCGAGATGGCGAACCGCATGGAGGACAGCAGCTCGATCCCGGCGCGCCAGGCCCGGGAGCCAGACTGGATGCGAAGGCCTTGGGTGAGGTCGGACATGGATGGAAGAAGGAGAGGCGAAGACGCGCGAAAGAGGGAAAGGAAAAGGGCGGGACCATCTGTGCGATGGGCCCGCCCTTTTTGGGATTGTTATTGGCGGTAGGTTCCGTGCGGCCCGACCAGAGGGACCACAAGATTGACGAAAATCAAATCAATCAGCGCAGACCGGCAATGTAGTCCGCCACGGCCTTGATTTCCTTGTCGTTCAGCTTGGCGGCCACTTGCGTCATCTGGATGCTGTTGGCACGCGAGCCATCGCGGAAGGTGTTGAGCTGGGCCACCGTGTAGTCGGCGTGCTGGCCCGACAGGCGGGGGTACTGGGCGGGAATGCCCGCACCATTGGGGCTGTGGCAGCCAGCGCAGGCAGCGATCTGGCGGTCGGCAATGCCGCCGCGGTAAATGCGCTCGCCCAGGGAGACAAGGTCCTTGTCCTTGGCGAAACCGGGTTTGGCAGACTTGGAAGCCACCCAGTACGCAATGTTCTTCATGTCGTCATCCGACAGCGCGGTGGCAAAACCCTTCATGACGGCGTTGTTGCGCTTGCCGGACTTGAATTCCTGCAGCTGCTTGACCAGGTATTCGGGGTGTTGCTGCGACAGCTTGGGGTTGGCCGCAATGGCCGAGTTGCCATCGGCGCCGTGGCAGGCGGCACACACTGCGGTGTAGCTGGCCTCGCCCTTGACGAGATCCGGCTTGGCCGCTTTGGGGGCATCGCCCGCCGCATAGGCCGAAAAAACAGGTGCTGCCAGTGCGGCAGCCGTCAGCAAAGAGGCGAGCAACTTCATATCGAGGGTCTGTGTTTATGTGCGCAAAACCTCGCGATTCTACAATGAGGCTTCCTCGTAGCCCAATTCCCCATGACGACCACCTCTACCGCGCCAGTTGCTGGCTCCCTTCCGCCCGCTCCCGACGCCAAGATCGCCATGGGCTGGATGCACACGGCCAGGTTCCTGACCACGGCCGCGCAGCTGCACCACCTGCCGCCCATCCACGTGCCCGAGATCGCTTTTGTGGGCCGTTCCAACGCGGGCAAATCCACCTGCATCAACACCCTCACGCAGCAAAAGCAGCTCGCCTTTGCCTCCAAAAGGCCAGGGCGCACGCAGCACATCAACCTTTTTTCTCTGGGCAAACACGGCGTGACCGATGCGGTCCTGGCTGATCTGCCGGGCTACGGCTACGCGAAGGTGTCGCGGTCCGACAAGGTGCGCTGGCAGCAGGTGATGGTCAATTATCTGGTCAGCCGCCCCGGGCTCACCGGCATCGTCTTGCTGTGTGACCCCCGGCTCGGGTTGACCGAGCTGGACGAGGCCCTGCTTGAAGTGCTGCGCCCACGGGTCGAAGAAGGCCTGAAATTCCTCATCGTGCTGACCAAGGCGGACAAGCTCACACGCTCGGAGCAAGCCAAGATCCTGTCGATTACGCGACTGAACGCGGCCGGCGGAGAGGTGATGATGTTCTCGGCCCTCAAGAAACAAGGCGTGGACGAGGTGGCACAGCTGCTGTGGCAGTGGGCGCACCCGGCGCAAGGGCCGATCGATGCAGACCCGGCCCCCACGGATGAGCCCCCACCGCTCGATGATTCTGAGGATATTCAGTCAAATTAGGCCCTAGCGCTTACCCATCAAGCGCTATTAGCTATTAAATGCATAGCGCCATGATCCAGACCCTGTCGACCCCCCTGCCCCACGGAACCACCCTCCACTGCCGCGTGAGCGGCGTGGCAGGCCGCCCGGTGCTGCTTTTTTTGCACGGGTTCCCCGAGGGTGCCTTCATCTGGGACGAGCTGCTGCTGCATTTTTCCCGGCCGGAAAACGGCGGCTACCGTTGCGTGGCACCCTATCTGCGCGGTTTTGGCCCCTCCAGCAGCCCGGCCGAGGTGGACGCCTACCGCGCCAAACACCTGGTGCAGGACCTGGTGGCGCTGATTGCCCGCGAATGCCCTGGCGGCGCACTGGAATGCCTGGTGGCGCACGACTGGGGCGGCGCCGTGGCCTGGAACCTGGCCAACCAGCAGCCGCAATTGATGAAACGGCTGGCCATCATCAACTCCCCGCATCCCGGCGCCTTCTTGCGCGAACTGCAGCACAACCCCGCCCAGCAGGCGGGCAGCCAGTACATGCATTTTTTGTGCAGGCCGGATGCCGAGGCACTGCTGGCCGAAGACGACTTCCGCCGCCTGTTTGCTTTTTTCAACGCCCCGGACGGCAGCGCCCCCGCGTGGCTGACCGACAGCGTGCGCGCCCAGTACCGCGCCGTCTGGCAGCAGGGCCTGACCGGCGCCTGCAATTACTACCGCGCCAGCCCCCTGCGCCCGCCGCGACAGACAGAAGATGGGAATGACCCGGGCGCCCAGGCCATCACCCTGCCCGAATCGATGCTGACGGTGACACTGCCCACGCTGGTGCTGTGGGGCATGGACGACCCGGCGCTGCTGCCCGGCCTGCTCGACGGCCTGCCGAGCTGGGTGCCGCAGCTGCAATTGCGCCAGGTGGAGAAGGCCTCGCACTGGATCGTGCACGAGCACCCCGAGCGCGTGGCCATGGAGCTACAGCGCTTTTTGCAATCAAAACAATAGCTACCAGCGCTTGATGGGTAAGCGCCAGTAGCCCATTTGATTTAAATTTTTAGGCGTAAAAAGACGGCTCGCCCTCGGGCCGTGTCTTGAAGCGCTTGTGCACCCAGTAGTACTGGCCGGGCGACACGTCGATGTAGCTTTGCAGCCGCGTGTTCATCAAGGCGGTATCGGCCTCGGCGTCGTCCGTGGGGTAACCGGCCCAGACGGGCGAGATCTCGGCGCAGTACCCCGTGGGCGTGAGGCGCGTGACCATGGCGATCACCTTGGCCCGCCCCAGGCGTGCAAACCGCGAGAGCGACGGTACGGTGGCGGCCTGCACGCCGTAGAACGGCACGAAAAGCGAGTCGTTGCGGCCAAAGTCCATGTCCGGCAACAGGTACAGCAGGCCTCCCTTGCGCAGGTTGGCAATGATGGGTTTGACCCCGTCGTTGCGGTTGAGCATGCGCACATCGCCAAAGCGCTGGCGCCCCTCGCGGAACCACGCGTCCACGGCCGGGTCGGGGTGGGTGGAGAAGATCGAGGTGAACGCGCGCGGCGTGTGCAGCGTGAGCGCCGAGCCCCCTGCATCCATGCCGTAGAAGTGGGGCGCGAAGATGATGGTGGGGGTGTCGCCCTCCAGCTCCTGCAACGCGCCGGTGAGCTTGACCCGGTCCAGCACCACATCCCGTGGCGCAAACCACAGCCAGCTGCGGTCCAACCAGGATTGGCAGAACACGACAAAAGTCTCTTGCGCCCAGGCGCGGCGCTGGGGCTCGGTGGCTTCGGGGTAACACAAGGCCAGATTGCGCAGCGCCACGCGGCGGCGCGGCCCGGCCAGCACGAACAGGATGCGCCCGATCAGCCAGCCCATGCCGCGCAGCACCGGCAGCGGCAGGCGCGCCAGCACCCGCATGAACCACACCCCCAGCCGCCCCATCATGCGGCCACCCCTGCCGGGTTCGCGGCCTCGGCACGGGGCTGCTTGTAGCGGGCGTAGCCCCAAAGGTATTGCTCAGGGCATTGGCGAATGAGGTGTTCCATGGCCTGGTTAATCTGCACAACGGCAACGTCCAACTGGTCCGACAGCGGTTGCGCCAGCGGCTCGAAATGGGTGACAAAACCCCGTCCCCAGGGCAGGCGCTCGCAGCGCACCAGCACCACGGCGGCACCCGTCTGCTGCGCCAGCCGCACGGCCAGGGTCATGGTGTAGGCATCGCGGCCAAAAAACGGCGCCCATTGGCCCTGCCCATCCGGCGGGACCTGGTCCGGCAGCAGGCCGACGGCCTCGCCCCGGCGCAGGGCCTTGATCATCTGCCGCACACCCGCCAGCGTGGTGGGCACGGCCAGCATGCCGGGGCGGTTGCGCGCGGTCTCCATCACCTTGGCCAGCCAGGCCTGACGGGCGGGGCGGTACAGCACGGTGATGGGGCCGCGCTCGGCGCTCCAGCGCCGGGCGGCGGCCTGTGCCGACAACTCGAAACAACCCTGGTGCGGCGTGAGGTACAGAATGCCGCGCCCGGCTGCGTAGGCCTGCTCCACACAGGCCTCGCCTTCGATGCGGCAGGGCATTGGTGCGCCCAGCCACAGGCGCGGCAGCTCGGCCACCATGCGGCCGGCATGGGCCACGGCTGCACGCACGGCGCTGAACGAATAACCGGCCAACGTCGAGTTGGCCAGAAACCGGCGCCGGTACGTGGGCGACGCACAAAAAGCCACCCAGCCCATCGCCGCACCCATGATGTGCAGCAACCACAGCGGAAATACGGAAAAGAATCGAAAGACGACTGGCATTAAAATAGCGGGGTCGCTGAGTTAAATGAGCAACTTGCAGGGCGACGTTAAAAAAATCTGCTAAAGCGTTCGCCAAAGCTCCTTCGGGGTGAGGGCAACGCCCCAAATGCCGGAACACAGGAGTTTATTCAAATGGCGAACGACTTTCTCTTTACCTCGGAATCCGTCTCCGAAGGCCACCCCGACAAGGTGGCCGACCAGATCTCGGACGCGATTCTCGATGCCATCTTCAAGCAGGACCCCCGCAGCCGCGTCGCCGCCGAAACGCTGACCAACACCGGCCTCGTGGTGCTGGCGGGCGAGATCACCACCAACGCGCATGTGGACTACATCCAGGTGGCGCGCGACACCATCAAGCGCATCGGCTACGACAACACCGACTACGGCATCGACTACAAGGGCTGCGCCGTGCTCGTGGCGTACGACAAGCAGTCCAACGACATCGCCCAGGGCGTGGACCACGCGTCCGACGACCACCTGAACACCGGCGCCGGCGACCAGGGCCTGATGTTCGGCTACGCCTGCGACGAGACGCCCGAGCTGATGCCCGCGCCCATCTACTACGCGCACCGCCTGGTCGAGCGCCAGGCCCAGCTGCGCAAGGACGGCCGCCTGCCCTTCCTGCGCCCCGACGCCAAGTCGCAAGTGACGATGCGCTATGTGGATGGCAAGCCCCACAGCATCGACACCGTGGTGCTGTCGACCCAGCACCATCCCGACCAGAGCGAAACGCAAACCAAGATGAAGGCCTCGTTCACCGAAGCCATCATCGAAGAGATCATCAAGCCCGTGCTGCCCAAGGAATGGCTGCAGAACACGCGCTACCTGATCAACCCCACCGGCCGCTTCGTCATCGGCGGCCCCCAGGGCGACTGTGGCCTCACCGGCCGCAAGATCATCGTGGACACCTACGGCGGCGCCTGCCCGCACGGCGGCGGTGCCTTCAGCGGCAAGGACCCAACAAAGGTGGACCGCTCGGCCGCCTACGCCGCCCGCTACGTGGCCAAGAACATCGTGGCCGCGGGCCTGGCGCGCCAGTGCCAGATCCAGGTGGCCTACGCCATCGGCGTGGCCGAACCGATGAACATCACGGTGTACACCGAAGGCACGGGGGTGATCTCCGATGAGCGCATTGCCGCGCTGGTGAAGGAACAGTTCGACCTGCGCCCCAAGGGCATCATCCAGATGCTGGACCTGCTGCGCCCCATCTACGAAAAGACGGCGGCCTACGGCCACTTCGGCCGCGAAGAGCCCGAGTTCAGCTGGGAGAAGACCGATAAAGCGGCGGCACTGCGTGCTGCCGCCGGGCTGTAAAGCCCGCCGCGCGATAGCGCGGTTTTCGGTCTTCGGGCGCAGTTCATATCGCGGAAGCGATGTGAACGGAGACCAAGGTACGGACAAGGCTGCTGCACTGCGTGCAGCAGCAGGGCTGTAAGCCCTCCGCGCGGTTCGCGCGGCTTGCCGTACGTGGGCGAAGCTCATATTGCGCAGCAATGTGAGCGGAGACCAAAAGATTAGCTGTGCAGTCACAAGGCCCAAGCCGCAACGCTCCGCGTTGCGGCTTTTCTTTTTGGCGCGCCACGCCGGCCCCTGCGGGCGGCCCCCTCCTACACCCGCAGCCCGCCCACACTGACGGCGGCGGCGACGTCCCGTCGGTATCGTTCCTGCACACCCTTTCGCAGCCCCGCGCTGCCTGAACATCCACCGCAAGGAGCGACCACCATGTTGAAGTGCGCCATCATTTTTGCCCTGATCTCCCTCGTGGCCGGAGCCCTGGGTTTCAGTGGTGTCGCCGCCGGCGCGGCGGGCATCGCCAAGGTGCTTTTTGTGCTGTTCCTGGTGATTGCCGTGGTGTTTGTCGTGCTGGCAGCCATTGGCGTGGGTGCCGCGCGCAAGGTGCTCAAGTAGTTCACCGCACCTTTGCAACCGCCTAAAAATTCGCCACACACCCCACCATGACCGACACCACCAACATCTTTGAAGCCTTGCGCGAAAGCCACGAGCGCCAACGCGCGCTGTACACCGCGCTCACCGACACCAGCGGAGACACCCCCGAGCGGCGCGAGCTGTTTGACGAACTCAAGACCGAGCTGGCGGCCCATGCCATGGCCGAAGACCGCCATTTTTATGTGCCGCTGATGGCACACGACGCGGGCATTGACCTGTCGCGCCACGCCATTTCAGAGCACCACCAGATCGACGAACTGGTGGAATCTTTGGAAGAGACCGAACCATCGAGCCCCGCCTGGTTGCCACTGGCCAAGAAGCTGGCCGAAAAGGTGGAGCACCACCTGAAGGAAGAGGAACACCGCTTCTTCCAGATGGCAGGGAAGCTGCTGACGGAGAAGCAGAAAACCGCGCTGGCGGCGAGCTACCGGGCAGACTACGAGGACGCCAAGGCCACCCCGGCTTGACCCTCGCCCCGACGCGTGCAGCGCCGCAGGGGATTGCGTCCCTTCACGCCGCTTCCTTGGCCTGCACCACGCAATTGCGGCCGCTGGACTTGGCCACGTACAAGGCCGTGTCCGCGCGCTTGATCAGGGCGTGGCTGTCTTCCTTGTGGTCCCAGGTGGCCACGCCAAAACTGGCGCTGACATGGCCCACCGCGTCGAAAGGAACGCCTGCAATGCGTGCGCGCACCGCCTCGGCCATCGCCATGGCGGCGTCCACCGGGGTTTCCTTGAGCAAGATGATGAACTCCTCGCCCCCGAAACGCGCAGCGCAGTCGGACGACCGCAGCAGTTCGCGCACGCGCAGCGCCGTGCTCTTGAGCACCACATCCCCCGAGTCATGCCCAAAGGTATCGTTGATGCGTTTGAAAAAGTCGATGTCAAACATCACCACCGACAGACTGCCCTTCTTGATGCGGGTGTCGGCCATCTCGGTCTCCAGCCTTTCAAAGAAGCGGCGGCGGTTGACCAGGTCCGTCAGGAAGTCCTTGGTGGCCAGGTCTTCCAGCTTGCGGTTGAGCCGCGCCATGGGCTCGATCACCAGCGACGACAGCGACAGGTTGAGCCCGACGAACAGCAGCACAAAGCTGCCCACCAGCGCCGCCATCACCGTGTTGAAGGTCTGACGCGCCTTCTCCAGCGGGAAGTACATCGGCACCTTCACCACCTGGATGCCCACCGTCTCTTTCATGCCCCAGCCAAAGCCGTTCTTGTCGCCATAGACCTTGAGCATGGTGGGCGGCGCCACGGCCGGTGTGCTGTGGCAGGCCATGCACTGGGCCTGCTTGATGGTGATGGGGCGGGCCACATACATGGCGCGGTGCATGCCCTCGCCCACTTCGCCGGTCGCCTCCTTCTTGAGATCGGCCCGGCCTTCGCGGAAGTCGCTGATGATGCGCTCCTCCCACTCGCTGGCGCGGTCGCGCAGGTTGGTAGGGTTGAGCACCGCTTCCTTGTACTCGTAGCCCGGAAAGCGGCTCTGCAGGCGGCGCAGCGTCTCGGTCGCGGCGTAGGCAGGCACGGTCTGCGGCAGGAATTTCTCGGCCAGCGTCACGTCCAGGTGCGGCTTGACGAGTTCGGTGGTGTAGTCCCGGATCGCCATGGCCGCGTGCATCATGATCTGCGAGTTGTGCTGCACCTCCTCGATGGCGGACTGCTGCAAAAAGCGGTGCACGTAGATCCCCGCACCCGCCGCTGCCACCAGCAGCACCGCCGCCAGCACCAGGTTGAATTTGAGCCGCAAAGACATGGACTTCCCTCAGGCGCCAGCGTCGGGCTGGCTTGTTGTTGGCGGTGCAGCTGCGGCCACCCCGGCCCGCCTGGCGCGCACCCATCATTCGTGGGACACAAAGTTTGCGTTTGTGCCAGATTTCCAGGCAGCGGTCCAATAGTTTGTGTGCTGTGCCAACAGCTACAGGCCCCGCGCGCTCAGCGAAAGGTTGCGCTGGTAGGCTGGGCGCACCCGGTACAGCTGCGCGGGCCGGTGGGCGCCGCCGGTCTGCAGCGCTCCGGGCACTGCCTCCAGCATGGCCAGTTCGTCCACCTTGCGGCGAAAGCTCACCTTGTTGATGGGCTCGCCCAGCACGGCTTCATACACGGACTGCAGCTGTGGCAGGGTGAACGGCTCGGCACACAGGTGCACGGGCATGGACGAATACTGGC
Source organism: Acidovorax sp. Root267 (assembly GCF_001429215.1). Classification (NCBI taxonomy): domain Bacteria; kingdom Pseudomonadati; phylum Pseudomonadota; class Betaproteobacteria; order Burkholderiales; family Comamonadaceae; genus Acidovorax; species Acidovorax sp. Root267. Next base: position 335,726 of record NZ_LMJC01000030.1, read on the forward strand.
TTTTGCTGCGCACGCGAGCCACGGCGGCGTCGACCATGGCGCGGTGGTCGAACGGCAGCGCGGGCAGCTCGGCCACCGGCACCAGTGTGAGGGGCGCCGATGCCAGCAACTCGGGCGGTACAAGGGCGCAGTAGGCCACGGCCATCGACCACCCACGTGGGTCGCGCACCGGGCCCGAGAACGTGGCCAACTGCTCCAGATAGGGGCTTTGCAAACCGGCTTTCTCGCGCAGCACACGGGCGGCGCTGGCCTGGGCATCGGCATCTTCCTGGGCGTGGATATAGCCCCCCGGCAACGCCAGCGCTCCCGCAAACGGAGGCCGCTCGCGCCGCTGCAGCGCGACCTGCAGCACGTCCTGCTGCAGGGTGAGCAAGACCACGTCCACGGTACAGATCACGGCTGGGGTGCTGGTTTCGATCATGGGGCTGAGTTTGTCACAAGGATGACCGAACAGGATATCAACCAACAATCTCTTCTAAAGCAGAAACATGCTTTTGCAACTTAGTTAGTTCATTTTTTTTACTAACAAGATTACACTGGCGTCACCAACAAAGGAGAAGACCATGGCCCGCAACGTCCAGCTTCTGGTGATCGACCCCCAAAACGATTTCTGCGACCTGCCTGTAGCCTGGCAACCCACCGATGTGCTGACCGGCCAGCGCACCACGCCCGCCCTGCCCGTGGCCGGTGCCCATGCCGATATGCAGCGCCTGGCGCAGTTCATCGGCAGCCAGGGCGACCAGTTGGACACCATCACCGTCACGCTCGATTCGCACCAGCGTTTTGACATTGCCCATCCCGGCTTCTGGCAAACCGACACGGGCGCCGAAGTCGCACCCTTCACCCCCATCACCGCTGTCCAGGTGCGCGCAGGCGACTTCACGCCGCGCAACCCCGCTGCCCTGCCCCGCACCCTGCAGTACCTGGACGCACTCGAAGCCCAGGGCCGCTACACGCTGATGGTGTGGCCCGTGCACTGCGAGGTGGGCAGCTGGGGCCATGGCATACACGCCGATGTGCTGGCCGCCTTTGGGGTCTGGCAGCTCCGGCGCCAGCGCGCGGTGCGCAATGTGTTCAAGGGCACCAACCCCTGGACGGAACACTACAGCGCCATCGAGGCCGAGGTGCCCGACGCGGACGACGAAAGCACCGCGCTGAACACCGCCCTGCTGCAGTCGCTGGGCCAGGCCGATGTGCTGCTGATTGCGGGCGAGGCCAGCAGCCACTGCGTGCGCTCGACCACCGAACACATCGTGCGGCACCTGCCCCGCCTGTTGCCCGGCTGGCAAGCCAGCCGCATCGTGCTGCTGACCGATGGCATGAGCCCCGTGGGCGGCTTCGAGGCGCAACACCGGGCGTTTCTGGACGCCATGCGCACAGCCAGTGCACAGCTCGCTAATATGAATGAAATCAGGCTCTAGCGCTTATCCATAAAGCGCTATTAGCTACCAATTTTGGAGCAACACCATGAACCCCGTCATCACCAGCCTGCTCGACACCGACCTCTACAAGTTCACGATGTGGCAGGCGCTGCTGCACCGCCACCCGCAAACCCAAAGCGAATATCGCTTTGTATGCCGCAACACCCCTGCCTACCCGCTGGCCGAGCTGCTGCCCGAGGTGAACGCCGCGCTGGACCACCTGTGCACCCTGCGCTTTACGCAGGGCGAGCTGGCCTACGTGGGCGGACTGCGCTACATCAAGAGCGACTTCGTGGACTTTCTGCGCATCTTCCAGTTCCAGCGCAGCTTCATCAGCGCCTGGGCCGACGGCGAGCAACTGCACATCGTGGCGCGTGGCCCGCAGGTGCATGTGATGGGCTTCGAGATCTTTGTGCTGGCCATCGTCAACGAGCTGTACTTCCGCCGTTTTGACGCGGCCCAGGCCCTCGCCAGCGGCCGCGCACGGCTGGCCGCCAAGGTGTTGCAGCTGCAGGCACTGGCGCAACAGGCCACGCTGCGCCACCCGTTCGAGCTGTTCGACTTTGGCCTGCGCCGCCGCTACAGCGGCGCCTGGCAGCGCGAGGTGGTGCAGACCTTTGCCACACAAACACCGCAGTGGTTCAAGGGCACCAGCAACGTGCTGCTGGCGCGCGACCTGGGCCTGGTGCCCATCGGCACCATGGCGCACGAATACCTGCAGACCTACCAGGCGCTGGGCGTGCGGCTGCGCGACTTTCAAAAGGCCGCGCTCGAAGACTGGGTGCAGGAGTACCGGGGCGACCTGGGCATTGCGCTGACCGACACCGTGGGCATGGACGCCTTTCTGGCCGACTTCGACCTGTACTTCGCCAAGCTGTTCGACGGCCTGCGGCACGACTCAGGCGACCCGGTGGCCTGGGGCGAAAAGGCCCTCGCGCACTACACCCGCCTGCGCATCGACGCGCACACCAAGCGGCTGGTGTTCTCCGATGGCCTCGACCTGGAACGCGCCCTGATGCTGTACCGCCACTTTGGCGACCGCACGCAGCTCGGGTTTGGCATCGGCACGAACCTCACCAACGACATGGGCGCGGACCACAAGCCGCTGAACATCGTGATGAAACTGGTGCGCGCCAACGGGCAGCCCGTGGCCAAGCTGTCGGACACGCCCGGCAAGACGCTGTGCGACGATGAAACCTACCTGGCCTATCTGCGTCAGGTGTTCAACGTGAAGGACTGACACCATGCTCCGCATCACCCTGGCCCAACTCAACTTCACCGTCGGTGACATCGAAGGCAACGTGGCCCGCATGGTAGCCGCCGGGCAGCAGGCGGCGCGCGAACAGGCCGACCTCGTCGTGTTCAGCGAGCTGTCGCTGTGCGGCTACTACCCCGGCGACCTGCTGGAGGAAACCGGCTTTCAGCAACGCATCGAGGCTGGCCTGGCCATGCTGCAGCAAGCCTCCGCCGAGCTTCCGCAACTGCACTGGGTGGTGGGCGCACCCACACCCGCGCGCGGCCCCGGCAAGCGCTTGCACAACAGCCTGCTGGTGCTGCAAGGCGGGGCTGTGCGCCTGCAGTACGCCAAGCAGCTGCTGCCCACGTACAACATCTTTGACGAGCGCCGCCACTTCGAGCCCGGCCCGGACGTGGCCAAGGTGCTGCGTGTGGGCAACGCGCAGGTGGGCCTGCTGATCTGCGAAGACGGCTGGAACGACCACGGCGCCGACTACGCCACCAACCCCTTCGAGCGCATGCGCGATGCCGCGCCCGACCTGGTGGTGAGCATCAACGCCAGCCCCAGCCACACGGGCAAACGCGAGCAGCGCCACCAGATTTTTGGCGACGCCGCACGCCGCCACGGCCTGCCCATCCTGTATGTGAACCAGATTGGCGGGCACGACCAGGTTGTGTACGACGGGGCATCGTTTGCCGCCGAGCCCGAGGCGGGTGTCGTCTTTGAAGCGCAGCGGTTTGTGGAAGACGTGCGCACCCTCCAGTTCGACAACGGGCATTTTCTGAGCGCGGAAGGCGCACGCCCCGCCCCCGTGCCCGCACAGGGCCTGCCCACCATGGACTTCTACCGCCAACAGATCGTGCTGGGCCTGCGCGACTACGCGCGGCGCTGCGGCTTTGCGCAAGTGGTGGTGGGTAGCTCGGGCGGCATCGACAGCGCGCTCACGCTGGCGCTTGCTGTAGAGGCGCTGGGTGCGGACAACGTGGTGGGCATCACCATGCCCTCGCGCTACTCCAGCAGCGGCTCGGTCGATGACTCGGTGGCGCTGTGCCACAACCTGGGGGTGCAGCTGTTCACGCACCCGATTGCCGAATTGGTAACGGGCTACGCGCAGCAGTTTGAAACCAGCTTGGGCAAACCGCTGCAAGGCCTTCCGCTCGAAAATCTTCAGGCGCGCATTCGCGGCACGGTGCTGATGGAATATTCCAACGCCTTCGGCCACCTGCTGCTCACCACCGGCAACAAGTCGGAAATCTCGGTGGGCTACTGCACGCTGTATGGCGACACCAACGGCGGGCTGGGCCTGATTGGCGACCTCTACAAGACGGAGGTGTTTGCCCTCTCGCGCCACGTCAACGAATACGCCGGGCGCGTGCTGATTCCACAGGCCATCATCGACAAGGAACCCTCTGCCGAACTGGCCCCCGGCCAGCGCGATCTGGACAGCCTGCCGCCCTACCCCGTGCTCGACGAAGTGCTCAAGCTGCTCATCGAAGGCGACCGCCTTTCTGCTGCGGAGCACGCGGCGGCCCAGAATTTTGTGGCCCAGCTGCAAACCGACGACGCGGGCCGCGCCCTGGTGCAACGCGTGCGCATGATGGTGGCGCGCAACGAATACAAACGCCGCCAGGCCCCGCCCATCGTGCGCGTGCGGGCCCGGGCCTTTGGCAGCGGGCGGCAGATGCCGATTGCAGCGCGGTATGTGTGAAACGGCTCCACGGTAAAATTACTACCAAAAAGATAGCTGCTAGCGCTTTATGGATAAGCGCTAGCAGCCAAAAATGCTTAGAGCGGCTAACAAAACTCAGCGCAGCGGCCCTGGCCAGGCGTTCCGTCGCAGGCAGTACAAGCGGTACGACAAGACGGAACAACGACGCCAGGGGAGTTTTGTGAGCCGCTCTTAGAACCTGACAACGACTGGAGACACATGGTCGATACCGCTATCTACATCGGGCGTTTTGAACCCGTGCACAACGGCCACATTGCGCTGCTGCAGCGTGCACTCGACAGCGCGCAGAAGGTCATCGTGGTGGTGGGCTCGGCCTGGCAGGCGCGCTCGCCCAAGAACCCCTTCACCTGGCAAGAGCGCGAAGCCATGCTGCTGGGGGCGCTGCCCGAGGCCGACCGCAGCCGCGTGGTCGTGCTGCCCATGCGCGACTACTACAACGAGGCCGTGTGGGTGCAGGCTGTGCACGCAGGCGTGGCGCGTTTGACCACACCGGGTGCGCGCATCGGGCTGGTGGGCCACTTCAAGGACGCCACCAGCGGCTACCTGAGCGCCTTCCCCGGCTGGGAACTGATCCATGTGGAGCGCCAGGGGCCGATTGACGCCACGGCCATCCGCGACGCGTGGTTTGGCGCCAACCCCGACACCGTGCCATCCGCCCTCGCCTCCCTGGCCGACCAGATGCCCGCCAGCACCCTGGCCACGCTGATCCAGTTTGCGCAGACCCCGCACTACCCGGCGCTGCAGCAGGAGTGGCAGATGCTGCGCGGCTACCGCCAGGCCTGGGCCGCCGCGCCCTATCCACCGGTATTCGTGACGGTGGACGCCGTGCTGCGCTGCCGCGACCACGTGCTGCTGATCCGCCGCGCCCACGCCCCCGGCAAAGGCCAGCTGGCCGTGCCCGGCGGCTTCATCGAACAGCGCGAGACCGTGTGGCAGTCGTGCCTGCGCGAGCTGGTGGAAGAAACCCATTGCCACCTGCCCGAGGCCACCATGCGCGCCGCGCTGCAGTCCGTGGCCGTGTTCGACCACCCCGACCGCAGCCAGCGTGGACGCACGCTGACCCACGCGCATTACTTTGATCTGGGCGACGCACCATTCCCCACCGTGCAGGCCGACGACGACGCGCTGCAGGTGCAGTGGACCCCCATCGACCAGCTGGCGGCGATGGAAGAGGAATTCTTTGAAGACCACTTCCACATGCTGGACCACTTCCTGGGGCTGACAGGCGCATTGAAGCCCAGCGAACAGCGCAGCAAGGTGAAGGTCGGCAACGGGCTTAGCGGCTAAAACTGGCGCTGCCCAGACCAGAGCCCCCGTGCAAGGGCCGCCCCGCCGCACCGGGGGCGTCCCCCTCCGCATTGCGCAGCAATGCCAGAGAGGGGGAAGGCGCGAAGCGACTCAGGGGGTGCTTACTTACTCACGCCACCCGGAACTGCCCCACCGTCTGCGACAGCGTCACCGCCTGCTGGCTGAGCGACTGCGCGGCGGCCAGGGCTTCTTCGACCAGCGCCGCGTTCTGTTGCGTGCTTTGGTCCATCTGCGAGATGGCCTGGTTCACCTGGGCAATGCCCGCGCTTTGCTCGCCGCTGGCAGCGCTGATCTCGGCCACCATGGTGGTCACGCTTTTCACCCCCGCCACCACCTCGCTCATGGTGGCGCCGGCCTGCTCCACGAGTTGTGTGCCCACACCCACCTTGGCCACGGAGTCGTCGATCAGGCCCTTGATCTCCTTGGCAGCGGCTGCGCTGCGCTGCGCCAGGCTGCGCACTTCGCTGGCCACCACGGCAAAACCCCGGCCCTGTTCGCCCGCGCGGGCAGCTTCCACCGCAGCATTGAGCGCCAGGATGTTGGTCTGAAACGCGATGCCGTCGATGACGCTGATGATGTCCACGATCTTGCGCGATGACTGGTCGATGGAGCCCATGGTGCCCACCACCTGCTGCACCACATCGCCCCCGCGCACGGCCATGTCCGACGCCGCACGCGCCAGCTCGTCGGCACGCTTGGCGTTGGCTGCGTTCTGCTGCACGGTGGAGGTGAGCTGCTCCATCGAGGCCGCCGTCTCCTGCAGTGCGCTGGCCTGCGATTCGGTGCGGGCCGACAGGTCGCCGTTGCCCGCTGCAATTTCGGACGAGGCCGTGGTGATGGAGTCGGTGCTGTCGCGCACCTGGGTCACGAGGTGCGAAAGGTTGTCACGCATGGCGCGGATAGCGTGCAGGATGCTGGTGGTGTCGCCGGGCAATGTCTGCACATCCACGGCCAGGTTGCCTTCAGCGATCTGCGTCACCACATCGGCCGCGTATTGGGGCTCGCCGCCGAGCTGGTGCACCAGCGTGCGCAGCATCTGCCAGGCCATCAACGCGATCACCAGCATCAACGCAGCGCCGATGGACAGCAGGATCGCCGTGTTGCGCCAGAAGGCGTTTTCGATGTCGTCCACATAGTCGCCAAAACCGATGATCCAGTCCCAGGGCTCGAACTTGATGATGGCGTAGAGCTTGTCCACCGGCTCCTTGGCACCCGGGCGCGTGCCTGGCGCAGTCACGGTGCCCACCGTCACACCTTGCAGCGCTGCGCGGTAACGCACGCCCGCTTCCTTGCCGCCCTTTTCATCGACGATGCCGATGCGTTTGGGGTTGGGGTGCACGTAGTTCACGTCGTTGGTGAAACCACGGACAAAGAAATATTTGTCCTTGTCCACAAAACTGCCAATGGTGCGGGTCGCTTCCTTGATGGCATCTTCGCGCGACAGGGCGCCGCTCTTTTCCTGCTCGTGCGCTTTTTGCGCGGCAGCATGGGCCAGCACCACCAGGTTGGAGAGCTGCGCCGTGCGCTCTTTCATCATCGATTGATAGAGCGTAGTCAGCGCCACGGCCGACAGCACCACCAGGCCCAGGAGGGTGGCGGCACACAGCCACAGGATGCGGGTTTTGAGTTTCATGGCCTGTCCTCTTCTCGGAATACGGAATTAAAAGTAACCAGAAGATACAACGAGGACCATGTCCTGTGGGCGTGATGGTCTAAATCGAAGGGCGCGCAGCCCCGTGCGGCCGCGCTCGATCAGGTGCCTGCACGCTCCAGCATCGCGTGCAGCAGCACGTTGCAGCCCGCCGTGATGTGTTCGGGCTTGGCGTCTTCGATCTCGTTGTGGCTGATGCCGTCCTTGCAGGGGATGAAGATCATGCCGCTGGGCGCGAGCTTGGCCATGTAGACGGCGTCGTGCCCCGCGCCCGAGACGGCGGGCATGTGGCTGTAGCCCAGCTTGGCCGTGGCGCGGGCCACGGCCTCCACGCATTCGCTGTGGAACACCTGCGCCGGGTAGCTGGACACCATCTCGATATGCACCTGCACGCCGTGCTCCTGCGCCACCTGGTGAGCCCGCGCCTTCACTTCTGCGGCCATCTGGTCCACGAGTTCGTCCGTGCTGTTGCGCAGGTCGATGCTGAACTTGACCCGACCGGGGATGACGTTGCGGCTGTTGGGGAAGACCTGCACCATGCCCACGGTGCCGCGCCCATGCGGCGGATGGCGGTGGGCGGCAGCCACCACGTCCTGCATGATGTGGGTGGCGGCCAGCAGGGCGTCCTTGCGCAGGGCCATGGGCGTGGGGCCTGCGTGGGCTTCCATGCCGGTGACAGTGCAGTCGAACCAGCGGATGCCCAGCACGCCGCTGACCACGCCGATGGTCTTGTCGTTGTCTTCCAGCACGGGGCCTTGTTCGATGTGGGTTTCGAAGTAGGCGCCGATGGGGTGGTCGCCCGGCTCCTGGTCGCCGATGTAGCCGATGCGCTCCAGCTCGCCCTTCACCGTCTTGCCCTCGGTGTCGGTGGCGGCGTAGGCGTGCTCCAGCGTGAAGGCCTTGGCGAACACGCCCGAGCCCATCATCACGGGCACAAAGCGGCTGCCTTCTTCGTTGGTCCAGAACGCGACTTCGATGGGGGCCTCGGTTTCGATGCCATGGTCGTTGAGCGTGCGCACCACTTCAATGCCTGCCAGCACGCCGTAGTTGCCGTCGAACTTGCCGCCGGTGGGCTGGGTGTCGATGTGGCTGCCGGTCATGATGGGTGGCAAGCTGTTGTTGCGCCCCGGGCGGCGCATGAAGCCATTGCCGATCTTGTCGATGGTGACGCTCATGCCGGCCTCGCGCGCCCAGCGGGTGACGAGGTCGCGGCCCTGCTTGTCCAGATCAGTGAGTGTGAGGCGGCACACGCCGCCCTTGGGCGTGGCGCCGATCTGCGCCAACTCCATCAGCGATGCCCACAGGCGGTCGCCGTTGATGCGCAGGTTCTCGATGTTGGGTTTGACTTTGGTGTCCATGGTGTTCTCCGTGATGGCGTTCGTTCTTCAGCGAGCGACCGCAGTGGGGGCCAGATCGTGGGCGCGCTTTTGCACGGCCTGGAAGTTGCTGCCAAACGCGGGGCGCTTGATGTACCGGCCCTTGCCCTGCTCTGCGCGCAGGTCGCCATTGGCAAACACCACGCGGCCCTGGCTCACGGTGTGGCTGGGAATGCCGCGCACAGTGCGGCCTTCAAAAATGTTGAAGTCGCCCTTGCTGAACTGCGTCTTGGCCGAGAAGGTCTTGGTGCCTTCAGGGTCCCACAGCACCAGGTCGGCGTCGGCGCCCTCGCCGATGAAGCCCTTGCGCGGGTAGATGTTGAACAGCTTGGCGCAGTTGGCCGAGGTGATGGCCACGAACTCGCTGGGCGTGAGGCGGCCGGTGTTCACGCCGGCATCCCAGATGGCGGCCATGCGCTCTTCCACGCCGCCCGTGCCATTGGGAATCTTGGCGAAATTGTCCTTGCCTGCCGCCTTCTGCGCGGCGCAGAAGGTGCAGTGGTCGGTGGCGGTGGTGTGCAGCTGGCCCGATTGCAGGCCGCGCCACAGCGCCTCCTGGTGAACCTTGGGGCGGAAGGGCGGGCTCATCACGTGGGCGGCAGCGGCAGCGAAGTCCGGGTCGCGGTACACGCTGTCGTCAATCAACAAGTGCCCAGCCAGCACCTCGCCATACACCCGCTGGCCACGCGCACGGGCGCGGGCGATGGCGTCGGCGGAATCCATGCAGCTCACATGCACCACGTAGATGGGCACGCCCAGCACGTCGGCAATCGCGATGGCGCGGTTGGCGGCCTCTGCCTCGACCATGGGCGGGCGCGACAGCGGGTGCCCTTCGGGGCCGGTGATGCCCATCTTGGCGACCTCTTGCTGCAGCAGGTACACCAGCTCGCCGTTTTCGGCATGCACCGTGGGCATGGCGCCCAGCTCCAGCGCGCGCTTGAAGCTGTTCACCAGGGTTTCGTCGTCGCACATGATGGCGTTCTTGTAGGCCATGAAGTGCTTGAAGCTGTTCACGCCCTCCTGTTGCACCAGCGTGCCCATGTCGGCGCGAACCTGCTCGCTCCACCAGGTGATGGCGACATGGAAGCTGTAGTCGGCCGCCGACTTCTCGGCCCAGCCGCGCCATTTGCGGTAGGCATCGAGGATGGGCTCCTGCGGGTCGGGGATCACAAAGTCGATGATGCTGGTGGTACCACCGGCCAAGCCTGCGGCCGTGCCCGTGAAGAAGTCGTCCATGGTGACCGTGCCCATGAACGGCAGCTGCATGTGCGTGTGCGGGTCGATGCCGCCGGGCAGCACGTATTGCCCGCTGGCGTCGAGCACCTGCGCCCCCGCAGGCGCCTGGGCCGCAGCCCCCTCCCCCACGGCCACGATGCGGCCATCGACACACAGCACATCGGCGCGCTGCTCACGGTCGGCGTTGACCACGGTTCCACCGCGGATCACAAGGGCTTGGGTCATGGGGGTCTCCTTCAGGGATACAGATCAAAAAAAGGGCCCTGCACTGGCACCAGGCCCAGGCAGGGCCAGAGGTCATTTTTTCTTGGCGGTCAGGTAGTAATAGGTACCGGCCACGGCCAGGCTGAAGAACCAGCCCGAATCGAACAGCGTGAGCCAGATGGCGGGCATGCCCGCCTTGTCCACCACGCCCGACACCGCCAGATAGCCTGGCAGGCAAGGCAGCACGCCCAGTGCAAAGGCGATGAGCGCGTGCAGGTTCCAGCCATTGCTGTACTCGTACTCGCCACCCCGGCGGTACAGGTCTTCCACCTTCAGCTCGCTCTTGCGCACCAGGTAGTAATCCACCAGCAGGATGCCGGCGATGGCGCCCAGCAACGTGCCGTAGCCACCCAGCCAGGTGAAGAGGTAGCCGCCCGATGTGGCCAGGATCTTCCAGGGCATGAACACGAGCCCGATCAGCGCTGCGATGACGCCGCCCATGCGGAAGCTGATCTTGGAGGGCGCGATCTGGCTGAAATCGTACGAAGGCGACACCAGGTTGGCGGCCACGTTGGTCGTCAGGTTGGCCAGAAGGATCACCAGCAGGCCCAGGCCCGCGGCCACGCTGCCCATCTGGGTCAGCAGGCCATCAGGGAACAACTGCGCCTTGCCGTACAGGATGGCCGACGCCGAGAAACCGATGACGCCCACCATGGAGAACAGCGCCATGGGCAGCGGCAGGCCGATGGCCTGGCCCATGACCTGGTCCTTTTGCGACTTGGCGAAGCGCGTGAAATCCGGGATGTTGAGCGCCAGCGTGGCCCAGAAGCCCACCAGCCCCGTGAGTGCCGCCCAGGTCTTGGGCCCGCCTTCCACCACCTTGGCGGGCAGATTGAAGAGCTGGCCCGATGGCACCTTCATCATCAGCACCACAACGAACAGCACCGAGGCGCCAATCATCAGCGGCGCGGCAATCACTTCCAGCAGGCGGATGGACTCCGGCCCCTTCCAGATGAAGTAGATGTGCACCGCCCAGAACGCGAGGAAACACATGAACTGCGAGGTGCTGATGGTCTCCCCAGCGGCTGGCCCTGCGAGGTTCATGCCCACGATGTTCAAGAAGCCATGCAGCGCGAGTGCGCCGAAGTAGCAGTTGATGGAGAACCAGCCACACGCCACCAGGCCGCGCAGCACGGCCGGCAGGTTGGCGCCCTTCACACCAAACGAAGCACGCGCCAGCACCGGAAACGGCACGCCATATTTGGGCCCCACGCGGCCGATGAGCACCATCGGAACCAGCACGATGCAATTGGCCAGGAACACGAGCCACACCGCCATCTGCCAGGTGAAGCCCTGGTCCAGCATGGAACTGGCCATGGTGTAGGTGGGCACACACACCACCATGCCCACCCAGAGTGCGGCGAAGTCTTTCCAGGTCCAGTGCCGCTGCGCGGCGGTGGTGGGGAGCAAATCTTCATTGGCGAGCGTGTTGGAGGCTCCGCCGGGCATTAGCCCCGCCACGTGGGCAGCGCTGCCGGTACTGTTGGTCATGCCTGTACTCCTGTCAAAGACTTCGTTGGGGTTGCACACAACCCACCGTCTGGTCCGGCGCCCTCACGCTGGCAGATGGCGGGCAAAGGGAAGCGAGCGATGCTAGAGAGGACGCAAGAACTGCACCAGATGCAGTGCAGCATGCGTTGCAAATCAGCACCACGACGGGGGCATCCGGAACGTCTTGCATGGCCTGCAATGGAAGCACGCATCGGGTGCAGGATCAGGCCGTTGCAGACACGCGCTGCGGATTGTTGGGGTGCGTGGTCCAGTTGGCGTATTCACCGGTGACCTGCTTGCCCGTGCGCACATCGACTTCGCCCGGCTCCAGGGCGCGCATGGTGATGCACTCGGGCACGGGGCAGATCGACACACAGAGGTTGCAGCCCACGCACTCGGCCTCGTTGATCTCGAACTTGCGCACTCCGCCGTCCTTGGTGAAAGTGATGGCCTGGTGCGAGGTGTCTTCGCACACCACATGGCAGCGGCCACACTGAATGCAGGCATCCTGGTTGATGACCGCTTTTTCGATGTGGTTGAGGTTGAGGTTCTTCCAGTCCTTGACCGTGGGCACGGCCTGGCCCTTGAAGTCGTCCAGCGTGGCATACCCGTGCTCGTCCATGAAGTTGGACAGGCCATCGCACATGTCCTGCACGATCTTGAAGCCGTAGACCATGGCGGCCGTGCACACCTGCACGGTGCCACAGCCGAGCGCAATGTATTCGGCCGCATCGCGCCAGGTGGTGATGCCTCCAATGCCGCTGATGGGCAGGCCCGCGGTCTGCGCGTCGCGTGCAATCTCGGCCACCATGTTGAGCGCAATGGGCTTGACGGCCGGTCCGCAGTAGCCGCCGTGCGAACCCCAGCCGTCGGTGCTCGGACTCATCACCATGCGGTCCAGGTCCACACCCATGATGGAGTTGATGGTGTTGATGAGCGACACGGCATCGGCCCCGCCCGCCTTGGCGGCGCGTGCGGGCTGGCGCACGTCGGTGATGTTGGGCGTGAGCTTCACGATCACGGGCAGCTTGCTGTAGTGCTTGCACCAGGCCGTGACCATCTGGATGTACTCGGGCACCTGGCCGACGGCCGCGCCCATGCCGCGCTCGCTCATGCCATGCGGGCAACCGAAGTTGAGTTCGATGCCGTCAGCGCCGGTGTCTTCCACCAGCGGCAGGATGGCCTTCCAGCTCTGCTCCTCGCAAGGCACCATGAGCGAAACGATCATGGCGCGGTCGGGCCAGTTGCGTTTGACGCGCTTGATCTCCTCGAGGTTGGTGTGGAGCGGCCGGTCGGTGATCAGCTCGATGTTGTTCAGGCCAATCACGCGGCGGTCTTGCGACATCAGCGTGGAGTAGCGCGGCCCGTTGACGTTGACCACCGCCGGGTCTTCGCCCAGCGTCTTCCACACCACGCCACCCCAGCCGGCTTCGAAGGCGCGGGTGACGTTGATCTCTTTGTCGGTGGGCGGTGCGGAGGCCAGCCAGAAGGGGTTGGGGCTTTGAATGCCCAGAAAATTGCTGCGAATGTCTGCCATGGGGTGCTCCCGTGAGTTGCAGTTGACGACGTCAGGCCACGAGTGCCACGGGCACGCTCAGCGCTTGATGAATGGAGACAGCGGCGACCTTGCCGTGCTCCACCGCCTCCACCGTGAGGTCGCGGCCACCCACGCGGCAGTCGCCTCCGGCCCAGACGCGCGCCAGGCTGGTGCGGCCCTCCAGGTCCGTCACAATGCGCCCGGCTTCCAGCGCGATGGAGGCACCCACCGGCTCGGCCACAAAGGTCTGGCCGATGGCCTTGAGCACCATGTCGGCCTCCAGCGAGAAGGTCTCGCCGGTTTCCACCAGCTTGCCGCCACTCAGCGCCGTGGTGGCAAAACGCACGCCCTTGACAACACCGCCTTCGCTCAGCACCTCTTTCGGTGCAGCCCAGTGGCGGATGGTCACACCATTCGTCTGCGCCCACTGCTGCTCCACAGCGGACGCCGACATGGCCTCTGCGCCGCGGCGGTAGACGATGATCACCTCTTCGGCGCCCAGCTTGCGCGACTGCACGGCGGCATCCACCGCCGTCATGCCGCCACCAATCACCACCACGCGGCGGCCCACGGGCAGGGTCGAGAGGTCGGCGCTCTGGCGCAGCTCGGCGATGAAGTCCACCGCATTGCGCAGGCCGGTGGCCGTGGGTTCGGCCACGCCCAGCGCATTCACGCCTTGCAGGCCCAGGCCCAGGAACACCGCGTCGTACGCGCCCAGCAGGCTGTCGAGCGTGATGTCACGGCCCAGCTGCTGGCCGGTGCGCACCTCGATGCCACCGATGGACAACAGCCACTCCACTTCCTTCTGCGCGAAGTTGTTGGTGGTCTTGTAGCTGGCAAGGCCATATTCGTTGAGGCCGCCGAGCTTGGGGCGTGCCTCGAACAGCACCACGTCATGCCCGCGCACGGCCAGGCCATGCGCGCAGGCCAGGCCCGCAGGCCCAGCGCCCACCACGGCCACTCGCTTGCCGGTGGGGGCTGCTCGCTGGAACAGGGGTGTACCGGGCTTTTCAAAAAATGCGTCAGTCGCATAGCGCTGCAACGAGCCGATCTCCACCGGTTTGTCCTCGTTGGTGTTGCGCACGCAAGCCTGTTCGCACAGCACTTCGGTGGGGCACACGCGGGCGCACATGCCGCCCAGCGGGTTCGCCTCCAGGATGGCACGCGCAGCACCCCGGTTGTTCTCCTGTGCGATGCGGTGGATGAACGAAGGGATGTCGATGCCCGTGGGGCAGGCGGTGGCGCAGGGCGCATCGTGGCAGTAGTAGCAGCGCTCGGCCTCGATCAAGGCCTGGGGTTTGGTGAGCGGCGGGTGCGCATCACTGAAGTTGGCAGCGTAGTCGGCCAGGTTCAGGCGTGCAGCATGAATGCCGCAGGCACGGCTTGCGGGTGTGTCCATCAGTTTTCCTCCGGAAGGGTCGGGGTGGGGGTCTGGGCGTGCGCCGGCGCCTTGCAGCGCCTGCCGCGCCCGCAGCTCATGGGGCCGGGGCCAGCCAATGCGGCGCCAGCGTAGGTGCTGGCGCCCGCAAACTTCGGAGGTTTCATCGTGGGCCTCGCTGTAGGATTCAGGTGCCCACTGCTTTGGTGCAGCGGTGCCCTGTGTGGTGGGTCAATTTACCAACCCGTAAAAATTTACCAATTGGTAAAATCCCTAGAGCAAACCCCGTGCCAGTCAAATCGCCACAAATCCCCGCCCCACGCCAGCGAATTGCCAGTTTTTGGCCCCTGGCTTGTTCCACAATGGTGCGATGACCGACGCCCGCCCGTCCCCCGCAGACACTGCCCCCCGCGCCCCCACCGCCTCGCGCCTGCTCAAGGAACAGAGCATCCTCACCGAAGCCGAGAACCACTTTGCACAATTCGGCTTCGAGGGTGCTTCGCTGGAGAACATTGCCGCAGCCATTGGCATCAGCCGCCACAACCTGTTGTATTACTTCACCAGCAAAGAGGCGCTGTACCAGCGTGTGCTCGACGATGTGCTGACCCAGTGGCTGGCGGGCATGGAAGACCTCTCGCACAGCGACGACCCCCAGCAGGCGCTGCGGCGCTATATCCGCGCCAAGCTGCAGTATTCGCGCACGCGCCCCCAGGGCGCCAAGGTATTCACCAAAGAGGTGATTGCCGGTGCACCACGCTATGGCAAAGCCATCATCGAGCGCGTAGGCCCGCTGCTCAAGACCGAGGTGCGCACCTTCGAGCGCTGGGCGCGCGAAGGCCGCATCGCCAAGGTGAATTTCACGCACCTGATGTTCATCATCTGGTCGGTCACGCAGGCCTACGCCGAGCAGGAAGCCCAGTTCGCCCTGCTGCTGGGCAAACCGGCGCTGACCGAACGCGACTATGACAAGGCCGAGGAGTTGATCGTGCGCATGGTGCTGAGCGCGCTGGCGCCGGACAACCCCATCTGAATCGCGGGAGCGCTGCGATGCAGAGCAGCCATTGGCGGCTTGGACCGCTGAACGGCTTGCACCGCCCTGATTTACTACTATATTGATAGCTATCAGCGCTTTACGGGCAAGCGCCAAAGTACATTTTTATTGTTATTTTTGCTGATCTCCTGTCTTGTGCAGCGTTGCGTGCAAGACAGCGGACACAGGCTGCAGCCCCGCCCTACCCCTGCTTTTGCTGCCACAGCACATCCAGCACATGCTGGGTGGCCCGCTCCACAGGGCCTGCGCGGTGCGCGATACCCAGAGGCCGCCACAGCCGGGGATGCAGCGGCAGCATGCGGATGCGCGGGTCCAGTGGCGCGGCGGTGGAAGCCTCGTGGGGCAGCAGCGTTGCACCATAGCCTGCCGCCACCAGGCTCTTGATCGCGTCGTTGTAGTTCAGCTGGATGCGCGCCTTGGGGTGCTCGCCGGCCAGCGCAAACCACTCGCTTGTCAGCCTTGACAGGCTGGTGCCGTCGTCGTTGAGGATCAGCGGCTGGCCCGCCAGCCAGCGGGGCGTGGCCCTTGCGGGCAAAGGCCATGAGGACGGCACAAACGCCATGACCGGGTCGCGCCGCCACGGCAGCACCGCCACGCCAGACATTGCCGCTTGCGGCAGGGCCACCAGGCCCACATCCAGTGCCCCATTGGCCAGCCGCGACATGGTTTCCTGCGAGGTGAGCACCGCCACCTGCACGTCAATGCCGGGGTGGTGCTGGCCCAATGCCTCCAGGGCCAGGGGCAACAGATGGGCAATGGCGCCCGTGGAGGCGCCCAGACGCACACGCCCCGCCAACCCCTGCACCTGGCGCTGCACCAGGTCCATCGCTTCGTCGGCATCTGCCAGCAGGCGCCGGGCGCGTTCAACCAGCAACTCGCCCACGCCGGATGGCCGCACCTCGCCCCGCTTGCGCACCAGCAATGGCGCACCGATGTGGGCCTCCAGGTCCGCAATGTGCAGGCTCACCGTGGGCGGCGCCAGGTGCAGCGTGCGGGCGGCTTCGGCGAAGGAGCCCAGGTCGGCGATGGTGACGAGGGTGCGCAGCCGGTCGAGATTGAGTTCGCGCATGACGTTCAGTAAACCTGATGCTGATGTTTGTGAAATTCAACTTTTCAAAGTTTAGACCGGGACCGAAGATTCCACATCCCCTCCATTTCAGGAACCTGCCCCCATGATCACCCAACCCCTTGTCTTCATCGATGGCGACCAAGGCACCACCGGCCTGCAGATCCACGAGCGCCTGCGCGGCCGCACGGATCTGCAACTGCTGACCCTGCCCGACCACGAACGCAAGAACACCGCCCGCCGCACCGAGGCCATCAACAGCTGCGATATCGCCATCCTGTGCCTGCCCGATGCCCCAGCCCGCGAGGCCGCGGCCGCCATCGTCAACCCCGCCGTGCGCGTGATCGACGCCAGCTCGGCGCACCGCACGGACCCGCAGTGGGTGTATGGCTTTCCGGAGATGGGCGCAGAACAGGCCGCACGCATTGCGGGCGCCAGGCGGGTCAGCAACCCAGGCTGCTACCCCACGGGCGCCATCGCCCTGCTGCGGCCCCTGGTGCAGGCGGGCCTGGTGCCCGCCGACCATCCCATCACCATCCATGCGGTATCGGGATATTCGGGCGGCGGACGGGCCCGCGTGGACGAACATGAAGGCCCGAACTCGGCCAACGCCCCAGCCTTCCAGCTCTACGGCCTGGGACTGGAACACAAACACACCCCGGAAATCGCCTTGCATGCCGGGCTGTCGCAGCGCCCGTTCTTTCTTCCAGCCTATGGTTCGTTCCGCCAGGGGATTGCGCTCACCATTCCGCTCCTGCTGCGCCAGCTACCCGCAGGCACCACCGGAGAGCGTTTGCACGCTTGCCTGGTCCAGCACTTTCTCGGTGCAGCCCATGTCGAGGTCCTGGGCCTCGTGCAAGCACAAGACACCCAGCATCTGGACCCGCAGGCCCTCAACGGCACCAACCAGATGCAGCTGGGCGTTTTCAGCAACGCCCGCCATGGCCAGGTGCTGCTGACTGCCGTGTTCGACAACCTGGGCAAGGGGGCCTCGGGGGCGGCTGTTCAGAACCTGGATCTGATGATCGGCCGCGGTCATCAAACCGCCCGGTTGTAGCCTCCTGCCACAGAGGGGGGCACAGCAAAGACGCCTATACCCAAAGCGGCCCGCGCAGGAGTTTCCCGCAGCGCTGGCACCCCCATCAAGTCATTGTTTTTGCGGACTTTTTCACAGTCTGTGGCGTTTTTTGGTCTGCTACACTGCCTTCGCGCTAGAGCCTCCCCAACCGGGGACGGCTCTCCCCCACATTCCCCCCGACGCCCTTCCATGGCTCAATCCGGCAAAGCACCCTACTTTTTCGCCCTGATTTTGTTGTTGGCCGTGTTGGGCGTGTATGTGCCTGGATTGAGCAATGAGCTGCTGTTTGACGACATACGGCTCACGGAAGGCACGATCTTTGGCAACTACGGCAGCCTGCTGGAGTTCAAGCAGCGCATGGTCTCGTATGGCAGCTTCGTCTGGGTAGACCAGATCGCAGGCGCCGGCTGGTGGAAGCAGCGCATCGTCAATATCGCCTTGCACCTGGGCGTGGTGGCTGCGATGTATGCGTTCTTCAAAGCGCTGACGGCCAGCACGCGTTTCCCACAGGACATCGAGGAACAGGCGCACTTCGCGTCGTCGCAAAGGGCGGCATTGCAGGTTGGGGTGGCGCTGTTTGCGCTCCACCCCATGGCGGTGTACGCCGTCGGCTATCTGGTGCAACGGTCCATCCTCATGGCGACCCTGTTCGCCGTGCTGGCATGCTGGGCCTTTGTGCGTGGGCTGCAAACCAAGCGAGTGGCCTGGTACGCAGGCGCGCTGCTGAGCTACCTGCTGGCCGTGCTGTCCAAGGAGCATGCGGTGATGACCGCCGCAGCAGCAGTTCCCCTGTATGTCTACGTGTGCCGTCCGGGCGGCAAGCGCACCGCCACCGTGGTAATTGGTGCCTTGCTGCTGCTTGCGCTGGCGGTGGGATCCCTGCTTCACTTCCGCGGCGACCTGGTGGGGCGGCTTTTTGACGCCCAATCCATCGCGTTCGCAGAGCAACTTGAAGCCATGCGTCCCGGCATCACCGGTCAGATCTATCCGCTGAGCATTCTGAACCAGGCTGCGCTCTTCTTCGCCTACGGATTGCTGTGGGTGCTGCCCTATGTCGGGTGGATGTCGATCGACCTGCGCCCGGCTTTCCCTTTGGGCTTGGCATCCCCCTGGCAACTTGTAGGCGCCTTGGGATACGTCGCACTGTTCTCAGGTTGTATTTGGCTGGTTTTGCGACGCACCGGCGCGCTGGGCCTGGCAGCGCTGTGTCTGCTGCTTCCGATGCTGTGGTTTGCCACGGAGTTCGCCACCGTCTGGATCCAAGACCCCTTTGTTCTGTACCGCAGCTACCTCTGGGCCGTCGCTCTGCCAGGCCTGCTGGCAATTGCACTCACGGGCTTCAAGCCCCGCACGATCTACGTGGCCGGAGTGATCTTGGGCCTGGTGTTCGGTGCGCTAGCCCTGGAGCGCAACCTGTCGCTGCGGGATGAAAGCACGGCCTGGACCGACGCGGCCGAGAAAATCGATCTCAAGGCCCCTGCCAACGCCGTGGGCCGCAGCCGACCCTTCATGAACCTGGGCGCCTACCACTTGCGCAGGGGGTTCCCCGACCAGGCTGAACGCGCGTTTGCAACCGCTGCCGCTTTCGGCGACCGGGGCGAACTGGGCCGCAGCACACGCCTCAATGTCGGAGTCGTCCTGCAGCAGCAAAAGAAGCATGCCGAAGCCTTGAAGGCCTTTGCCGCCGCCGAGGCGTTGGGCTACTCAGACCTGCCCTTGTACTACCACCGCGGCGAGTCCCAGTTTGCGCTCAACCAGTTCGCGCCCGCCTTTGAGAGCTTCACGATCGCGCTGCAAAAAGTCGCCAAAGACAAGAACAACCAGAGCACCGAACCCACCATTCGCCTGCGGCGGGCCGAAGCGGCCCTTGCGGTTCAGCAGTTTGACGAAGCCGCCGCCGAATTCCGAACGCTGCTCAAGACCGATGCCCACAACCCGCGTTTCGTCCAAGGCCTGGCCATGGCCTTGCTGGGCAAAGGCGATGGCAAGCAGGCCACCGCGCTGCTGGAGGCGCTGGTAGCGCAAAAACCGAGCGCTGCGGCGTACTACGCCCGCGCGATGGTCTACCACAGCACGGGGCGCATTCCAGAGGCACAAAAGGATTTGGACCAGGCCATCCAGCTGGACCCACGCAATCCCCAATACCGGCAAGTGCGCGAAAAAATCGCGGGCATGCCTGCAGCCAAACGCTAGCACTTCGCAGGCACATGGCGCTCAGGGTCTTGCACGTCGGCAAATTCTTTCCTCCGTACCACGGAGGCATGGAAGTTTTTCTGGCCGATCTGATTCATGAACAGCGGCGCCAGGGCCTGGATGCCCATGCATTGGTGCACGGCGATCCCCTGCCTGATGACCCCCCATGGCTGCAGCGGGTGCCAGTGCAGTTCAGCGTGGTCTACGCGCCCATCGCACTCGGATTTCGGAAAGCATTGGGTCGGGCCATTCAGCGCATCCAGCCTGATGTGTTGCACCTGCACATGCCCAACAACTCCGTTTTCTGGGCGCTCACCCTGCCGCAGGCGCGCGACATTCCGTGGGTGGTGCACTGGCATTCCGACGTGGTGGTGTCACGCATCCGCACGGCAGTTGCCATCGCCTACCGCCTTTACAGGCCCTTCGAACAAGCGGTACTCAGCCAGGCGGCGCGGGTCATTGCCACATCTGCGCCATACCTGGAAGCCAGCGAGCCACTTCGAAAATGGCGGGACAAATGCGACGTAGTTCCCCTGGGCCTGGACTGCACCACCCCTGCACCCTCCGACGAGATAAAACCGTTAAAGGCCTGGGCAGCCGAAGGTGGCGGCGCGCTGCGCCTGTTGTCGATCGGGCGCCTCACCTACTACAAAGGTTTTGAAACACTGGTCCGCGCTGTGGCGGGCCAACCGGGGCTGGAGTTGTTGATCGTGGGAGAAGGCGACTCCCGCCAGGAACTGGAGGCCCTCATTGCCACCCACACCCGATCCGGCGAACAGCCCAATGTGCGCCTTCTGGGGAACGTGGGTGACGACGAGAAACATGCGCTGCTCAGAAGTTGCGACGTCTTCTGCCTGGCTTCGCGCGAGCGGACCGAGGCCTTCGGCATGGTGTTGCTGGAAGCCATGCACCACGCCCGGCCTTGCATCGTGAGCGACTTGCCCGGATCGGGCATGCCCTGGGTCGTTTCGCAGGCAGGTGCTGGCTTGCGTGTTTCCCTGGAGAGCGATATCTCGGGCTGGCGGGCAGCCTTCAAGCACATGCAAGACCAGCCCGGACAACGTGCCGAATTTGGTGCCGCCGGACAGCGCTCCCTGCACAGGCACTTCTCCATCGCGGCCAGCACCCAAGCGCTTGCGACCCGGTACACACTGGTGGCCCCAGAGGCGGCAAGGCCGGCTCGGGGCAAAGACCTTCTGGTGGTGATCCCCGCACGTAACGAAGCCAGCACCATTGGCAGCGTGCTGCAGCATTTGCATGCCGCAGGCTGGCACGATGTACTGGTCATCAATGACCAGAGCACGGACGATACGTCCGCCATTGCCAGCGCGGCGGGTGCCTGCGTGTTGAATCCTGTGCTCCCCATGGGTGCATGGGGGGGCATGCAGGCGGGCATTCGCTATGCGCTGCTGCACGGCTACCAAGCCGTCATTACCATGGACGCCGATGGGCAGCATGAGGTCAACGAGATTCCTGTTTTGCTGCGGGCGCGGGATCGGGCCGATCTGGTCATAGGAGCGTACCCAGAGCGCGCCAGCCGTACACGGCAACTGGCCTGGAACTGGTTTCGCCACCTGGCCGGTTTTGACTTGCGCGACCTTACCTCGGGATTCAGGCTCTACAACGCCGATGCCATGCAGGTCCTGGCATCGCGTGAAGCCACCTTGTTGGACTACCAGGACCTGGGTGCGCTGCTGATGGTGCGCCGCGCCGGGCTGCGTATTGCCGAGGTGCCCGTTTCCATGAATCTGCGCGCGGTCGGCAAGTCGCGGATTTTCAACTCATGGTTCAGTGTGGCCAAGTACATGGCAGCCACCACGCTGCTGTGCCTGGCACAGTGGCAAGTGCGTCGGGCACGCCGCGCTAGTCCCTGAGTCTCAGAAGTATTCCCCAAGCCACGCACCGACAAATACGCGTGAAAGCTAGCCGAGACGATTTTCTTGCAAAGCAGTGTTATCGGCCTCCAAAATGGCTAGCCGCTGGTTGAGGCGCCGCACATCCCTTTCCACTCGGGTATTGACAATGTCTGTGTGCAGCGTTTTCACGAGAACGATCACCACCGCCACCAGCAAAAGCAGAGCTGGCGGATAACTGATACCTACAACCACAGCGAGACGGTCAATCAACCCTGGCCAAACTCCCAGAACTGCTGCGGCCCCCGCCACAAGAATCCAGAATAGACCGTGCAAAAGATAAAGGTGATCGCGCCGCACTAGCAGCAAAATGACGGCGGCAAGGCCGATGCCCAGCAAGGTGGTCGTGATTTGAAGTGGCGCCATGTTGGGGTATTTACAGAAAACCAGTTACACACAGGCGCCCTCGCGCCAATCCCCTCGCCTCGCGCCATGGAACTGGAGCACTGACGGGCCTGAGATGAGGATGATTCTAACGTTGCACATGCGCAGGCTCGGACCGCGTCCGTGCTACAGCGAATACATAGCAGACAAGCTTCTATTTGAATAAATCGGTCGTGTAGCACCACTCATCCCGAGTGTTTGTGTGCGTTGCCCGACTTTAGGTGTTTGAATTCCGCGCGGCTGTCTTGCACCGATTGGGAATGATGCCCAGGTATAGTTCCATGCGACGGTCTGCTGTTGATCCAGCATGCGGGCTAGGATCAATGACAACGTAGTGCAAAACTATATGAAGGTCTGTGAATGTCAGAAGTGAGATCTGGTCTGCGACATCTGCTGGCCACGCCCGTGCTCTATAACATTTTTCAGAATATTGTCGGCGCGAACGCCTGGCGACGGGAGGCGGTGGGCCGTGCGTTGGCGACTGTCACAAAAGATGCGAAGCATCGTGTGCGCGTGCTCGACATTGGATGCGGCACCGGGGATGTTCTGTCCTACCTTCCGGCGAATGTCGACTACGTGGGCTTTGACCGGAACGCCGCCTATATTGCCAGCGCGCAGGAGCGATTTCGGGAGCGCAGCGCACGATTTGTGTGCGATGAGCTGACGGTTGACTATGACTCACAGGAATCGGAATTCGAAATCATTCTTGCACTCGGTCTGCTCCATCATCTGGATGACTCAACGGCCGAGAGTCTTTTTCGCACGGCCAAGCAACGATTGAGGCCCAGCGGTTTTCTGCTGACGCTGGATCCCCTATACGCACTTGGGCAATCGAAAATCGCGCGCTACATCATCTCGAAGGATCGTGGCACCCACACTCGAACCGAAATGGAATACTGCGAATTGGCGCGGCGTGTCTTCAATCATGTGACGTGCGACGTAGACCAAGACCCTCTGCGCATTCCATATACCGGGGTCGTGATGAGATGCGCCATATAAGGCGATGGTTGACGCTGCTCACAAACCGAGCATCGCGAGGGTAACTATCGAGGTTTCAGCGCAATAGGATGACGACATCAGCACGCGACGCACGATGTGCACCAGGCTCACCTGCGGAGCGAGCTTGAGTACCTTGACCACTCAATGCGCAGCACAACTTGCGCATCGTCCGGTATTTTGCAATTGACCGTGCCCGACGTGGGTAGGCTGACGCACCATCCACCATCGTTATAGGACTCCGCATCCGCCCGCGCCCACAGAGGCCTCTGTCGCGAGGGGCGCCACCACCACACGGTCCAATTTAATTGACACGCCGTAGTAATCTGTTGCTACGTCGGACTCAAAAACCATCACGTTCGAACCCTGCTTGAGCACACCTGCGGGAACTATGGCCCTACCTTCTAAACCCTGCTGGGTCATTGGCAACTGGACACCGTTGACCGACAGAACGAGGCTCCTCAGTACCGACTCTCTAGCTATCGCAGCCAGTCGAAAACGAAGCAGATAACTATCATCCTTGGGCAACAGTTCGAAGTACAAGCTACCCCGCTCATCGGTCTTCCAGGCGGCCGACGTCTTGCGCAACCCGGACACTTCCCACTCCGCTTCACGCCACCCACTCCCACGTATCGGAAGATCTAGGCTCCATACATCCCCAAAGTCCCAGCGATAGCAGTCACGCACACGGTGAGCCGACTGCCATAACAGCCCTGTGAGCGGCCACCGTACCTCGTACAGGCCGGTGGGATTCGCAGGATCCTGCCTGCTGCCAGACGCATACGGTAGGTTTGAAATTCCGCTGGAATCCAGAACCATTTCCTGGCCTACATCTAGGGTTACGGTGGTAGACACTGGCCACCGGACCACCCTGCGCGGCTCGCTGGATACGGGAAGACCAGGACCACTGGCCAGGGGCGCAGCCTCGAAAACCCATTGTCCATCGGCAACATAACAGTGCCCAGTGCGACCTAATCCATCTCGCCGCATCCATTCGCCGGCGGGCTGACGACAGATCTCCAGAGGTCCCGTCGGATGTCCAATGACGTACGACAAGGCAGAGCCCAAATTCTCGGGAAGGAACATCCATGTGTGACCCAGACTGTTGCTATGGTCTCGGACTACGACGGGGGGAGCGCCTTCGCGTCGGCCATATTGGCCGGCGACCTCTCCCAGCAGCCTGCGTTGGATATCTGATAGGTCCTGGTAATGACTGAACTGATGCAGCTGGAAGGTCAGTCCAAGAAAGACTGCTGGAAACGACATCAACAGCATCACCTTCCGACTGTGGGCGACCACGAGGGCCAGCACGCCCACCCAGAGGAGTGCCGCACCGGGGCTGGCAGCCAAAAAAGTGCGCTGGTTGATCGACAGGTGAGGCAATGAAAGCAAATAGGGAAAATAGCCTGCCAGTGCCATGGCACCACCCATCAGCATCAGTCTGAAGGCTTGCACAGATCGAAGCCCTCCAACGGGGTGGCTGGCCGGCAAGCACATGCCCACTGCCGCAGCCAGGAGCAACAGCGTACATACAGCCAGATAGATCTGGTTGGACATTGGCTGGTCCATCGCCAGCCGGAATGCCTCGACCCAGCCCCCCCAAACCGCATGCAGCGCGCCAACAGTGAAGAGCTTCGGCCAAGTCACGGCAAGCAGTCCTAGAACACTGCCGCCTCCCACCAAGTTGCCCTGATAGCTCCTGCCGCTACTGACGCTAGCGATATACACGCCATATAGACCGAGACCGATGCTAAAGAGGAGCCATACCCAGGATTTGCGCCGGGCGATGGTCAAAACGCCAACAGCGCCCCGCTGAACGAAGAAGTAGCCGGGTACCAAGAGAAGCAGAGCCAAGGCTGCTTCGTACATTGCAATGCCGCCAACAGTCAATATGGCGGCGACCACAGCCAGCACACCTTGGACGAACCTACCTACCTCTCGTTCCAGGGCCTCAATAAGCGCACACGCTCCCAACATTGCCAAAGTGATGGCCCAGACAATGTGCAGGCTCCTCAACGACACATGCATCGTGTCCGCCGGGTAAAGGATGCACAACAGTACCGCCGCCGCCCCCAGCGTCCTAGATTGCGACAGGCGCCATACCAGCCAGCCCCCCATCGCCCCCTTGAGCAAAAGAGCGAGTATTAACAACATGTGCCATGGAACGAAAGAATGCGAGCTCAGTTGATTCGCCAAACCGGGAATCAGAAAGGTAAGGGGTCGCATCGCCAGGCTGGGCAGAAGGTCCTCCCGGCCAGATAGGTAGAAGTGGCCATGCTTGGCGTAGAGGCCCAACAATCCCCACTCTTCGATCAAGCCTCCCATTTCGAAACCGAAGGGTAGCCAAATAGCCGTGACAACCAGCCCCGCCAACAGGAAACAAGCGGCAACATAGGAAAACCTGGACATCTAGCAACCTTCTGTCAGCAAACAACTAAAGCCATATTCGCAGGCTCCGCAGAATGAGTGTTGTGCAGGCGTTCCAGCACTCGCTCACGACTTGGTGAATACCCACCTGTCCATCACCACGTAAGTCGCAACCGGAACCATGAGAATGGTTATCCCGATTCCAACCCATAGGGGCCAACCCAATAGGTCGCACACCAGCCAGGGGATGGCCGCAGCCAGCACGAACCCCAGAAAATGCGTCGCAACAAAGCGGACGAACTGCGGCCACAACGCACCCTGAGCTTGAAATGTCAGGCCTCGATGCCCCAAAAAGGCGATGGGCACCGCAGTGGCATAGCCCAAGCCACCAGCGACAGCGGCATTCACTCCCCACACATCCACATACAGCCGCGTCGCTGCAGCGTAGACCAGGGCATTTGCAATCCCGACCAAGGTGAAGCGCGAAAACCTGTGCAGCAATGCCGGACTCACGGCCACCCTCCCAATCGCAGCCCATCCGCATAACTGGTCCAACGGTTTGCGCTTGAACACACGGTCAACTTCCGGGCCACTCAGCAAATAGCGCGTATTGCGCGCCCAATGGCAGCCACCGCATCTGAGGCTCTACGGCGTTTAACTTCTTCAACGCAGCGGGGAAAAAGATGATGTTCCAGAGGCTAGCGATCTGATAGCCCTGCTCCCTCAAGATCGACTTTATTTCTCGAGGCCTAACCAGCGTCACACCGGCATCGAACGGGCAATCCCGCACCACTCTACGCGTCACCGGATTGAAAGGATTGTGCTCGAATACTGCCAAAAGGCCGCCGGGCTTCAAGCAGCGAGCGATTTCCTTGAGGGTCGATGCGCGGTGAGACGGTTCGATATGGTGAAGGACGTTGGACACCACCACCATGTCGAAACTCGCAGCCTCGAAAGGCAAGGTTGTTCCATCGTATAAGGCCAACTGGCACCTGGGGACTTGGCGTCCACTGGACACCTCCAGACTGCGTTGCGAGACATCCACCCCTTGCAAAGCAGCGTCGGGGAACAGGTCACGTAAAAAAGGAAGGTTGGTACCAGTTCCGCAGCCGAAATCCAGAATGGACGCAGGTGCGGTGTGCGGACGCTCGTTCTGATATGCACTCAGAGCGGCAAACTTACGCTCTGCATAGTAAACGCTGTCGCCACCGCCAATCGCAAGTGCCCGATCAAGCGTCTGCCGATAACTGTCAGCGTGCGCGTCAAACTCGGGTGCTGACATGCTGAACCATTTCAGAAAAATGTTGAAAGAATTGCTTTCGCATGATGCGCGTCACCAAACCTGTGTCCATACCATGGGCCTTGCAGTACCTACAACAAGGAAATTCCCCTCAGCACCTCCGTCGGCTTCGATCTTCCGGGACCTGTGCGAGGTTCGGCGCTTCCAACTCCGAGTCGGAGTGCCAGCGCTTCGGCAAAAATGTCGCCTCACCTGCCGCAGCGTGTCGGTGGTGACGAGGCCACGAGCCTTCCGGATGCCGCCAACCTGCGTGACCTCAAAGAGGACTAGCAATTGGGCGCTCGGCCCGATATAGAGGCGCCTGAAAGTTTGCCTCAGGAGGCTCAAGCGGCAAGCTCTCTGAGATAAGACGCGATTACCACATCATCGCTTCTGTCGATGACGAAAAAAGTGGGCTTTCCTTGAGCCCGAAGTACCAGAATAGAAAGGTACTCCAGAGCAGCGCTGATCAGAAAAAGGATCATCCCACTGAACACCATATTGGAGATGATCAAAGAGCTCCACCCACGCGCCATGAAAGCGCCAGGATGGAAAAACTCCCTGACTGCCACATACGCGGCAAACGTAAACCCAAAAAACACAGCTGCCAATCCCAGGTAACCTCCGATACGAAGGGCCTTGACGCGACTGGACATAATAAGTCGCCGGGCGTGAGACATCAGCTTTCTCAGCGAGTAGCCACTTTTTTTGCCTTCGATAAAGCGCCGGTCTTTGATGGGAAGAAGCGAGGTTCCCACACGGCGGGAGTACCAAGAAAGCGCAATGTCAAAGTAGGTTTCATGGCCACACACTCGACTGGCGGAGCGGGCGATCGAACCGCGCATTACGCGAAAACTGCTGAAAGTTGAGACACTCATGTCGCCTGCTAAAACACCTGTGACCCGCTTCATGAAACGCGAGCCGAGATCACGGATGGCACTTTCATGCACCCCTTCCAGGGCATGGGCATAGACAATATCGAGCTGATCAGCGACAGCAACCTTCAGCATCGCAGGAATGTACTCAGGTGGATGCTGCAGGTCCTCATCCAGAGTAACCACCCAATCACCGCAAGTATGCAAAATCCCCGCGATGGTGGCTGGATGTTGGCCAAAATTCCGCGACAGATGAAGCACCCGCATCCATGCACGGCCCTCAGACAGGGTGCTCAGCACAACAGCGGATTCATCAACGGAGTCGTCGTTAACGAAGACCACCTCTTCCAAGTGTAATGGTGCTCGGTCCGATATCCAGGCTTCACGGAGCTGTGCAATCGATGCAACCAGTTCCGCCAGATAGTCAGCACCCGAATAGACGGGCACCACCAGCGACACCAGTACTTTGTTGTTAGGATTCGCGCTTACGCTCACTCCGCTCCCCCTTGGTATGCAGACTAGGCATCGACAGGCACTAGCCGTATTTATAGTGTGATCTATCAGATCGTCCGCAACACAGACACTTGACGCACGGGCACGCCGACATACACACCAGTCTGGTCAATGGAGCGATGCACGACCCCGCCACCTCCAATCGTGACATCGTCCACTATAGTCAGTCCATCTAGAACAGTGGCTCCAGCCCCCACCATGACCAAGCGGCCAATCCGACTGCGCCCAGCAATCACGGCCTTCACCGATACATGAGAGAAGTCGCCAACGACCGCTTCATGTTCAACCACCGCCCCTGTATTGACAATGCACCCTGCTCCGACGCGCGCCATGGGGCCTATATGAGCGTGATGGCCGACAAAACACCCCGGCTCCAACGAAGAGCCGACACCTATCGACGCTGATGGGGAAACAAGGGTCGCCAGGGGCCACCCGGCCCGAAGCGTCCATTCGACCTGTTCACGCCGACGTGCGTTAGAACCTGCGGCAGGGAACACGGTCCATCCGGATGGCAAGGTTTCGGGAAAAATGGTTTGCGTGGGAAAACCCAATAAAGTCTCGCCCGGCGCTGCATTCGCGTCCACAAAAAGAAAGTCCTGGATCCCAACGGCAACTGCTACGTCCATCACCGAGCGAGCATGCCCTCCAAAACCTAGCACGCACAGCCCAGTCGGTATCACCGGCGAATGACTCACGATATACCCTCGGCTGCGCCACGCTGCGACACCATGCGGTCCAGGATATCAAGGTGCTCATTCACCACGTCTTGCCAAGTGCGTTGCACCAACTGTTCATAGGTCGGCAATTGCACCGCTAACAACTTCTCTCGATTCGCGACACCCCATTGAATTCGCTCTGCCATGTCTTTCCAGTCGTAGGGGTCAAAGAACGTAAGTTCTTGCAAGACTGGATCAGTCAACACCTCTTGGCTTACAGGAATTTTCGCCATAACTACCGGTGTGCCAACCGACAAGGCCTCGGTGAAGGTGAAAGGACACCCTCCCTCGCTCAAACTGGGATTCACCGCCAATGTTGCAAGCTTGTAGCATGCAGCAAGCTCATCAACGCTTAGCTTGGGCAAACAAAGAACTTCCTCCTCCAATCGATGCTGGACAATAAAATCCTGTATCTCCGGCATGTGGCGTGGGTTACCCGTCAATATCAACTTGAGTGACACGTGGCGGCTTCGCAATAGATATTCATATGCCCTCAAGAGGCTTAAGATATTTTTATTGGGCCTAAACTGACTTGCATAGAACAAAAACTGAACATCTCCATTTTTTATACCTGCAAGGTAGTCAATGTTCTCACCCTTCAAAAAAGCTTGAGATAAAATACTGCGGCAATAATTTTTTGATGCCTTCTCTGGATCAGGAAAACCAGTAACAGTTACCGATCGGTCCAATTTATTCGGTGCGTGGTATATTACAGATACCTTATCTTCATCAACCCCATACCTATCAACCAATGTTCCCCATTTTATGGCACCACTATAGGCCACTAGATTATCAGAATCAGCAATCGCTTTTTCGACATTTTCAAAAACCTGTAAAGTGTAATCACCGTTCACAGATGAAAATCCTACCGGGAAGTCCGTCAGAACCACGTCTGGAACACACATAAGGCGAGGTGCCTTGATCTGATTAAAGGCGGGCCAGAATGCAGCCGGGCAGTACCAAGCGCTCACTCCACGCAGGCGCTCAATCACTCTTTGCATGCGCTGGGTTTCGGTTTGCTCCATATCGGCAAACAGGCGCTGCACAAATCCTATACCCTGAGGCTGATCAAGCAGTGCTTTCAAACGGTTCTTTTTCGCGGCGACCTTGGGAGTCACTCGCCGAATGCTGCCTCGAAATATCGCGGTCCATCGATTGACAAGGACTATCGGCACCCAAATTGGCGCAAGCAGCAAGAACAACCCTGCCATGGGCAACGCCTCAATGCAAAACAGAAGCAGCGTGGACACACTGTTCACCTGCACCGCTCGACGCCCTAGGCGGGTCTGCGCCTGCGTCACCCCGGCTGCTATTGCACGGCCTATATGCTTGAGCCTGCCGGAGCTGCGGTCCCGCTGTTGATATGCCTTCCATGCTTCGTAGGCGTACAACACGTAAGGCTTGCCTCTAGGCCCCACCACACGGAACCGATCTTTGGGAACGCCTTCGCTGTCAAACAACTCCTCCAGCGAATCATTCGACCAACTCGGACACACAATGGTAAAGCGTACATCACTTCGGCCTTCCGAGCCCTTCAAGAACGCTGCCAGATAGCGGCCCAACCCCTCCGCACGCAAGTCTACGGTTGGCGGATACGCCACATAGATCCCGTATTCCTTTATCACAGGCACGCACGCACCTCTTTCCAATAAAAGGGGGCCAGGGCTTCCACGCTTTGCACCGACAGCTGTTGGATTGTAGGCAAACGGGCTCGCCGGGCCATCGCCTCATGCTCCATCTGTTTGAGTTGCATGGCCATATCTCTTGGTGACGCAGGATCCATCCAAGACAAACCAAGCGAAAACTGGGCATCCATTTCACGCATCGCCGGGTAGTCACTGGAAAGCGATGGAACGCCAAGGCAAGCGGCTTCCACTACGCTGAAAGTTCCATTATCTATACGGCCTGCGTGCCACAGAAACAATGCACCCCGCAAAAGTTCTCGATATGCCAAGTCAGGCAATTCCCCACACCACCGAACGCGTTTATCCAGGATCTCGGAACGATCAAATACTTCAGCCATCGCTTGAATATGGGGGCCCTCTCCAGATCGCAGACCTTGCGTATTGACTCCCGTTACGCGGCAATTCAAGTGCCCACCCAATTCCCCATAATAAATTTCCAATGCACGCGCTGCATTGACGTGATTCTTATGGGCCGCAGCATTGGTGGTCCACAAAAAATAATCTTCACTAGGCCGAGGGCTTGCCACCTGCTCGACTTTCATCACCGGAAACTCTGGAGCCAACATCGGGACCTTGCGTACCTTTCCAGGCTCAAGACCGGCGTATTGAATCGCATCGCGCCCAGTGAAATCTGTGGTGACCAGCACGCGGTCTGCGGCCCGGGCGGCCATCAGAAACGCGTGGTCTGTCCCCTTGGAAATCACCGGCTCATACCTTTGAAGATAATCAAACACCATAAGCACACTGCTTTTCAGCGGCAGCAATGGACACGAAAGACGGTCACTTACCACAAGCCATAAATCACAATCTTGCAATTGTTGAATACCATCGTTCGGCACGATGTATTGGTTGGCGGTGGGTTCCCACTTTGAAAAACCAGCATACCGCATAGCGCGGAGAGCCTGGCTGGCTGTCAAGGTCTTCCACGAATATGGTCTACGTAACACGCCCTCTGGCAACTCGTCAAAATCAGCATCTGAATAAGTTGCAGATTCATCCAAATGCAAAAAAACCACATCAACAGGTTCTCCGGCCTGCCGACTGCCAAGATATAGAGCTTTCGCCAAAAGCAAAGCGCCACGCAAGCTTCCACCACGGTATCCCACCGGCAGTATCACCGCCACACGTTTTCGCGAGATTGCTATTGGTCGCGACTGCATTTTTTCGCGCGATGCCTCGAGATCGGCAGCAATGCGCTGAAAGCCTTCACGCCATAACTGCACCATATTCTGTGGATCCATGGCACTCAGCAGCACCCTCTGAGTAGAACAAATTTCTTCGATGAACTTCCAATCATCGCCCAAAATGCGCTCAATTTTCGCACGAGCCTCACGTATCGTAGAGCAACGTCCGGGCAATTTATCCCCACCGAGCCGATCCAACATGCCACCAGACATAAACACAAGCGGCATTCCGATGCGTACAGCCTCGAAAGGATGATAATGAATATGATGTGATTCACGACTTTGATAAAACATCACCCGCGCTTGCACCATATTTCGATGATGCTCCGACCCACTCACAAAGCCCAGGACATGGGGATCAGCAATCGCGACGGGCTGAGCTCCCGAGACCATGTACGGGAAATCCCCAAAATCTTTGCAAAAAGATTCATATGTTTTTTTATAATAATCATTGAATGCAATATCAGGGCAAACAAATAGTATTTTCTTACACTCGCCTTTCCACGCATTCTCAAAGCCGATATCCAACATACCCAACGGCAAGTAGCAGCGCCGATCACGAAGATGACTCGGTTCCTGATCAGCAAGGTGTGAATAAGCTTCACCAAAATAGAACCGCTTTCCCAAGCGCTTTAGTACACGCTCTCCCCCATAGTAAGCAATTATCTTACCGTAGGTCATAGGTTGCTGAGTTCCAAAAACCCTCCAAACAACAGCACCGTAAAAATGCTTAGATACAGATTGAAAAATATCCAGCGAATAGAATATTATAAAAACAACGTCGAAGTACTTGTTCGCCAAACGCCAAGAATTTTCGTCTCCGCCCGCGTACCAATCCGTTTTATTTAGAATTTCCAAATCATCTCTTGGTATTTTCAAAAGATCATCTTCAGAATAATCAACGCTTGCACTTCTAAATCTTGGATCATCAGGGTAAGACTTAGGCAAGAATATCTGCTCCACACCAATGCGCTTGAGCATCGATATCTCAAATTTTCGTGCCGACGTATGGTTCAACAACCACATCACACGCAAAGGGGATCGCGAACTCATAGTATTTTATTTATCTTCTTGTATTCACTAATGGCATCATCCACTGCGCCATCAAACACCACTTCTCCACGATGAAAAACAACCCCCCGCTGGCATAGACTCTTCAAAGCAGAAAAGTCATGAGAAGCCAAAACAAGAATCTCCGCCCGCTCAATCAATTGGGCTATACGCAGCCGGGCCTTAACCATAAAATTGGCATCCCCCGCCCCAATCACTTCATCAAGCAGTAGAATATCCCCCCCCACCGCTGTTGATATGGCAAATGCTAGCCTAACCTGCATTCCCGCAGAATAGGTTTTAATAGGATAATCAATAAATTCACGCAAATCGGCAAATTCGACAATCTCCGCCTGCTTTTCACGCATGAATTTTGGCGTCAACCCCAAAAGAAGACCGCGATAGAGAATATTTTCTCGGCCAGTTGCATCCGGTTCAAACCCTAAACTCAAGTCGAATAGCGAACGGACTTGGCCACGTACTTCAACCTTGCCACTGGATACAGGATACAAGCCTGCCACAGTTTTGAGAAAAGTACTCTTCCCAGCACCATTATGTCCGAGGAGGCCCACCCGCTCCCCTCCCGTGATTTCAAGATTAATATTCTTAAGTGCATGAACATCTTTGACTTCATCTGCATTGCGCTTGCCAAAGGGCCTTGCAACAAGAGACTTCAAGGAACGCTCTTTGAATGCAACCGATGCATAGTGAAGATTTACTGTCTGGAGGCTAATGTGGGGTTGGCTCATAGATAGAAGATCACCTTACTCTCAGCCTTACGGCCTACCAACCACGCGAAAAATGCAAAAATCAGCGCTAGGGCTAGAGAATAGGCATAATTTTCGACTGTGGGCCACGCCCCATTCAAGAGCGGTGCCCTGACCAGTTGAAGAACATGGTAAATGGGATTGAAATCAACCAAGAAGTCCATACCTCCTTGCTTGAACATTTTTGCCTCAAAGTAAACCGGTGACACAAACCACAAAGCCTGCATCAGCAGCCCCATGGCATGTGGCACGTCACGGAAACGCACTCCTACATACGCCAAGGTTGTTGCCAATGGCCAAGCGATTATTCCGAGAATCGGGAAAATGGTGAATACTGCCAGCCAGCTCCAGCCAAAGTTCTGTGGGAGCACCACAAGAGACCATCCAAACAATGCAAGGCTCGCCAGCATCAACACGGCCAGACTTCCCAAGACGGTTCGGAGGGTATAGATGGCCAGTGGGTGTTTGCACTGTTTGATATACGCATCTGCTTGGACGAAAGACAGGGCACCGCCAGTAACGTTGGCAACCACAAACTCCCACACAATCAAGCCAGAGAGAATATAAGGGGCGTAGGTTGTGATGTCCGATTTAAACATCTGGCTGAACACCACCGCCAACAATGCGGTCATACCTAGTGGTTGAATAATAGACCACAAGGCTCCAAAAAAGGAACGCCGCCAACGCGAACGCAGGTCAGCAAGGGCGAGGTGGATCCAAAAATAGCGGGATTGCCATATCCCCTTCCAATATCGATTCATCAAGCTAGTCCAGTGGTTTGACCGTTGCACCTATCCATCGGATACCGAGCCCCTTATTGCAGCAGTCCAGCCCTAGTACTGACGCATCCAGGTGCATTACCTCCACACCTCCTATCAACAAAATAGCCGTTGAAGAAGTAACGGACAGCTGGCAATCTCCTTTTATTGGAAGCCCGAACACAGCTGCAACTTCTGACAACTGCTTCCACGTTTCTCCATGATGGCGCCATACAGACAATACCCCCTCCTTACCCGAACTCTGAACGAGTAATGCAGCCATATGGGCATCCCCCCCTTTACCCGTATACCCAAGCACAGCAGAGACATGCGACTCCTGTCCTGCTTCCAGCGCATAGGTAAAGCTCTCCGTCGATTGATTGCCTGTAGCGTGCTTCAGAGCCAAACAGAGGCCGGCAGATGCTCGCTTGCTACCATCATTTAACGTTTCTGGCGAACCAAGGACCAACTGGTACGAGGACCATGCAATCCTCCCTTCCACTGCAGCGCGTGCAGCCTGGAGCCTGTTCTGGGTTATATCCCCCTGCATGTGGATAGGTTGCCATCTTTTTTCTACAGGCTTCGGGAGCCGCTCTTGAGCTCCGTCTCCAGCCATGCTTTTCTCCAGAAATCTCTGAAGATTATTCAGCGGCACCCCATGATGTGCTTCGTCAGGGACATCCAACAATCTCACTTCATTCACAGCCCCAAAAGACCCTAGGCAAAAATAATCAATTGCCTGCCATTTTTTTCTATCCAATATCCACAATGCACTCAAAGAATCGCGGCGTAAGTCTCGCCCCACTTTCTGACTCTCGCCTACAACAACGTAATCTCTAGTCGCAGCCAGTCCGCGTGTATAAACCGGCGAACCAGACTCCCACAGAGGTTCTTTTGAATCAATATCTATCAAGCCACCTATTTCTGAGTGGCAACTTAATCGCTGGCCTTCAGAAGTAATCCAAATATTGTGAAGCCCCGTTCTTTCACCCAAAGGAGTTATCGACAACACTTCCAGGTCAGGATACGAAAAAACGGCGAGCTTCGAACCCTTACTGTGGCCATGGGCCACAACGAACAATTTTCCAGAATGAAGAAAAACGGAATTCAGATGATCTCCAGTAATCCTATCCAGTGCCAATCGATCCCATCTGGCACTGCTGACTCCTGCCTCCTGAAAAACCTTGGGTCGATTCAAATCGATTATTGAAATGACATTTCTACCCGTGTTCGTAGATATGACACGCCCATCGGGTGCGCAAAATATCTGGTGAGGCTGAGATAAAAATCTCGCACTATTTTTAGCGCCTTTTGACAGCCAACCTTGCTCAGATTGAGCATAAGATGAAATGTCAACAAGCTCAGAATTATTCACCCCGGAGTGGGAGAGGACCAATTCATCCTCTCCCGCAAACCAGGATATTCCATAATATTCGGTACGATGACTCTCGAGAGGCAGCACCTTTCTAGACTGGAGATCCACAAGCAATAAATAGCCTGTAGTTGCGACCAAGGCGTACTTCATTGCACAATAGCCCCAAAAAAGGACTGAATGTACTGAGCAATCCGCTGGATTTCACCTTGCGTCAGTGCGGGATAACTTGGCAAATTGACCCCACGTGCGCCTAAATATTCAGCGACAGGAAACACCCCCTTTGTCAGACAATGGGGCATGGTGTGCGCAGGATAGAACACGGGCCGGGTCTCAACGCCGTGCTCCCGCAGGTGCTGGCGCAGCCCATCTCGATGGCTGGCATTGTTCACAAGAATGGAGCACATCCAGAAAGAGTGTGTAGTGCCGGGCTCTTCTCGATGCACGTCCAGCGGCAGTCCTTGCAGCGCTTCTGCGTACCAAAGTGCGATTTGGCGCTTTTTTTCAAGAATGACGTCTGCTTGCTCCAGTTGCGCCAAGCCAATGGCGGCACAGATGTTGGTCATTCGGTAGTTATAGGCAACGATGTCGTGCCAGTACTCCCGGCTTGACGATACACCTTGATTCTTCAAGTGAAATGCCTTCGCCAATACAGCAGCATCCTTGGTAACTACCATTCCTCCTTCGCCAGTAGTAATGGTTTTATTGCCAAAGAAGCTGAAAGTGGCGACGTCACCAAAGGAACCCACATGACGTCCCTTGTAATAGCTTCCGAAGGCTTCTGCACAGTCTTCAACTAGGAATAGATTATTTTCTTCGCAAATTTGAAGGATGGGATCCATATCACAGGATTGCCCATACAAGTGAACCGCCATCACTGCTTTAGTGTTCGGTGTAATTTTTCGCCGGATATCTTCGGGGTCAACCTGCCAGGTGGCTTGTAGTGAATCCACAAACACGGGTGTCGCGCCCGTCTGGATGATGGTGTTGACCGAAGCAATGTAGGTGAAGGTTGGCACAATCACTTCGTCACCTGGACCAATTCCCAACGCGGCCAAGGCCAGATGAATGGCCACAGTGCCATTGCAAACACTGGTTGCCCCCCCTGGCGCGCCCACATATTTTGCAAAGGCCGACTCAAATCTGCCGATGAACTCTCCTTTGGACGAAATCCAAGTGGAATCCAGGCATTGATTGACGTATTCTTTTTCGCGACCGTTGAAGTAGGGTTGATATACAGGAATCATGCCTGGCCGATCATTCGTGATGGTTGAAGTATTTGAAACCATTCTGTTTGACCAACTCGTCGCGTTGCGCCTCCTTGAGGTCTTCCCGCATCATTTCAGACACCAGCTCTGAAAAAGTGGTGATTGGCACCCACCCCAGCTTTTGCTTTGCCTTGCTAGGATCCCCAAGCAGGGTTTCGACCTCTGAGGGGCGGAAATACCTGGGATCAACCGCCACAATACACTTACCGGTTGCCGAGTCGTAGCCTTTTTCCTCGACACCCTTGCCCTGCCATTGGATATGAATGTCGATTTCTTTCGCTGCGAGATCCACAAATTCACGCACTGAGTGCTGTTCTCCGGTTGCGATCACGAAGTCTTCTGCTGTTTCCTGCTGCAGCATAAGCCATTGCATTTCGACATAGTCACGTGCATGGCCCCAATCGCGCAGGGCATTCATGTTTCCAAGGTACAGGCACTCCTGCAATCCCAGCTTGATTCTCGCAAGTGCGCGGGTGATCTTGCGGGTCACGAAAGTCTCGCCTCGCAATGGAGATTCGTGGTTGAACAAAATACCATTGCACGCATACATGCCATACGCTTCGCGGTAGTTCACTGTGATCCAGTAGGCGTACATCTTTGCCACTGCATACGGAGACCGTGGGTAAAACGGGGTGGTTTCCTTTTGAGGCACTTCCTGCACTAAACCATAGAGCTCAGAGGTAGATGCTTGGTAAAAACGGGACTTTTTCTCCAAGCCTGCAATACGTACGGCTTCCAACAGGCGCAACGTTCCCAATGCATCAGAATTGGCAGTGTACTCAGGCTCTTCGAACGAAACTGCCACATGGCTTTGGGCTGCAAGGTTGTAGATTTCGTCCGGTTGAACCTGCTGAACAATGCGAATAAGACTGGACGAATCTGTCAAATCCCCATAATGGAGTGTCAAATCCAGCCCTTCGCTATGTGGGTCGTGATACAAATGGTCAATGCGATCTGTATTGAATAGCGAAGCCCGCCGGCGAATGCCGTGAACTGAATACCCCTTACTAAGCAGCAATTCGGCCAAATATGCTCCATCCTGCCCGGTAATGCCTGTTATAAGTGCTATCTTTTTTCCCAATTCACTCTCCTGGATACTGATTTATTAAGTTAAGAGGACATTCGCCCATAGCTATCGTCATATCTCACGATATCGTCCTCCCCCAGATAACTTCCCGACTGGACCTCAATGATCTCCAACGGTACCTTCCCAGGGTTGGAAAGTCGGTGAATGTGGCCCACGGGGATATAAGTCGATTCGTTCTCACCCAACAGGAAAACCTTCTCGCCGTTGGTGACTTGGGCCGTTCCTTTGACAACCACCCAGTGTTCGGCACGGTGGTGATGCATTTGCAAGCTAAGACTCGCGCCGGGGTTAACCACGATGCGCTTGACCTGGAAGCGCTCCCCGCTGTCAATGCTGTCGTACCAGCCCCAAGGCCGGTGCACCTTCCGGTGTGTATCCGCCAAGGCGCGCTTTTGCGCCTTGAGATGCGCCACGATGTGCTTGACGCTCTGAGTTTGCGATTTGTCGGCAACAAGAACCGCATCGGGTGTCTCAATCACCACGATATTCCTCAGGCCGACACCTGCAACCAGTCGACTGCGCGCCATCACTAGCGAGCCCGTCGAATCGGTTAACACAGCGTCCCCCACAATGGCGTTGTCATTGGCATCGTGCCCAAGGACTTGCCACAACGCATCCCAGGCCCCCAGATCAGACCATCCAGCCTGCAACGGCACGACACATGCCGGGATTCCTAGATCAGGACGCTTGGGCAGGTGCTCCATCACCGCATAGTCAATGGAGTCTGACGGACAGGCTGAGAACGCCGCCACATCAGGCCGTACAAAATCCAGATCGCACTGGGCGTCGGCCATCGCACGGGTGCAGGCCTGCAGGATTTCAGGTTTGCATGCGTCCAACGCTTTTAGCCAAACACTCGCGCGCACCATGAAAAGCCCACTGTTCCACAAGTATTCCCCAGAGTCGACGTACCGCTGAGCGGTATCCCCGTCAGGCTTTTCTGCAAAGTTGGCGACCCGATAGGAACCCTGCTGGTATTCGGCGCCGCGCTGAATGTACCCATACCCTGTTTCAGGCCGGTCCGCCACGATGCCAAAAGTGACCATGGCCCCTTGTACAGCCACCTCCATGGCTTGCAGGATTGCCACATGCAAGGCGGCCCGATCAGTGAACACGTGGTCCGCCGGCATGGCCAAAAGTATGGGGTCAGCCCCGTCGGAGCCCGCCTGCAACGCAGCAAGAGTGAGCGCTGGTGCTGTATTTCGGCCAAATGGTTCCAGCACGATGCGTGCGTCATCCACTTGCGCAGCCACCAGTTGGCTGGCTGCAAGAAAACGATGCTCGACATTACAGACGAGCACAGGCGGCGCCAACGACACGCATTCCGCCAAGCCATGCAAGCGCAGAACGGTGTCTTGAAGCATTGTGAATTCACCGTCAAACGCAAGAAACTGCTTTGGGTAGGCTTCACGCGACAAAGGCCACAGCCGGGTGCCAGAACCTCCACACAAGACGACAGGAACCAGTGTGTGCTTCATGAAAAGGGGATAAGAAGGAAAGCGTCAGTGTTCGCCGCGGCCCAGCCCGCTTGGAAACTGAACAAGTCAAAAAAGGGGTGCGCCGTGAAGGCGGACCTTGCGAAAGGCGCGTATGAGAGACCAAGGCGCCGGTGTAGCTCTCCGGCACTTCTTTAACGCATTGTATCTTTGCTCATATACGCGCCAGCCAGGGTTACATCGGGTTTCCTTCTCCGGTGCTGAACAGGGTGGGGCACATAATGATTTAACGGAAATTGTCCGCTAGGCCCCACTGGCGAAGAAGTTGGCTGAAACCCCCATGGTCTGTGACTGCTCAGCCATGTGTTCATGGGGGTTGCCATAGATCGAGTCAGTGCACAGCCCACTTTTGCAGCGCTGTGGCTCCCTCGGAACCCGCAGCATGCATCAATGTATGAGCCTGCCCGTCCGCCCAAGCTGGGCTCACGACGCTGGCCGATGCACACCCCCTAAAACCCCGCAGTGCCCAGGAATCCCCGCAGCTCCAAGGTCTCTCTGCCCACCAAGAAGTCAGGCCAGGGCATGCCCGCTCAACCATCGAAAAACAAGTCGCTGTCAAAGACAGGTTCCAGGATCTACGCGCCAGTTGGGTGAGACGGAGCCAGCACACTTCAGGCCGATGTTGATCGGCCTCCTGAAAACTCAGGTCTTTCCTTTTTTAACCGAACAGGCATTCAATCAGAAGTGGCATACAGAACATCTTCACGATCACCCCAGTTGTTACAGGCATTGTTGCCAAAAACGGATACCGTCCTGTCTTGCGCCTGGGCAGACAACAACAAGGCATAGATAGTTTTCCCTTGGGCTGTGGCGAGATTGATAGCCCATTGGTTATTATTACCACATGATGGCGAGCCAGTTTTAACGCCTGCCGTGAAAAACAGGAAATTGCTGGAATTGATAATCAGCGTGGTTACCTTACCAGACGAAGATCCTGCCTGCGCACTGCATGCAATCATTGCCACACCGGTGGCAATAGCGATTTTCTTGAATATTTTCATATAAACCCCTCAGTCTAAAAGAAGTTGCAGTATCGGCGCCATATTTATCAGTCTCTTATGGTAGGTCGCGGCCAAGGTAACCCCACTGTATTGACTATCACCACGCAGCATGACATGGTAGGTTCCTTCGGTCGGGGTGGGGAAGGTGCAGGTCTCCTCGTTTCCCACCGCAAAAGGCCTGCAGTCATATGAAGCGGTAGTTGGCACTTGGCCAAATTTGACATAGAGGTCCACATCTCCAATACCCCCGCTGATCTGGATGACAAGATTTTTTGCGCCGGCAGGAACCACAACACTGCGGTACTGAACCGAGCCCGCAGCACCCGTCAGATTCGTCTCCAACAATGGGGTTGTTGCACGCCCGCCTCCGCTGCTGGAATTGAAGTTTGCAGTCACAGTGGTGTTTGCATTTACGGTGAATGAGCAAGCACCTGTTCCACTGCAGCTCCCGCCACTCCAGCCGACAAATGAGCTTCCTGCAGCGGGGCTCGCCGTCAGCGTCGCAATGGTGCCAGGAGCAAGTGACTCGGTACAAGTACTACCGCAGTTGAGCAATCCTCCTGCACGACTTACGGTGCCAGTCCCAGTCCCGATTTTCGCGACAGACAGTACGCCTTGGGGAGTTGGAATGAATGTGGCCGTCACATTCCGCGCCACACTCATCGTGACAGTACACACACCGGTACCCGAGCAAGCACCTCCCCATCCGGAAAATGTGTACCCCGTTCCAACGGATGCAGACAGCGTGACGATAGTGCCCGCAGCGTAACTTTCGTTGCAGTCCACGCCACAATTAATACCTGCCGGAGAGCTGGTTACCGTGCCTGTTCCCGTTTTGCTAACGCTCAGATCGAAGGTACCTGAAGCATCCAGCGGCAGCTTTGATTGCGCTTGATCCGACATCACAGTTGGAACACGGCCAGCATTTACCCCATAGACGTGATTGGTTCCAAAAGTCCATGTGATGTTGCTCATCCCCCCATTGAGCAGATGGCAGTAACTCATGATGGTCCCGTTTCCCTGTCCTGCGCCCCCTCCAGTGGTTGAGGATGTGCCAGGCAAAAAGCCCAACCGTCCGGCACCCCCAAGGGCAATGCCGCACTGCCCAGTAGCATTTCCCGAATAGCAGCAATCGATTGCACCACCGGTATTAGGCGACGGAGCAATATAGGGATTGTCGTAGTCATGCGTATGTGAACTACCAAATGCATGTCCAATCTCGTGGGCAACTACGACCGAATCCCAGATGACCTGCGGGTTCGACGGATTGAAATCTCCTTCGATATTTGCGCTAACGCCATAAGCCGTACTTTGGTTGGAGAGGCTACCCACATAGGCTATCCCACCCCCAGAATTTTTCCCGCTAAGCAAATGAACATGGTGCCGCGAAACAGAGGCATTTGCCCCGGCATTCCAGAAGGCTTGCAACTCGTTGAGCATCGCGCCCGTGGCTGTCTGGGTCCAAGGATCGGCAGATGTTGTGCGAATTACTATTTGCTTGAGATTGAAACGGGTGGATATTTCTGCTTGGTACCGACTACCCACATAGGTAAGCAGATTGGTCACATATGTGAATGCAGCAGACTCAGAACCAAAATTTTGATAAAACTCGTAGTCGCTATCAATGATGATATCCGCACGCCGAGGGCTGCCTGCTTTCTCTTCACCCAAAATTTTTTGAGAATTTTCCCTGCCAGTTCTGAGCAAATTTTCAATCCCAAGCTTCTTCTGGCTCGGGTCGGATTGAAGAAAATCTGGACTTACACCGCAAGAAAACTCTCGATTGATAAAATCCTTCTGATGATTCACCAAGCGTGAAACAGCAGCACCCGCACCGTTGCCGCGAACAGGAAGCAGTTCATTGACAACCGTCTCCTTCCCGCGGTGAATGATGGTGCGAATTTCTCCCTTGGGGGATACCGTTACAAAAGCATAGCTATCGGGATTGCCTTCGAGCGTGCCCACAAAATGTGCGCTGGTAGCCAATGGAAAGGCCCGCGATCCCTTTTCATCGACAACAATAAATTGTGTTTCACCGCTGGTGACTTCTGAACGCCGAAGCCTGAGATTCACTACCGAAGGAACTTCATCGTTAATTTTTAGATTTTCAATGAGCAACGCTTCGCCAGGCTTGGTATCCATTGCGGTGAGCGCAAGCTTCTCCGTCGGCGGCTCTCCCGGCGTAAGTTGCAGAATCTGCTGGGCTTGAGCTGCCGCCAGAAAGAGCGTCAACACTGCAAGGGTTACCGATCTTGTGGACTGCCATCTCATTTTATTGAACATCTTTTTAGTTCTCATAGTGATTGAGGATCACTAAATCAATTAGTGGCCCCTCGAGACACCCTCTCCAGCAAGCGGGATTTCCAGTCCATAGGCTTCAATTAAAAAATTTAACGCAAATTCACGAATGCAGCAAGAGCATCGTCACTAGCTAAGCTCTACTGAGCAGGCTTGAGCCAGACGGGCCACAAATCCTGTCGCGTTGTACAGCGCCACCGATGTGGCTCACAAGAGTCTCCCCTGCTCTACCATCCACCCCCCGCCAAACCACGCCGTTTGGCCGGTAGTGTGTGGTTGCAACCCATCATTCAGTTCTCTTCCATGAATTGCCAAGCCCCGCCAAAACCGAGACCGCGGAGTGGTATCTGCACCAGCCCCCTTAGCGCGAAAAAACACAACGACATAGGCACACATCAATGTTTGCCATGCGTATCAAAACACTTATTCAAACCAAGCCAAGGCAGGAATTACTTGATATGAAATCTCGCTAAGACAGACTGCAGCGCTTGCATCAAACGCCACGATCGTGATTCGACGATATCCGAGTACACCTGGCGAAGCTGGATATGGCTTGCTTCCAGATGTGCAAGTTGCGCTCGAACCATGCCATTGACAGCCTCGGCCTCCATGGAACGTGTCTGCTGCACCTCCAAAGCTTTTTGATTCGCCTCGGACGCCTGCAAATGCATGATTTCGATTTGCTGTAGCTGCTCGCGCAATTGCTCGCTTTCGCTCTGTATTCTCTTGTTTTCGATTTCCAGTCTTGAGAGGCTCAACCGCAAGGCCTGATATTCCTCCTGGGAGGGCTGCTGCCTTGAAGACCTGCTTCCCTGAGGACGATCATCAGTATTTTCCCCAGCGAACCACTTGTACGCATAGACGGGCATGGAGCCAGAGCGCCACTCTTGGATACGCTCCTTGAAGAGTTGGCAAGCATATTCATAAAGCTGCTGATCGTATTTGACCTGCTCCGCAATTATGCCTCTCACGTGTTGAGTCACCTCATCAACAACAATGCGAGATCTGTTTTCCTTTTCTCTGGCAATTCCATAATCCAAAAAATCCGGAATCATCAATTGCAAGAGCTCCAGTGATTCCACAAAATTCTCAGTAATTCCAAAAAAATCAAATGTATTTAGATTTTTTTTTGCACTTTTCAGGTGCTCCTCCATATCCCCCCCCAAGTACGTGGAGAGACAAATTGTTTGTTGATTGCCCAACGCCCCATCAAAGATTATTGGATTACCAGAACACACAAATTCTTCCAAAGATGCCTGCTGCGCAAAAATCAGTGCGTCGCGCTCAGAGGATGTCGCCACTTTATAATGTGGATCGT
Organism: Acidovorax sp. Root267; assembly: GCF_001429215.1. Lineage (NCBI taxonomy): Bacteria > Pseudomonadati > Pseudomonadota > Betaproteobacteria > Burkholderiales > Comamonadaceae > Acidovorax > Acidovorax sp. Root267. The sequence goes on from NZ_LMJC01000030.1 coordinate 380,069, forward strand.
CAGGATGAAAGTTGTTCTCGTCGTGCCATGATTTATACTGCGAAATTGTGCGATTCACCGGATCACGGACAAAGGTAGCCGTAAATGCATTGGGGCAAAAGCGTAGTAAATTTTGATAATGAAAATGCCCAAAGACAAATGACGATAATGACTCTTTCTTGAAATACGCCTCAAGCGATTCTGACTCACCATTCACACCAACACCAGTAAATGCCCTAGAAGATGCAAAGCCTCCTCCCTGGGAAATCATGTAATTTTCAAATGCCGTTCCCGAGCATTTCGGTATATGCACAAATGCGAAGGGAGCCTTGGCACTGGATGGCGGGCCTATTTGGTCACTGCAGGTTGTGCGTCTACATTCTTCATTCTGCATAGTGAATAATAATTGAATCTCTTCAAGGAGATGATTAAAAGCAAGATGCCAGTAGAACCATGGTCGATCTCGTAAAAAATCCAAACGATATCTTGTTAACGACCATGCCCGGCCACCTCATGGAAGCCAAGTCTAATCATTGGGACGTTGGCACTCCACGTCAAAAACCTTGTGGACAACCCCGCATCGCCCGACGACCCACGGCAGATAGCGGCAGTGGAGGATGTAAGAGTTCACGATGTCCGCGTAAAACGCACGGTCTGGACTACGTCAGCGGGCTCGATCACATGCCATCGCACCCGCCTTCTAGGGCGTCACAGATAGACGCCAACTGGGGGACCCGGTGGTAGACCCTTCTGCAGCGAGGATCCACAGTGCTTCCCGGCCTACACATCTGCACTAGATACGAAACGGCCGGGCAACCAGAGCCATGCGGCTGCAAAGAGGCGGAGTTCCCGACTCCGATAGATCGCTGACAACCCCCACCCCTCTGACTGCTGCGGAACGCCAGTTAACTTTAGAAACCAAGAAGGCGTAAGTCGTTGATTTACTTCAGTTTCCTCCAAACTGCGCCATTGGTGTTTAGAGGCCGGCGCCACTCTACATTCGTCGGTGCGGTTTTTGCGCCACTACAGTTTAGTGAGTGCAAAACTCGCTTTCGGGAGTAAAAAATGGATCCTTGTCTCCGAAAGGCCTGGCAACGTTCAAAGGCTGCCCACCCACACGGCAGCCGTTTCAATCACCTCAACAAAGCGCCCGGCAGAGAACCCATCCGGATACATGGTGTCGTCCTTGCTTGGTTCCGCATATTCCTCCGCACCCTTATCAGGAGCGGCCTGTCCACCAATCAGCCCATGCGGGTCATTTAGAAGCTGCCTGTCGTCTCGCAGCGCAATCAGCACCTCTTCCAGAGAGACCTTGAGGAAACCTCGGAACTGTTGGTGATCCCATTCGATCGAGGTATCAACGATCCAAGCCGTGACCGTGGGCTGGCTGTTCACGAGACCGAGCGCAGCCGTCAATTCCATGTCCCGCCCAAGCGCACGCTGGACAGCGGGGACCTTCCTGCTCAACTGCAAACCTGCCTTTCGAAGCGTAGAAGTTCGATGTGCCCACGCCTCCTTCACTGAGCGGCGTTGGTAGGTTGATTTGAGCTCCAAGACAAACACATGCCCGTCTCGGGCACAAATCAAATCGATTTCCCCTGCGTTGGCATCCTCTGTATCCAGTGCGGGGATCTCGTACCCGACAACCACGTGGAATCCACGCTCTCTGAAAAGCGCTCCGAGCCGCTCTTCAATTCGACGGGTCTCTTCCTTGGCTTCATTTCTTCGGGCACCCAACCGTCGCAGGTTATTGATGACTGCTGCAGAGTTATTCTGTACAGCCATCATCCAGGGCAGTTGGAGCGAGAGTCGCCCCATTTTGAACAAGGGACGCTCTTGCCAGCGGGGACGCAACGTTGCATCACCGTCGCGCAACTGCTTCGCCATCGCAGCCCAGTCACATGTCATGAAGTCCAGGATGGCCTCTGCAGATCGTGCGGAGCCACTTGGATGCTCTGCCGTAGCCGTCCAAGGCTTGATGCGATCAACTTTGGCCGCTCGATCCGACCAGGCGAGCGGGAAGCGGTTTTGCATGTCGGGCTGAAGCAAGCCGCCAAATGCCAACCGACCCAAGGCGAGAAAAGAACTTCCTGTCTCGGAAAGGTACTGCTGATAGGGCCTGAGTGTTAGTGCCAGTGCAAACGTGATCAGCAGTGCCAGTCGAACATTGACCAGGGGCTAGAGCTGGTTCCATTTGAAGCCAACTGTGGATAACTATAGGGTGGATGCTTCGGTAGGTCCTCCTTTTTTGAACTCGTGGTTGGTATGGCCGAGCCAT